>NZ_MRXX01000006.1:149080-153722 GCF_016642265.1 Streptococcus lactarius
ATCCAAAAACAAGAAGAGGCTAGGACTTTTGTCCCAGCCTCATTTTTCTCACATCGGAAAGTTTAAGTATTTCTTGATTTGTTCAAAAAATTAGAATACATTTATATTTTTTTGCAGAATTTCTTAACTTATTTTGCTTTGATAAAATAGCTTATCTATGTTCTAAGGCTCTCTATGCCTCATTTTTTTGAAGTTAAATGATTAATTGCTCATTATATTTTATTTTGAAATATCATTTTCTATTAAAAATTTGTACAAAAAAATCAGGCAGACCTGACTTTTTATTTTCTTTTTTTATTGAAGTAGATTCTAAAACCTTGAATACTAGCAAAACTAGAAGCAATCGCTAAAGCAAAGGCGAAGAAGGTATTCATTTTTGTTGCTAAAAAGACAAAGCTAAAAACAACTGTCAATACACAGAAAACCGCAATATTCAAAAAGTACAGCAATTCACCTAATTGGGGTGCGGGTTCAACTTCAGGCATATAATCCTGAATAGGGGTTATTTCTTGATCTTTTACTAATTCGAGATAATCGAATTCCTCATCATAGTGTCTTAAATTTCTTACGGGCATATTCTCTCTCCTAACAGTTCTCTACTATTCTACCATGAATTCATGCAGTTGAATGTTACAAAAATGTTACAAATTTTACAAAATGAAGAAATTTTTTATGAATAGGGGAATTTTTGTTATAATGGATCTATGAAAAATATAATTATTACAGCAACAGCGGAGAGTGTGGAGCAAGCCCAAGCCCTGATCAATGCAGGGGTTGACCGGATCTATGTTGGCGAATCAGACTACGGATTACGATTGCCTCAAACTTTAAGCTATGACGAAATAAATCGAATTGCCCAATTAGTCCATGCTGCTGGCAAAGAATTGACAGTAGCTGTAAATGCACTCATGCACCAATCGATGATGGATTCAATCAAGCCTTTCCTTGATTTTTTGAAGGACATTCAGGCTGATTATATTACTGTCGGAGATGCGGGCGTTTTTTATGTCCTGAAGCGTGACGGCTATCCGTTTAAAACTATTTATGATGCCTCTACCATGGTCACTTCAAGTCGCCAGATTAATTTCTGGGGGAAACAGGCAGGTGCTTCTGAAGCTGTTTTGGCTCGTGAAATTCCATCTGCTGAACTGTTTATGATGGCAGAAAATTTACAGATACCAGCTGAAATCTTGGTCTATGGTGCCAGCATTATTCACCATTCGAAGCGTCCTTTGCTACATAACTACTATAACTTTATCAAGACAGAAGAATCGGTTACCAAGGAGCGTGATTTGTTCCTAGCAGAGCCGGGAGATCCGGATTCCCATTACTCTGTCTACGAAGACAAGCATGGAACACATATTTTTTCGAACAATGATTTGGATATGATGACCAAGCTCTCTGAGTTGGTGGAACATGGGTATGATCATTGGAAACTGGATGGTGTGTACTGTCCGGGTGAGAACTTTGTCAAGATTACAGAATACTTTATCAAAGCCCGTGATTTGATCCAAAAAGGAACCTTCACGCAAGATCAAGCCTATCTCTTTGATGAAGAAATCCGTAAATTGCATCCTGCCAATCGGGGGCTTGACACTGGCTTTTACGATTATGCGCCAGATCGTGTAAAATAATAGAAACAATAGCAGCTTCTTCGTTTGAGAGTTTTCCATTTTCAGGGAACGAAGAGGCGATTCATAAATCGACAATCTTGTAAATTGGAGAAAACATGATAAATACAAAAAAACGTCCAGAGGTCTTGGTACCTGCTGGAACCTTAGAAAAATTAAAAGTTGCTGTGAATTACGGGGCAGATGCTGTCTTCGTTGGTGGACAAGCCTATGGCTTACGTAGTCGAGCAGGAAACTTCACCATGGATGAGCTTCGCGAAGGGATTGAGTACGCTCATGCACACGGGGTAGATGTCCACGTTGCGTCGAACATGGTGACACATGAAGGAAATGAAAAAGGAGCTGGTGAGTGGTTCCGTGAATTGCGGGATATGGGACTGGATGCCGTGATTGTATCAGACCCAGCCTTGATTGAGATCTGCTCAACCTATGCACCAGGTCTTCATATTCACTTGTCTACTCAAGCTTCCGCGACCAATGTAGAAACCTTCCATTTCTGGAAAGAATATGGATTGACCCGTGTCGTATTGGCGCGTGAAGTATCGATGGAAGAGTTGGCTGAGATTCGTAAACGTACAGACCTTGAGATTGAGGCCTTTGTGCATGGAGCCATGTGTATTTCCTATTCAGGACGGTGTACGCTTTCCAACCACATGTCTGACCGAGACGCCAACCGTGGGGGCTGTTCCCAATCTTGTCGTTGGAAATACGATCTTTATGATATGCCGTTTGGTCGAGAACGCAAGAGTGTGAAAGGCCAAATCCCAGAAGAATACTCTATGTCAGCTGTGGATATGTGTATGATCGAACATATCCCTGATATGATTGACAATGGAGTTGACAGCTTGAAGATTGAGGGTCGGATGAAATCAGTCCATTATGTATCAACGGTTGCCAACTGTTATAAGGCCGCTTGTGATGCTTATATGGAAAGTCCAGAAGCCTTTTATGCGATCAAGGATGATTTGATCAATGAATTGTGGAAAGTCGCTCAACGTGAATTGGCAACTGGATTCTACTACCAAACACCTACCGAAAATGAACAATTGTTTGGAGCACGTCGGAAGATTCCTCAATACAAATTTGTAGGAGAAGTCGTAGACTTTGATCCATCTACCATGACCGCGACGATTCGTCAACGGAATGTGATCAATGAAGGGGACCAAGTGGAATTCTACGGACCAGGCTTCCGTCATTTTGAATGCCATATTCAGGATTTGCACGATAAAGACGGTGTTAAAATTGATCGTGCACCAAATCCGATGGAACTCCTTACCATCACCGTTCCACAGGAAGTCAAACCAGGAGATATGATCCGTTCTTGTCAAGAAGGTTTGATCAATCTTTACTCAAAAGATGGCGCAAGTAAAACTGTTCGAGTATAACAAAAAAAGAGAGGGTTAAACCTCTCCTTTTTGTTGGGCGATGCGAATATTATTGGGAACCAAACTGATTTTCTGGATCTCAGAAATCCGAATAATCGTAGACATACTCTTTTTAAAATTTTTCACGATCAGTTGTCGGCGTTCTTGGTCATACTTGACAATATCGCCTGTAAAACTCTTGTTTGAAAAAATAACATGAACCCCTTGTTTT
The DNA here is from genome assembly GCF_016642265.1 of Streptococcus lactarius. Lineage (GTDB taxonomy): Bacteria > Bacillota > Bacilli > Lactobacillales > Streptococcaceae > Streptococcus > Streptococcus lactarius. The sequence goes on from NZ_MRXX01000006.1 coordinate 152,308, forward strand.
TTTCGCAATGCTTGTTGAATGATTTCAATAATTCTCTCATCTTCTAATGGGGCAGGGGTACTGACTTTTCCATTGAAAAATTCATTTGCTCGGTCTTTAACGATCTCGAGAAATTTTTTCATAGCTAAATTCTCCATAACTTGATACAATATATTATAGATAATTTCAACGATTTTGTAAATGATTTACGAATAATAGAGATGAGAAGGCAAGAAAGGAGTCGTGAAATGGCAGAATTTTCATTCCAAATCGAAGAACATCTACTGGTCTTGTCAGAAAATGACAAGGGTTGGACCAAGGAATTGAACCGTGTAAGTTTTAACGGTGCTCCAGCTAAGTATGATATCCGGACCTGGAGCCCCGATCATACAAAGATGGGCAAGGGGATTACGCTTACCAATGAAGAATTTCAAGTGCTGTTAGATGCTTTTAAAAATGGATAGACAAAAGGAGTTGAGGACTGGTCCTCGCTCTTTTTGTGTTTCGATATAAGTTAAAACTATAGATAGATCAAAGATATTGGATTATCCTAACCCCTTGTTTATCAAGCTCTAGAGTGATACAATGAATTCATTCATTGCTTAATGTATAACTATAAGCAGGAGGAAGAAAGAATGTCAGATTTACTAAGTATTTATCATGAGTTGCAAGCTAAAAAATGGGTGGATTTGAGTCACCAAATCAATGCCGATAGCCCACACTTTCCAGCTCTTCCAGCCTTGAAGCAAGAGGACCTCTTTACACTCAAAGATGGTTTTCATGTTCAAAAATTCACGGTTGTGGGGCAATACGGAACACATATTGATGCGCCGATTCACTTTGTGGAAGGTGGTCGTTGGTTGGATGAGATTGCTCTCAAAGATCTTCTCTTGCCACTTTATGTCATCGACAAATCGAAAGAAGTTGCAGCCAATCCAAACTTTATCTTGAGCAAACAAGATATCTTAGACTTTGAAGCAGAGCATGGACAAATTGCAGAAGGGGCCTTTGTGGCCTTCCGTAGTGATTGGTCAAAACGTTGGCCAGATCAAGATGCCATGCGTAACCTTGATGAAAATGGGGTTCAACAAAGTCCAGGATGGAGCCGTGAAGCTCTAGAATTTTTGATTCATGAACGCCATGTCAAAGCAGTAGGCCATGAAACCTTTGATACCGATGCGGGTATTCCAGCAGCAGAACATGGTTTGGTCAATGAATATTATCTCTTGGAACAAAACATCTACCAAGTAGAAGTATTGAATCAATTGGATCAAGTACCAGCTGTTGGTGCCTTGATTTCGATTGCGTTCCCTCATTGGGACAAGGCAACTGGTTCACCTGTTCGTGCTATTGCCATCTTACCATAAGAAAAGAAAAAGAGAGTGGGACAGAAATCGTTAATTCGTTAGAATTCGATTTCGTCCCACCTCCGCACA
>NZ_MRXX01000006.1:153756-158551 GCF_016642265.1 Streptococcus lactarius
TGCTCGACAATCCAAAAACTATAAGAGGCTAGGACTTTTGTCCCAGCCTCTTATTTTTTATCTCATGGTTACGAATTCTTCTGATCCAGTTGGGTGAATGGCAACGGTAGCGTCGAAATCGGCTTTTGTCGCTCCCATCTTGATAGCAACGGCAAATCCTTGGATCATTTCGTCCACTCCATATCCAAGACCGTGAAGGCCAACGACTCTTTCTTCTGGTCCTGCAGTGATGAGTTTAAATTTTGCTTGCTGGCGGTGTTGGGTTACAGCGGTGTACATGGAAGCAAATTGAGAAGTATAGACTTTGATATTCTCTTTTCCATAAGTTTGTTGGGCTTCTTCCTCTGTTAAGCCAACGGTACCGATAGCAGGGTGAGAAAAGACAACGGTCGGGATACTTGTATAATCCATTTTGGCATTGACTTTTCCATTGAATAGTCGTTCAGAAAGAGTGCGTCCAGCTTTAATCGCGACAGGGGTTAATTCTTTTTCTCCTGTGACATCGCCAAGGGCATAGATGCCCGGAACAACGGTGTTTTGGTATTCGTCCACTGCAATGAATCCTTTTTCATTTAAGGTGACACCTGCAGCTTCCAAATTGAGATCCTGGACGTTTGGTTTGCGTCCGGTTGCCCAGATGACATGTTCTGCCACATGGCTGGTCATATCTTCAAAATAGATCTTCACACGACCGTCTGCTAATTTTTCAAGCTTCATGGGAACTTTCTGTTTGTGAAGTGGAAGGTTTTGTTTTTCCATCTCTTCCATTAAGCCATCGACAATATAGGAATCAAAACGACGCAAAACTCGATCTTTTCGGATGAAGAGGTCTGTTTGAACGCCTAAATGGTGGAGCACACCGGCTAGTTCAACCGCAATATAGCCTGCCCCAATGATGGCAACAGACTTTGGAAGTCCCTCCCAAGCAAAAACATCATCAGATGTTTCGCCGAATTCTGCTCCAGGAACAGAAGGAATATGAGGATGGGCTCCTGTCGCAATCACAATATGGTTGGCTTTTATGGTTTCTCCATTGACCTCAACAGTATGGGCATCCACAAAACGAGCACGCCCTTCAATCAGTTCAACACCATTTCGTTTGAAACTACCATCATAAGAATTCCTAGAACGATCAATATAGGCTTCGCGATTTTTTCTTAAGGTTTTAAAATCAAATTTGGTTTGTTCAGAAGTAAAACCATAGTCTGGCCCGTAATCACGAATGGCTTCTGCAATCTGTGCTCCGTACCACATGATTTTTTTAGGAACACAGCCTCTGTTAACGCAAGTTCCACCCAATTGTTTTTCTTCAATGACGGCTGCGCGAGCTCCGTGTTCGCCGGCCCGATTCATCGTTGCGATTCCTCCGCTGCCGCCACCAATTGCAATGATATCGAATTCTTTCATACTGTCCTCCTTAGTGACTGATCAGTTTGATTGTAATATCTATTGTTACAAAAGTCAAGAGTAAAGATTTTGCCACAAAACCTGTTTTTTCTGATAATATTTTTGGATAGAAAAGAAGGGAAGTATGGTATACTATAGTATAGAAAAAACGCTTTCTTTTATGGAGAACTAAAATGAAGAAAATGAAGAAATGGCAAATTTGGACAGCCGCAGGTGCAGCTGTTCTTGTGATTGGAACAACAAGTGTGATGATGTTTTCCCACCCTAACTCACCTAATCAAGAAGTTGCGAATGAAACTCCGATGGTACAAACCGTTAAGGATGGCTCTATTGCCTCTTCTGTCTTATTAACTGGAAAGGTTACTGCCGATCAAGAACAGTATGTCTATTTTGATGGGACCAAGGGTGATTTGCAATCGATTTTGGTCAATGTGGGAGATCAAGTGACAGCTGGACAAGCGATTGTACAGTATAGTAGTACAGAAGCTCAAACGGCCTATGATGCAGCAGTTCGTACTGTCAATAAGGCCGATCGTCAGTTAAACGATTTAATGACCAATGGGGTAAGTGTGGATACGACTGGCGACGATGAAGAGGATGCTAAGTCAGCTTCACAGGCCCAACGAACAGTGGATTCTCAAGCGAGTGATTTGCGAGATGCAAGAGCTGATGCAGTTGATAATATGAATAAGGCCAAGGCTCTTCTGGATGCAACAATAGTCAAAAGTAGTATCGATGGGACAGTGGTAGAAGTCAATAAAGATGTTTCAAAATCAACCACGGGTACCAATCAAACTCTGGTGCATATTGTCAGCAATGGCCATTTACAAGTAAAAGGGGAATTATCCGAATACAATTTGGCCAATATTTCTGAAGGTCAAGAAGTGGTCCTTACTTCCAAAGTTTATCCAGATAAAACCTGGACAGGAAAGATTTCTTATGTGGGTAATTATCCAACCGATTCTGGGCAAGCCAACAACAATACAGCAGGTGGAACACAAGGGAGCGGTGGTGCTAAATATCCGTTCACAGTAGATATTACGAGTGACATTGGAGAACTCAAACAAGGTTTTTCTGTCAATATTGAGGTCAAAAGTTCGACTCAACACCCCCTTGTTCCAGTGACGAGTGTGATGGCCGATGGGGATACGAGTTACGTATGGACCGTCGAAAAGGGCAAGGCCAAGAAAGTGAAGGTCACTCTGGGGAATGCCGATGCTGAAAACCAAGAAATCGTATCTGGTCTGAAGAAAGATGCCCAAGTCATTGTAAACCCTAATGAGAAACTGGAAGATGGAAAAGAGATCGGTAAATATGACAAAATTGATTGAACTAAAAGGCATCAATAAGACCTATAGAAATGGGGATCAGGAACTTCGCGTGTTAAAAGATATCGATCTAGAAGTTGAAAAGGGTGAATTTGTCGCCATAATGGGCCCATCCGGTTCAGGAAAATCAACCTTGATGAACGTGATTGGCCTGCTGGATCGCCCAACAAGTGGGGACTATTTCCTAGATGGACAGGAAGTTGGAAATCTGAGTGAGAAAAAGTTGGCACATGTCCGAAATGAACAAATCGGCTTTGTCTTTCAACAATTTTTCCTCTTGTCTAAACTCAATGCCTTTCAAAATGTCGAATTACCACTCATTTATGCAGGGGTGCATCCTGCTAAACGCAAGGAAATAGCGGAGCAGTATCTCGAAAAAGTAGAGCTTGGTTCGCGCATGCACCATTTGCCTTCGGAACTCTCTGGAGGTCAAAAGCAACGGGTGGCAATTGCTCGAGCTCTCGTAAATCGACCTGCTATCGTCCTTGCAGATGAGCCAACGGGTGCTTTAGATACCAAGACTGGCGAGCAAATAATGGATTTACTAACCAAGCTAAATCAAGAAGGAAAGACCATTATCATGGTTACGCATGAACCTGAAATTGCCGCCTTCGCCAATCGCCGTATCGTCATTCGTGACGGGGTGATTTCTTCAGATAGCAAGTTGGAAAGGAGGGAGTGATGCAAAATTGGAAATTTGCAATGAGCTCGATCATGAGTCATAAATTACGTTCTTTCTTAACGATGGTGGGGATCATTATTGGGGTTGCTTCTGTCGTTGTCATCATGGCTCTTGGAGATGGCATGAAAGCTGGTGTTACTAAGACCTTCACTAAGGACCAAGAATATGTACAAATCTCCTATTCTCCAAATAAGAGTGGTTATGTGACAGGGATTAATGTCGGCCCTTCTGATGAGACTGGAGAAGGAGGAGGTGGAGGCGAAAGTGGCCCTGCAGCTGAAGATCGAGGGATGGCAGCTCCATCGGATATGGATGGAGAAAATGCTGAAGATATTGATGGTCAAGTACAAGAAGCACCACCAGTTGTTCAAGAATCTTGGGTCAAGGAGTTAACCAAGATTAAAGGGATCGATGGCTATTACGTTGGTAACACTTCTAACGCAACCATTGCTTTTCAAAAGAAAAAAGCAGACGGGGTGAATATCCAAGGGGTAAATGAGACCTATTTTTCTGTCAAGAAGGTGGAACTCCTATCTGGCCGAAAATTAACGCCTGCAGATTATAGTAATTTTTCACGGGTTGTGCTTCTAGATGAAGGATTAGCGCAACAATTATTTGGGTCTGAGAATCCGCTGAACCAGATTGTCTCTGTTGGAGACAATAATTATCGGGTTGTTGGTGTGTTTAAAGATCCAAATGCGGGGACAGCTCTTTACGGAGCTTCTTCAGGTGGTAGTGCCCTAATGGCCAATACCCAGCTAGCTTCTGAATTTGGAACAGACGAGATTCAAAATATTGTCGTCCACGTTCCGAATGTGAAACAAATCAAATCTGTTGGGATTGAAGCAGCTCAAAAGTTAACAGAGCTTTCAGGTGTTCGTCAAGGAGAATTCCAGATCTTTAATCTAGATAGCATCCTAGAAGAAACTAATAAAGTGGTTGGAATCATGACAACAGTAATCGGTGCCATAGCGGGGATTTCTCTCTTAGTTGGTGGTATTGGCGTTATGAATATCATGTTGGTTTCTGTCACCGAACGGACGAGAGAAATTGGTCTTCGCAAAGCTTTGGGAGCAACTCGAGGTAAGATTCTGGTTCAATTTTTAATTGAGTCTATGGTCTTGACCATCATTGGAGGGCTGATTGGTCTTGGCCTTGCTTATGGTGTGAATAGCTTAATTACTTCCCTTGCTGCAGCCTCCTTAGAAGGACCACCGATTATTTCCCTGAAAGTTGCGATTGGAAGTATTATTTTCTCAGCTTTCGTAGGGATGATTTTTGGAATTCTACCAGCTAATAAAGCCTCTAAACTGGATCCGATTGAAGCGCTACGCTACGAATAACAAAAGAAAAAAATGGATAGAGAGTGGGACAGAAA
>NZ_MRXX01000006.1:158607-160430 GCF_016642265.1 Streptococcus lactarius
TTGCTCGACAATCCAAAGACAACTGAGAGGCTAGGACTTTTGTCCCACTCTCTTTTTCTTTTAGAATATATAGTGCAAAATTCTATTCCATGCCCTAAAATCAGTATTTCTAGGAGGTTTCACTATAGGGGAGGCAACTGCTAAAAAGGCAATTTCCTACTCTTGATCAGGATTGTCTACATATTGAAGGAAACAAGTTTAATGAGGGATTGATTTTTCCTAGTCTCATTTTTACTGAAATGGTAATTATTAGTGAATTTCTAGTCTAAATATGGTAGAATAGGAAAGAATAACTTAGGAGGGTCCAAATGACTACTGAACATATGGAAGAATTAAATGACCAGCAGCTTGTCCGTCGTGAAAAGATGGCGGCACTTCGTGAACAAGGAATCGACCCATTTGGTAAACGATTTGAACGTACAGCTACCTCTGGTCAATTAAAAGAAAAATACGCTGATAAAACGAAAGAAGAATTGCATGAAATCAACGAAACTGCTACTATTGCAGGTCGTTTGATGACGAAGCGTGGTAAAGGGAAAGTTGGTTTTGCCCACATCCAAGACCGTGATGGTCAAATTCAAATCTACGTTCGTAAGGATGCTGTTGGAGAAGAAAACTACGAGATCTTCAAAAAAGCGGACCTTGGTGATTTCCTTGGTGTTGAAGGGGAAGTCATGCGGACAGATATGGGAGAACTTTCTATTAAAGCTACCCACATCACCCACTTATCAAAAGCCCTTCGTCCCTTGCCTGAAAAATTCCATGGCTTGTCTGATGTGGAAACCATCTACCGCAAACGTTACTTGGATTTGATTTCAAATCGTGAAAGTTTTGATCGTTTTGTCACACGTTCACAAATTATCTCTGAAATCCGTCGTTATTTAGATGGTCAAGGTTTCCTTGAAGTAGAAACACCTGTTCTTCACAATGAAGCTGGTGGTGCTGCTGCAAAACCTTTTATTACTCACCACAATGCCCAAAATATTGATATGGTACTCCGTATTGCGACAGAACTTCACTTGAAACGTTTGATTGTTGGTGGGATGGAACGTGTCTATGAAATTGGACGGATCTTCCGTAATGAAGGGATGGATGCTACTCATAACCCTGAATTTACTTCTATTGAGGTCTACCAAGCTTATGCAGATTTTCACGATATCATGGACTTGACAGAAGGCATTATCCAACACGCGGCTAAAGCGGTTCGTGGAGATGGTCCAATCGATTATCAAGGAACAGAAATCAAGATCAACGAACCATTCAAACGGATTCACATGGTGGATGCGATTAAGGAAATTACAGGTGTTGATTTCTGGAAGGAAATAAGCTTTGAAGAAGCCGTAGCCCTTGCAAATGAAAAACATGTACCGGTTGAAAAACACTACACAGAAGTGGGACAAATTATCAATGCCTTCTTCGAAGAATTTGTCGAAGAAACGTTGACCCAACCAACCTTTGTTTATGGACATCCAGTAGCGGTATCACCTCTCGCTAAGAAAAATCCAGAAGATCCACGCTTTACGGATCGTTTTGAGCTCTTCATCATGACCAAAGAGTATGCGAATGCCTTTACGGAATTGAATGATCCAATTGATCAGCTTGGCCGGTTCGAAGCCCAAGCTAAAGCAAAAGAATTGGGTGATGATGAAGCGACAGGTATCGACTATGATTATGTTGAAGCCCTTGAATATGGTATGCCACCAACAGGTGGACTTGGAATCGGGATCGACCGTTTGGTTATGTTGTTGACCAATGTAACAACCATTCGCGACGTTCTTCTCTTCCCAACTATGAAGTAATTTAATAAGAAAGAGAGTGGGACA
>NZ_MRXX01000006.1:160481-167040 GCF_016642265.1 Streptococcus lactarius
TGCTCGACAATCCAAAAACAATTGAGAGGCTAGGACTTTTGTCCCAGCCTCTTTTTAGTCTTCCATATAAGACGTGTCATTCCATGTATCTAAGTGAAATTGTTCAAAATCTTCTGTTGTCAAAATGGTGACACTGGCATTGTCCAGACCACCATTTTTTCGGAGTTCTCCAGTATCATACCCAAGAAGGGTACGAATAGAAGCTGTCAAATTAGCCCCGTGTCCAACGATGAGCACGGTATCGAGCTCTTTTCCTTTCAAACCTTTCACAAAATCGCAGGTCCGTTTGGTTGTTTCACAGACAGATTCTGCATCAAAAATTTCATTGTCAAAGCGTGCCAAGTTATGGCGAAAGGCCTGCATTTGTTGGGGATAGATAGATGTGATTGTAGCAATCTTAGCCCCTTCTAATTTTCCTAAATTCCACTCCCGTAGAGTAGGAGTTGCTTGCAGTTTGAGTGGGTGTTCCAACTGATGAAGGATGATCTGGGCAGTATGGACCGCCCGAGGAAGATCACTCGCATAAGCTGCATCAAAAGGAACAGTTGCCAAGTGCTTACCTAATTTTTCGAGTTGCTCAACCGATGCAGGTAGGAGCGGGGAATCCCCATTTGCTCCCTGCAACCGTCCTTCTTCATTCCATTCTGTTCGTCCGTGCCGGATAAAATATAGTTTCACTTTCTTTTCTCCTTGTTCTGTTCTTATTCTAAGATATCTGCAAATGTTGCCTTCACAAAGTCTGCCAGTAGTTGTGGCTTGATTCGGATACTATGACCAATTTCACCAGCAGAGACGATCATAGACTCTAATTGGAGGGCAGATTCATCGATAAAGATGGGAAAAGCATGCTTTTGATGAATGCCCACCGGATTATTAGCCCCATGAATATAACCAGTTGTTTTTTCTAGATCTTTTTGCGGAATCATGGCAACTTTTTTATTTCCAGATATCTTCGCCAATTTCTTCTCTGATAGATGCTCAGTAATAGGAAGGATTCCAATCACAGGCCCAGTTTTATCTCCTTTAAGTGCTAAGGTTTTGAAAATGGTCGACCGATCGATGCCTTCGGGTAAGACACCTTCTAGCGCGTTGATCTGTAAGCCTTGATGTTCAACCTTTGCCTTGGTTAAGATTTGCTCAACCAATGTTTTTTTAACTTTATCCTTCTTGGCCATTGTTTCCCCTTTTCTATTTCTTATCATTCAGCATTAGGTTTCATTCAATCATTATATCATAGATACGAATGAAATTAACGAATGGTATTGGAATAAAAAACAGCAGTAGAAGTGAAGTCACTTGAACTGCTGTTTGATAGCTATGAGGAAGATTAATCTTTTTCTACTTTAAAAAGTTTCTGATAAATAGCTTCCTGGTTTTGTGTCGGAGCAATTTGGTTGAGATCCAAGTAGTGAGAGAACCCATTTAATTGCCCTTGGGAAGTGTATTGATGCAAATCATATTCCGTTGCAGTATCTGGTGCGGCGTTATAAAAACCATCATCAAATCCATAAGTCGGAATCCAGAGTGCGGTAAATTTATCAGTAGAGATACTATGTTCTTCCATGAAGTAAGTTCCGATATACAGTCCAATATTTTTAGCGCCTAGGGATTGTAATTTTGCCCGAAAGGCTTCCACTCCTGCATTCATATCCTTCATTGTTTTTTCCTCAACGTCTAGCCAATAGTAGGTTGGCTTGTAGGGAGAAGCAGCTTTATAAAATTCTTCTGCTTCCTTTTCCATCTCTTTTTTGTCCTTGGCAGCGACATAAGCATAGACTGCTACAGGGATATTACGCTTTTGGAATTCTTTGATATGGGTTTGATAAGACTTATCCAGACCATTTAGATAGGTTGCGGCTTTTTCTTTTTTGGCTTGGGCCCCACTGTGTACACGAACGATGACGCCCCCAACATTTTGAGAAAGGGTATCATAATCGATTTCGCTAGGCAATTGCCAACCTGAAATATCAATGATCGGTCGCCCAACTAGTTCTGGATTGATGCTCTCCTCTTTTTTAGAAGAAGAACTTGAAGTAGTGGTTTTTGAATGTGAATTGGATGTTGGAATCGTTTTGATTGTTTGTTGTTTTTCTCTTGCTTGAATATCGGCAATTGTTCGTGACAGAACTAAAAAAGAAATGATACCAATAAAAAAAACTAAGAGAACAACGGGTTTTATCCTTTTTCTCATACAGAATCATTTTACCCTAAAACTAACGAAAAGGCAAAACTTAATACTCAAATGGGCACTTTTTCAGCATATTTTTTTAAAATAGGAATCTTTTTACCAAAAATGAATCAAAAAAACTGAAAATAAGAAGGATTAAGCCAATTTTTTGCCAATAGAGAGAAGGAACCGAATCTTTTCAAACCTTTCCTTGGTTTTGACTTGTAAAAATGATATAATGAAGTATGAAAATTAGGAATATGGTAAATTATGAAAATTGAAAAAAGACGTCTATTAAATTATTCCATTCTCATTCCCTATTTGATTTTATCCATTATCGGGTTGATTGTGGTTTATTCGACAACAAGTGCCTTGGCGATTCAAAGTGGCGGAAGTTCTATTCGGATGGTGTTGACACAAGGGGCATTCTTTGTCTTCAGTCTCTTTACGATCGCCTTAATTTATAAATTCAGTTTAAACTTTCTTCGAAATAAAAAAGTATTGGCTTTAGTGATTTTTGTAGAAGTAATTTTATTGCTTCTTTCAAGATTTGTAACAGCTACTGTCAATGGAGCTCATGGCTGGTTAACCATACCAGGAGGCTTTAGTATTCAACCGGCGGAATACCTCAAGGTTATTTTAGTCTGGTACTTGGCTTTGACCTTCTCCAAACGGCAAGAAGAAATTCAAGATTATGATTACCAAGCTCTTACTCATAACGAGTGGATCCCTAGGAATTTAACAGATTGGCGCTGGTTGACCCTGATCCTTATTGGGATTGTTGCGATTATGCCGGACTTAGGGAATGCGACGATTTTAGCCTTAACTGTCCTCATGATGATTACAGTTAGTGGAATTGGTTATCGATGGTTTACTTCTTTGCTCGGATTGGTTGTTAGTGGTTCAACGATTGTCCTTGGAACTATCTGGATAGTCGGTGTAGATCGCGTGGCAAAGGTTCCTCTTTTTGGGTATGTAGCAAAACGCTTTAGTGCCTTTTTTAATCCATTTAAGGATTTGTCGGGTGCAGGACACCAATTGGCCAATTCCTATTATGCCATGAGTAATGGTGGTTGGTTTGGCCTTGGATTAGGAAATTCTATTGAAAAGCAAGGCTACTTACCAGAGGCTCACACAGACTTTGTGTTTTCGATCGTCATTGAAGAATTGGGATTTGTAGGAGCTAGCTTGATCCTTGCTCTCCTATTCTTCTTGATCTTACGGATCATCTTGGTTGGCATTCGAGCGAAGAATCCCTTCAATTCAATGATGGCCATAGGTATTGGTGGGATGTTGTTGGTGCAAACCTTCGTAAATATCGGTGGTATCTCAGGTCTGATTCCTTCTACTGGAGTGACCTTTCCCTTCTTATCACAAGGTGGAAATAGCTTATGGGTTATTTCTGTTGCTATTGCTTTCGTTCTAAATATTGATGCAAGTGAAAAACGGGCACAAATGGAAAAAGACGGAATGGTGTTTGAAGAAAAAGGGAAAATAACCTCCTATTACTAATACAGGATGTTTTAGCTGACTTTTTAAAAGGAGAGAAAATGGTCTTACAAAAATTAGAAAACTTCACTCATAAAGAAATTATCAAAGAAGAAGCAGAAATCTTAACAGATTTATTGGATGATATTACAAAGAATTTGGTCCGTCCTGAAACGTTTGACAAGATTTCTCAGTTGAAAGATTTATCAAAAACAAAAAATTATCGTGAATTAAACCAAATAGTAGAAAGATTATCAAATGAAGAGATGACGGTCATCTCGCGTTATTTTGCGATTTTACCCCTCTTGATCAATATTTCAGAAGACGTTGATTTAGCCTTTGAGATTAATCACCTCAACAATGTTGACGGAGAATACCTAGGGAAGCTATCATCTACAATTCAAGAAGTAGCTAAACACGAAGATGCCCAAGAAATTTTGGAGCATCTTAATATTGTGCCTGTTTTAACAGCTCACCCAACTCAAGTCCAAAGAAAAACCATGTTGGATTTGACCAACCATATTCATGCCTTGCTTCGCCAACATCGCGATGTCAAAGCAGGTATGATGAATGAGCAGAAGTGGTATAGTAACCTTCGTCGCAATATTGAAATCATGATGCAAACCGATATGATTCGGGATAAAAAGCTAAAGGTTACCAATGAAATTACGAATGTGATGGAATATTACAATAGTTCCTTCTTGCAAGCTGTTCCAAACTTGATGTTGGAATACAAACGCTTGGCAAAAGAGCATGGTCTTAAGTTGGAACATCCACGCCCTATCACCATGGGAATGTGGATTGGAGGTGACCGAGACGGGAATCCTTTTGTAACAGCAGATACCTTAAAACGGTCAGCCACTATTCAAAGTGAAGTAATCTTAAATTATTACATCGATAAAATTTCAAAACTCTATCGTCATTTCTCACTTTCAACAAGCCTCTCTAAGACGAGTGAGGCAGTAGCTGAAATGGCGGCTCTATCTAGTGATACATCTGTCTTTCGTGAAAAAGAACCCTATCGTCGCGCTTTCCATTATATCCAATCCAAACTCATTCAAACTTTGGTCAACTTAAAAGAATGGACTATGGTTGGGGAGACGAGAGAAGATCGTTATGCCGTAGAGAGACTTTTGGGGGCAAGTGCTCATCAACAAGGTCCAGTTTCTGATTATATTGGCAATCGTATTTCAGGTGCCTTAAAAGAAATTAATGCTAAAGAAGCTCCAGCCTATGCATCAGCCAAAGAATTTAAAGATGACCTTGAAAAAATTAAAGAATCCTTGTTGGAGAATAAGTCAGAATATTTGATTTCTGGGGAGTTTGCTGAACTCTTAGAAGCGATCGATGTCTTTGGATTCTATTTAGCATCTATTGATATGCGCCAAGATTCGAGTGTTCATGAAGCTTGTGTCGCTGAATTGCTGAAATCTTCAGGCATCAATGACCATTATTCAGACTTGACCGAGGAAGAAAAATGCCAAGTTCTGTTGAAAGAACTCTTAGAAGATCCACGTATTTTGTCAGCAACCCATGTTGAAAAATCGGAACTACTTGAAAAAGAATTAGCAATTTTCCAAACAGCGCGTGAATTGAAAGACCGCTTGGGTGAAGAAGTCATCCGCCAAAATATTATCTCGCACGCAACAAGTGTATCGGATATGCTGGAATTGGCTGTTATGTTAAAAGAAGTGGGCTTGATTGATACTGAAAAAGCGCGCGTGCAAATTGTACCTTTGTTTGAAACAATCGAAGACTTGGATCACTCTGAGGAAACGATGCGGAGCTATTTATCACTTCCAATTGCAAAACGTTGGATTGCATCGAAAAACAATTACCAAGAAATTATGTTAGGTTACTCAGATTCTAACAAAGATGGTGGTTATTTGTCTTCTTGCTGGACCCTCTTTAAAGCCCAACAACAATTGACTGCAATCGGTGATGAATTTGGGGTGAAGATCACCTTCTTCCATGGTCGTGGTGGAACGGTTGGCCGTGGTGGAGGTCCTACTTATGAAGCCATTACCTCTCAACCCTTGAAATCGATTAATGACCGCATTCGTCTAACGGAGCAAGGAGAAGTGATAGGCAATAAATATGGAAACAAAGATGCAGCCTACTACAACTTAGAGATGCTGGTGTCTGCAACCATCAACCGAATGATTTCTGAACAAAAGAGTCCATTTTCAATGTTTGATCGGTTCGGAGAAGTGATGGATAAAGTTGTTGATCGTAGCTACAACATCTATCGAGAACTTGTATTTGGAAATGAACATTTCTATGATTATTTCTTTGAATCAAGTCCGATTAAAGCAATCTCTAGCTTTAACATTGGCTCCCGTCCAGCGGCTCGTAAAACCATTACAGAAATCGGTGGTTTGCGCGCCATTCCATGGGTCTTCTCTTGGTCACAAAGTCGGGTGATGTTCCCGGGTTGGTATGGTGTAGGTTCTAGCTTTAAGGAATTCATCGATGAAGATCCCGAAAATATTGAAACCCTTCGCTATATGTATAAGACTTGGCCTTTTTTCCAATCTTTGCTGTCAAATGTAGATATGGTCTTGTCAAAAGCCAACATGGACATTGCATTTGAATATGCTAAATTGTGTGAAGAAGAAGAGGTAAGAAACATCTATCAAATCATTTTAGATGAGTGGCAATTAACCAAGGAAGTCATTTTAATGATTGAAGAGCATGACGAGTTACTAGCAGAAAATCCTTATTTAAAAGAAAGTTTGGATTATCGGATGCCATATTTCAATGTGTTGAACTATATCCAGTTAGAATTGATTCGACGTCAACGGACGGGTCAATTGTCAACGGATCAAGACAAATTAATCCATATTACCATTAATGGGGTGGCTACAGGACTTAGAAACTCAGGTTAAGAAAGAGAGTGGGACA
>NZ_MRXX01000006.1:167101-169515 GCF_016642265.1 Streptococcus lactarius
TAGGATTTTTGTCCCAGCCACTTTTTCTGTATAAAAGAAGCAAGGAGAAGTTCCTTTATAAACTTGATTAGAGAATGAAAAGCAGGTCTTTTTAGAAGCCGATTCTTAAATTTTCTTGAGATCACAAAATATGAGAAAAGAAGAGGAATAATTAAGAAAATATAGGTAAAAGGCTTGCATTTTCATCTGAAATTCGATAGAATAGTAAGGAAAGTTAGACTGTATTGCCTACTGTCTATCTATAAAATATATTTTATTGGAGGCTTTTACTCAAATGGCAAAAGAAAAATACGATCGTAGTAAACCGCACGTTAACATCGGTACAATTGGACACGTTGACCACGGTAAAACTACCCTAACTGCAGCTATCACAACTGTTTTGGCACGTCGCTTGCCTTCAGCAGTTAACCAACCAAAAGACTATGCGTCTATCGATGCTGCTCCGGAAGAACGCGAACGCGGTATCACCATCAACACTGCACACGTTGAGTACGAAACTGCAAAACGTCACTACGCTCACATCGACGCTCCAGGACACGCGGACTACGTTAAAAACATGATCACTGGTGCCGCTCAAATGGACGGAGCTATCCTTGTAGTAGCTTCTACTGACGGACCAATGCCACAAACACGTGAACACATCCTTCTTTCACGTCAGGTTGGTGTTAAACACTTGATCGTCTTCATGAACAAAGTTGACTTGGTTGACGATGAAGAATTGCTTGAATTGGTTGAAATGGAAATCCGTGACCTTCTTTCAGAATACGATTTCCCAGGTGACGATCTTCCAGTTATCCAAGGTTCAGCTCTTAAAGCTCTTGAAGGTGACACTAAGTACGAAGATATCATCATGGAATTGATGGATACTGTTGACGAATACATTCCAGAACCAGAACGTGATACTGACAAACCATTGCTTCTTCCAGTCGAAGACGTATTCTCAATCACTGGACGTGGTACTGTTGCTTCAGGACGTATCGACCGTGGTACTGTTAAAGTCAACGACGAAATCGAAATCGTTGGTATCAAAGACGAAATTCAAAAAGCAGTTGTTACTGGTGTTGAAATGTTCCGTAAACAACTTGATGAAGGTCTTGCAGGGGATAACGTTGGTGTGCTTCTTCGTGGTATCCAACGTGATGAAATCGAACGTGGACAAGTTATCGCTAAACCAGGTTCAATCCACCCACACACTAAATTCAAAGGTGAAGTTTACATCCTTACTAAAGAAGAAGGTGGACGTCATACTCCATTCTTCAACAACTACCGTCCACAGTTCTACTTCCGTACAACTGACGTAACTGGATCTATCGAACTTCCAGCTGGAACTGAAATGGTAATGCCTGGTGATAACGTGACTATCGACGTTGAGTTGATCCACCCAATCGCCGTTGAACAAGGTACTACATTCTCTATCCGTGAAGGTGGACGTACTGTTGGTTCAGGTATGGTTACTGAAATCGAAGCTTAATTCGATCTAGTTCCCAGATTAACAATTATATAGACAGACAGAAAAAGCCCCGTGAAAACGGGGTTTTTTTCTTTTGTAAAAGGAAATGAGCTTGTACGCCCTTTTATTATGACGAAAAATATGGTAAAATAGATGATATAAAAAATAGAAAAACGAGGTATGTGAAATGTCACGTAAACCATTTATCGCTGGTAACTGGAAAATGAACAAAAATCCAGAAGAAGCAAAAGCATTTGTTGAAGCTGTAGCATCTAAACTTCCTTCATCTGACCTTGTTGAAGCAGGTATCGCAGCTCCTGCAGTTGATTTGACTGCTGTTCTTGCTGCTGCTAAAGGTTCAAACCTTAAAGTTGCTGCACAAAACTGTTACTTCAAAAATTCAGGTGCTTTCACTGGTGAAACTAGCCCAGAAGTTTTGAAACAAATCGGTACTGACTATGTTGTAATCGGTCACTCAGAACGCCGTGACTACTTCCATGAAACAAACGAAGATATCAACAAGAAAGCAAAAGCAATCTTTGAAAATGGTATGCTTCCAATCATCTGTTGTGGTGAAAGTCTTGAAACTTACGAAGCTGGTAAAGCAGCAGAATTCGTAGGTGCTCAAGTTTCAGCTGCTTTGGCTGGTTTGACTGCTGAACAAGTATCTTCAACAGTCATTGCCTACGAACCAATCTGGGCTATCGGTACTGGTAAATCAGCTTCACAAGACGATGCACAAAAAATGTGTAAAGTTGTTCGTGACGTTGTAGCTGCTGACTTCGGTCAAGAAGTAGCTGACAAAGTACGTGTACAATACGGTGGTTCAGTGAAACCTGAAAATGTTGCTTCATACATGGCTTGTCCAGATGTTGACGGAGCTCTTGTTGGTGGTGCGTCACTTGATCCAGAAAGCTTCTTGGCATTGCTTGACTTTGCAAAATAATAATGAAAAGAGAGTGGG
>NZ_MRXX01000006.1:169589-196390 GCF_016642265.1 Streptococcus lactarius
ATTAAGAGGCTAGGACTTTGGTCCCAGCCTCTTTTTGCTTGTATAAGAAAAATCCAGCTAATTGGCTGAATTTTTTGTATTTATGAACGTCCTAATAGTCGTTTAATGAGTGAGATGACTTTGTGTTTTAAGGGACGTGGATAATAGCGGAAGGTTCCCATTTTACGAACAATGTAGCCGTTGAAATTCTGTTTGAAGCGTAAAACACCATCTGAACCATCGAAGATACCTTGGATACCGAGAAAATTGTATCGTGGGATTCCTCGTTTGATTGTTTCAAGCATCATGTATTCCTGAAGAACAGCAGGGGCGTAGAACTTATTAAATTCCGTATAGGAACCACTAAACAAATAGGTAGATTCTTGTGGCATATAGACAAATAGACTACCTGCCAGAATTACGTCCTGGTTACCATATTTTTCAATGTATTCTTTTGCTTCATCCATTCGAACAGATAGTGTATTCATTTGTTTGTCTAATTGTGCCTTAAGTTTATTAATTTTAGCGGAATTGATCCCCTCTGAAATTTTTTCTATTAGAGGATCAAGCTGAGATTGAAGATCCTTCCATTTTTCTTGTAGATTTGAAAGGTAGAGTTCAAAATTTAGTGTTGCGATCATAAAATCTACCTTATCGCCAAAACTATCATAAAAATTTTGGTAATAATCTAAGGTCTTATCCTGATAGTCTCGACGGTCACTGGTAGAAGAAGTAATTTCCTTGAAAATATATAGCTCATCTCGGTTTAACTGCTTAAGTTGAATACCAAAGGATTTTGCTCTTTTTACAAGTGGTTTTCCTTTTTTGCTAAAACTGTTGAGAAGATTTTTCTCAGTAATGCCATCCATGTCTTTCACATAGTGCCAGTCCGGCTCCCCTCCTGGATAACCAGTTGTTAAACCATCATGCTGATAGCCCAAATTTGTAAGGGTATCCATGAAATGGGTTTGTTCTTCGGTTGTAGGGTTTCCGTCACTATCAAAAGTTTGATAGGTATCATAGGGCTTGATAACTAGTTCCATAGCTCCATTCTCTTTGGCATAGTCTTTTACGGCTGCATAAAAGGGTTGGAGCATAGCTTCGTTTTGGTATAGTGGGCCGGAATTGATTTCCATATGGAGACCACCTGTCATGGGCTGACTATACAGGATAGCTGCTACTTGAACTTGATCATTTTGTTTCCAGGCTATCAATTGAACCGTATTTCCTCGGCGTTCAAGGAGATCTGCCATCTCGACAGACTGGATGAATGAGCGGTGAGAAACGGTATTGGCAAATGAGGTAAATTCATCTTTTGATATGGTCGTAAGTGTCATATGACTTTATTTACTCCTTAATTTTTTCCGGATCTTGTAAGCTTTGTTTACTAGAGGGTAAAGGAAGTTTGTAGGGAGGTTAAATTCGCCAACAAATTCTTCAATAATGGGATTGAATTTTGACTTAAAATGATAGAGTCCGCCATCTAGTGAATTTTCAATGCCTCCCATATTTTGCCATGAAGCACCACGATCGAAGGCGTGTTGAGCTGTTTCGTACCAAGTGAGAATGGCAGGTTGGTAACGGCGGAATTCTTCATCCATTCCCGCATAGACATTTTCAGATGTTCCACCAAATTCAAGAGTTAAGGTACCGGATAAAGGTACGGTTCGCAATCCTGCTTGAAGATGCTCTTCAAGGAATTGAAGCTCTTCTTCTAAGCGTTCTTTTTCTTTCTGGTTATTCTCTATCTTACCAGGCTTGGTTTTTTCTGTGAATTTTTCAGCTTCAGCCTGATTTTTCTCAAGATCCTGAACTAGTGAAGTTTTTCTTGCTTCTAGATCCAGAGTGGACAAGGTAATATAGGATTGCCCTTGATAGGTTGTGAGTAGTTTTTCATAGTAGTCTCTTCCACGAAGGTGGATACTTTTACGCGCTTCTGTTTTTTTCATGAGAGATGCAAAATCATCTAGTAATTCTGTCCCGCCAAATTGCACCTGAATCCTTTTGTTTCGGGCAGTTCGGATGGCTTGTCGAGTAGATTTTGAAAGATTTTGTTCAGTGAAAAATTCTTTGTGAATATTGGCTTGAAAGCGTGGTTGGATATTTTCAGCCATATCCTTTGTAGGGCCGGTCCATTCAACACCTTGTTTTGTCAATGCAGTAATGACGGCTTCTACATCGCTAGCTTCTGTTTTTTCTTGGCCAATCATTTGGTTACTTAGAAAAAGACTAGGATCAAATTTTACAAATAAGGCTTTGTGCTGCTTGGCTATTTTTTTTAGAGAGCGGATGACAAAGGTAACTAGGTCTTGATTTTGATAATCCATAATAGGACCACGAGGAATGTAGAGCATGGAAAATCCTAGTGGAAGTGGTTGGATCAAGATACTGGCAACACCAACCAATTGGTCCTCTTGATAAAAACCAACTCGCTCATTTCCCCAGTTATCTTTGATTTTTGCCCACGCGCTACTTTGTAATAGATTGGTTTGGTCGCTTTGAATCACAAAATGATCATGTTCAGAGGCAGAAATTCCTAGTTGGTAATGGTACATGTTGTTGAAATACCTACTTTCTAATGGCAATGGCGAATGCACGCCAGTTTTTTCATTTGTTTCAGTGAGGGGAAACGTTTTACAAAAAATTGCTACAACTGTTTCTTGCTGTCTTTTTTACCTGTAAAATAATCATTGGAGATATAGGAAGTAAACTCCTCGACTTGTTTACTGAAAAGGTCAGTTGCCAGCAGCATTTCCTTAGGGAAATAGAAGCGGTTATCTCCATAGCGTGTTCCAGCAAGAGCAGCAACTAGTGGAGACAATTGAGACAATTCGGCTAGGTGTCCATCTTTGCGGATCATCTCGATCTGAGTACGTGGCTTTTCAAGCTCTGGCCGATAAATATCGTAGGGCAGGTCGAAATTTTGATGGATAGCTGTGTAATATGTTGGATTAAAGCCCACTTCATTGATCAGCTCTTTAAGAATTGCTAAGTCTTTCCGTTTATCTTCGGTAAAGAGAATCGATTTAAAGACTTTCCGATTAATATAGCGCTGAGCAAGATCAGACAAGATGGTATCCGGACTATCCATCCAGACTTGGAAATAGGTATTCATGACGCCGTCATCTAAATTCAGGTAATCGTCAATGGTCACATCTTCTTCAAAAAATGGAATCAGGCGAGGTGAAGTCAGTTGAAAATATTCTTTCTGATCTGGATAAATGGTTCTAGCGCGTTTGAGTAGATTTTGAAGGAGGACTTCCATGGCACGAGTAGCTGGGTGGAAGTAAACCTGCATATACATTTGGTAACGGCTGACCACGTAATCCTCGACAGCGTGCATGCCATTTTGTTGGAAGGCAATGCCATTTTCAATGGGGCGAATAACGCGCAAAATACGGGTCAAGTCAAATTTCCCATAGGAAGCACCCGTAAAGTAGGCATCTCGTAGCAAATAATCCATTCGGTCCACATCTATTTGACTGGAAATCAACTGCACCACCTGTTTATTGGGATAGGTATGATCAATGACACTAGCCACGCGATTTGGGAAATCCGGTGCCACTTGTATGAGGATCTGATTGACCTCTGTCTCCGGACTGGTGATGATCAGCTGGGTCATTTTTTCATGATCCGTTCCAAATAGTCCCTCGAAGGTATGGGAATAGGCCCCGTGCCCGATGTCATGGAGGAGGGCAGCTGCCATGGTCAATAAATTTTCATCAGAATTCCATTGATCCGCATACTTTTCCTCAAAAATAGACAGAATCCGTCTTGAAATTTCATAGGCGCCAAGACAGTGAGAAAAACGACTATGCTCCCCACCGTGGAAGGTAAAACCAGATGTTCCCAATTGTTTGATGCGGCGTAGTCGTTGAAATTCTTTACTATTAATCAATTGATAAATGATGGGATGCTCCACATGAACGTAATCATGTACGGGATCTCGAAAGACTTTTTCATTCATGGGTCTATTATAGCAAAAAAAAGCCTATTTTGCGATCTTGAGGCGAATAGGAGCAGTCAAAATGCGTAAAATTTGATAGAATAGGAAAGCAAGGAAAGATGAGAAGGAGATGAAGATGCAGATTCGTATTCAAAATACCATTCGGTTTGGGGAAGAAATGGAAATCGTTGATCAGTACTATCAAGGCGAATGGAAGGAAAAAGCAGGGTTTCAATACCTCTTGTATACCAATGAAGAAGATGAAAAAGTTGTTTTGAAATTTTCCAACGATGAATTGGTCATGACACGATTTTCAACTCCTAAATCCATCATGCGCTTTAACAAAAACGAAGATGGTGGAGCGATCATACCGACCCCTATGGGGATTCAGCAATTTTTGATTACAACAGACCTCTTTCAATTAGAACCAAGTCGTTTGCAAGTGACTTATCGCTTATTAACACTTGATGGAGAGCAGGAATTTGCCAATTACCAATTGCTAGTAGAATGGGCAGAATAAGCCCTAGGAAATTTGTAAAGATCCTGCTTGCTTTATTCCGTAAAAATGGTATAATAAAACCACTCAAGGGAGTAGCTGGCGGTTTTCCGCGATAGTGTCGTCATTACGAAATTATTTCCGGCACTATATTAAACGGCGAGACTTGTTTTTTCAAACAGGTCTCTTTTTTGTGCAAAAGAGATCTGGAAGAACGTTATAAGGAGGAAGTTATTTTGTCCAAAGAACAAAATAAAGCTTTGTTTTATACACAAAGTGAAGAGGAAGTCTTAAAAACACTAGACTCTTCGATCGAAGGTTTGTCTTCAGCACAAGCCCAAGAACGCTTAGCGACTTATGGCCACAATGAACTAGATGAAGGTGAAAAACGTAGTATCTTGTCTAAGTTTATTGACCAGTTTAAAGATTTGATGATTATCATCTTGTTAGTAGCCGCAGCTCTCTCTGTGCTCACAGAAGGAATGGATGGTCTGACAGATGCCATGATCATCTTAGCCGTTGTTGTTTTGAATGCCGCTTTTGGTGTCTATCAAGAAGGACAAGCCGAAGCAGCCATCGAAGCACTGAAAAATATGTCCAGTCCATTAGCGCGTGTTCGTCGGGATGGGCATGTCATTGAAATTGATTCAAAAGAATTGGTGCCTGGAGACATCGTCTTGCTTGAAGCCGGAGATGTGGTCCCTGCTGATATGCGCTTGTTTGAAGCAGCCTCCCTTAAAATCGAAGAAGCAGCTCTTACTGGAGAATCTGTCCCAGTTGAAAAAGATGTGACTCAAGTGGTGGAAGCAGATGCTGGTATCGGAGATCGTGTCAATATGGGTTATCAGAACTCAAACGTGACCTATGGTCGTGGTATTGGTGTCGTGACCAACACGGGTATGTATACAGAAGTCGGTAAGATTGCAGATATGTTGGCCAATGCCGATGAAACGGAAACACCGTTGAAGCAAAGTTTGGAACAATTGTCTAAAGCTTTGACTTACTTGATTGTTGTGATTGCGATTATCACCTTCTTAGTTGGTGTCTTCGTTCGTGGTGAACATCCGTTAGAAGGCTTGATGGTGGCGGTTGCTCTTGCGGTTGCGGCGATTCCAGAAGGACTTCCTGCTATCGTTACCATTGTCCTATCTTTGGGGACAACAACCCTTGCTAAACGCAATTCAATCGTTCGTAAATTGCCAGCCGTTGAAACACTTGGTTCTACAGAAATCATCGCATCTGATAAAACAGGTACCTTGACCATGAACCAAATGACGGTTGAAAAAGTCTATACCAACGGTCAATTGCAAAGCTCGGCAGCTGAAATCGCTGCAAGCAACAATACGCTCCGTATCATGAACTTTGCCAATGATACCAAGGTGGACCCATCTGGTAAGTTAATTGGGGATCCAACGGAAACTGCTTTGGTACAGTTTGGCTTGGATCACAACTTTGATGTCCGTGAAGTCTTAAAGGATGAGCCACGTGTGGCTGAATTGCCATTTGACTCAGACCGTAAGCTCATGTCTACCATTCATAAGGAAGCAGACTGCTCTTACTTTATCGCTGTCAAGGGTGCGCCTGATCAATTGCTCAAGCGCGTGACTCGTATCGAAGTCAATGGGGAAGTTCGCCCTATCACGGAAGAAGACAAGAAAGCTATCCTTGCTACCAACAAAGACTTGGCCAAACAAGCCCTTCGTGTCTTGATGATGGCTTATAAGACAAGCAAGGAAATCCCAACCTTGGAATCTGAAATTGTTGAGTCTGACCTTATCTTCTCTGGTTTGGTCGGTATGATTGACCCTGAGCGTCCAGAAGCTGCAGAAGCTGTTCGTGTCGCTAAGGAAGCGGGTATTCGTCCAATCATGATCACAGGTGACCACCAAGATACAGCAGAAGCTATTGCTAAACGTCTTGGAATCATCGATCCAAATGACACAGAAGACCATGTCTTCACGGGTGCTGAGTTGAATGAACTCACGGATGAAGAATTCCAAAAAGTCTTCAAACAATACTCTGTCTACGCACGTGTATCTCCTGAGCACAAGGTTCGGATCGTGAAAGCATGGCAAAAAGAAGGTAAGGTTGTTGCCATGACAGGTGATGGAGTCAACGATGCGCCATCACTTAAGACAGCTGACATCGGTATCGGTATGGGGATTACAGGTACAGAGGTTTCTAAGGGTGCTTCTGATATGGTCCTTGCTGATGACAACTTCGCAACCATTATCGTAGCGGTTGAAGAAGGACGTAAGGTCTTCTCCAATATCCAAAAATCCATCCAATACCTCTTGTCTGCTAATATGGCTGAGGTCTTCACCATCTTCTTTGCGACTCTCTTTGGTTGGGATGTATTGCAACCAGTGCATCTTCTCTGGATTAACTTGGTAACAGATACGCTTCCAGCCATTGCTCTTGGTGTTGAGCCAGCTGAGCCAGGCGTTATGACCCATAAACCTCGTGGACGTAAATCTAATTTCTTTGATGGTGGTGTCTTCGGTGCCATTTTGTATCAAGGTGTCTTCCAAACTTTACTCGTTCTTGGTGTTTATGGTTGGGCCTTGTTATGGCCAGAACACGCTATTCGTGCGGAAATCCATGCGGATGCACTGACCATGGCCTTTGCCACTCTTGGTTTGATCCAATTGCTCCATGCCTTTAACGTCAAGTCGGTTTACCAATCCATCTTTAAAGTGGGTCTCTTCAAGAACAAAACCTTTAACTGGTCCATTCCACTCGCATTCGTTCTTTTAATGGCAACGATTGTTGTTCCTGGATTTAATAAACTCTTCCATGTCTCTCATTTGAGTTTGACCCAATGGTTAGCTGTTTTAACAGGATCCTTCTTGATTGTTGTCCTTGTCGAGATTGTGAAAGCTATTCAGCGCGCACTTGGAAAAGATAAAAATGCGATTTAAGCATTGAGAAAGTCATCTTCGGATGGCTTTTTTGCTAGCAGAAATGTTCGGGCAAATTTCTTGAGGTAAGTGTAGATTTTTGGTAAACTAATCAACAGTTTGAAGAAAGGAAACTATATTATGAAAAAGTTTTTTGCTGAAGTAATCGGCACATTTATGCTTGTCTTTATCGGGACTGGCGCAGTTGTTTTTGGAAATGGGACAGAAGGTCTTGGACATTTAGGAATTGCCTTGGCATTCGGTTTGTCCATTGTTGCAGCAGCATACTCAATTGGAACTGTTTCTGGCGCCCACTTGAACCCAGCTGTTTCGATTGCCATGTTTGTCAACAAACGCTTGTCTTCAAAGGACTTGGTTAATTATATTGCAGCGCAAGTTGTGGGAGCTGTTCTTGCATCTGCTATAGTATTCTTCCTATTGTCCAATTCAGGTATGTCAACAGCTAGTCTTGGTGAAAATGCCTTGGCTAAGGGTGTGACTCCATTTGGAGGATTCTTGTTTGAAGTGATTGCCTCCTTTATCTTTATCTTGGTCATTATGACCGTGACATCAGATTCTAAGGGAAATGGAAAAATCGCTGGGCTTGTGATTGGTTTGAGCTTGACCCTGATCATTCTTGTTGGTTTGAACATTACAGGTCTTTCTGTTAACCCAGCTCGTAGTTTGGCGCCTGCCCTCTTTGTAGGTGGTGCAGCCCTTCAACAACTTTGGATCTTTATCCTTGCTCCAATTGTCGGAGGAGTCCTAGCAGCCTTTGTTGCGAAACAACTCTTAGGTACAGAAGAGTAATAAAAAATTGGTTCCTCTGGGACCAATTTTTTTATTATAGTTCAAGAATCGTCATGGCTTGTGAGAATTCATGAGCGAGTTGTTTTTTCTTGTAGGCTTGAAATTCGGGGAGATTTTTTATTTTTCGATAGCGCTTGTAGGGATCATAGCGTTTTGGAAAATCAAATTCTGGAAAAACATCAAAGAATTGTTTACAAAGATCCCATTCTCGGATATAACCTAAAGGTCTGGCATGATAGGTGATCGTGTCAATCGTTGTCGCTGGTATTCGGTGGTGGCTATGGCCAAAAATCACCTCTCTAACAGGAAATTGTCTAAAAAGTTCATGAAAGTCTTGGCTCCCTAGAAACGCATTGAAGCGTTCAAAATAAGGGTGGCGCAGGAGAAACTGACTATGAGGAACAAAGTGCATGGCGATGACAAGGGGTTGCTTTATTTTCTGTAGTTCTTGTTCAAGCTCCTGTAAAAGCTTTTTGGTGATTTCTGGATCAGACCCTGTTCGTTTGAGGCGTCTATCAAACCAAAACAGATTCTTGGTTTGGAGATGTTTTTGGTGAGAGATGGAGGGAACAAAGCTGTAGTCATACCAACCCGAAAAGGCGAGAAGAGTATGTTTGGAAAAGGAAATTTTCTGAAATTCAAATGGTTTGATGGCTTCTTCTGATAGGCCCAGCATATCATGATTTCCCAAACTAAAGGTTACGGGGAGCTGACATTGGAGTTGGGCTAAAAATTCTTGAGATCTCTTTTCATAACCATTCGCAATATCTCCTGCAATATGGAGGTGTTGAATTTTTTTCTGCTCCATGAGAGTGAGAAGGGTTTTTACTTCATCTTTTCCGAAGTCGTTGGAATCAATATGTAAATCGGACATAAAAGCTACTCTTGTCATGCTACTAGTCTAGCATAAGAGGATCTTTTTTTCTAACAATTAGGTTACAAATGAATGAAAAAACACTTAAAATAAACGGGGTTTGTATAGGTAAAACCAGCAGAATCAATATCCGAAGTTGGGAAAATGGTAAAGATTATGGTATAATAGACCAGATACATAGAAAGAGGTACATATGGACATTTCAGAAATTCGTCAAAAAATTGACGCAAATCGTGAAAAATTAGCTTCTTTCAGGGGGTCTCTTTGACTTAGAGGCATTGGAAGAAGACATTGCCATTTTAGAAAATAAAATGACAGAACCTGATTTTTGGGATGATAATATTGCGGCGCAAAAGACATCTCAGGAATTAAATGAACTCAAGCAAACCTATGAAAATTTCCATCAGATGCAAGATCTATTTGATGAGTCAGAAATTTTACTAGACTTTTTGGCTGAAGATGATTCGGTCAAGGATGAGTTGATCGAAAAGTTGGATGAGTTGGACAAACGGATGACCAGCTATGAGATGACCTTGTTGTTGTCTGAGCCTTATGACAATAATAATGCCATTTTAGAAATCCATCCGGGTTCAGGAGGAACCGAAGCTCAGGACTGGGGCGACATGCTTCTTCGGATGTATACGCGCTTTGGAAATGCTCACGGTTTCAAGGTTGAAGTCTTGGATTACCAGGCTGGAGATGAGGCTGGAATTAAATCGGTGACCTTATCCTTTGAAGGGCCTCATGCCTATGGTCTTCTCAAATCTGAGATGGGCGTCCATCGCTTGGTTCGCATCTCGCCATTTGACTCTGCTAAACGGCGTCATACTTCCTTCACTTCTGTTGAAGTCATGCCAGAATTGGATGATACGATTGAAGTTGAGATTCGGGACGACGATATTAAGATGGACACTTTCCGCTCTGGTGGTGCTGGTGGACAAAACGTCAACAAGGTCTCTACAGGGGTGCGTTTGACCCACATTCCTACAGGAATTGTCGTGGCTTCAACAGTGGATCGGACCCAATATGGGAACCGTGATCGAGCTATGAAGATGTTGCAAGCTAAACTCTACCAATTGGAGCAAGAGAAAAAAGCAGCAGAAGTGGATTCTCTAAAAGGGGATAAAAAAGAAATCACCTGGGGCAGTCAAATCCGCTCTTATGTCTTTACCCCTTACACCATGGTCAAGGATCACCGAACAAACTATGAAGTTGCTCAAGTAGATAAGGTGATGGATGGAGATATCGATGGTTTTATCGATGCCTACCTCAAATGGCGTCTCCAATAAGCTATAGGGGATGACCCAAAAACGAATGAAAGGAATTTCATTACATGTCAATGATTGAAATGAATGATGTTGTCAAAAAATATGACAACGGGACAACAGCCCTTCGTGGGGTATCTGTCCAAATTGAACCAGGAGAATTTGCCTATATTGTAGGTCCTTCTGGAGCTGGGAAGTCGACCTTTATTCGACTTTTATACCGTGAAGTAAAACATGATAAAGGAAAATTGAAAGTAGCAGGTTTTGATTTAGATAAAATCAAAAAACGTGATGTTCCGATGTTGCGACGCAATGTAGGTGTGGTTTTCCAAGACTATAAATTGCTTCCAAAGAAGACCGTTTATGAAAATATTGCTTATGCGATGCAAGTTATCGGTGAACGTCGCCGGAACATTAAAAAACGTGTGATGGAAGTCTTGGATCTGGTTGGGTTGAAACACAAGGTTCGTTCATTCCCGAATGAATTGTCAGGTGGGGAACAACAACGGATTGCCATTGCACGAGCCATCGTAAACAATCCTAAGGTTTTGATTGCGGACGAGCCAACAGGAAACTTGGACCCAGATAATTCTTGGGAAATCATGAACCTTTTGGAGCGAATCAATCTGCAAGGGACTACAGTATTGATGGCAACCCACAATAGCCTGATTGTAAATACCTTACGACACCGGGTTATTGCGATTGAAAATGGTCGTGTAGTGCGTGATGAAGCGGAAGGAGAGTACGGATACGATGATTAGAAGATTTTTCCGACACTTAATCGAATCGCTTAAAAGCTTGAAACGAAATGGCTGGATGACGATCGCAGCGGTCAGCTCGGTTATGATTACGCTTAGCTTAGTTGCCATCTTTGCCTCTGTTATTGCTAATACGATCAAGCTTTCAGATGATATTCAAAATAGTGTGCGGGTTGTAGTATACATGCGCAAAGATATTCAAGATCAGAGTGAGCAAATCGAAAAAGATGGTCAGATGGTTAGCAATGAAAACTACCATAAGGTCTACGATGCTCTGACAGCTATGAAACATGTTGATAAGGCGGATTTTTCTAGTAAGGAAGATCAGTATAACAAATTGATCAAAACAGCTGGGAATAACTGGAAAATTTTTGATGGTGATGCCAATCCTTTGTATGATGCCTATTATGTAGAGGCAACTGCCCCTAAATATGTCAAACAGGTTTCAGCAGATGCTAAAAAAATTGAAGGAGTTTCTGAAGTGAAGGATGGTGGGGTCGATACTCAACGCTTGTTCGCACTTGGAACCTTCATTCGGAACTGGGGATTAATCGGTGTTGGTTTGTTGATCTTCATTGCTGTTTTCTTGATTTCAAATACCATTCGGATTACCATTATTTCACGTAGTCGCGAGATTAAAATTATGCGACTGGTTGGTGCTAAAAACGGCTATATTCGTGCTCCATTCCTCTTAGAAGGTGCTTGGATTGGTCTTTTGGGAGCCTTGGTTCCTTCAATCTTGGTCTTCTATGTTTACAACCTCGTTTATACTTCTATGAGCAATAACTTGGCGGATCAAAATTTATTTCTTTACAGTCCTCATCTCTTAATTCCTACTATGGTTGGTGGTTTGTTTGGATTGGGAATTTTGATCGGGGCGATCGGTTCTTCGATCTCTATGAGACGCTTCCTGAAAATCTAGCAAAAAAAAGCAAGTTCGCTTGCTTCAAATTGAAGACAAAATCATATTAAAAACTTTCCTTAGGTGAGTACGGACGTCAGCGAACTTCTATGAAGTTCCATGACTAATTATTGAGCCTGAGGTCTCAATAATTCCGAGTACCTGAAACTTTATTGTTTCAGGTACTTTTCTCACGGTGGAAAGTTTTGGTATTTTCTTGATTCATTTTAAAAATTAGAACTTACTTTATTTCTTTGCAGAATTGCTTAACTTATTCTACGTTAAAAAAGTTAGTCTACATTCCAAAGCAAGTTCGCTTGCTTTTTTGTTTGTTCTAAATTCTATTTTAATCTTGGAATCGGAAGTTGCAATAGGATGTCCGTCTTTAGGGCTGTCTAAAGAAGGGGTTGAACATTTTTTCATGTCCGATAGAGGTTTCGGATCCATGGCCTGGATAGACTGAGTATGAGGATGGGAGGGTAAAGAGCTCTTCTTTGATGCTGGTAAGAAGTTGGTCGGTATTTCCAGTGGGTAGATCTGTCCGTCCGATCGTTTCCCGAAAGAGCGCATCACCAGATAAAACGAAGTGGTCTTCAGGGAAAACAATGGAGACACCCCCTGCTGAGTGTCCTGGTGTCTCAAGAACATAAAAGTGGAAATCAGCCAAGTGATAGTTGCTTCGAATGTTGTAAAGAAACTCGGCATCTTTACAAATAACATCTTCCAAATCTGCATGGCGATCCAATCCAGATAAATTATCAATAGGAGAAGATAACCAGCTAGCTTCAGCCTGGTGGACATAGACCGGAGGAAAATGGTAGTGCTGACGGACGTTTTCAAGACTCATGATATGATCGTAATGGGTATGGGTCAAGAGAATAGCAGCGATGGGTTTTCCAATTTGCTCAATTTTTCTTTGGATACTTGGCCAGTCACTTCCTGGGTCGACAAGGATGAGAGAATGGTCGTTTTCAAGGTAGTAGGTGTTTTCGTAGGCTACTGGATTGACAGTGCGATAAATTTTCATAGGAACTCCTTTCTAGTATAGTGTATCAAATTAAGAGGAAAATAAGGAGATAGAAGTTCTTATTTCCTCATAAAAAAATATGCGGAGCTTGCTGAAACGTGGTATAATTTTAAGTACTATGACAAGACAGATACGAAAATATGCCATTGTGGATCTGGAAGCAACCAGTGCTGGAAGCAATGCAAAAATCATTCAGGTTGGGATTGTCATCGTCGAGAATGGGGAGATCACTCAGTCCTATGAGACGGACGTCAATCCTCATGAGCGTCTGGATGAACATATCAAACAATTGACTGGCCTGACAGATGCGCGCTTGCGAAAAGCTCCAGAATTTTCACAGGTGGCAAAAGAGATTTTTGAATTGATAAACGATGCCGTTTTTGTGGCCCACAATGTTCGGTTTGATGCGAATTTATTGGCAGAAGCTCTTTTTTGGGAAGGGTTTGAACTGACAACTCCGAGAATTGATACGGTTGAATTGTCTCAAATTTTCTATCCTACCTTTGAGCGTTATAATTTAGGAGCACTGGCTTTTGAACTAGGAATTGAGCTGCACCACGCCCATTCGGCGCTGGCGGATGCGACTGCTACAGCCCAGTTGCTCTTGAAATTGAGAGAAAAAATTGCGGGCTTACCAAGAGGCTTGCTTGAGGAACTTCTTTCAATGGCGGATTGTTTGATTTATGAGTCACGTTTGTTGATCGAAGATGCCTATGAAGAGAGTTCAGCCTTTTTGCCCCCCTCACTTAAAGAAGTCCATGGCTTATATGTAAAAAAACAGCGCCGGCCCTTAGAAAGTCGTCATTTATCAGAACAGTTTGACCTCAATATGCAGTTGCTAGGAATGGAAGCTTATCCTGAGCAAAAGCAGTTTGCATCCTACATAGAGGAAGGCTTGAAGCATGGTTCTCCAAGCTTTATTGAAGCGCCGACAGGGATTGGAAAGACCTATGCTTATCTCTTAACACTTCTTGTGAGAACCTCGAAGCGCATCCTTGTCAGTGTTCCGACTAAAATCCTTCAGGACCAACTAATGAAGAAGGAAGCCCAAGCAATTCAAGATCTGTTTCAGGTTTCTTTTCATAGTTTAAAAAGTCCTAAAGAATATCTACAATTGGATAAATTTTATGAGACCCTCCACAGAGAATCCGACAATCGGATGGTGCAGCGTTTTAAGATGCAGCTTTTGGTCTGGCTAACTATGACAGAGACAGGGGAGTTGAGTGAGGTTGGACAACTCTATCGCCATACCCATTTTGTGGCGGAGATTTGCCATGATGGGCAATTGTCCAAACGTTCACTCTTTTATCAGGAAGATTTTTGGCGTTTGGGTCAGGAAAAAGTGAAAACAAGTCGGGTCATTCTCACCAACCACGCTTATCTCTTAACCCGTTTAGAAGATGATCAGAGTTTACTGGAAGATGCAGTTCTAGTGGTGGATGAAGCGCAGAAACTGTTCTTTGCACTGGAGCAATTTTCGCAGAAAGAACTGTCCTTAACCTCTCTTTTTCTGGATATCCAGCATTGTCTCGATCAGGAAAAAGATCTCTTGCAAAGGCGCCTGCTAGAAAGTATCCAGTTTGAGTTGAATGCTTGTAGCAAAGAAGTAGCGCAAGGAAAACGAGCAGTTTTATCTGAGCAAACCGTAGAGAAGATGCGACAGGATGTGCGGGAATTAGCGAATGAATCCTTAGAAAATTTAAAGGAACTCTTTGCTGAACGTTACCAGAGTTATTGGATAGATAAGGAAACTTTTGAGGACCATCACATCATGCATCTCCATGCAGGAGTGGAAGGACTCCTTTCGTTTCAGGACTTTCTGACAGAGGATGTACCGGTCTTCTTCGTATCGGCAACGATCGGCATTAGTCGAAAGGTTGATCTTCCTTCTTTATTAGGGTATAGGGACCAGCAAATGTACCAGGTTCCATCAGAACGGAAACAACATCAGGAGCTGTTGCTACCGATTGATTTTGCAGACGTTGTTTCCTTGTCTGCATCAGAATATGCGCTTGAACTCAGCCAACTTGTTGAAGACTTGCTTCCTCTTGGAAAATCAATCTTTCTTTTATTTACTTCAAAAGAATTGCTGCTGGAGACTTCAAATGCCCTAAAGGTTCCTCATTTAGCCCAGTACCGAAATGGGGATGCTGCCAATATAAAACGGCGGTTTGATCGTGGAGAGAGTTCGATTTTGTTGGGAACTGGAAGCTTTTGGGAAGGAGTCGATTTCTCCCACCAGAACGAAGTGATTCAAATCATCACGCGCCTTCCCTTTGACAATCCCAAAGAGTTCATGGTGCAAAAAGTTAACGCCCAACTAAGAGATCAGGGAAAGAACCCATTTTATGACTATAGTTTACCAGTAGCTATTTTGCGATTAAAGCAGGCAATCGGAAGGACCAGTCGTTCAGATGAGCAGGAATCTTTAGTGCTCTTATTGGATCAGCGTGTCCTCACCAAACGATATGGAAAACAAATTTTAGATGGGCTGAAACAGGTCTTGCCTCTTCAGACAACTTTGAAGAGCCAGCTAGTGGATCAAGCCCAGCACTTTTTTGAAAGGAATCGAGAAAAATGAAAACAAAAAGTTTAGGAATTGCGATAGCTTTAGGATTTGCTCTTTGTGCTATGTTTTTAGGGACTTTGTTTCCCATCATTGGATCAAGTGTCTTTGCCTTGATTTTAGGAATTTTACTCAATGAATTGATTGACTTACCTGAGATTTCTCGACCAGGATTGAATTGGTCTGGAAAGAAATTGTTGCAGTATTCGATTATTTTCATGGGATTTAGCTTGCCCATTGAAACCGTAGCCTCTACTGGTCTCTCATCTTTAAAAATTAGCTTACCAACGATTACAGTAGCCTTTCTTGCGGCCATCATTTTTGGGAAGGTCTTTCATCTCAAGTCCCATCTACGGACCCTCATTGGCTTTGGTACAGCCATTTGTGGCGGATCAGCCATTGCTGCTGCAGCTCCGATCATCGAAGCAGATGAAGAAGAAATTGCCCTTTCAATGTCAACGATTTTCTTCTTCAATATCTTAGCAGTCTTTATCTTCCCTGTTTTGGGGCATATATGGCATATGTCTAATTTCCATTTTGGACTCTGGTCAGGAACGGCCATTAATGATACGTCATCAGTTGTAGCTGCAGCTTTTTCATACAGTAAAGCAGCGGGTGAAATGGCGACGATCGTAAAATTAACACGGGCTCTCATGATCGTGCCGGTTTGTCTTGGATTAATCGGTTTGAAATTGTATCGAACAAAACAACAAGGAAGCAAAAAAGGGATATTGAAAAAAATTGTTCCTTGGTTCATCATTTGGTTTATTGTCGCTTCTCTCCTTTCTTCGATTGGGCTAGTTCCAAAAGTTGTCATTCCTTATCTCAAGGAAATTTCTCAACTCTTTATGGCGATGGCCTTGGTTGGTATTGGAAGTAAAGTTTCCTGGAAACAATTTCGTTCAGCTGGATCAGCCCCACTATTGGTGGGCTTGATTGCCTGGTTCTGCGTAGCAGGTTCTAGTTTAATTCTGCAAATGTTACTCTATTAATGAATCCGTCATTAAATCATCATAGAAAGGAACGTGAATGAAGCAAAAGCATTTCTTTGATGTGCAATTTGATTTCCCAATAGTAGGAATCGTGTCTGCCCTGCTGCTCATTGGGATTTTATCGGTTTATGTTGCCGTTTCTCATGATTACCCTCAGATGGTCTGGTCCTTTTTAGGCCAACAATTAGCCTGGATTGGCATGGGCTGTTTCATCTGTCTGATCGTAACAATCTTTAACACCAAATTTCTTTGGCAAATCACCCCTTTTCTATATGTACTTGGACTAGCCTTAATGGTACTTCCCTTGATCTTTTACAATCCAAGTCTGGTAGCCTCTACAGGGGCAAAAAACTGGGTGGCTTACGGGAATATCACCCTGTTTCAGCCATCGGAATTTATGAAAATTCCTTTTATTCTGATGTTGTCTCGCTCCATCGTCCAATTTTTACAACGAAATAAGGGGCGTGAACGTTTGTTGCGCCAAGACTGGTTTTTGATCCTTGAGTTAACGATCTATACGATTCCCGTCTTTGTCTTATTAGCCCTCCAACAAGATTTAGGAACTGCCCTCGTTTTCATGGCTATTTTTGCAGGTCTGGTCTTGGTTTCAGGAGTTTCTTGGAAAATCATTCTACCAGTTGTCTTTGTTCTTGTAGGTGGCGTTGCAGGCTTTCTCTTTCTCTTTTTATCAGAAGGTGGTAGAGCCTTTCTTCATCAACAATTGGGCATGCCGACCTACCAAATGAACCGGATTTTAGCCTGGTTAAATCCATTTGATTATGCACAAACCACAACTTACCAACAAGCTCAGGGTCAATTGGCCATTGCCAGTGGAGGCCTCTTTGGACAAGGTTTCAATGTTTCAAATTTATTAGTGCCCGTCAGGGAGAGCGACATGATTTTCACCGTTTTAGGGGAAGACTTTGGCTTTGCTGGCTCTCTTGTATTTTTGATCTTGTATGTCTGTCTGATTTACCGAATTTTAAAGATTACTCTCCAGTCTAATAACCAATTTTATACGTATATTTCCATTGGGTTTATCATGATGCTGGTTTTCCATATTTTTGAAAATATCGGTGCAGTGACAGGTATTTTGCCATTGACAGGGATTCCGCTTCCTTTTGTTTCACAGGGGGGATCTGCTATTATCAGTAATTTGATCGGTATTGGACTGGTCCTTTCGATTCACAATCAAAGTGTGAAAAAGAAGAAAGTCGATCCTCCAGCTCCGGTTCGTAAAAAAGTCGTCTTGAAAAAGGCGCAATAGAAAGAAGGTATGAACATGAAAAAAGTAGCCGCTATTCTAGCAAATGGTTTTGAAGAAATTGAAGCCTTAACCATTGTGGATGTTCTCAGACGCGCAGGAATTGATTGCGATACCATTGGCTTTGAGGAAAGTGTCACGGGGTCTCATCAGATCACAGTGGAAGTCGATCGTCTCTGGAATGGGGATTTGTCCGATTATGATGCCATCTTTTTACCAGGTGGGATGCCAGGCGCAGCCAATTTGCGGGATCATGAAGAGTTGATTGTAGCTCTCCAAGCAGAAAGGAACAACGGGAAAACTATCTCTGCCATCTGCGCAGCTCCTATTGTATTGGCACGTGCAGGCTTGCTAAAAGGAAAAAACTATACCTGCTACGATGGTTTCGAACAAGAGATTCAAGAGGGTCACTATCTCAAAGAGACCGTGGTGAAAGACGGTAATCTTCTGACTAGTCGCGGTCCTTCAACAGCCTTAGCCTTGGCCTACGCCTTGGTGGACCATCTTGGTGGAGATGCCCAAGGTCTGCGCGAGGGCATGCTCTATCAAGACGTCTTTGGAGACAAGTAAGAGTTCCTTTTCTTGAATGAAAATAGGTCAAGATTCGTAGCGCTTTCATTCAGTCAGTAGATCAGCTGTGATGCTACTGATAACATACGAAAGAAAATGGCTAAAATCCCTCCTAAATGAGGGTTTTAGCTTATTTTTTTTGTACATTTGTGGTATAATTAAGATTATGAATTATCGTGATTATATATGGGATCTTGGCGGAACGCTCTTGGATAATTACGAAACGTCCACAAATGCCTTTGTGGCTACCTTAAAGGACTTTCAGATTCGAGCTGATCATGATTCTGTTTATGCAGCATTAAAAGTTTCAACTCAGAATGCGATTGAGACCTATGCGCTCCACATTCCGAATTTTCGAACGGAATACAAGAAAAAAGAAGCCTTGGGGCTGCAGAATCCAATTTTGTTTGAAGGCGCAAAAGAGTTGCTTCAAGAAATTCAATCACATGGGGGCCGTCATTTTTTGGTGTCCCATCGCGATCGCCAAGTTTTGACACTTCTGGATCAGACGGGCATTGCATCCTTCTTTACAGAGATTGTAACAGCAGACGAGGGCTTTCCTCGTAAGCCGGATCCAGCATCTATGTTGTATTTGAAGGGAAAGTACCAGATTCAAAATGGTCTGGTGATCGGAGATCGTCCGATCGATATTGAAGCCGGAAAGGCAGCTGGGCTCGCTACTTATTTATTTGATTCCATGCAAGCTCTCCACCAGTTTATTTTTGACTAGAAAAGGGAAATTATGACAGAGGATAAACAGCAAGAAATGCAAGCGCAAGAATATGATGCGAGTCAAATTCAGGTCTTAGAAGGTCTTGAAGCGGTTCGGATGCGTCCAGGTATGTATATTGGCTCAACCTCAAAAGAGGGTCTTCATCACTTGGTTTGGGAAATCGTTGATAACTCGATCGATGAAGCCTTGGCCGGTTTTGCCAGCCATATTGAAGTATTCATTGAACCGGATAATTCCATTACCGTTGTCGATGATGGACGTGGGATCCCTGTAGACATTCAGAAAAAGACAGGCCGTCCGGCCGTTGAAACCGTCTTTACAGTCCTTCACGCCGGAGGAAAATTCGGCGGAGGTGGCTACAAGGTTTCTGGTGGTCTTCACGGGGTAGGATCATCTGTTGTCAACGCCCTTTCGACCTCGCTGGATGTGCGTGTCTATAAAAATGGAAATATCTATTATCAAGAATACCAACGTGGGCATGTGGTTGATGATTTGAAAATTATCGGGGAGGCAGATCGGACAGGAACCACTGTTCACTTTGTACCAGATCCTGAAATCTTTACAGAAACAACAGTGTATGATTTTGATACATTGAACAAACGGATTCAAGAATTAGCCTTCTTGAACCGAGGCTTGCGTATTTCCTTGACCGACAAGCGTGAGGGAATGAACCAAGAAAAGCATTACCACTATGAAGGTGGGATTGCAAGTTATGTGGAATACATCAACGAAAATAAAGATGTCATTTTTGAAACACCGATCTACACAGACGGTGAAATGGATGACATCACCGTTGAAGTAGCCATGCAATATACAACAGACTACCACGAAACCGTCATGAGTTTTGCCAATAACATCCATACGCATGAAGGTGGAACCCATGAGCAAGGCTTCCGTACAGCTTTGACGCGTGTCATCAATGATTATGCTAAGAAAAATAAACTTCTAAAAGAAAATGAAGACAACCTGACAGGTGAGGATGTTCGGGAAGGGTTGACAGCTGTTATCTCAGTAAAACATCCAAATCCACAGTTTGAAGGGCAAACCAAGACCAAGCTCGGGAATTCTGAGGTCGTAAAAATCACGAATCGCCTCTTTAGCGATGCTTTCTCTGATTTCCTTTTGGAAAATCCACAAATTGCAAAGAAAATTGTTGAAAAAGGGATTTTGGCTGCCAAAGCTCGCGTAGCGGCCAAGCGTGCACGGGAAGTGACCCGTAAGAAATCAGGCCTTGAAATTTCCAATCTGCCTGGTAAATTGGCAGACTGTTCGTCAAACAATCCGCAAGAAACAGAACTCTTTATCGTCGAAGGGGATTCAGCAGGAGGATCTGCTAAATCAGGGCGTAATCGGGAATTCCAAGCGATCCTTCCTATTCGCGGGAAAATCTTGAACGTTGAAAAAGCAAGTATGGACAAGATTCTTGCCAATGAAGAAATTCGTAGCTTATTTACTGCTATGGGAACTGGTTTCGGTGCCGAATTTGATGTGACAAAGGCTCGTTACCATAAGTTGGTGTTGATGACGGATGCCGATGTAGATGGGGCCCACATTCGAACCCTTCTCTTAACCCTCATTTATCGCTATATGAAACCAGTTCTAGAAGCTGGTTATGTCTATATCGCTCAACCACCGATCTATGGCGTCAAAGTTGGAAGTGAAATCAAAGAGTATATCCAACCTGGTACCAACCAAGAAGCTCAATTGACAGCAGCTTTAGAACGATATTCAGAAGGTCGTTCAAAACCAACAATCCAACGCTACAAAGGTCTGGGTGAAATGGATGACCATCAATTATGGGAAACAACCATGAATCCTGAGCACCGCTTGATGGCGCGTGTATCTGTAGATGACGCGGCAGAAGCCGATAGGATTTTTGATATGTTAATGGGAGATCGAGTGGAACCTCGCCGTGAATTTATCGAAGAAAACGCTGAATATAGTACACTTGATGTATAAAATTCAACGATATTTCACCATTTATGGATATTTTATGGTATAATGACAAGGATTACATTCAAGTAATACGATGAAGGAGTTTTTTATATGTCTAGTGGACTAATTATTCTCATCATTATTGTTGCCCTTATCTTGATTGTCGGATATGTCGTCGCAGTAATTTTGAGAAAACGAAATGAAGCCTTACTGGCAGCACTGGAAGAACGAAAAGAAAAGTTATACAACCTTCCAGTCAACGATGAAGTAGAGGCTGTAAAAAACATGCATTTGATTGGTCAAAGTCAAGTTGCATTTCGCGAATGGAATCAAAAATGGGTAGATTTATCCTTAAATTCATTTGCAGATATTGAGAACAATCTCTTCGAAGCAGAAGGATTTAACAATTCTTTCCGTTTCTTGAAGGCCAAACAAGCGATTGACAATATCGAAAGCCAAATCCAATTGATCGATGAAGACATCAAAGCCATTCGCCAAGCCCTATCAGATCTTGAAGAGCAAGAACAAAAAAATAGTGGGCGCGTGGTTCACGCTTTGGATTTGTTTGAAAACCTTCAAAACGATGTGGCTTCAGATGTTGAGCGCTATGGAAGTGCCCTTCCTGAGATCGAAAAACAAATCAGTAACATCCAATCTGAGTTCTCTCAATTTGTGACCTTGAATTCATCAGGAGATCCAGTTGAAGCGGCAGAAATTTTGGATACAGCTGAGAACCATATCGTGGCGTTGTCTCATATTGTTGAGCGTGTTCCTGAAATTGTAACAGCTCTTCAATCCGAACTTCCAGACCAGTTGGATGATTTGGAAAGTGGTCACCGCAAGCTGTTAGAATCTGGTTATCATTTCACAGAAACAGATATCGAATCTCGCTTCCAACAATTGCATTCTTCCTTGAAGAACAATATGTCAAATGTCTCTGCGCTTGAATTGGACAATGCCATTTATGAAAATGAGCAAATCCAAGAAGAGATTGATGCCTTGTATAGCATCTTTACACGTGAAATTGAGTCGCAAAAAGTTGTGCACAAATTAGTTAAGCAATTGCCAGGCTATTTAAAACACGCAAAAGAGAACAATAGCAATCTTGCCTCTGAGGTAGAATGCCTTGAAAAAGCTTTTGAAATCAATGATACGTTCAGTCGTCAATTGAAAGATTTAGAAGCTGAGTTGGCTGCCCAAGAAGGTGTTGTCGAAGATGCGGTTAGTGATTCATCTGAAACACAAAAGGCCTACTCTATCTTAGAAGAAGAGTTAGAAGCAATTGAAGATCGTTTGAAAGAGATCGAAGATGAACAAATTAGCTTGAGCGATTCCCTTTCAAAAATCGAAAAAGACGATGCCAATGCACGTCAAAAGGTTAATATTTATGCCAACCGTTTGCATGCGATCAAACGATACATGGACAAGCGCAATCTGCCAGGTATCCCGCAAGAATTCCTTGAAATTTTCTTTACAGCAAGCAATAATACCGAAGCCTTGGTAGCAGAATTGGAAGCTGATAAAGTCAACATTGAAAATTCAAACCGCATGTTGGAAATCTTGACCAATGACATGAATG
The DNA here is from genome assembly GCF_016642265.1 of Streptococcus lactarius. GTDB lineage: Bacteria > Bacillota > Bacilli > Lactobacillales > Streptococcaceae > Streptococcus > Streptococcus lactarius. The sequence continues at coordinate 192,185 of NZ_MRXX01000006.1, forward strand.
AATTGGAAGAAGCCGCTTATCGTATTGTTCAAAATGCTACCTTGACAGAGCAATTGTTGCAATACTCTAACCGCTACCGTTCATTTGATGATCATGTACAAGCAGCCTTCGACCAAGCACTTTATATTTTTGAACATGAATATGATTATAGTGCCTCTTTCAAAGTGATCTCAGATGCTTTGGAAATGGTTGAAATGGGTGTAACAGAACGTTTTGTCACATCTTACGAAAAAACACGCGAACAAATTCGCTTCTAAGTACTGAAAACGACTTCATTAGAGGTCGTTTTTTTAGTCCTATGGTTTATTGAAACTTGAAATTAGGGCCCTATTTTTGTATAGTAAAGGAGAAAGATTGGAGAGGATCATGGATGTAAAGGGATTGCTTGTCATGGATGTAGATGGGACCTTGGTGCAAGAAGAAGGAATTGATCTTTTAGCGCATCAAGCTGGTGTAGGAGAGAAAGTCGCACGTCTCACCTCCAAAGCCATGAATGGCCACCTAGATTTTTCATCTTCTTTGCGTGAACGGGTGTCCCTTCTGAAAGGACTTGAAACCTCGGTATTCGCTGATCTACAGAAACAAATAAAAGTGAACCCAGGTGCTGAGCAACTCATCAAGGAATTGCATCAAAGGGGCTACAAAGTCGGTCTTGTATCGGGTGGCTTTCATGAATTGATTGATCCACTTGCATCTGCTTTAGAGATTGATCTGCTTTGTGCCAATCGTCTGGAATCAAAGCAGGGCTACCTGACAGGACGTGTCTATGGTCCGATCGTTACGCCTGAAGGAAAGAAGGAAAAACTCCTGACCTGGGCTAATCAGTACCATCTTAGACTGAACCAAACTGTCGCCATGGGAGATGGAGCCAATGACCTTCCCATGATAGAGGCTGCGGGTATTGGGATAGCCTTTATGGCAAAGCCCATTGTAGCTAAAAAAGCTCCCTATCGTATTGAAAAGAGAGATCTTAGTCAAGTTTTAAAGATCATAGACCAACATGGAAAGGACAAGAAATGCACATCCTTTTAGCACCCGATTCGTTTAAAGAATCCTTATCCGCAAAACAAGTAGCAGAAGCCCTAGAAAAAGGCTTTAAAGAATCCCTGCCGGAAGCAACTTTCGACCTGCTCCCTATTGGAGATGGGGGAGAAGGAACCATGGATACCTTGGCAGATGTGTTAGCCTTAAAAAAAGAGCAGGTCTCCGTCACGGGACCCTTTGGAAATCCAGTCCTAATGCCCTACTACCGGAGAGAGCAGATGGCTTTTTTTGAGATGGCAGCACTAGTCGGGTTAGGGTCTATTCCAGTTGATCAACGCCATCCTCTAGAACTAGAAACTCGTGGAATTGGTGAACTGATATTGCACCTAGTCGATCAAGGTTTGCAAACAATTTGTGTCGGAATCGGTGGATCTGCGACCAATGATGGTGGAATGGGCATGGCAGCTGGACTAGGGGTCAAATTTTTTGATCAAGAAGGACACCTTCTTCGTCCGGTAGGGGCTTCCCTGGGCCGTGTAGCTTCCATAGATACGAGTGCAGTCCCTGCTAGCATCAAGCAGATCGACCTTCAAATCTTAACGGATGTGACCAACCCCTTATGCGGACCGCAAGGAGCAACCTTTATTTTTGGTGGTCAGAAGGGTCTAAATCCTCTCTTAATTCCAGCGGTTGATCAGGCCATGCAAAGCTTCTACCAATTAGTAGATCCTTGCATCTTATCAATGCCAGGTGCTGGTGCTGGAGGAGGGATGGCTGCAGGTTTAGTGGCCTTTGCAGGAGGTCACATTTCCTCTGGAATTGAAAAGAGTCTCGATTTAATCGATTTTGACCACAAGGTTCAAAGGGCTGATGTAGTGGTAGTCGGTGAAGGAAGAATGGATCAGCAATCCCTTTCAGGGAAGGCTCCAGTTGGCGTAGCGAAACGAACGCCAGCCGGCATTCCGGTCATTGCTATCTGTGGTAGCTTAGGGGATGATTTACCTAGCTTTCCAAGTCACAATATAAGCGCTGCTTTTTCTATTGTACCAGGTCCTTGCCAAGTTTCTGAAGCCCTCGAAAATGCAGAAAAAAATCTAATTTCTTGTGCACGTAATATTGGCCAACTACTAAAGATTCAGTAAAAAGAAACCCAATGGATTGGATTATTCCATTGGGTTTTCTTTAGCCAAAGAGCCGTTTCCATAAGGATGGTTTTTTGCTTATAGGAGCTTTGTTCTCCTCTTCAAATAACTGGGAATACTGGAGTCTCATATCAGTTGGATCGATTCCAGACGGGTGGTCTGTATGGATGATGAGGCCGAAAGGAGAGTTCTTGCAATCATCCGAAACAATACTTGCAACAATTCCTTGTTCTTTTGTCATTTTTAAATACTGAAGTTGGTAGGATTCATCCAAGGAAGGTGAAATCTTGACAAAGACAGGTTGGAAATGATCAGAACTATCCGTCAGGATGGTTGGAAAGTTTTGGAGAAGGGCCTTCTCGCGTGCGTCAGCTAAACTACAAGAAGCGATGACCCGCTCGCTATAAGTCTCTAAAAAACGACGCTGCTCATCGGGATGAAGTCGACTAGGCCCAGCAGCTTTTTCTAAAATAGTTTTATTGATATCTGTCATACCTTTAGTATAGCATAAAGGAGGGAAGAAAAGGAGAAGGAGAACGAAAAAAATGGAAAGGATCAAAATTCCATTTGGATCCATCGATGAAACCGTTTTTATGTTAAAAAGTTCTCAAATTTCAAAGATTTCCTTGTTTTTTCTTGAAAAAATAAGCTAATTAAGGTATGATAGAGGTGTAAAAAATATAACTCATAAGGAGAGTAGAAAATGTCAATTATTACTGATGTTTACGCTCGCGAAGTCCTAGACTCACGCGGTAACCCAACACTTGAAGTAGAAGTTTATACTGAATCAGGTGCTCATGGACGTGGTATGGTTCCATCAGGAGCTTCTACTGGTGAACACGAAGCAGTTGAACTTCGTGACGGTGACAAATCTCGTTACGGTGGTCTTGGTACTCAAAAAGCTGTTGACAATGTAAACAACATTATTGCTGAAGCTATCATCGGCTATGATGTACGTGATCAACAAGCTATCGACCGTGCTATGATCGCTCTTGACGGTACTCCTAACAAAGGTAATTTGGGAGCTAACGCTATCCTTGGTGTGTCTATCGCCGTTGCTCGTGCAGCTGCTGACTACCTTGAAATCCCACTTTACAGCTACCTTGGTGGATTCAACACTAAAGTTCTTCCAACTCCAATGATGAACATCGTTAACGGTGGTTCTCACTCAGATGCTCCAATCGCTTTCCAAGAATTCATGATCGTACCTGCTGGTGCACCTACATTCAAAGAAGCTCTTCGTTGGGGTGCTGAAATCTTCCACGCTCTTAAGAAAATCCTTAAAGGTCGTGGTCTTGAAACAGCCGTAGGTGACGAAGGTGGTTTCGCTCCTCGTTTCGAAGGAACTGAAGATGGTGTAGAAACAATCATCGCTGCTATCGAAGCTGCTGGTTATGTTCCAGGTAAAGATGTATTTATCGGATTTGACTGTGCATCATCAGAATTCTACGATAAAGAACGTAAAGTATACGACTACACTAAATTCGAAGGTGAAGGCGCTGCTGTTCGTACTGCTGAAGAACAAATCGCTTACCTTGAAGGATTGGTTGACAAATACCCTATCATCACTATCGAAGATGGTATGGATGAAAACGACTGGGAAGGTTGGAAAGCTCTTACTGAACGTCTTGGTAAGAAAGTTCAATTGGTTGGTGATGACTTCTTCGTAACAAATACTGACTACCTTTCACGTGGTATCAAAGAAAAATGTGCTAACTCTATCCTTATCAAAGTTAACCAAATCGGTACTCTTACTGAAACATTCGATGCTATCGAAATGGCTAAAGAAGCTGGTTACACTGCCGTTGTATCACACCGTTCAGGTGAAACTGAAGATTCAACAATCGCTGACATCGCAGTTGCAACAAACGCAGGACAAATCAAGACTGGTTCACTTTCACGTACAGACCGTATCGCTAAATACAACCAATTGCTTCGTATCGAAGATCAACTTGGTGAAGTTGCTGAATACCGTGGATTGGAATCATTCTACAACTTGAAAAAATAATCTAGTTTACTAGCTAGACTAAAAAGAGGCTGGGACAAAAGTCCTAGCCTCTTCTTGTTTTTGGATTGTCGA
>NZ_MRXX01000007.1:0-42150 GCF_016642265.1 Streptococcus lactarius
ACCACTGCGTCTTGCTTGATAATCCAAAAACAATTGAGAGGCTAGGACTTTTGTCCCAGCCTCTTTTTTCATTATTCAATATTTGATCAATATAAATTTTGTTAGATCAATCCTTTCCTCTAGCGATGAACTGTTCATCCCCTTCTGGAATGCCTCCTTCATCTTCTATATACCGTTCTACTTCCATTCGTAAGTCGTACTTCTGGCGAAGATCTAAGATCTTTTGCATGGTTGCCGATTGATGGTGGAGATCCAGTGCTTCCTGATTGGCCCATTGGTCAATCAATAGGACCGTTTCGTTATTCTCAATCGGAAGAAAATAGTCGTATTTGAGATTCCCTTCTTTGCTTCGAATCTCAGATACAGTACCAGTTTCTATCATCTCTTTGGCAAAAGCAATCGCAGCTCCATCTTTTCCTTTGTAATAAATATTGACTGTTAAAACCATGTTATTTCTCCAATTTCTCTTTTTCTATTATTTTAAAACAAGTCTGAGGATTATCTCAGACTTGTCGTCTTATAAGGAGCAAATTAGTCATAAAGTGACTCACCATTACTTGCAATTACTTCTTTGTACCAGTCAAAGGATTTTTTCTTGTACCGAGCTAGGGTCCCTGATCCATCATCGTTGCGGTCTACATAGATAAATCCGTAACGTTTGCTCATTTCTGCAGTAGATGCAGACACAAGGTCGATACAACCCCAAGTCGTGTAGCCCCAAAGTTCTACACCATCTTCAATCGCTTCTCCTACCTGTTGCAAGTGCTGTTTCAGATAATCAATGCGGTAGTCATCTTCGACTGTTGGACCATTTGGTCCTTCTACCAAGACGTCTTTCGCTCCAAGTCCATTTTCTACGATAAAGAGTGGCAATTGATACCGATCATAGAAATCGTTCAATACTAGGCGTAGACCAACCGGGTCGATTTGCCATCCCCATTCAGAGCTGGCTAGATAAGGGTTGCTCACTCCTCCAAGAAGATTCCCCATACCGGACTCATAGTTTTCTGGATCGTGGGCTTGCACCACACTCATATAGTATGAGAAGGAAATAAAGTCAACCGTATTTTCTGCTAATAGTTCGGCATCCCCATCAGAGAAATGGATCGCAATATCATTTTCACGGAAGTAACGATTGATGTATGCTGGGTATTTCCCACGCGCATGAATATCAGAGAAAAGATAGTTTTGATTTGAGAACTCACGAGTTGCTAGGACATCTTTAGGATTTGGTGTCATTGGGTAAGCTGGCATCGCCAAGACCATACAACCGATCTTAAAATCAGGATTGATTTCATGTCCTACTTTCGTTGCCAAGGCTGAAGCGACCAATTCATGGTGAACTGCTTGATACAGATCTTGTTTCGACAACTCTTCAGCAGGTGTGGCAATCCCTCCACTCATGAAAGGGGCATGCAGGACAGAGTTGATTTCATTAAAGGTTAGCCAGTATTTTACCTTGTCTTTGTAACGGTTAAATACCGTGCGAACGTAGCGTTCATAGAACCCAATCAAATCACGATTTACCCAGCCGTTATACTGACGAGCCAAGTGCAGAGGGGTTTCATAGTGAGAAAGGGTCACCAAGGGTTCGATCCCATACTTGGCTAATTCATCAAACAAGTCATCGTAGAATTGTAGCCCTGCTTCGTTTGGCTCCAACTCATCCCCATTTGGGAAAATCCGTGACCAAGCAATAGAAGTCCGGTAAACCTTAAAGCCCATTTCTGCAAATAGAGCGATATCTTCTTTGTAGCGATGGTAAAAATCAATTCCCTCAAGTTTTAAGTTGTCAGGAGTAGGTTCTTCTGTAATCAGAGGATTGTGGTCTCCAGGTTTAGCTGGAACTCCACCTTTTGGTGTCACATCCTGAACAGAAAGTCCTTTTCCATCAACATTATAAGCACCTTCATATTGATTGGCTGCAGTCGCGCCACCCCATAAAAAATCTGTTGGAAATTTAGCCATATTCTTTCTCTTTTCTTTTGTTGTTGCTTATATTATAATAAAGCCAGAAACGACTGTCTTACACTAAACTATTCATTACTGATACTATTCTCACAAAAGGAGAACTGATGCTCAATTTAGGTAAACTCCACAAGAACATTCCTTATAAGAATGACCTGACTCCCTACTCCATCACTCGAACGATAATGGAAGAGGGCCAGCCCGACATTCTCTTTCATTGGCATACTGATATGGAAGTGGTCTATGTCCATGAAGGACAGGCCCAGTTCCATATCGATAACGATTATTTTAACAGCGAGAAAGGCGATATTATCCTCATCCGCCCCAACGCCCTCCATTCCATCCACCCAATCGGTAGAAACTATCATTTTATGGACGCAATCAACTTTCACCTGGATTTATTGGGTTACTCTACTTTAGATTACGCCTCTATCAATTATCTCCAACCTCTCTACAATGGCCAGTTGGACTTTGATCGTGTCATCAAACCTCATCAACAAGGCTATACCGAAATCCGACAACTTCTTATAGAAGCTATGGAAATCGGGTACAATCGTGAAAATTTCTTTGAGTTAGAACTAAAAAGTAAGCTCCTGTCCCTTCTTGGACTACTCTTCAAACACGGCTATGTTCACTCCAAAGAGCAGACACGTGATGCTTATCGGCGTGAAGAAAAGATCCGGACGATTATTGACTATATCAATGCCCATTACCAAGAAGAACTCACGATTGATCACTTAGCATCGCTCTGCAATTATAGTCCGACTTATTTTATGAATTTCTTTAAGAAAAATCTGGGTGTTAGCTGCATGGATTACCTCATCTCCTACCGGTTACGCAAGGCGACCGAGCTGCTCCAACATTCCAGCCTCTCCATCCTTGAGATTGCATCAGAAATCGGTTTTACAAACCTATCCAACTTCAATCGCCAGTTTAAAAAGGCCTACTATATGACTCCTAGTCACTATCGAGAAGAAAAAAGAAGCTAAAACTTATCTTAGGAAAGTATCATGATGAGATAGGATACTAGTAGAAAGATCGCATATTAAAGTGTACAATCAAAACAAGATGGAAAGGAGTTCACGAATGAGCAAGATTATTTTCCTAGATGTAGATGGAACCCTTGTGGATTATGATAATCACATTCCAGATTCAGCTAGACACGCTATTCAAGAGGCTCGTAGAAATGGTCATCTAGTCTATGTTTGTACAGGACGAAGCAAGGCAGAAATGCCAGATGACATTTGGAATATTGGTTTTGACGGCATGATCGGAGGAAACGGCTCTTACATTGAACACAGGGGTCAGATTCTTCTGCATCAGCTGATTCCATATGAGACAGCGAAACGAGTGGTCGATTGGTTGCAAGCAAGAAAGTTGGAATTTTATCTGGAAAGCAATAACGGCCTTTTTGCCAGTCGGAATTTTCGAGAAGCTGCGAGACCAACTCTACGCGCCTACGCTTTGGGCAAGGGAGCTAGCGAAGATCAAGTCTTACACATGGAGGCCGAAGATGCCTTGCATGGTTTGGTTTATGGTGGAGAGCTCTACCGCGATGACTTGAACAAAATCAGCTTCATTCTCCACTCCTATCAGGATCATTTGGATTCTAAAGAAGCCTTCCCAGAGCTAAAAGCTGGAACTTGGGGAGGACGTGGAGAAGAGGCTCTCTTTGGAGACTTAGGTATAAAAGATATTCATAAAGCCTATGCAGTTGATGTTATTCTCCAGCATCTTGGGGCCAATCGTGAAGATACCATCGCTTTTGGTGATGCTAAAGTCGATATTCCTATGCTAGAGGCCTGTCAGATTGGTGTGGCGATGGGAAATGGTGGACCAGAAATCCTTGCCATGGCGGATTTGATCACGGATGATGTCCGAGAAGACGGTATTTATAATGCTTTTGAAAAACTAGGTTTACTGTAGGAGGATCTTATGTCAAAAACTCTTTATCTCATGCGTCATGGACAGACACTCTTTAACAAACGCCATCTGATCCAAGGATGGTGCGATTCTCCACTGACAGATCTTGGAATCTACCAAGCTCAGATTGCGGGCAATTATTTTAAAGAAAAAGGCATTCAGTTTGACCAAGCCTTTAGCTCAACTTCAGAACGAGCCTGTGATACGTTAGAAATTGCCACCGATGGACAAGTCCCTTATCAACGCATCAAAGGCCTCAAGGAATGGAATTTCGGGGTATTTGAAGGAGAGAGCGAAGACCTTAATCCAGCACTCCCATACAAAGACTTTTTCGTTCATTATGGTGGAGAATCTCAACAGGAATTGCAAGATCGCATGAATCAGACGATTTCAGAACTAATGGAAAATGCAAGTGGGGAAACCATTCTCATGGTGTCACATGGAGGATCCATTGCGAATTTCGCAAGAGCCTGGAAACATTATTGGCAGGTAGACATCACCTCTCGCATGACCAATTGTTGTATCCTCAAGTTTACCTATACAGATCATATTTTTTATTTAGAAGACGTCATTCATCACGATTTCAGTGGCTGGACAGGTGATGAAACCTAGACAAGAAAAAAATCATAAACCTCGTGTGTTTATGATTTTTTTATTTTACGTATCCGAGATAGATGAATCGTCAGGTAAAGTTGCTCATCATCCGACACTTGGTAATCCCTGGTTTGTTTGAGGTGATGGGCTATTTTCTCAGTCGTCGCATAAGCAATTGGGTATTTGCATTTGAGCATGTCGAACATGTCGTTATCTTCCATCTCTCGATAGCTTGTATCCGTCAATACTCGCTCACAGAAAAATTTCAGATGAGTAATAAAGCGTTGAACATAGATATCCTCTTCATCCAGTGGAATCTCCAAGCTATACTTGACAATGGTCATGATTTCTTCCATGAGCTGTGTAAGATCACGTGCATTGGAATTCCCTTGTTGCAACTCGCTATTCACTAAGGTCAGGGCCATAAAACCAGCTTCATCATCTGGTAACTCTTGTCCTAAGTAGGTACTGAGAAGTTCTTGAGCATAGCGCCCGACTTCATATTCCTTAGGAAAGAAACGCTTGATATCCCACATGAGAAAATTTTTCATAAAAAAGCCATCACGTACTCGCTGCTCAACCCCATACATATGATCTGCGAGGCTTAAAAAAGCTTTATCCTTCAGTGAAATATCTAATTTAGACTTAGCGAAAGAAATCGCCTTATCCGCTAGCACCAAGAGTTCAACTGGAATATCTACAAACAATTCATGACTTTCTTTTGATAAGACATAGCGTTTCTCAATCGCTGACTCGTCTAGTTCTTCCCCTACTTTTTTTCCAAAGGCAAGGCCTCGTCCCATGACGATGACTTCTTGCTCTTTTTCTTCAGACAACACCACATTGTGATTGAAAATTTTAAGAATGATCATGTCTTTTTCCTTGTTCTTTCCTATCTCTAGTATATCACAATGAAAGAGCATAGAGAACGAATTCCCTACGCTCTTGATTTCTAACGAATTTCGAGGAGATTTTGCCCTAAGTCTACTTGACCACTTGCCAGTGTTTCTACCGCTTCATAGTCAGCCGAGTTGGTTACAATGACTGGTGTCACCACTGAGTATCCTGCCTCCGTGATCGCTTCGATATCAAAGGTAAGAAGCAATTGGCCTTTTTTCACTTTTGAACCTTGGACAACGTGAGCTGTAAATCCTTTGCCATCCAACTCTACGGTATCCATTCCTACGTGGATAAGTAGTTCAGCTCCATCATCCGTCGCTAAACCGATTGCATGGTTGGTAGGGAAGAGCAAGCGAATGGTTCCGTCAGCTGGTGCTACCACTTCACCCACAGAAGGCTCAATAGCGACGCCTTGACCCATAGCCCCACTTGCAAAGACTGCATCTGGAGTTTCTGAAAGCGGAACGACTTCACCTGTGATTGGGCTAGAAACGACCTGTGGTGTCGCTTCTAATTTCTTTTCGTCATTACCGTCTGCTGGTGCTACCGCTGTAGGGTCTCCAAACAAATTCGGAATCTTCACTAGCTGTGTCAAACCAAAACCTAATGCAAAGTTGGCCACAATCGCAATCAAGAAATGAACAACTGTCATGCCATTTCCAGCTTCAATGAAGGACGGAATCGCAAAGAGTCCCATACCTCCCATTGTTTGCATTTTGACATCAAAGAAGGACAAATAAGCACCGGTCAATGCACCTGAGATACAGGTCATAATAAATGGCGTACGCATTGGAAGTGTGATCCCGTAAATAGCAGGCTCTGTCACCCCAAAGAGTGCTGAAATAAAGGCTGGAATAGATAGTTGACGAACCTTCTCTTCCTTGGTACGCATCATGATGTTAACAAGAGCACCTGCCTGTGCAAAACAGATCGCGATAGAAGCAACCAAGATGACCCCTGGACCCTTTTGTAATTCCAAAATAGCCAATGGTACCAAACCCCAGTGAAGACCAAACATCACCAAAACTTGCCATGTTGCACCGAGGATAATGCCATAAATGACTGGATTGAAACCATAGATTCCTGTAAAGACTGCTCCTACTAAATCAGAAGCCCAAGACATCACTGGACCAATCACAAGGAAAGCCAATGGTACGGTTACCAAGAGAGTGAAGAATGGGACAATGAAGACCTTGACTACATCTGGAATGATCTTTTTGAAGAATTTTTCAATTTTAGAACCTGCCCAAACTGCCGCAATGATTGGAAGAACTGTTGACAAATAGCTTGAAGTTGGGAAGATAATTGGAATTCCAAAGAAGGTCGAGAAAATTTTTGATTCAATTGGAGTCCCACCAAATAAGGTATAAAGTGGCTTATCAGCTGTAAAGCTTGCGGCGATGTTTGGATACACCAAGGCAAAACCAATCGCTAAAGCTGTAAATTGATTCATCTTGAAGCGCTTAGCCGCTGTGAGGGCCAAAATCAATGGAAGAAATTGGAAAAGTCCATCTCCTGCTGCATTCAGAATGACGTAGGCCCCATCTGTTGAAGGAACCCCAAGTGCTGCCATAATAGCTACCACACCTTTGATCATACCGGCTGCAGACAAGGTACCAAGCATGGGTTGGAAGAGGCCTGATACGAGTGCAATAAAGCGGTCAAATAGATTGCCTTCAACGACATCATCGTCTGCGTCTACACTGCCTTCACCGGCAATACCAGCAACTTTCAGAACTGCATCATACACATCTGGTACATGATTTCCGATCACGACTTGGTACTGTCCTCCAGCCTTCACGACTGTGACGACACCCTCGCGTTTCATCAAATAATCTGTATCCGCCTTTGCTTCATCTTTCAATGAAAAACGTAAACGGGTGACACAGTGGACCAATTTGGTAATATTTTCCTTACCACCGACATGTGCTACAATATCTTGAGCTAATTCTGTATAATCCTTAGCCATATGGAGCCTCCTTATATTTTTTGGTTACAGGCTTGTCTCCTATTTTGAAAATAGGGTACAAAAAAACCTAAACAGATACCTAACAGAAAACAGACGCAAAAAGACTGGTTTCTATCTTGTATATGTTTAGGTTTTGCCTGCATGACCAGTAACAATCCATGAACTTAGTATACCACATAAATTTCAAAATGCAAGCGCTTTTATAAAAATATTTTGAGATTTTTTACGTCTAATCCTCTGATAGATAAAAAAATTTTTTCATTAAAGTAAAAGTCTAGTAGATTCTATCTACCAGACTTTTACTAGTCCATCACAATCATAGCTTTAATAGTCTTGCGTTCATCCATGTCTTTGTACGCCTGATCAATTTCGTCCAGGGTATAGCTATGGGTAAAGACACGACCCGGATTGATATCGCCATCAAGAACCGCTTTTAACAAAACTTGTTTGTCATAAGTAGTAACCGAGGCTGCTCCACCTGCCACCGAGATGTTTTGAGCAAAGGTCGAACCAAGGGCACGATTATTGTAATGAGGCACGCCGACAAAACCTAAACGTCCTCCATTGTGAAGAACCCCAAGGGCTTGATCGACAGCTGCTGCGGTACCGACACACTCAAGGGCGGCATCTGCTCCACCTCCGAGGATTTCACGGACCTTGGCAATGCCTTCTTCACCACGCTCAGCGACAACTGCTGTCGCACCTGACTCCAAGGCCATCTGTTGACGGTCTTGGTGACGGCTCATAAGGACGATTTGTGATGCTCCCCGCATTTTGGCTGCGATCACTGCACATTGACCAACGGCACCGTCCCCGATGACCACTACTTTGTCACCAGGCTTCACATCTGCTACACGCGCCGCATGGTAGCCCGTCGGCATAACATCTGCTAGCGTCAAGAAGGATTTGAGCATGGCTTCTGTATAATCAGACGGTTGCCCTGGGATTTTGACAAGGGCCCAGTTGGCGTATTCGAAGCGCATGTACTCCGCTTGCACCCCATCAGACCAGTTGGTACCAATATGGCGGTCACAAGTCCCATCATAGCCAGCACGACAGGCATCACACTCCCCACAACCATGGGTGAAAGGCGCAATGACAAAGTCTCCTGGCTTAACCGTTGTAATAGCTTCTCCGATTTCTTCGACGATCCCAATAGCTTCGTGGCCACTATTTTGGTGCCCCACTTCAATATCAGGATTACGGTAGTTCCATAGATCAGAGCCACAGACACAGGTACGAACGATACGGAGAATAACATCATCCGGCGCTTCAATATGTGGACGTTCTACTTCTACTAGACCCACTTGCCCAGCTTTTGTATAGACTGCTTTCTTCATAGGAACAACCTACTTTCTATTGCTTACTTATCTATAATATACACTTTTTCTCCCTTATTTTGTAAGTTCAACATCTTCTCGGTAACCCCACCACCCCATAAGAGCTGAGAAGAAAATCGCTACTGCAATAATAATAGTCATAGTCGCAGGTGTCTTGTCAGCGAAAACAGCCAAGAGAATAGATGGAATAACTCCACTACCATATTGAAGGGCACCAAGGATAGCTGCTGCAGAACCTGCCATGTCACTCGGTACTGCATTTAGAGCTGCTGCATTGGAACAAGCCGCAACAATCCCGTTCATACTAAAGAAACAAAACATGGGTACAACGATTCCCCAAAGTCCAAGGGCATTGGTCACTCCCATAAAGGCTAGAACCAAGGTAAATAGAAAGGCTAAACTAGTAGAAATCGCTAGGAGTTTCGGTAGGCTAAAGCGACTGACCAACTGACGATTGACCATACTCATCAAGGACACACCGACAATATTGACCCCAAATAAAAGTGAATAAGCTTCTGCTGGGACATGGTAAAAATTCATATAGATGTCCGAAGAACCCGTAATGAAGGCGTAGACGGCGACATAAAAGAAGGTCACACTCATGGTATAAATCATGAATTTTTTAGAAGCCAAGAGTTTGGCGTAGTTCTTAAAGCTTTGCGTTAGGGAAGCCTGGCTTCGTTCAGCGACTGGCAAGGTCTCTGGGAGAAGACGTGTCGATAGAAAGAGCATGGCTCCTACCACCGCCATAAACCAGAAAATCAGGTTCCAAGTGGAGAAACGAAGGAAGAGACCACCGAGTAGTGGCCCTAGAATTGGAGCTACAGCCATAATCATCATCAAGGTTGAAAGCATTTGTGCTCCTCGTTGACTATCGTAACGATCGCGAATCATGGCCCGACTAATCATGGGACCTGTACAAGCGCCCAAGGCTTGAAAGACTCGCCAGAAGACGACCATAGTCATAGAAGTTGATAGGGCACAACCGATGGAGCCGATAACAAACAAGAGGGTTCCAATCACCAAGGGTTTGATCCTTCCAATTCGGTCGCTAATAGGTCCCCAGATAAGTTGCGCAATGGCAAAGCCAATGACAAAGCCTGTCACTGTCAATTCTACTCGTCCGCCCAGAGCCTTTTGCATGGCCGGCATGGCTGGTAGATAAATATCCGTAGATAGGGAGGTAAAGGCCATAAAGCCACTTAGAATAATTAAAAATGATAAGGGTGTTTTTTCTATTTTTGTCATGTATGCTCCTTTTTAGTCTAGTAATGACATATATCGTTCAGCTGTTTCTGGATCCTGGTGATCATGGAAGAGACTGCTTGCTTGATCCAAGCCTTCAATGCCCTTCATTTCTTCTTCCGTCAATTCAAAATCAAACACATTGAAATTTTCTTGCATGCGTTCCTTGCGGGCGGATTTTGGAATGACCACCACATCGCTTTGGATAAGAAAACGAAGAGCAACCTGAGCTACAGACTTGCCATATTTTTCTCCGATTTCCTTTAAAAGAGGCGTATTGAAGAAATCATTGCGTCCTTCCGCAAAAGGTCCCCAAGACTCAATTTGGCACTTGTATTTTTCCAAATACTTCTTGGTTTCTTTTTGTTGCTGGAAGACGTGGGTTTCTATCTGATTGACAGCTGGTTTGATCTCTACGAAATGCTGCAAATCGATAAAGCGATCCGGTGAAAAGTTGGACACACCGATAGCACGGACCTTGCCAGCTTTATAGGCTCCTTCCATGGCACGATACGTTCCATAGTAATCGCCAAATGGTTGGTGGATGAGCAAAAGGTCAATGTAGTCGGTTTGCAATTTTTGCAAGGATTCTTCAATGGAAGCCTTGGCCTTTTCATAACCTGCGTTAGAAATCCAGATTTTTGTTGTGATAAAGAATTCTTCACGAGGAAGAACTGATTCCTTGATAGCTTCCCCAACTCCTGCTTCATTGCCATAGGCTTGAGCGGTATCAAAAGAGCGATAACCAACTTCGATAGCATCAAGCACTGCACGCTTGGTTTCATCGATCGGTGTTTGGTAAACCCCGAATCCTAATTGAGGCATTTTGACATTGTTATTTAGAGTTTTGTAAATCATGTTATTCTTTCCTTCTTTCTTTCGATGGTTCTAGTTTACATCTGATCAAGAATTTTGTACACTATCAATAAAGGAATCTACTTTTCATATAACGAAAACTAAAAGGAGTTTTTATGTTAAACCTCGAAGAACTCGAACAACTTGTCGCTTTTAAAGAATTAGGAACCCTCTCCAAAGTCGCTGAACAATTCTTGATTTCTACTCCCTCCCTCTCCCGTTCCATGCAACATGTGGAGGAAGCCTTCGGTGTACCTCTTTTTGATCGCAGTGCCAATCGGATTTCACTCAATGAAACAGGAGAGCGTGCTGTCCAAGTGGCTCGACGTATTTTGGAAACGAGCCAACAAGGCATTCATGAAGTGAGGGATTTCGACCAAAGCCTCAAGACCATCACAGTGGTCTCGGTTGCGCCAGCTCCCCTCTGGAGTCTCCTTCCAACATTAAGCAGTCTTTATCCTGACAAACAAATCCAACATAAAATTTGTACAACCAGCCAAGTGCTTGAAGCCATTGAAAAGAAGACTGCCGATCTAGTCGTCTTACCCTTTGCCTATGAGGGCGACAAGGTTGATTTTCTGCCCTATCTCAAGGAGAGTCTGGACATTGTCGTCCCTCTAGACCACGCCTTAGCTAAAGAGAGCAGCGTCAGCTTTTCAGCTATCGATGGCTATAACTTCCTTTTGATGAATCAGATTGGCTTCTGGAATGACCTTGTAAGAGAAAAGATGCCGGCTTCTAAATTCCTCGTTCAATCCAGTCGTTTTGAATTTGAAGAATTGGCCAACAATTCCACTCTGCCACGCTTTGCAACCAATCTCAGTAAAGATAGAAAGACACTTCAAGGAGAACGAGCCATCATTCCTCTATCTGACCCTGAAGCCAAAGTCACCTACTATCTGGTATCTCTAAATCCAGCTATTCAGTTATCGGAATTGACAGATGAGAAATCGGAATAAAACAAAACTCCTAGGGAATTTACTTCTCTAGGAGTCATTTTGTGTTTAATAGTGGTGAAGGGCAATTAAAAACTTAGTTCACCAATCAAAAAGCTAGCAACAACCATCTCTACGAAATATTAATTTATCATATGTCGTTTATGATAAATCAAGGCTGCTTCTAAGAGTGTAGCGATAATTGCCAAATAAAAAACTGTCTGGATCCCGAAACACTCCATCATAGAACTCATTAAAAAGACGAAAACTGAAAAAGCAAGGGTTGAAATGACTTCAAATACAGAATAAACATGCACTAACTGATTTTCATCAACCGTTTCCTGAAGGAAGACACTTTCGGGGACTTCTTTCAATTGAGACAAGAAGCCGATTCCAGCTGAAAAAAGTAAAAATGTTTCTACAGTTGAGAAAAATAGGATACTGCCTGTAATGGCTGCTATTGCGACAAGCGGAAAGAAAATACTTTTCCATTTGTGAGCTAAAAACTTTTCAGAGTAGTTGAAAACAATCATGCCTCCTAAAATGATCCCTAGAGAATAGGCTGTATTAGAGTAGCCCCAGTAGCTTTCAGTCTGTTGCAACACCTCGGTTACAAAAACAAGAATCACAGATGAAACCCAGATTGTATTAGAAAAATTCTCCAATAAATTTGCTTGTACCAATAACCTTAATGGAGGATTTTTCGCCACTAAGCTCCAACCTTTGACAAGAGTATCCAGATTGGTCTCCGCCTCTAACTGCTCTATTTTAGCCTGAGGGAGAAAGAGCATCACAAAAGTAGAGAAGAGATAAAGGAATAGGACTAGCAACATTGTAGAAAATAGGCCAACCGAAGCGTAAATAAGTCCTCCTAGCCCCCAACCAATTAATTGAATTCCCTCACCACTCATTGACAAAGCAGCATTTGCCTTTCCCAAATTTGTAGCATATCGAGGAATTACGGCATAAGAAACCGGTGCCGCAAAGCCATCTAAGATAGAAATAGCAATGACAAAGACATACATACCCAAGGCTGGTACGAATTGAAACTTGGTAAACAGGGCAACGAGAATTGCCACTAGGACTGTTTTTCCTCCTTGAGTCAAAAATAGAACTCGATTTAAGGGAATTGTTTTGGTCACCAAGGGAACTAAAAAACTTGCCACGAATGCTGACAATCCGATGAGAATTGGAACCATTGAGGTAGCAATGACCGATTTGGTTATAACAAAGAGATTTGCAATAAGGGATACCCTAAGAAAAATATCCGCTAAATTTGCAAACAATTGGGAAACTAATAATTTCACAAAGGAACGAGACATCGTATCCCTCCTTTTTATCAATCTTTACGAGATAAATCAATCACTTGATCATATTGAGCTAGGATCTCATCATCATAATGGTGAATCACCTCCACAAGGGCTTGTGGAAGACTTAGTAGGATCCTTGAAATTTGATGAGCATTCTCTTTATCCAGATTGGCTTTGACTTCATCTGCTAAAATCAAGTCACTATTGTGGTACAAACTACGAGCAATTTCTAGACGTTGCTTTTCCCCGCCAGAAAGCTGTTCCCCATATAGAAGATGTCCCTTTAAAAATGCTAAGTTTACTCGATCCAAAACCTGTTCCATCTTCAGTTTGTCTAGGGACTTCCCAAGGGTGATATTGTCTTCCAGTGACAACCCATCAAAAATATAGGAGTCTTGTAAAATATAGGAAACCGATCGTGCGATCTGCTCCTGTGCTAAAGTCTGACCATAGTAGGTCACACTCCCTGAATCTGGAGATACCTGACCATAAAGAAGGTTCAACAAGGTAGACTTCCCACAGCCACTTGGGCCAATCAGAGCAACTTTCTCTCCTTCTTTGATTTCTAAAGATAGTTTTTTAAAGAGTACTTTATCTTCAAATCGTAAAGAAACATGATCCACAACGATAGGAAAAAGAGGCACCGAAACTTGGTCACCTGTCTGCGGGCTTGTATCTTGAAGTAGAAAAGAGTAACGTGCCCTCAGTTGTTCAGTCGACTTGTAAGTATTGATAAAATAGGAAAGTTCATTGAATTGATAGCCGATATTATGGGAAACTAGATAAATTGCAACAAAGCTGGCACCAGACAAGTAATCATAATAGGTCATCACCCCACCGATAATGATTGGAACAACCGAACAAAACGCATCAATACTATTAATGAGGATATTGTTGATTGTCCGTTGTCGTTCATAGCGAATGTCTTGCTCAACTCTTTTTCCCAAAACTTTTTTAAATCGATGAAAGAAGAAATCCACGGCCCCATAATTTTGAACGACTCTTACACCACCAATTATATTGGTAGTTTGAAGGAGGTAATCCTCATTTGAGAGCGTTTTGTCATCTGAAATACGATCTAATTGTTTACTACCAATACCACTACAGAGAGCAGGAATAGAGTAAAAGCAGATAAAAATCCAACCCAGCCAAAAATTCGTTACTAGAGCATAGATCATGGAAACCATCGTAAAACCAAGAGATGAAATAATAATGACAGCTGGCTCGAGATAAGATGTTTCAAGTTGTTTCACATCGTTTTCAAGATGAGACAGAATCTCCTCTTTTTCACCATTTTTACCATACAAAAAATGGTGAAATAATTTTTCTTTCATCGTCAAGGTAAAATCTGCGACTAACCTTGCATAGTAATACCGTTTTCCAGCCAACCCAACCAGAATAATGAAATTACCAACAATCCCAACGATTAGTGCCATCCATAATTCACTCAGCGCCTTCTTTTCAAAGCTCGCCACAATCATTGATACCAACGATGGCGTGATAATAGCTTCCAGCCAGGTCACAGCAATGAAACTAAAATAGAGAAGCAAATGTTTTTTTGAAATGAATTTTTTTAACATGGCAGCTCATCCTTTCTACAGAGTCTATTAGAGAGAACTGTTCCTTATCCCATTTAGTTGGATTCTATGGACTGATTGTAAAAATTATAGCACTTCTTCTTTTGTACGGTATTTTATTCCCATATATGCTCACTAATTATTTTCATTCATCAATTTTTTCAAATGTCTTTCATAAATCGTCGCAATATGCTCGCTCCCTGCCAATTTCATGGCCTCAATACACTTTCTCATTTCGTCGATGGCACTCGTATCTCCTGTCTTTCGATAGCGATAAAAGTTTTGAGCATAGACAAATACGAGACGTTCATACATTTCCGTCTCGATGAAGAAACACTGATTTAATTGTTCCTCAAAATAGCAGGCATCTACCATTTTTTGGCGCTCAATACAAGTAATATACCCATTCAGTAACATGGTTGAAATCATACGTCGATTATTCGGAATCTCTTTGTAGAAATCCGATCTTTTAGACATCTCCCTTGCCAACACCATAAAAACCTCATGATGCAACACATCTAGGGTATTTATAAAAATTAATAACTCATAATAGCCCCAGTGCTCTACGCTGAATAGGTAATCCGTTAAATCCTTTAGGTCGTCTTCTGTATAGTAATCTTCTCCAGATAAATCCTGTAAACGAATTTTTAATAAAATGGTATTGATGTGATGAAACTTTTCCCTTTTGTCTTTCAACCCCATCTGAGAAGCAAGGAGTTTCTTCATTTCATCGATATCATGAGTCGATACAAAAAGCCTGACCTTTGTCAAGAGTTCATTCAGATCATCACGGTGAAAATCATGGACAGCATACATAAATTCATCAATCGGCACATTGATTTCATCTAAGATCAACATAAACTTTGAAATGGTTAAATCTGTCTGCCCCTTTTCAAAGCGGGAGAGTTGAGAGGTTGAAATACCTGCCTTTGCAACATCTTTCAGTCGGATACCTCTGGATTCTCGGAACTGCCTATATAGTTCTCCAAATTTCTTCATTTAGCACCTCTATCAAGCATATATGGGAAAACTTTTTCTTTTTAGTATTCTAGCATAAATTAACGAATAAAACAAAACCCCTAGAAAATCTACTTCTCTAGGAGTCGCTTCGTAATTAATGATGGTACTCTTGCTCACTTTCTAATTCCAGCTCTTCAATATTTCGCTTGTGAGCACGGTGAGTTGCTAGATCTTCATCCACTTCAATAGTGACATTTTGAAAGCCCCTCTCTTTGAGCAAGCCTCGGATAGACTCTTTACAGACCTCCATATGCTTGACATGCTCCAGACATACATGGACGATGGCATTTTTCTCCAAACCGTCCATGGTCCAAAGATTAAGCTGGTTAATACTAGCGACATGGTCCAACTCTGCCAGATCCGTCTTGATCTTCTGGATGTTCACCCCTTCCGGCACAGCATCCAGGAAAATCCTGAGCGTAGACCAAAAACGTGGAATGGCTTTTGAAAGAATAAAGAAGGAAATAGCAAGGGACAGGAGCGGATCCAGGATATACCAGTCAGTATATCGGAGAACAATGGCCATCAGGATGACGGCGACCCAACCTAGGGTGTCTTCCAAAAAGTGCAGGCTGAGAATGGATTCATTCTTGGTTTGTCCCTTACGAATGACCAGACTTGCTAAGACATTTACACTGATGGCAATGATTCCAAGCCAGAGAAGACCTTCTTCATTGACAGGTTGTGGGTGAAAGAGTTTGACCATATTTTCCAAAATCACCATACCAGACCCTGTCATCAGGATCACAGCGGTCACCATAGCCCCTAAAAGGCTAAAACGCTTGTAGCCCAAGGTATAATGGCTGTCTTCTTTCCGATTGGAAATGCTCTCTAGGAAAGCCGAGATACCAATAGCAACCGCATCCCCAAAGTCATGAACCGAATCAGCGAGAACTGCACTGGAACCAAAAATCCCTCCTGCTATAAACTCAACAATGGCAAAGCTTAGATTCAAGAAAAAAGCCAGCCAAACTGCATGTTTTGTCTTCATAATCTTGTTTCCTTTGTTATAATGGGAGTGGGACAGAATAAATTTTTATAAAAATTTATTCCTATTCCCACCCCGCAAGGCTGATTAGGTACTCTTTGAATCTAAAGAGCGAAAAAGAGACCAATCAGCTACTGCGTAAATCATTTAACTATATAGATATTCCGAGAACTGAGACTATTATCTCTTCTCTTCATTATCTATTATCCAATACTATCAACAGAAAGGGTAGAAGCAAACCGTTCGCTATGTACGTTATTGAACAGTTTGTTCAAATTGTCCATATGAAAGTTCCAGATCGTCGCATCACCAAGACTCGAAATGCTATCTATAACGCTTTTTTACAATTACTCAACCAAAAAGACTACGAAGCCATCACGGTTCAAGAAATCATTGACCTCGCTGACGTAGGGCGTTCGACCTTTTACAGTCATTATGAAAGTAAGGAATTACTCCTAGATGAACTCTGTCAACAGCTCTTTCACCATCTCTTTGAG
Source organism: Streptococcus lactarius (assembly GCF_016642265.1). GTDB lineage: Bacteria > Bacillota > Bacilli > Lactobacillales > Streptococcaceae > Streptococcus > Streptococcus lactarius. The sequence continues at coordinate 17,122 of NZ_MRXX01000007.1, forward strand.
CGTGCTGAGCACCTCTCTCCACAAGACTACCTGGCCCACATCTTTCAGCATTTCAAGAAAAATCAAGACCATGTAACCAGTCTTTTGCTTTCAAAAAACGATTATTTTATCCGGCAACTGCGAAAAGAACTGGAACATGACGTCTATCCCATGGTAGCAGACGAACTGATTCAATCACACCCCAACATTCCTCACTCCTATCTCAAGCACCTGGTCGTCAGCCACTTCATTGAAACTCTCAGCTGGTGGTTGAAAAAAGGCAAGACTTACACCGAACAAGAAGTCATCCAGTTTTATTTGGAGATTTTAAAAGTGGGCTCGAACTAGAAAGGAGTACTTTCAATGACCACCGTGCAATTTTACTTTCTATTTCCATCACTATTCATGCTTCACGAACTCGAAGAAATCGTTTGGATGCCATCCTTTGTCAAAAAAATATCAATCCAGTATCCAAACAATCGAATCCTACCTTATTACACTCCTTTTGCTTTCAATGCCATTGTCTTGGAGCAATTTCTGATCCTAATGACGTCGCTATATCTTAGTTACCAGTTTAATAACTATAGCATTTACGCGACCATCATAATCGCTTATATCTACCATGTATTAGGACATCTGATTCAAACAATCGTTATACGAAAATATGTGCCTGGATTGTTGACGGGCATTTTAACGAGTTTGTTTTCTCTATGCAATCTCAAAAATGAATTTCCAATTATACTTTATGGTTACTCTCTTTTTACCTTATTGGTTATCATTTTAAATCTTGTATTATCATTTGTGGTACTTCACAAAATGAGTCGTAGGCCTTGATATATAATCATCATATCCAAGATTTCTTCTTGAAAGGAAACCGTATGTTCTTCTCCATTCTCCTCGGCTTTTTTACAGCCTTCTTAGCCCTTGCTTTTGCTCTTCTTCATTTCATGGCTAGCCTTTCAGAATTAAGAAAGGGCAAAAATACTTTAGGAAATCGGCTTCTCCTTATCGGAAGTAGTAATGCGACCTTATCTCTCATCCTCTACTTCCTTTTGCCGATTGTTGCTTTATTCATTTGGCTAATCGGCTGTGGGTTGATTTGCTACGGAGCCTATTGGAATGGCAAGCACAAAGAAAACTTCAATCTAGCCCACCATGTCATTCGATTGGGAATCGCTCTGCTAATCACTATTTTATTAGCCCTCATATAAGAAAAGCTCAAGTTGTATCAATGAAAACTTGAGCTCTTTTATTATTCCATTCATCATCCAAAACTGCTATGCCTTTTACAGTTTATCTCCTTTTTTCTCCCCATCTTTCTATTTCTTAAAAGTAAGGACTGTTTTTCCACGTGAGCGACCATTAGCAACCTTTTCTAATGCGCTATTTACCTCTTCAAATGGATAGACTGTATCGATAGATGGTTTGATTTCTAATGTACTCAACAGGTCAGCTACTTCTTGTAATTGAGCACCATTACTTTCTACAAAAATGAAATGATAGTGAACGCCATATTTGTCCGCCATCTTATCAAATTTGCGACCTGCTAAGCCAAGAATCATCTGTTTCCATTTTGGCAGCTTCATGCGTTTGGCAAAGGCACCGTTTGGCACGGCACGAAGCGAAACAAGATGACCCCCTTTTTTCATGATAGACATTTGTTTTTCAGTCTCAGCCCCACCAAGAGTATCAAGGACGTAATCGACCTCACTGACAGTTTTTGTATAATCCTCTGTTTTATAATCGATAAAACGGTCTGCTCCTAGTTGCAACACACGCTCAGCACTATCGCTAGCGCCATTGGTGATGACTTTCAAACCTTTGGCCTTAGCAATCGGAATGCCCATACCGCCTACACCGCCTGTACCACCAGAGATAAAGATCGTCTTGCCAGCTTGAGCTCCCACGAGTTCTAGGGCCTGCATAATGGTCAAGGCAGTCAAAGGTACAGCAGCAGCTTCCTCGTCTGATAGATAGTCTGGTACCTTGGCCAGAGCCTGGCTATCGACAGCCACATATTCTGCAAAGGCACCAATATGGTCTAGTGGTAGACGTCCAAAGACACGATCTCCTACTTGAAAGTTACTAACGTTGTTCCCGATGCTTTCAACGATTCCAACGACTTCATTACCAGCAATTTGTGGGAGCTTGTACGGTACAATTATTTCAACCTCTCCACGTGAAATCATGTTATCGAGAGGATTAACCCCAGCTGCAGACACCTTTATCAAAACTTGATTTTCGTTCATAGTTGGTCTGGGCACTTCTGTGATGTTCAGTACGATATTGTTTTTATTATATTTTGTATGTTGTGCAACTTTCATGTGATTTCTCTTTTCTATTATTTTATATTTGTTGAACTTGTATCTAGTACAGATATATCTTATTTCTAGTAAAAACTGACTTGTTTAGCTTCTTGTTTTAGGCTATCAATACCATCTTCTACAGTTTGATTTGACCACTCTCTCTATCTGAAATTTTGAATGAACGAAAAGGAATGGATCTGTTTCTTAAATGTCTTTCTTCACTGGGTAATTAAGATAAATGGTATAAAGAACCGAATCCATTCCTATTGATCAAGCCATCAACACCATGAGTATGGGAATCACCACCATGGTAGCAAGGGTCGTCTCTGTCACCATGACCGCTGCGTAATCGCTATCAGCTCCGTAGAGTTTGGCGACGACTGGCGCATTGGTCATCACAGGCATGGCGGACTGAATGATAAAGACTTGCTTCATCAAGCTTGGAAGAGGTGCCCAGTAAACAATGGTCGCCATCAAGAGTGGGGCAACCACGAAGCGTCCCAACAGAATTAAGAATTGGTCTTTTTTCAGAGTCAGCTGCTTTAGTCCTGCATTGGACACTGATAAACCAATAAATATCATGGATAAAGGAGTTGTCAAATTACCCAGATACTGTAAATCACTGGCTAAAAAGGTAGGGAGCTTGATATGAAGAATCACCAAGACTAGCCCTAAGAGAAAGCCCATGAGAGGAGGAGAAAAGACTTTTTTCAGACTCGTTTTGAGATCAAACTGAGCTTCTCCCTCGCCATCCCGCTGGATCAGGTAGGTCCCCAGGGTCCAGAAAAAGGTCGTATTACACATGTAATAGATCAAAACATAGGGAATACTGGCATCCCCGAAAAGGGCTTGGTTAATGGGAAGACCCACAAAAATCGTATTGGAGTTAAAAAACATGGAAATAAAGAGGCCCCGGTGGTCTTGTCTCACTGCAAAGATCCTAGCTACTGCTGTCGCGATGCCAAGTAAAATGACCATAGACAGGGCAGGAAAACGCAGTTCTGGTAACATTTTTAGGAGGGCAGCCGCTGTAAAACGCTGTGTAATGGTGTAGAGCATATAGCAGGGCAAAGCGATTTGAGTGACTAATTTTGCGATCAAGCCACGTGACTTGTCATCAAACCAGCCTTTTTCACCTATGACAAAGCCCACTAAAATCATACCTAGAATGACCAGGATCCCTGATATACTCCTCAAAAAGATGTCCATGTTTTCTCCTTTTACTTCTTTGAAATGAGCGTTTTTCCACAAGGTCTCAAAAACTACTCTAGTATATCACAAAAAGAGGTGGAGGAACATGCCCACCTCTTGATTTTATTGATGGTTACTAGTAGCCTTTCTTGGCCGCCTTGGTCCATTGGTACCAACCAACGAGACTGTTAATAAGGTAAATCAAGAAAAACCAATAAAATGGTGGGGACTATGGCGAAAATAGATGATTCAGTTAAAAAGAAAGTTCCAGAATTGCGATTTAAAGGATTCACGGATGAATGGGAACAGCGTAAGTTGGGAGACGAAGTTCGAATAGTGATGGGACAGTCTCCTAATTCAGAAAATTATACTGATGATCCTAATGGGCGCTAAAAATGCAAAGACCTATGAAGACCTATTTTGTATTAGTCAAACAAAAGATCCAAAAGAAATGGTATATGATTATGACCATGAAACAAAGTAAAAGCAAACCGAGTGATCTGAGGAAGCACCCGATGATCATGAAACGTTATTAAACACAAAAGTCACCCATGTGAGTTCTTGCCAGAAGCTGAAGTTAATCCTTCAACCTGGAAAACCCGCAGAGGTGACTTTTTCTATACATCTCGATTTTTCTGGCAATAATCATTAACCGATAAATATGTCTGTGAATCACCCAGCGACTCCGCTATGTCCATAATCCGCGGTGGTAGTAATCCCACTCGCTGGACAAGTTCGTGATCGCTGAACAATTCCCGTGGACTGCCGGCGAAGCCAAACTTTCCGTGTTCCATAACATACACCGACTCAAACTCGGCGGCGACCCAATCCATGTCATGGGTGATGGTCACAACTTGGTGGCCCGAATCAGCCAACTCATGGAAAATTGCGGTCAACTTGCGCCGGCTTTCCAAATCAAGCGACATCATCGGCTCATCAAATAAATAAATCGCCGGATCCACTGCCAAAACTGTGGCAACGCTCAACAGCTTGCGTTCCGACAATGACAGGTCATATGGACTTTCAGCTGTTTTATCATCCAAGCCAACTCTTTTTAGAGCCGCTAAAGCCCGCTTCGTAATCGTGTCGTGGTCATCCATGACCTGCGCGACACTCCACTCCACCTCTCGTTGAACGGTCGGGTTGAAAAGCTGATCGTCAGGATTCTGAAAAGTAATCCCAACCTTCAGTAACTTTTCGACTGGTTTAAGATCATTAAAATTTTCTCCATCGATCTTAATCACACCGGTTTGTGGTGTCAGCAAGCCCGTCAACAATTTGAAGAGCGTTGATTTGCCGGCACCATTTTGGCCGACAATCGCCACCATCGGATCGGCGAAGTGTTTGTCTTCAACATCCAAGCTAAAGGACCGTTCCGGATAAGTGAACGTCAGGTGCTTCAGTTCAATTGTGGACATAACAAACCTCCTTCAGTTCAGCGTCATTCACCGGATACCGGCCATCAGCCAAGTGCCAATCCATTTTTTGAGCAAGTTGCTGGATTGTCGGGGCTGGAATCTGCCAGTCAGCTGCCAAATGATTAAACACCTCACCCGGCCTGCCCTGGGCTACCATTTGACCCTCGTGCAGCACCCACACAAGGTCGGCGACTTCGCACAAATCGTCAATTTCACTGGTGACAATGAAGACAGTCTTCTCTTTGACTTGGGCCAGCCATTGGAAAAATTGTCGGCGGCCAAGGGGATCCATCTGACTGGTCGGATCATCCATAATCAAAACAGCCGGGTTAGCCGCAATCGCCGTGGCAATTGCCAACCGCTGGATCTGACCACCGGAAAGGCTCTCGGGACGCAAATTCAGCTGTTCAATCAGCCCCATTTGCGTGGCAACTTCTTCAACCCGTTTTTGAATCAGTCCTTCAGCCATTCCCTGATTAATCAAGTCAAAGGCGATTTCATCGGCAACCGTGTCTGCCAACCCGCTTAGTTGGCCAGCTGGATTTTGCAGTACAACTCCATTCATGGCATTATAAACGGGCCAATTGTCGGACACTCGCTGGCCAAAGATGTGCCAGTCGCCCTCAATCTCAGCAGACACCATTTTGGGAATGACCCCTGCAAGCACACGGCACAAAGTCGATTTGCCGGAGTGGCTATTCCCGATAATCCCAACCACCTGGCCGGTATGAACCTCCGCGTTAATCTGACGCAGTTGTGGTTGCTCAGTACCCGGATAACGGGTGGTCAAATTTTCAATTACAATCCGTTTATCTTCGTCCATATCTTCCACCCAATCAATAAAATTGCCAATCCAGTCAGACCAATGTGCAGCGTTCGCGACAGGCGATACACGCGCTGGGAAGTTCTGACAGTCCTGTTGAGATTATCAAAACCTCTCAGCTGGAGAGAAATCGACCGCGTCATCGATTGATCCAAGGTCTTAATCACCAATGGAATTAGAACCGGCAGGACTGACTTTAATTTCTGAATCAACGTTTTTTGCGGATTGGTTCCGCGAACTTTTTGTGCCTGCTGGATTTTCCGCATATTGCGCATCATTTCCGGCAAAATATAACACACCGACATCAGAACGTAGACGGTTTTATAAGACAATCCGGACAGTTCCAAATAGGCCGCGTTTTCTGAAATACTCGTGGTCACCATAAAAAAGCCACTGGTCAAAATAATCACCAATACTCGACAACCCAGAGTGGTGGCGTAAATCAGGCCTTCTTTGTAGAACGACACCCCAAGCACAGAAAACAGCACAGTTTGATTCCGACTGTAAAATAACCCTTGGATGATCAGCATGGTGCAAATCAGAAACAGGCTGAATCCCAGCGCCTTAAAGATGGTAGAACTCAATTTGGAAAATAACAATAGCAGTGTTGCGACAAGAATTAGTCCGGCCTGAAGCAATAAATTCATACTGGCAAAGCTCAACAACGTCATGTCCAAGATGAACAAGAGCTTAGTAATCGGATCGATCACCTGGTACCACTTGAACTTGACCCGTGGCGCTCCAGAATTCAATGTTTGATCAGTCATCATTTATCATCGCTAAAGAAGTGCATCATCCGCTTCGGCAGCTGACGATAGATGAAGAATGCCAGATAGGCCACGCAGACTTTATCCAAAATATCCAAGACAAACTCATCGATAAATGAGGCCAGCCACACTGGTGCATGATTGGCGACCATTACCGCAAACAATGAGTCACCCCAAGCTATACCGGTCTGACCACCCCAAAAGATGACGTTGAGTGGCGTTGAAATGACAGCTGAAACGATGGCAATAATAATAGCAGAAACAAATACTCGTCGCGCTGACGAGAACCACCCCTTGGCGTGCAAAACTCCGACAGCAATCCCAATTCCGATGCTGGTAATCGCATACACGGTTGAAATTGGCGATAAGGTCAGCCCATAGATCACATTGTTGATGAAACCACTGATGGCACCGGCAACTGGCCCAGCCAACATGCTGGCAAGAAAGGTTCCCAAAGACCCCAGCCAAACGGGCAACTTTAACCCCTCCGCCAAGGCTTTGGCAACATAGTTAATCCCCACGGCAGCGGGAATCAAAGTCATGGTGGCAGCACTTAACTTAAACTTCCACATACTGGTACGATGAATCGGTTCTGTTTTCATATTCTTCTCCTTTTGTTTTTAAAGAGCCGTGTCTGTTTAGACTTTCGGACGCAACGCTCTAAAGATTTTTATGCTTGAACTGTCATCATTTTAGCAGAATCACCTTAGTCGACATCGGATCTTCTCCTTAAAAACACTTGTTCAACAGTTCACAATTAATCATACTCTCTTTCCCTAAAATGTCAAGGTTTTTCTGAATTTTTCTTAAAAATGTTCGGAAAATGAATTTCAACTACTCCCCTAACCCTGATAGGAAGGGTTGTAACTCCCATCATCCGATCATTTAAGGCTAGAAGAACAAAAACGAGGCTGGGACAAAAGTCCTTGCCTCTTAATTGTTTTTGGATTGTCAAGCAAGACGCAGTGGTTGAGTGGGCTCTACTACGCTGATTTCATCAGCTTTTACAGCCCTACTCAACTGTGCGGAGGTGGGACGACGAAATCGAATTCTAACGAATGACCGATTTCTGTCCCACTCTCGCTTCATTTTAGGCTAGCTTATTTTTTCTTTTTCTTCAAAATATAAGCAGCGATACTTGCCAAGACAAAGGCTAAGACAAGACTAATGATAGAGATAGTCGTACCCGTATTTGGTAAGAATCCTAAGATTTTGCCTGGTTTCTTCGGCTCTGGTTGGCTTGGTTTTTTCGGTTCAGGTTGGCCTGGTTTCTTCGGTTCAGATGAACTTGGTGGAGTTGGTTGTTTTGGAGTTTCTTTTGGAACATGTTTATTGGTAATCACCACATTTCCTTTTTCATCCTCAACTTTACTTGCTTCATAACCTTTTGGAACATCGATTTCTTTAACTGTATAGTTAATGACTTGGCCGGCTTTCTTCTCATCTAAGTCTGAGAAGGTATGGGTCCATTTATTGTCTGCTGACAATTCAACCGCTTGACCAACTTTTTCATCCCCAGCATACAATTGAACCTTAATCGTTTTTGGACGGAGGCCATCTTGGTTATTGGCATCTTCCCAGTTTTTGGTAACGGTGAGGCTTGTCTTACCAGGTTTGTAGCTATTGGTGATCGTCGTTCCATCAATCTTAGTGGTGTAATTATCCACTTTGTCCTCAGTCACTGTGTAGACAACTTTTTGACCATCTTTGTAGACTGGTAGGTCTGTGAAGGTATGCGTCCATTCATTTCCTTGACCAGCAAGATCGATTGCTTGCACTTCTTTTCCATTGGCTAAGAGGTGAACCTTGATAGTTGTAGGTCGAAGACCGTCTTGGTTATCGGCATCATCCCAGACTTTTTTGACGGTAACGGTCGTTGTCTCAGGAGTGCGTTTGTTGGTGATGGTTGCTTTTCCATCAGTGAAGCTGGCTTCTTCTGTATCAACCGTATAATGAGTTGGTACTTTCACTTCTTTGACCGTATAGGTATTGAGCTTGCCATTGCTGTCTTTATCCGGAAGGTTTGTAAAGTGGGCTTTCCAGTCTGTTGCAGCAGAGACAGCGACTGGTTTTCCTTGCGCTTTTCCATTTTTGTAGAGTTGGAATTCGACACTTTCTGGGCGAAGCCCTTCTTGGTTGTCTTGGTCATCCCAAACTTTTGAAGCTTCAAGATCGATATACTTGATATCTGCTTCATTCGCGATTTCTAGAGGAAGAGCTTTTGAGCCGACAGCTTTTCCATCCACCGTGACGTGGTAGATTTGCTTGTCTGCATCATAGGCCACAACCACTGCATGTTCTGTTGCATCCAACTTGTAATTTGCAGGTGCTTGTGTTTCTTTGAGCGTATAGGTTCCTTCTGTCAAGGTACTAAATGAAAGTTCCCCGTTTTTATCAGAAGTAGCCGTCGCAACAATTGCACCATTCGCATCTGTCAAGGTGAATGTAGCACCTTGAAGGGCTTTTTTCGGATCGTCTTTATCGACTTTCTTGACTTGGAAAGCTGCTGAGAAGATTTGTGCTGTTACGGTATTTGACTCACGGTTTCCTTGGTGGCCTTTGGCCTTGTATCCAAATTGGTTATGGGCTTGAACTACACCTGAACGTCCACCGTTGTCTTCATTATCTTTGGTACGTTTTTGCATCAAGTCTTTGACGTCTTTTGTCAACTCAGTTGGGTTGACGACTGGAACACCAAAGTTTGCTTCGCTACGTGCTGGGATCGTCGTGCCTTTATTAGCCACAAACTTGATACCCGTCACTTGGCTGTAATCTGCCACAGCTGTCATCCAGATATCTCTATCTGCAGCCTGCTCCATAGTGTCACTTGTGACGCTAGGGTCTTTCGTGTAGTAGACTGTCCAGCCTTCAGGGGCAGATACAGGTCCACGGAGGCTAACCGTATATTCAGTCAAACGATTTGAACCATCCAGAGTATTGACATCATGTACTTTTGGTAGGGCATCGTAAACAATTCCGTCTTCGACTGGCTTGTCTGTATTGTTTTTAATGGTGATCTTATAGTTAAAGGTTTCACCAGGTTTGAAGGTACGAGTAACAGTAGATGCATCGGATAGATCATCATTTTTTGCGATGTATTTGCGGGCATAGATCCCTTCTGCTGCGACAATCGTATAATTTGATTGAGCATAAGGAATCTTATCGGTTGTTGATCCATTCCCGTTTAAGTCATAGACATCTTCGGTAACTCGATCAGGGTTAGCATTTTCAAGATCGTGGATCCCGTTTCCTGCTACATAAAGCTTGTTGGTAAAGGTCCCACCGTCGTCTTTCCCTTTTAATTTTGCATAGATAAATGGTAGACGAACTTGGCTATTATTTTCAAGAGAAGCTTTAATAAACTTTTTCTGATCCAAATGCATCACAATAGCCGTGCGACCAGAGTTGTGATAGTTTTCAATGACATCATAGCTCTTGAAGGAGTTCATACCTCTATCGCCAGAGGAAAGGTATCTATCAAGATCTTTAAAATCGACATCCAAAGTATTGGGATCATAAAGATCGATCACCCGAAGATCCCCATAATTCTTATCAGGATCAAGGATAACTCTTGTTGCTACCAGACCGAAACGAATTGTCTTCCCATCTGTGTATTGGACATCGTTATAATCGGTCGTTTTTGAAATTTCAAAGCTTTCCTTCATAGGGATCAGGTTGAAAGTCCAATCCGCCGACTGATCTTTGGCAACATTTGACTGTGTTTTATAGGTCACACGTCCTGTGTTCTTGTAGACATTTTTGGTCGCATCAGCTTCATCGTAACGAGTTTTTTCTGGATCCTTAAAGCTTGTATAGCTATTGAGGCGAATTCCTTGACCAGATGGAAGGACAAAATCATCCTTCATTTCCATCCGCCAGCCTACAACCGTTCCATACTTGGTCAAATCAATTTGACCGTTTCCATCTTTATCTGCTTCTGACTGAATTTCTTTCGTACTACCATCTTCCATGGTCAGGATGATTCGTTTGACAATGGTATGGATTTGCTTCCCAATACCATAGCCTCCTTCCAGCAGACGTGTATAATCGATCTTGGTAAACTTCAAGCGAGGGTCCACAGTCTCATCGTAAAAAACGAAATTCTTCTGCGGTGCAACGGTATTGTTGGCATAACTTAAGATCCATTTATAATTAGCAGACTTGTATTCCGTTGCGTCATAAACATCCCCATCCGCCCGTTTAGCAAAGCTTCCAGCACCTTCAAGGTCACGTGAAGTCAAACGGAAAATAAGGGAATCTTCCGCTGTAATATCGGGTTCTCCCGCTCCACGGTTGGCAGGAATTCCTACGATGCTACCAGTATTGGTCAAATCCTTGCTAAGAACGTCCTTGAGGGTTTGGTCTTTTTCTAAGACCAAATCAGGGAATTTCAAGTAGAGGTAACTTGTATCCTTGATTTTGGTCATAAATTCTTGGTGATAAGCTGCTGGATTGTCATTTGCATCCGCCTTGAAAGTCTTCGTAACGGTACCATCCCCATTGTCTACCCAGCCTTCAGACTTGCTTGTATCAAGAACAGCTGTACGAGTCTTCCCGCTCTTATCTGTATAGGTTGGCAACTTATCAGTGATCGTCGCTGATTCTAACTGACGGTATTGACCACCGTATTGACCACGCATTCCGTCCAATTGGAAGGCAAATGGAACAGAAGATGGTGTCTCAATATAGTTCTTTCCATCCGCACCTTTGACAATCCCTGGCATTGCTTCCGCATAGTCCTTAGACATGGCTTCGTTCAAGTTTTGGTTGATGTACTTGGTGAAACGATAGTCGTTGTACTTAGGCTTCCAAATGATATCATTGAGCGCTGTTTCTTGCCCATTGATGTTCAAGGTTCCTGTGATATCTAGCGAGTAATTCGTCGGTGGATACCCAATTGTAAACTTCCCGATAAAGGGCAAGGTCAACACTTCTGATTTTTGGTAATTTTTAAAGCGAAGGGTGACTAGATAGTCATCACCAACTTTTGTGACCGTTGGTTGATCATGCTCTGAGGCACTATTAAAGTCTGGAATACTGACTTCTCTTAGGTACTTACCTGGCACCTTCAAGTTAATAGTGACATCGTTAATGTCGGTTGTCAAATTTTTTGGGGTAATCTGGATATAGCCAGACATGGTATCCCCTGTAAAATAGGACATGCCACCTGGATGGTCTTGTTTATCCCCGTACAAGAGGGTAACATCCAAGGCTCCATTATCTCCAACTGCTAGCTGGTTGGCAAAGGCAGTTACAGCCCCTTGACCAATCTGGCCTAGCATCATAAGAATCGTTAAAATGGCAAAACCTTTTTTCAAAAAGTTTTTCCATAATAAACTGATCTTCTTCATTATTTATCTCCTTTTGTTGTTATCCGCCTACTTCATTCAGCTTTCTTATCTATTTTATCATAGGTTTTTTCTTTAAAATAATTTTTTTGAAATACAATTGTAACATGTTTGTAATATAGACACTTTTTCCATAAATGTCTATATTACAAGTTGCTATTCGACCTGATTTCCCCTCCTTGCTATTCAAGGGCAAGAAAATAAAACAGTGATAACCTGGTAAAATAAAGATGATACAAGTGACATAGAAGGACTCCTTGTAAAGGAAATAGATCGGACAACTTCCTCCTTTCAAGCTACCTTTCCAGCCTTATTTTTGGTATACTGAATACATAATGCAACCTTCAGCTGAGTTACTCAAGCACGAGCTTACATAGCCTCCTTACAAATTCCATCAAAAACGGAGGGTCCCTAAAAGGGGTGCTCTCTCAATTTTCAAAGAAAGGATTCCTAATGAAACTGATTTTTTTACATGGACTAGGGCAGGATGTCCTCTCTTGGCAAGGCGTTCAATTTGCTCTGTCACCCCTGCACTCAAAAACCTTTGATATATTCTCTCATCCAACTGAAAGCTACCAGGAGGTCAAAGAAAGGCTAATGGAGCGCCTCCAGCAGGAGAGCGAACCTTTTATTTTGGTCGGTCTCTCTCTCGGTGGCGTTCTCGCCCTTGATCTTTCTAAACAAGACTTTCCGCAGCTCAAGGGTTTGGTACTTGCAGGGACACAATACAAACTCAACACCAACCCCCTCTATCGGCTCCAAATCCTCCTTTTTCGTCTCCTTCCCAAGCATTTCTTTGAAAAACAAGATGCCGATAAGCGCCAGATGCTCCAAATCCTAACGGAACTAAAGGGACTGAATCTAACTGCTGTTGCTAAGTCTTGTTCTCTTCCTACCCTAGTCGTTTGTGGAAGTAGGGACTGGGCCAATCGGACCTCTTCTAAAAAGTTGACCAAGCTCCTGCCTAAGGGCCACTATCAAGAAATCGCAGACGGAGGCCATCTACTCAATACCGAAAAACCCTATGAACTCGCGCAAGTCATTAAGGAGTTTGTTGCTGGGTTTTAAAATGAAGAGGCTGGGACAAAAGTCCTAGCCTCTCAATTATCTTTGGATTGTCGAGCAAGACGCAGTGGTTGAGTGGGCTCTACTACGCTGATTTCATCAGCTTTTACAGCCCTACTCAACTGTGCGGAGGTGGGACGACGAAATCGAATTCTAACGAATTACCGATTTCTGTCCCACTCTCTTTTTTTAGAAATATTTGAGAATTGCTTGATAGTTATTTGAAAAGCAAGCTGTATACTAAGAGTGTAAAGAAAACAACAAGTCATTTGGACGAAGGAGAAAACCATGGAAAAAGTATTAGAAATTTCCCATTTGAGTAAAAAATTTGGTCATCAATATGCCTTAAATGATGTGAATCTCACCATTCGCAAAGGCGACGTCTATGGCCTGATCGGTAAAAATGGCGCAGGGAAAACCACCCTCATCAAGGTCATCACCCAGCTAATTCAAGAAACTGACGGAAGCGTCTCTCTCTTTTCTTCTACAAATCGTTCCCAGTGGACACAAGCCCTGAAACGAGTCGGATCCGTCATTGAGAGTCCTGTAGCTCACAAGCATATGACCGCCTATCAAAACCTGGTCTACTATTGCAAGGCTCGCCATATTCCCAACCCCGACCAGGTCATCAAAGAAACCCTGAACTATGTGGGCCTGAACAATACTGGTAATAAGAAATTCCGTGATTTTTCACTGGGGATGAAACAACGGTTGGGAATTGCCATCGCGCTCATTGCCAAACCCGACTTCCTCATTCTAGATGAACCCATCAATGGTCTCGATCCAGTCGGAATCAAGGAATTACGTCAGATGATCAAGCGCCTCAATGATGAACTCGGCATGACCATCCTCATTTCCAGTCACATCCTGTCCGAACTTTATCTGGTTGCCAACCGCTTTGGCATTGTCGACCAAGGACGCCTAATCAAAGAAATTAGCAAGGCTGAATTCGAGGAGCAAGGTGAAGACTACATCATCCTCAAGACCAGCCAGCTAGCCCTTGCGAGTCAACTGATTCAAGATCAACTCCATCACCGTATCAAGGTCATCGATAAGGATGGAGAAATCCATATCTTTGGACAGACTCACGATATTAAAGTCATTGTCAAAGCCATCGTTCAAGCGGATATTGACGTGGACGAAATCTACTATGCCCGCCAAGATCTGGAAAAATTCTTTACGGACTTGGTAGACTAGTCAACCCACCGTCTTGTATTACTTATCCCACCCATTTCATTTAGGAGATTTATCATGTTGCATACCATTCAAGCAGATTTTTATAGACTTTTTCGCTCCAAAGGCTTTTGGATTACAGAAGCCATTCTCGTTCTCAATATCCTATCTGGAGTCATCTTTGGAGCTAGCGGACACGTCGGTGTCAATACGGAATCCAAATTACCCCAAGCGACAGAAGTTTGGACGGGCTTTAAAGCCTTGACCAACTACTCCTCCAGCATCAGTGTGACGATTCTCTTTACCATTATTGTCACCACCTTGGTCCTGGGAACAGACTTAACACAAAACTTATACAAGAATAGTCTGGCCTATGGCGTTTCTCGTGCCAGCTACTACTTTGCCAAAAGTGCCGTTGTTCTGACCATTGCTCTTTTCCAATTTCTTGTTTCTTATGGTCTCGTTTTCTTGATTGCGACCCTCTACAATGGACTTGGTACCATGCCTGAACACTTCTTCGCTCATTTTGGATTGACCCTTCTGATTCAGCTACTCTCCACCTTGGCTTGGGTCAGCATTATTTCCTTCCTCCTTTACGCCAGCCAATCCATCACCTTGGCCTTCGTTGGCTACTTCGTTGGAAATATCTTCTTAAGCCTTCCTGCGCTTTTCTTTAAAGACATCGACATTCTCCACTATCTAAACTTGGAATTCCAATATTCCATGGTCCAAAGTACGACAGCAACCAACAATACCCTCTCTATCGCCCTTGGCTTCATCCTTGTTTTCGGCTTCCTAGGACTCGCTACCTTTAAACACAAAGATTTATAAGAAAAAGGCTTGACGATTGGTCAGGCCTTATATTGAAGACAAAGTAATTTTAGAAACTTTCCATAGGTGAGTACGGACGTCAGCGAACTTCAAAGAAGTTCCATGACTTAGTTTTGAGTCTCTTCTCTCTTTAATTTCTGAGCTCAGGCTAAAACAGTTCCCCGAACTGTTTTACTCTCAAAACTCCCGAGTGCCTGAAACTATTGTGTTTCAGGCACTTTTCTCACAGCGGAAAGTTTTAAATTTTCTTAAATGACTATAAATAAAAATCTTTTTTTTGAAAAGTATCTAGCTGTTTTAATGTAAAATAATATTTTGTCTACATCTGCTCAAACCTTTTTTCTTAGTGTAATGGTCAAGATAAACCAATCTGCCTCCGTCGCCAGTTGCAAGTCTCCCCCTAAGATCTCTACAAAATTTTGAATGATGTAGAGCCCCAAGCCAGAAGACTCTTCTGTATCCGACAGATTTTCAGAGTAGAATCGACTAGCCAGTTGGTCTAAGTGCTGGATCGGTTGTTGCACAATATTGCGCAGCTCGACCCGAATCTTCTCCTCATCAGAAGTCAGGATCAACCGCGCCTGATCCTTTCCATGCTTGAGAACATTGCTGAGCATATTTTGCAAGAGGCGCCCCCAAAGCTCCGGATCGGTAGCATAATGAAGGTGCTCCTCTATCTCCACTTCTAAGGCAATCCCCGCCTCAGACAAGCTATCGTAATACTGGAACAACTGCTGGGTTAGCACTTGGCTGAGATTAATGTCTGAAATCCGAGGCTGGATGGCTCCCTCCATCAAGCGTCTGTACTCCAAGAGAGATTCCAAGCGTTTTGAGACAACTTGAAGATTGGAAGCAATTTTCTTCAGTTTTTCCTCTTCTTGCGTCCCGCTCTTGATAATTTGTTGGGTATACCCCGACGCAATGGTCAAAGGCGTCCGAATATCGTGAGCAATATTACTGATGGCCATATCTAAAGTTTTCTTCTCTTGAAAGGCAATCCGATTGGTCCGTTCGATCTGTTCAAAGAGATCACTGATCTGCTTGGTCAAGGCGACCAATTCTTTTTTTGAGACCTGAGATGTCAACCGTACCCCACTCCCATTTTGGAGCTTCTTTTGGATTTGCTCCTGCAAATCCTCTAAGGAAGAAAGTAAGCGAACATAGCCCAGTCCCAAGAGAAGGACAAGGACGACTAGAACTAGAACCAATCCCCACATTACTGGTCTCCTTTCAAGCGAACTCCCAAGCCCCAGACGGTTTCAATATAGTCCTCATCTGGATCGAGCTGAGCAATTTTCTTTCGGAGGTTGCTCAACTGGGCATTGAGCGTATTATCTCCAGGCAGATAGACTTCTTCCCAGACCGCTTCATACAATTCTTCCTTAGTAAAAATCTTCTTTGGATGCGCCAGTAAGGTCTCAAAAATTTGAAATTCTTTTTTGCCCAAGCGAAGCGTTTTTGCTCCAGACTCCAGTTCAAAGCTTTCTGGATTCAGGACTAGATTTTTAAAGGAAAGCTTTTGCGACGCTTGAGCTTCCTGTGCTGGAGAGACGTGATTTCGCAGCTGCACCGTCACCCGAGCTGCCACTTCGTCCAGATTAAAGGGCTTGACGATATAATCATTGGCACCTGCAAGGAGATACTGGCTAATGAGGTGTTTGTCTCCAAGAGCGGTCATCATGATGACCGGCACTTGACTCTGCAAACGGATCTCCTCCAGGACCTGATCGCCATTTTTCCCAGGAAGCATGATATCGAGAAGAACCAAATCAATGACTTCTTGCTGGAAGAGCCGCAACCCTTCTGTACCTGAAAAAGCCTGAAGCACCTCATGGTCTTCACTTAAGAGACTATACAAAATTTCTTGGATATCATTATTATCCTCGATTAATAAAACTCGTGCCACTTGCCTCACTCCTTTTTCCTTTGAATTCCAAATCATTTCTATTCCTCTAGCCTATCAAATAAAGGGACCTTCGTCAATGAAAATCTGATAAAATCCTATAGTACCCCTACAATTCTGCATGTTCGGTCACCACAAGATGAACTTGACTATCCTTTCTTTCAAAGGGTATAATAGGACCAATGACAAAATAGGGAGACCAGTTTATGAAAAATAATGCTAAAACTAAAATCAGCCTTGTATCCATCCTCGTCATCCTGGGCGTTGCTGCAAGAATGATGCGAGTCATCCACCGCCAGCAAATCAGGGAGCAAAACAGACAAACCATTCAAACGACTAAAAAGGTTGCAGAGTTTCAGAAAACACTAGACGAGGAAGAAACGAAGAAACGGAACGAAACCTTCAACAAGATTTATAATGAATCCCTTGTTCAGAATAAGTTTGAGCAGTGGCAAAAAGTCGATGAACTTCATGGTTTGGGACAAAGAACTGGGCAATTTTATATCTATAACTTTGAAAAAAAAGAAGAGATTCTCTTAGAGAATACTGATCAAGCATTTGTTCTACCTATTCGAGATAAGAGTGATAACGTCACATTTCAGGCTATCTTCGCCCACAAGGACGGTCAGTGGCAAATCATGAAACCAGACGGAAGTTCGCAGTTGCAACTAGGAGAAGCTAGCATTACCGCTGAATCTAAGTTTGTCATCGAAAACAATGTCTTAGATTACGACCAGTAAATCAGTAAGTACTTGCCTTAACTACAGACAAAAAGCTTAGGACCCCAACTTGTGGTTGGAATTCTAAGCTTTTTAGTTTGCTGCCAGAGAGTCATCCAGAAGATGGTTTAGCTCTAGAGGAGACTTTCATTTAACAGAAGCTCCATTGGTCGCAATGACTTCTTTGTACCAATAGAAGGATTTCTTGCGCGAACGAGCTAAGGTTCCCTTGCCTTCGTTGTCCCGATCGACATAGATGAAGCCGTAGCGCTTCTTCATTTCTCCAGTCCCGGCAGAGACCAGGTCAATACAGCCCCAAGTCGTATAGCCCCAGAGGACAACACCATCTTCGTTAATGGCATCTCGCATGGCCTTGACATGGGCAGCCAGGTAGTCAATCCGGTAATCATCCTCGATTTTCCCCGCTTCATTTGGCGTATCGACTGCTCCAAGCCCATTTTCCACGATAAACATTGGCTTTTGATACCGATCCCAGATGGTATTGAGGGTAATGCGGAGACCAAGAGGGTCAATCTGCCAACCCCATTCTGAACTTTCTAGGTAGGGATTCTTCAGAGAAGCAAAGATATTGCCCGCTGTTTTCTCCCTTTCAGCTGGATCACCCGAAGCGACCCGACTAGCATAGTAGGAGAAGGAAATAAAGTCTACCGTATGCTCTTTCAATAATTGAAGGTCCTGCTCGGTCATCTCAACCGTAATCCCCTGACGCTCCCACTCTTTCTTAGCATAGTTTGGGTATTCCCCACGCGCCTGCACATCGATGAAGAAATAGTTCTTGCGGTCTTCTTCTAGACCAGCCCAGACATCTCGCGGAGCACAGGTATGGGGATAGTTTTGCCCTGCTGCCAGCATACAGCCAACCTTGTTGTTCGGATCAATCTCATGGGACAGCTTAGTGGCAATGGCTGAAGCGACCAACTCATGGTGAGCCGCCTGGTATTTGACTTGTTCCTCATTCTCCCCTTCTTCAAAGCAGAGACCCGCTCCCATAAAAGGTGCGTGGAGGATCATATTGATCTCATTAAAGGTCAGCCAGTAGTTGACCAAGCCTTTGTAACGAGTGAAGAGCGTTCGGCAGAGACGTTCGTAGTATTCTAACATCTTACGACTACGCCAACCTCCATACTCGGTGATCAAATGCATGGGACAGTCAAAGTGGGTAATGGTCACCAAAGGCTCAATGCCATACTTGTGACATTCCTTAAAGAGGTCTTCATAGAACTGGAGACCTGCTTCGTTTGGCTCCAGTTCATCCCCTTGTGGGAAGATCCGAGACCAGGCAATGGACAAACGATAGGTTTTAAAGCCCATTTCTCCAAAAAGGGCAATGTCTTCCTTGTAGCGATGGTACATATCAATGCCATCTTTAGCTGGGTAAAAATAGCCCTCTTCAAAATCGAACATCTTTTTCTGACCCGTGATAATCGCGTGACGATCAGGTCCAATTGGTACCACATCCACATTGGCCAAGCCACGGCCATCCTCATTATAAGCTCCCTCACACTGGTTAGCAGCCGTCGCTCCACCCCAAAGGAAACCATCTGGAAATTGAAGTTTGTATGTCATCTCTCTACCTCACTTGATTTGATAGGTCTATTATATCCCTCTTTAACCCGAAAGTCTTACAAGATCCTAGGAAAAACTGATACTATTCTAAGAAAACTCCTATACATGCGCAACAGAAAAAGACCGGATTGCTCCGGTCTTTCAATAGTTCATATTCGCACATTCTGTTTTAAGAATCATTATGGTTAACTTCAAATGACTATGCGCCATTATTTCATTCTATAAAAATCAATCACTAAACCAGCAGGGCCTTTAACTAGCAGGGATTCTGTTCCCCAATCCGTCACAGCTGGCCCATGTAAAATCTCAATCCCTAATTCTTTCAAACGCTTTTGATTCTGTTCCAAATCTTCAACTTCAATGTGTAGGATGATTCCTGACTGAAAATTTTCCAGAGGTATCAAATGGCTTTGTGAGAACATAAGACAATGACTGCCAATCGTGAACTGAGCAAAACTATCATCAGCATAATCTGCCTTTTTATCCAAGATATGCTCCAGTTCAGCACAGACTTGGGGAACATTTGAAACAATAATATCCAATTGATTTAAATTCATTTACTATCCTCCAGAAAAAGACCGGATAACTCCGGTCTTTTTAAGTTCCACGAGAGAAATTATTTGATTGCGCGTGATTGCAAACCTTCTTCTTCCAAGAAGAGGCGGAATGGTACGAGTTCTTCTGCTTCGTATTTTTCCTTGAAGGCTTTGATAGCTTCTTCTGAGTGTTGTTTTGGATCCAACTCAAGTACTTCTACTGGAAGTGGACGGTGTTGAGTGATGCGGGCATCGATCACAACTGTCTTACCTTCTTTGTTGAGTTTCACAGCTTCTGCAACAACAGCATCGATATCTTCGATACGGTCAACTGTAAATCCAACAGCTCCTTGCGCTTCAGCGATTTTCGCATAGTCAGCATTTGTGAAGTCACAACCAAACAAGTGTTTGTTTGTATCTTCGTATTTGTCCTTGATAAAGGCATATTTACCATTTGAGAAGACAACGTTGATAACTGGAAGGTCGTATTGAACGTTTGTGATCACGTCTGGGTAGCACATGTTGAATGCACCGTCACCCATGATGTTCCATACTTGGCGATCTGGATTGTCTTTCTTAGCAGCGATACCACCAGGAAGGGCAATACCCATTGTCGCAAAGAGTGGAGATGTCCGCCACATGTTCTTAGGTGTCATGTGAAGGTGACGAGTAGATGTTTGAGTAGTGTCACCGACGTCGATTGAGTAGATAGCGTCTTGATCAGCGTATTTGTTGATAGCGTTGTAAACTTGATACAATTGCAATTCACCCTCAGTTTTACCTTCGAGTTTGTTCATGTAATCACGCCAGTTTTGGTTGTTCTTCACGTTAGCACGCCACCATGGAGTAGATTCAACTGGATTCACTTTGTCAAGGATTGCTTTAGCTGCTTGACCTGCGTCACCAAGGATTGAAGCGTCAAGGGCGTGACGTTTACCAAGTTTGTAAGGGTCGATATCCACTTGGATGAATTTTTCAGTGTTCTTGAAGGCTTCGTAAACTTCAGCAAATGGGAAGTTTGAACCAAGGAAAAGAACTGTGTCTGCTTCAAAGACCACTTCGTTGGCTGGCTTCCAACCAACACGGTAAGCAGAACCTGTCAAACCTTCGTAGTTCCATTCGAACGCTTCAAAGTTTTTACCAGTTGTGATGATTGGTGCTTTGATTTTACGTGACAATTCAGTGATGACATCACCAGCACCAACTCCACCGAAACCAGCATAGATCACTGGGCGTTCAGCATTGTTCAAGATTTCAACCGCTTTGTCAATTTCAGTTTCATTCAAAGCAGGAGCGATAAATGAACGTTCATATGAACCTGATCCGTAGTATGAGTTTTCGTCGATTTCTTGGAAACCAAAGTTTACTGGAATTTCAACAACCGCTGGACCTTTTTTAGAAACAGCAGCACGGCAAGCTTCGTCAATGACTTTTGGCAATTGTTCTGCGTAAGCTACACGTTTGTTGTATACAGCGATACCGTTGTACATTGGGTTTTGGTTCAATTCTTGGAAGGCATCCAAGTTCAATTCATTCACTGGACGTGATCCAAGAATGGCAAGAAATGGAGTGTTATCCATCGCTGCGTCATAAACACCATTGATCAAGTGAGTCGCACCAGGTCCACCTGAACCAACTGCAACCCCGATAGAGCCACCAAATTTAGCTTGCATAACCGCTGCAAGTGCACCAGTTTCTTCATGGCGAACTTGCAAGAAACGGATATCTTTGTCTTCAGCCAAAGCGTCCATCAATGAGCTAAGTGTTCCTGATGGGATACCGTAGATAGTGTCTACGCCCCATGTTTTCAATACGTTCAACATTGCTGCAGATGCAGTAATTTTCCCTTGAGTCATTCTAACTCTCCTTTATTTCTAATTTGATCCTGAAAAATGAAGCACAGCGCTTCTACTTCATCTTTGCGATCAAAGCTCGTCTTGAAAATGAATTTATTCTGACTATTCTCATGAAAACGATTTACAAAACGATTACAGTACTAATTTATCACAAAGAGATTCACATGTATAAGGATCTGCTCAGAGATGCTCAATCCCTATTACATAACAGATGCTGAATTTGAGAATTTTTCACAAACTATCTTATAATAGGATATTTTATTATAAAATCCATGCACCCGTTTTCCCTTGTGGTTGTAGGAAAAGACAAAAAAGTGGTACAGAATCTTAAATGAATTCTGTACCATTTTTTTATTGAGTCTAATCAATTTTCGCAACATTGAGAAGCAGCGAGCTAGTCAAAACAGACAAAGAACTAAGGGCCATGGCAAGACCTGCTAGTTCTGGATTGAGGGTCAATCCCAGTCCTACAAAGACCCCGGCAGCAATTGGAAGCCCAAGGATATTGTAGATAGAGGCCCAGAAGAGATTGAGTAAGATCCTGTGGAAGGTCTTTTGACTCATGTCAAAGGCGCGCACAACGCCAAGCAAATCATTTTGCGTGAGCACGATGCCACCGGACTCGATCGCAATATCCGTTCCAGATCCCATAGCGATCCCCACATCTGCGATCGAAAGAGCAGGAGCATCATTGATCCCATCTCCAACAAAGGCTACCTTACTGCTTTCTTGCAGTTTTTGGATGGCGCTAGCTTTTTCTTGAGGAAGGACATCAGCAATGACGGTGTCAATTCCCACTTGCTTAGCAATAGCTTGGGCCACCCGTTCATTATCCCCCGTTAACATAACCGTTTTCAAGCCCCGTTCTTTGAGCTTTTTGATCGCTTCTTTTGAGCTGGCCTTCGGAGCATCTTGAATGGCAATCAAGCCAATAACTTGCCCATCCACAGACAAACTGATAACAGTTTTGGCCTGCTCTTGCAACTCTACCATCCGTTTTTCAAGCTCCGGATCCATCGCTGTCCCGTCATGAAGTTTGCCATTTCCCAAGGTCACCAACTGCTGGTCGATCTGACCTTGGACCCCTTTTCCTTCAATCGCTTGGAAGTTTTCCACAGGGGATAACACCAAACCTTTTTCTTCTGCTTGGGATAACACCGCTTGGGCTAGTGGATGTTCTGAAAAAGTTTCAAGACTAGCAGCCAGTGTCAAGACACGCGCTTCATCTCCTACAACATCGGTTACAAGTGGTTGGCCAATGGTAATAGTCCCTGTCTTATCAAACACAACGGTTTGAATCTTTTGCACTTCTTGAAGAACTGTTCCATTTTTAATCAGAACCCCCATCTTGGCACTACGGCCGGTTCCGACCATCAGGGCTGTTGGGGTTGCTAAACCAAGGGCACAAGGACAGGCAATAATGAGGACAGAAACTGCATAGAGCATGGCCTCTTGAAGCGACGCGCCCAGAAGCACGGACCAAACCCAGAAAGTCACAATGGCCAAAATCGTCACCACTGGAACAAAGATACCTGAAATCTTATCCGTCAAATCTTGAATAGGAGCACGACTGGATTGGGCCATTTTGACAAAGTCCACAATTTGAGATAAGAGGGTCTCACTACCGACTTTTTCAGCCTTAAAGAGAATGGTCCCATTGCTGTTGATAGTGGAGCCAATCACTGCATCACCAACTGATTTTTCCACAGGTAAGCTTTCACCTGTCACCATCGACTCATCAATGGTCGTACTTCCTTCTACAATCGTCCCATCAACTGCGATCTTTTCCCCAGGACGGACCCGAATCAAGTCACCAATTTGGATATCTTCCGCCGCCACCTCGACATAGTTCCCATCACGGAGAACTTGAGCCGTTTTTGCCTGCAAATCCAACAACTTTTCCACAGCCTCGGAGGCATTGTTACGCATCCGTTCTTCAAAGATTTGCCCTAAGAGGATAAAGAAGATGATAAAACCCGCAGCCTCAAAGTATACTGGCTGACCAGTAAAAAGTGCAAATACACTATAGACATAGGCTACCAGGGTTCCAAGAGCTACCAAGGTATCCATATTGGAATGGTGCTTCTTAAATGAGGCCCAGGCACTCTTGATAAAAGGTACTCCTGCTACCAACATGATCGGCGTTGTCGCTAGAAAGTTTCCCCAGCGATTGACTGGATGAGATACAAGTCCTGCCCACATCCCGATCATCAAGATCAATAAAGGAAGGGTAAAGATACTAGTAATCCAAAAGCGATCCCGTAAACTTAAGACACGACGGCGTTTTTCCACAACCGTGTAGGAACCCTTTTGCATCTTCATTCCACAAGAAAACTCAAAGTCCCCTGTTTCTGTCGGGGTAAAGGATATCACCTTATCCACACCGACTTCCAAAGGCTCTAAAATCCCCTGATCTTCAAACAAAATTTCCTTGTAACAGCCGGAAGGATTGACCCGATGAAAGGTGATTTCAGCAGGGATCCCTTTTTGAAGTTGAAATTCTTTGGGACTATAGCCCTTTTCTGCTGTAATACGGATCTTTTGCACTCCGTTTTCCACAACTGCTTTTTGTTTTTCTACCATACCTACTCCTTTATTCCACAATCATTTGACCATGCATCATGTTCATTCCACATGAAAACCCATATTCGCCCGCTTTTTCTGGCGTAATTTCAATGACATGTTTTTCACCTAAAGGCAAATCTTCATGAACGCCAAAATCTGGAAAGATCACTTGAGCCAGACATGAAGATGGATCCTTGCGATGAAAGATGATCCGGGCTGGAACATTCTTTTTCAGGACAATGGTTTCAGGCGAATAGCCCCCCATGACTTCGACTTCAATTTCTTGATAACCTGATTTCTGACGAGCTTGGCCGCTTACCTTTTCATGCTCTGCAAAGAACCACCAAGCAATAAAAGCAACCCCAAGTAAACAAACAATACTAATTAACAATCCAAACATTGAAATTCCTTCTTTCTATTACATACAATTGCAAGGGACTGTTTCGACAGCCTCTGCTTTCTTTTCTTCCAGGACCTGCTGCAGCTGATTAAGATCTGCAAGCGTAAAGTCACTCTCCTGAATCAAGTTTTCAAGCACCTGGACAATTCTTTTTGAGCAAACCTTGTCTTTCACCTCCTCAACCACCAAGTCTAAACTCTGGTCCTGCTTCAACAAAGCCGAGTAGACAAAGGCTTTGCCAGATTTTTCTCTGGTCAGACAGCCCTTTTCAACCAAGCGCGTCAAGAGGGTCTTGATGGTCGACTTCGACCAGTCAAAGCGCTCGGACAAGACGGCAATCAAATCCGTGCTGGTCTGCTTGCCTTCCATCCAGATAATCTTCATGATGCGCCATTCTGCATTGGAAATTTGCATGACCTCTCCTTTCTAAATCTACATTTGTAAACCTTATGATGTTATTTTACACCTAAGATTTACATTTGTCAACAAAAAGTTTTAAAAAAAAAACAGAGAGTGGGACAGAAATCGGTCATTCGTTAGAATTCGATTTCGTCGTCCCACC
>NZ_MRXX01000007.1:42183-48249 GCF_016642265.1 Streptococcus lactarius
ATAATTGAGAGGCTAGAACTTTTGTCCCAGACTCCTGGTTGGGCTTTTTGATATATCATTCATATCTCTTCTATATGGAAGTTAAATGTCTTTTCCTAAAAAGTATGATAAGATAGAACTTAAAATGAATTGTTAGAGGAGGAACGTATTATGGATAAAGTTCAAATTAAGTCCAGTCCAATAGAAGCTCAGGCTGCTATTGGTGAATTACTTGGTCTAGATGTATCTCAGAAAGAGAACAAACAAGTCGAGTTTAGTTATTCTTCTGGTATTACAGGGATGGAAAATGGTAAAGAAGTAACCAATCAAATGCTTGAAGCAGTTGGAAAATTTAGTGAAGCTGTTTTAATTCAGGCTAATAAATTTCCTCAAATTGCTGAAACAATGGAAAAAAGAGATATTGAGCAGGCTCAACGTTGGAGGAGTTAAGTCTAGTGAAACAAGACATTAATGAAAAAGAGAGAGATAGACTATTTCACCAAATAGTTCAACTCGAACATGAAGAAGATGAACTTCGTAATTTGAAAAAACGTCATGAACAATCTTTGGAGAATTTTATAGAGCAATTTAGAAACATTTCTATTAATGCAGAACAAAGACTATCAGTAAATCTACAAAATCAAGGATTCATCCAAGAAACGAGAGAGCTAGAATTGAAAGTTGAACAATATGTGAATAATCAGATTGACGGCTTTGATTATGAAGCAAAGAAATTATTAAAAGATATAGACATGAAAAAAGAAAAGTTAATACATGAAAGGAATAGTCTACCATGGGAATAAAGTATAGTCCTTCAGAGTCAAGTTCATTGATTGAGGCAATGAATAGTAATATTGAGATTGCAAATGAAATAACAGACAGACTCTCTAGTGGTAGTGATCATTTAATTTCTGTCCTTGAATCAGGTAAATTACAGGGTGCAGCATACACTGCAGGGAAAAATCTATTTTCAGAGATCATCATTCCATCAATAAAAAAACTTCAATCAGCTATAGATGACATTCAGACAGAGTTGTCCTCATATAAGAGTGCAGATGCCGTCATTTCAGGATTTGGCGAGTTAGATTTAGATGATTTGAAAACTCAGAAAGAAACAAGAGAAAAACAGTTAGCAGAAGTAAAATCACAGATAAGGGAAAACGAAAAACTTCGGAGTATAATAGGTGCTTTAGGAACTGGAAATTTGGGAAATCATATCTCAAAAAATAATGCCTTACATGAGTTGGAATACCAATTACAGATGGGGATTGACGAACTGAAAGACAAAATTGAGAAGTTAGAATGGTTTGTGTTGCAGGTTTCTCAATATTTCAGTGATAGCCTACAAGTTTTATTCTTAGCCATCCAAGGTGCCACACAACTAAGTAAGATTATTGTTGATAATAATGGTAACTACTATGTAGATGGTGTAGACATGACTTGGTTTGATAAAATGAAGGAGCAGAAGATTGAGTCTGTAAAATACAAATCTTCGAAGGAAGATAATGAGTTTTATAAAAAATATCAGAATATTTTAATCAAGTTAGAAAGTGGAAAAGAACTTACTGAACAAGAATTCCAAACTCTAGAAACTTTTGTTAGACACCATACTCAAGCTCAACTACCTAAGATTGTGACAGAAAAATTGAAAGTGGAGGCTGCCAATAGAGCTAATCCAGAGAAACTTAATGAAAAAGTTGAGAAAATTAAAAATAGTAATGGAGATTTGAATAAAAAAGCTGATCTAATTGTGAAAACTTATGAAGATTATCTATTTTATAATAATAAAGAAGCTTTTGAAGAATATTGGAAGAAGAGAAAGGAGTTAACAAAAGATAAAGATTGGAAAGATGTTGATAGCAAGATTAAAGATACTATTGAGGATAATCTTAATGTTGAATTAAAAAAATCAGGGATAGATATAAGGAAAGTATCTAATAATCTAGCTGATGATATTTTATCTATTCATGAAAGAGACATGAAACAAAGAAACTATCTAATTAACGAAGGTAGAAAAGTATGGAAAAGTCCTGGAGATGATATAATGATAAATTCAGCAGATTTGACACAGGTTGGTATTGACCTTACTGATTTTGTAAACTTGGTAAAAACTGGAAAACCTTTAGATTTAAAGAGTAGAAATTATAATGATGAACTTGAATTTTCACTTTGGTCACGTAAGTGGGAAGGTAACTTAAGAGATGATTATTTAGGGAACTATCTGTTTGGATATGTGGCAAAAGGGTATTTAGGAATGGATGATGAGCATATCAAAGATTATGCAGGTTTAGCTCAATTGGCCTCAGATAAAGATGTTGTTAAATTTTTCAAAAATAAATCAAATGGGAATTTTGGTGATAATGAAGGAGATGCTTCTGCAATCCAAGATGGTATAGATTCATATGAGGAGAATAATAAGTGAACAACAAGAGAAAACAACTGAATAAATGGAATCTAGGATGTTCAGGATTGGTTATTATTGTAACAATTGTATTTACATGTTATATTTATTTGTACTTCAAAAATGCGAGTTACACCTTGAAACCAGGTGATTCCATAGTTTTAAAAGTTCCAACCTCAAAACAAAAAGAATTTTCCCCAAAATTATATCTATCTAAGATTTCCGGAGGGAAATTAGAATTATCTGGGAGATCCTCATGGTGGCAGAAGGGAGAAGGAAGTCTTGTAGGGACTAACTATGATGTTTTGAAGCAAGAAATTAGTGAAATCTACTCATCATCAAGTAATATTCCAACAAAAGTAATAAAAAATGAACCAAATAATAGTATATATTTATCAAAAGAAGGTATCGTTCTTCAATCTAAAGAATCTTGGGAATTTGAGATTCCAAACTCAAAACAAATAAAAATAACAAATATTTCAGACAGAGACATTAGATTTGAAGCGCAGGTGACAGGTGAATAGAGGGTGTTAGAAAAGTAAAATGAAGAGAAAACGATTATTTATTTCAATTTTTATAGCCTTGTGTTTATCTTTTGGTAGCTTTCAGTATTATAAATATCAGCGGATTCACAATATTTTTGATGAAATATACTATGAGGAAAGTGATTATCATAATTATTCTTTTCTCTGGAATGGTAGAGCTTTTTATCAGTTAAAAGGTTTAAAAATTGTCGATAATGATTCTCAAGAAATTTCCATTCATTCTATTGACTATGAAAGTGAAGATTTACCAAATGATATTCAATTTCTAGGTTATTATTTTTATTTTGGATTTCAAGGGATGACAAAAGTTGGGGTAGAAATGCGTTTGAGAATTCCAGATACAGAGACAACTATAAATGTAGAGTACCTGTACGATGTAAACAATCAACAATTAGAACGTTTTATGTGGTATCAGGATGAGAAACATGTGAGATATTATCATCAGTCTCAAGTGGAAGCATTTCTTGAGAAACATGGAAAGACTGTTGAAGACATTCGCAAGGAAGCAGATGACGTACTCCGTAATAAAGTCCTGAAAGATTGGACCTCCATCTACTCCAGCCGCTTTAGCACTAAAAATTGGGGCGATGTAACCGTCAAGGATATTTGGAGAGATGATTTATCGAAGAACTAGAAAATAAGTTATTTCTTTCATAACAGAAAAAGCGAGCTTTGTCATGAAGCTCGCTTATTTGTATGCATAAAAAATTGGGTTAACTCTAATTATAGACAAGCCAAAAACCATGTAAACCATGGCTTTTACTGTTAACGCTAGTTGCCCGCTACAGATGCTATTTCTATAACGTCTCCTGCAGAGCTTGGGCTAGGATGCGGTAACCGGCCACACTTAAGTGGAGGCCATCTGTCGTATAGGCTTCTGCTAACTGCCCCACTTCATCCAATAAAGACGAATACACATCGACATAGCCGACCTGGTGGTAGACTTGTGCCAATTCTCTGTAGGCCTGATTGAGGGCCTGAATTTTTTCATTGGACCGGATAGAGACTTTCTGCTTGTAGCGCTCTTCTTGACTGACTGGTAGAACCGAGATCAGGTTGATTTTCGTCAATGGAAAATCCCGCATGATCGCTTGTAAGACCGCTTCTACATTGTCTGAGGTTTCCTTTTGAGGAATTTCTTTTCCAATATCATTGGTCCCGATCAAGAGAAAGATCTGATCCACCGCCGTTCCAAAGACATGGGCGTCTAGATGCGTTCGAAGGAGATCTGTCCGATAGCCACGCACCCCACGATTGACCATGTATTTCGGACTTTGGAGTAGTTCATGGATAGGGAAATACTCTACAATAGAGTCTCCGAGGAAAATCAAGCCTGGCTCCTTCAAAGAAGCTTGATTGAGCTTTCGGTAAGTCATTAAAATATTCTCTTGCTCTTTTGTGAGTTGTGGAAGCATCTAGTTCTTTCCTTTCACTTGTTCCCAGGGCGTCAATCCCAGATACTCTTCAATCACTTGGTAGACACCGCCTTCTTGATGGCTCGGTGCTAGGTGTTTGGCAACAGCCTTGACAGCTTCTTCTGCATTGGCCACAGCATAGGAGTGACCCACCATTTCAAGCATTTCGATGTCGTTTCCGCTATCCCCAAAGGCCATGACCTGGCTGGCATCAAGCTGCCATTTCTCCATTAATTGAGCCAATCCCCAGGCCTTGTGAATGCCTGCTTGTAAGAGATCCATGCTCCCAAAACCGCTCGAAACCGCCATGAGCTGATCTCCAAAAGCCTGCTGGACTTCCTGACTCACATGATCAATACGATCCAAGCCAACCACCAAGCTCATTTTAAGCACCTGGTCAAACAAATCGGCTGTCAATTCCGGAACAAACTTCATTCGCTTGTACAAGGCTTCAATCACTTCCGGCTGCATGAATTTTTCGACTTCTGTAAAGACCGTTCCTGCCTTGGCAAAGCCCCCATTGACAGCTGATACGACCAACTGATCTGAAATTTCCCGGCCCTTAAAATAAGCAAGAACCGCCTCCACCAATTCTCGATCCCAGAATTTTCCTAAA
Source organism: Streptococcus lactarius (assembly GCF_016642265.1). Lineage (GTDB taxonomy): Bacteria > Bacillota > Bacilli > Lactobacillales > Streptococcaceae > Streptococcus > Streptococcus lactarius. Next base: position 47,140 of record NZ_MRXX01000007.1, read on the forward strand.
ACCATCTGGTCATTCTCAAAAATCCGAGCTCCGTTGGCGACGACCAAGGTCACCCGCTTGACCAAGGGGCCTAAAAGCTGGCGCATGCGATGGATTTCATTTCCCGTCGCAATGACAAAGCGAATCCCTTTTTGATCCAAGTGGTCCAACAGCCTTTCCAGACGCGGAAGGTCCACCTCTCCTCGTTCATCTAATAAGGTTCCATCCATATCTGTTGCAATCAACTTAATCATACAATCTAACCTTTTCCCTTTCATAGGGTGCAAACTATCTGTTCCCATTATACCACAGATCAAGCAAGTCAAAACCACCCGTGAAAACAGGTGGTTTCCTTTTAGTCTAAAAGTTGCTACTAAAGACCAAGGGATATCATGAATATAATCCCTTTTCTACACTTTCCTGAATCAAGTCTTCCGTCAGTTTCCATAATTCTTCGGATTCACTTTTTATGAACTTTTTCTTTTCTAATACTATATCTGCACTAATATTATCAGGATTATAATGTAATTCTGAAACTTCCAAGTGATTAATCAATGGAACCAATGCATCGATCACTCTTGCATATCTTGCCTCAGCACTCTGACCTTTTTCAAATTCCAACCAAGAATTTTTCATTTGTAAATATTTTTCTTCTGGAAGGATACTCATTGTTTTTTCTATAGATTCTAGCTCTCTATCATGAGAATGAAGCTTTTTTTCATCATCAAACACCCAAGTATCTCCAGCATAAATCTCACCTAAATCATGAATCAGTAACATAGAAATCACTTTTTCCATATTCAATTTTTCAGGATAATAATCTTGAAGAACCATCGCAGCTATGGCACCCTGCCAGGAATGCTCGGCACTATTTTCAAACCGTCCATCAAGGGTTCTATTAAACCTTGTTACCGACTTTAATTTCTCGATTTCTTTAATAAATTCAACTGTCTGATTCAAATCACTCATGGCGACTCCAACCTCCCTATTCGAAATTACGACTATCATACCAAAAATCAGGGTCTCCATAAATGAATTCCCATATTTGCAAAAAGAAAATTTCCCTCTTTTTCGGAGCATCTTCATTTTTCTAACAAGACTACAAGGACAAGTAAAAAAGAGAGTGGGACA
>NZ_MRXX01000007.1:48288-52221 GCF_016642265.1 Streptococcus lactarius
TCTTGATCGACAATCCAAAGACAATTGAGAGGCTGGGACTTTTGTCCCAGCCTCTTCTATTTTTTAGCTAAGAAAGGCCCAAATAATGGCAATCAGCACTGCAGGCAGGAGATTGGCAACCTTGATTCGTTTGCCCCAGATGAGGTTGATCCCCACACAGAGAATGAGGCTGGAGCCGACTAGTGACAAATTCGACAGCGCTTGTGGGGTCATGATCGGTGCGATCAAATGGGCTAACAGCGTAATCGCACCCTGAAAGATCACGAGTGGGACCACTGCAAAGATGGCACCCTTTCCTTTCGAAACAGTCAAGACCAGAACAATGACCATATCCAGAATAGCCTTGGCCAACAAGGTCGAAGGGTCACCTGTCAAGCCATCCTGGACAGCTCCGACTACTGCCATAGCCCCGATACAAATGGTCAAGGCCGTGGTCATAAAGGCATCAACAAAGCTGGAATCGCCTTCGTTCCCCGTCTTTTCCTTCAGCCAGGTTCCCAGGCGCTCAAACCCCTCCTCAATCTTCAAGAGTTCCCCGATAACGGTCCCGATTACTAGACTCAGAATCAACATCATACTGCCGTGACTCTCCACATGACTTCCATGCACCACCAGCATCTTTTCCAAGGTCCCTGCGATGCCCAAGACAAAAACAGCAACTCCTGTCACTTTCAGAAGGGTCTCATGAAAATCTTCTGATAAACGTTGACCGATGAGCAGTCCTAAAAGCCCACCAAATACAACTCCTACGGCATTATAAAAGGTCCCTAAACCGATCATTTACAAACTCCTTCGTTCATTTTTCATTCTTTTTCAATTTCTTTCAAAGACCAGTGCCCCGTCTCTTCATACTGGTCAATCAAGTCCTTGGCTGTTTGCGTAATCTCCTCTGGATAATGCAAGCTTTCTAGAGTATTGACCGCATTCTTGGTTACGGCTGATCCTGGCTTGATCTGGTAGTCAAAGACGATCTTGCCATCCACATAGCGACTGTCAAAATGGTAATTATCATTGACTTCACCGGAGGCTGCGACCAGCTCAATATCATGGCTGGAAATCATGTAGAGACAGTTTTGGGCAGCCAACCAGCGAACAATTCCAAGGCCTGATCCGATCCGCTCGATGGTATTGGTCCCCTTAAAGAGCTCGTCAATAAAGAAGTAGTGAAAACCTGGCTCTTTCAAATGCTGAATCATACGCAAAATAGCTTTACTTTCGGTGATGAAGTAGCTATCTCCAACTTCAATATCGTCGCTCACATCCATAGCCGTTAGGACATGACCGTAAGGCAGGACCAAGCTTTCTCCATAGGCAAAGCCCAGCCCTTGAGCCAGAATGGCATTGATGGCGACGGTTTTCAAATAAGTCGATTTCCCGGACGCATTGTCCCCACTGATGACCATATTTTTTTGGAAATGCACATCATTGGCAATCGGGTTGGACAGCAAGGGATGGTAGAGCGTCTCACCTTCAATCCCACCTGTCTCCGTAAAGACCGGCTGACAGACCACTTCTAGATCCCGCTTATGGCGCAAGAGACTAATCGCTACCTCCATCTCCCCTAGCAAATTCAGAAGCTTCTGAGCCTCTTTTTGATGCGCCTTCACCTGATTGTAAATATAAACCTGAGCGATCTGCGGGAGTAAAAAGAGGACGTTGAGGTAGAGGAGAATAATTTCCATCTCAGAGGTCCCCGTTGGACTCTGCAAGACACTGGCAAGGATCCGCGCTTTCTTAAAGGGTTTGACCGCTTGCTTGAGTTCTTCTCGTTGTGGTAAATCTAGATGACTCAAGCGTTCTGCCGAAGCAAAGATGCGGACCAGATAGCTAACATTGTCCAGACGGATTTTATTAGACCAATTGCGCAAACTTGAAAAGACGATATTAAAGACCACACTGATCACCAAGAGGGTGATCGCCCCAACTGGCTCAAAGGGAATGGCAAAGAGACAGACAATGGGAAGACAGGCCAACGCTATATAGAGGGGTAAACCCGCATAATGCTTGCCGGGATTTGCGACAATGCTTCGCGCCATGTTGTGGTTCTTCTTGCCCAGTTGGTTAAAAATAACCTGGACCTTGAGCCGCAAATCGGGATGCTCTTCAAAGAAGTCTTCTAAGTCATGAAGCTGGTCCTGGGGCTGGAATTCCAACAGGCGCATCTTTTGATAGAGGGCTTCTGCCCCAAGGCTCGATTGGGTGTAATTGAGCTGATCAAAGACAGCGTCCAAAGCCAAATCATGCCAAGTCTGATCATCCACTTGGCTATCGATCGTCCTTCCCTTAGCCGGATAAGCCAGACTGTCTATCAAACTTTCTTCCGTGTCTTTCTTACGAAAGAAAGGCGCACCGTCCCAAGCTTTTTTCAGCTTTTGCTTGAGGCGGATGGCCGTCAGAAATTTGGTTGCCCAAATTACCACCATCAATCCTAGAATCCCAAGTGGGATCCAGTTCATATTTCCTTCCATACTTTATTCCTTTCCACTCTGAGGCCAGTCCAAGTGAACATGTTCCTTCATTTCTCGGTATGCCGTGTCCACTCTCTCCTTGGTCTCTTCATCTAGCTTATCGCGGTATTTGCCACCTTTGATAAAATCTTCCAAAATATAGGTCTGGTACTTGTACAAGTCATAGCCTTCAGGAGAATAGGTCCCCTTCGGAGTTCGACTAACCCAGGTTGGATGAGCAGTAGCCGTCTTAATCCGTGTCTTACGTCCAACCTTTTCAATGGTCACATCCATCAAGACCCCTCGCTCTGTCCATTGGGCAGTCTCCACGTCCTCCATGGTTTCCAGACGCTGATTGGAGAGGAAATTCCCCATCGAGTAAATGATCAGCTTGTTTTGGCCATCTTTATTGACCACTTCAGCAGGCTCTACAACATGGGGATGTCCGCCAAAGACGATATCAGCGCCCCAAGAAATCATCTTATGGTAGAGCTCTTTTTGCTCTTCTGTCGGCTCCAACTGGTACTCAACTCCCATCTGGGGCATGACAATGGTGATATCAGCCTCTTGCTCCGCCTTTTGGATCTCCGCCTTCATCCGTTCTTCATCCAGGTCAGACAAGACATTTGCTTGCTCCTCTGGAGTGAGGGTTGTTTCCATCCCATTAAAGCCGTAGGCATAGGCTAGAATTGCAATCTTGATGCCGTTGACTTCCTTGATCACCAAGGGGGCTTGCCCTCTCTTTTCATGCGTGTAGACACCGACAGGTGTGATGCCTGCATCTTCAAAGGCCTTGGCTGTCGAATAGACCCCATCTAGGCCTGAATCCAAGATATGATTGTGCCCCAAATCCATGACATCATAGCCCGCATCCTTGATAGCTGGCACAACTTCACTTGGTGCATTAAAAAGGGGATAACCTGCTAAATAATAGTTGGGATCGATTGTTCCTTCAAAATCGCCCAAGGCCAGATCCGCCTTTTGTAGCCAAGGTTTAACATACTCATAATTTTCATGAAAATCATAGCTTCCATCTTCTTTTTGTGCACTCATATAGACCAGATCATGGTAGAGTTGGTCTCCATTCGCCATGATCCGAGCTGTATGAGGAATCTGATCAGCCGGTGTTGTTGTCTTGTACACAACTTCCGGTCGTTTCGTCGCAGTGATCGGAAAACCTTGGAACTTTTGTACCCAAAGGACGGCGTTTGCAGCCATAAAAACGACGGTCAAGAGTACATAGACAAACTGTTCATTGGTCAGCTGAATCCTTGAAAAGAGACGATCAAAAGCCCAATCAAAGGACGCCGATAGCTCTTTTCCTATTCTTTTGATGGTTCTCTTCACATTCTCCCACTTCTCTAGCATGCCTACCTCTTCTTCGCATTTGGTTTTTCCAATGATCCGCTAACAGATTAAGCTATCATTGAACTACTTTCTCTTCATTGTATCACAATTTTTAAGAAGAGAAAAAGAGAGTGGGACA
>NZ_MRXX01000007.1:52300-85587 GCF_016642265.1 Streptococcus lactarius
TTTGTCCCAGCCTCTTAAATCATTGGATGGTAAAACAATAGCTTCGTCACACCAAAAAACATCATAATTCTCTATACTGATGCAAGTATCTACTGAAACTTTCCGCTGTGAGAAAAGCGCCTGAAACAGTGATGTTTCAGGCACTCGGAATTATTGAGATCTTAGGCTCAATAATTAGTCATGGAACTTCTTTGAAGTTCGTTGACGTCCGTACTCACCTAAGGAAAGTTTCTAAGATGCTTTTTCTATTATTTCAATGCATTTAACAAATAACCATAACCTTCTTGTTCCATCTCTTCTTTTGGAATAAAGCGCAGAGAGGCTGAATTGATACAATAGCGAAGACCACCCTGGTCTTTTGGACCATCGGTGAAGACATGGCCGAGATGGGCATTGCCGGAGCGGGAACGAACTTCGATCCGCTCCATTCCGTGGCTATGATCCTGGTAATAGTGGACAACGTCTTTGGCAATGGGACGGGAAAAACTTGGCCATCCACAGCCAGACGCAAACTTATCCTTGGCAAAAAAGAGAGGCTCCCCCGTCGTAATATCCACATAGATCCCCTCTTCAAAGGTCTGATCATAGGCATTGTGGAAAGGACGTTCCGTCGCACTTTCTTGGGTAACTTGGTACTGCTCAGGTGTCAGTTTCGCCTTTAGGATTTCTTGATCTGGCTTCTGATAAGCTACTGGATCAATCAAGGGCTGCTCAGCATCTGTCACATCGATATGGCAATAACCCCCTGGATTCTTCTTGAGGTAGTCTTGGTGGTAGTCCTCAGCTAGGATGTAGTGGCGCAAAGGTTCTAGTTCAACCGCGATTTTGCGGCCCAGTTGCTTCTCTTCTTCCGCAAACACTTGGGCGATCACTTCACGATCTTCCTCGTCTGTATAATAGACACCCGTTCGATATTGGCGACCTCGATCATTTCCCTGTTTGTTAACGGACAAGGGATCGATCACACGGAAATAGTAGAGCAGAATTGCACGGAGAGTGATCTTGTCTGGATCGTAGACGATCTGAACGGTCTCTGCATGATCCGTTTCCTTGATCAGTTGGTAATTGGTCGTTTCTACCTGGCCATTGGCATAGCCCACCGTCGTCTTTTCTACACCGGGGATCCGTGAAAAATACTCCTCCAAACCCCAAAAACAGCCGCCTGCTAGATAAATCTCTGCCATCTTTTTTCCTCGCTTTCCGCATTCCCTAAAAGGAACACTTCTTATCTATTAGCTCCATCATAATCCAAGAGCCTCAGATTTTCAAGGATTCTGCCTGCCCCCTCCATGAAAACAGCTAAGATTTAGTCAATGTAGTGCAATTTGCCACGGAAGTCTTCCAAGCTTTGGTAGCCTTTTTCTTCCATGATAGCTTTGAGCTCAGCAGTGATGCGTTCAAAAGCTCCCACTCCTTCTTTATGAAGCGTGGTTCCGATTTGCACCATACTAGCCCCACATAGAATATGTTCAAAGGCATCACGACCGGTCAAGACACCACCAGTCCCTATAATTTGAATTTCTGGATTCAGACGTTGATAAAAGGCATGGACATTAGCAAGGGCAGTTGGTTTGACATACTCTCCACCAATTCCTCCAAAACCATTTTTTGGTCGAATCACAACAGTTTCATCCTCAATGTAGAGACCATTCCCTACGGAATTGACACAATTGACAAACTTGAGCGGGTATTTGTTAAAAATCGCTGCAGCTTGATCGAAATGAACGATATCAAAATAAGGGGGTAATTTGATACCAAGCGGTTTGGTGAAATAGTCAAAGACTTCTGACAAGATGCGATCGGTCGTATCAAAGTCATAAGCAATCTGAGGTTTTCCAGGGACATTAGGGCAAGAAAGGTTCAGTTCTGTCAAACCTTTAAAGTCGCTGTCTTGCACCTTTTTCAAGATGGTATGGGTCTCTTCAGGAGACATGCCGACGAGAGATAAGAAGAAGGTCCGGTCAGGATCTGTCGCTTGCAACTCTAATAGGTAATCCAAATAATAATCTAAGCCTTGGTTGGGAAGACCCATGGAATTGATCGAGCCAAGTGGCACATCGTGGTAGCGTGGTTCGGGGTTTCCAGCACGGAATTCCAAGGTCGCTGTCTTGGTCACAAAGGTCCCAGCAGCCGAATTCTTCACTTCCTCCAACTCTTCCTTGGTCATACAGGCCACTCCTGCCGCATTCATCAGGCAGTTGTCAAATTCAAAACCAGCAATTTGTGTCTTTGTCGATACCATCTTCTACTCCTTTATGCTCCCCCAAAACAGAGATGTTTGGGAGGTTCAATTTTCTTTCTTTCATTATACCATTCCTCAAGAAAGTCTGGAAAATCAAAGCCAACATTTCTGTTAAACATTCGGACTTTCCAGCACTTCTAAAGAAACTAACAAAATTTTCAGAAAATTCAACTTTTTTCTTTACAAGCCGAAAAAAGTCTGTTATAATGATCCACGTAATAAAACATGACATTGTTTGTCAACTGTCTCAAAGCCACTCCCTTCAAGAGGTTGCTGGTTTTCGTTTCATTCACAAAGGAGAATTAACATGACAACTGCTAAAGAATATATCCAAAGCACTTTTGAAACTGTAAAAGCTCGTAACGGCCATGAAGCTGAATTCCTTCAAGCTGTTGAAGAATTTCTTGGTACCTTGGAACCTGTATTTGAAAAACATCCTGAATACATCGAAGAAAATATCTTGGCTCGTATCACTGAGCCCGAACGCGTGATTTCTTTCCGTGTTCCTTGGGTTGACCGTGAAGGAAAGATCCAAGTTAACCGTGGATACCGTGTTCAATTCAACTCTGCTGTAGGTCCATATAAAGGTGGTCTTCGTTTCCACCCAACTGTTAACCAAGGGATCTTGAAATTCCTCGGTTTCGAACAAATCTTCAAAAACGTCTTGACTGGCCTTCCTATCGGTGGTGGTAAAGGTGGATCTGACTTCGATCCTAAAGGAAAAACAGACGCTGAAGTGATGCGTTTCTGCCAAAGCTTCATGACTGAATTGCAAAAACACATCGGACCTTCTCTTGATGTCCCAGCTGGTGATATCGGTGTGGGTGGACGTGAAATTGGTTACCTCTATGGTCAATACAAACGCCTTCGTCAATTCGACGCTGGTGTCTTGACTGGTAAACCTCTTGGTTTCGGTGGTAGCTTGATCCGTCCAGAAGCAACTGGTTATGGTTTGGTCTACTATACAGAAGAAATGCTAAAAGCAAATGGCGACAGCTTTGCTGGTAAGAAAGTCGTTGTCTCTGGTTCTGGTAACGTTGCTCAATACGCAGTTCAAAAAGCAACTGAGCTTGGTGCAACTGTTATCTCAGTATCTGACTCAAATGGTTACGTGATTGATGAAAACGGAATCGACTTTGATCTTTTGACAGATGTGAAGAACAACCGTCGTGCTCGTTTGACTGAGTACGCAGCTGAAAAAGCAACAGCTACTTACCATGAAGGTTCTGTATGGACTTACGCTGGTAACTACGACATCGCCCTTCCATGTGCGACTCAAAACGAAATTGATGGCGATGCTGCAAAACGTTTGGTCGCTCAAGGCGTGAAAGTTGTCTCTGAAGGGGCAAACATGCCAAGTAACTTGGAAGCCATCCATGTTTACAAAGAAAATGGTGTTCTTTACGGACCTGCCAAAGCTGCCAATGCCGGTGGTGTTGCCGTATCTGCTCTTGAAATGAGCCAAAATAGTCAACGCCTTTCATGGACACGTGAAGAAGTGGACGGCCGTTTGAAAGACATCATGACCAACATCTTCAACACAGCAAAAACAACTGCAGAAACTTACGGTCTTGGTAAAGATTACCTTGCAGGTGCCAATATCGCTGCCTTTGAAAATGTCGCAGATGCGATGATTGCCCAAGGTCTTGTATAATTATTAAATAATTTCTTTCCGGCCTTTGGGTCAAAAGCTTCCTAACTCCTGAAATCTTGCCTTTCAGGAGTTTTTTTGTAGCTACTGATTTCTGTTAGGGCAATCGGTCCCAAGAGAGGAAAGCCATTGTTAAAGAAGGAAATCTTGACCATCATTCGTGATAAGATTTGATCCCTGAATTTTTTTAAAAAAATTTTATTTTTTTACTTTACCCCCTTGCATTTTGAATAGATTAGTATTAAACTATAGCACAAGGAGGTGCGCTTATGTTTCTAATCTCTCAAAACGAATATTATTCCATTGAACATACCAAATCGGAACTGATCAAATTGCTGTCTCAAATGCGGCAAGAAATCGCAGCGAGTCGCCAATCTCAAACAAGCATGGCTTGTAGCCATATTGAGTATTGTTTAGAGCATTTACGCAATGCCAGAAGCACTATCGCTGTCAGACTCCCGGTCAAATCACTTGACCTTGAGATCACCTCCATGCTTGGACAGCACATCCTGGTCCTACCACCAGAAGCGCGCAAAAGCTGGGATCAAGTCAAAACATTGACCCATCAGTATGGTCATTTTAAATAGAAAAACTAGCAAAAAAAAGGGAATGCGACAAAACGAATCTTCTACAACATTTGTTCTGTCACACTCCCTTTTAGTTTAGGCCATTTTTACCAGTTGGCAAATTGATGCCTGCTTCCATAAGAGCATCGTGATAGAGTTTATAATAAGTGTGGTAGACAGTGGTTTGGGTACCATTTTGAGCGGTCATGGCAATGCGGAAAGAATAACGACCATTTTTTTCGATCTGCGGTCCAATAATGGTCGGACCTGTCAATACTTCTGGATGGTTTTCTTGCTCTGCTTGATTGACCTGAGTGATGACTTGGTAAATCTTGTCGAGATCTGTATTGGCATCCAGTGGAATATCGACCAGCACGCGCATATCCCCGCGCGAAAGATTGCTGACGACGGTAATATTCCGATTCGGAACAAAGTGGAGCGTCCCATCAAAATCCCGCACCTGGGTCGTCCGAATCCCGACACTGCTGACGATGCCGGCAATTTTGATAGACCCGTTGGTCAGGCGAACGTTATCTCCTACATCTAGCTGCCTTTCCAAAAGAATGAAAAATCCATTGACTAAATCTGAGAGGAAACCCTGGGCTCCCATCCCAATAGCGACCCCAGCGATTCCCGCACCGGCAAGCAAACTCGAGACTGGAAGACCTAAAATCGACAAAATCCAGTAGATCAAAATGAAATACAGACAGTAGTTTAACAGGCTCTCCACCAACCGTAGAATGGTTTTTTGGCGTGCTTCATCCTGCCCAGCATATCTAAAGGAAGGAGCTAAAATCCTCTTGACCAGGCTGTGAATCACCTTTTTGGCGATATAAAATAAAAGAAGGACAAAAAGGAGTGAAATACACTTAGAAATCACCTCATCAGCGATTCTTGTCCAGTCGATGTTTTGAAAATACCGTTGAAATACTTGACTCATGAATACCGTTCTCTTTCTATTTCTGAATACTTTGATTATACCAAATATTCGGATTTTAGGCCATTTTTTCTAAAACACATTGCTTTTACACCCTATCTAATGTATAATATTTCTTAATATTTGCATAGGAGGTCCTTTATGATTCATCATTTACTAGCTACTTGGAATAAAACCAACCTCATGAAGCGGATTGCGATTGGGATCGTCGTCGGGGTTATTCTGGCACTGGTTTTCCCTCAAGCATCTGGAATTGGTATTTTAGGAGAGTTCTTTGTTGGAGGTCTTCGTGCGATTGCTCCCCTCTTGGTCTTTGCTCTTGTTGCAAACTCCCTCTCCCAACACCAAAAAGGAACCCAGACCAATATGAAGAAGGTCATCGTCCTCTACCTCTTGGGAACCTTTGCCGCAGCCTTTGTCGCCGTTATGGTGAATTACCTCTTCCCAGTGACAATTGATCTGAATACAAAAGCCACGAAAGGGACTGGACCAAATGGAATTGGCGAAGTGATCAGTAACCTCTTACTTAAAGTGGTCGACAACCCTGTTAACGCCCTGCAACAGGCCAATTACATTGGGATCCTTTCTTGGGCGACTGTCTTTGGGATTGCCATGAGAGAGGCGAGCGACCATAGTAAGGAACTCCTTCAAACACTAGCGGATATCACTTCTAAGATCGTAGAATGGATTATTAATCTGGCACCTTTTGGAATTTTAGGCTTGGTCTACACGACCATCTCAGGAAAAGGTCTCAGTGCCCTCAGTAACTACGGTCTCCTTCTCGTCATTTTGATTGGGACCATGGCTTTTGTAGCCCTTGTTGTCAACCCATTGATCGTCTTTGTGATGATTCGCAAGAATCCTTACCCACTTGTCTTTAAATGCCTCCGTGTCAGCGGAGTAACGGCCTTCTTCACCCGAAGCTCTGCCGCTAACATCCCTGTGAATATGCGCCTTTGTGAAGAATTGGGGCTCAATCCAGACACCTACTCTGTCTCTATTCCGCTTGGGTCAACTGTGAATATGGCTGGGGCCGCTGTCACCATTAATATCTTAACACTTGCTGCTGCAGATACCTTACACATTCATGTTGACTTTGCGACTGCACTTGTCCTTAGTGTCGTAGCTGCGATCTCAGCCTGTGGAGCATCTGGAGTGGCTGGTGGATCTCTCCTTCTCATCCCCGTTGCATGTAGCCTTTTTGGAATTACCAATGATTTGGCCATGCAAGTCGTCAGCGTCGGATTTGTCATCGGTGTCCTCCAAGACTCCTGTGAAACAGCCCTCAATTCATCGACCGACGTCCTCTTCACTGCCATCGCCGAAATGAGCAGCTGGCCAAAAGAAAAAAGATATTAAACCAACAGACAAGAAAACCCAGACCTCGCGATCTGGGTTATTTTATTTTCTAAAGTAGCGTCTACTTTCTTGAATGATAATCGGTGAGAGAGCCAGTAAGGCGATCAAATTTGGCAAAGCCATCAATCCATTTACGATATCGGCTATGATCCAGACAAGATCCAACTTGAGAAAGCCTCCAAGCCCTACCATCAATACAAAGAAGATCCGATAGAGATTAATATGTCTGACGCCAAAGAGGAATTCGAAACACCGTTCTCCGTAATAAGACCAGCCAAGGATAGTGGTCGTGGCAAAAAGCACTAGACAAAGGGTCAAGATGATCCCTCCTATCGGTCCAAAAACACCTGTAAAGGTATCATGCGTCAGCGTATTGGAATTGCCACTTGCCATCCATTCACCGGATACCAAGATCGAAAGTCCTGTCAAACTACAAATAATAATCGTATCAATAAAGGTCCCTGTCATTGAGATTAGGCCCTGCTCAACCGGTTCATTGGTCTTCGCTGCTGCAGCAGCAATCGGAGCAGATCCAAGACCTGATTCATTAGAGAAGACCCCACGCGCCACCCCTTTTTGGATGGCCATCTTGACCGTAGCACCAGCAAATCCTCCCATGGCCGCTGTCCCTGTAAAGGCTCCTGAAAAGACAGCTTTTAAAGTAGGAAGCAATTGATCCCCATGAAGGGAAATAATGATCACGGTGACAAGAATATAGGCCGCCGCCATAAAGGGAACCACTTTTTCTGAGACTTTTGAAATCCAGTGAATCCCACCAAAAATGATGGCAGAAACAATCAAAGCAATCACAACACTAGCAACCTCAGGGGCGGTACCAAAACTGGCTTTTAAAGAAGCTGTAATGGAATTGACCTGGGTCATGGTCCCAATCCCAAAGAGGGCTACGAGAACACCTGCTACGGCAAAGAAACTTGCAAGCGGGCGCCATTTTTCACCCATCCCATTCAAGATGTAATACATAGGACCACCTGAAATATAGCCCTTGTCATCCTTGGTCCGGTATTTAATGGCTAAGAGACCTTCTGCATACTTAGTGGCCATCCCAAAGAAAGCAGCCATCCACATCCAAAAGAGGGCACCTGGTCCACCCGTCTGGATAGCAGTTGCGACCCCGACAATATTTCCTGTCCCGACAGTTGCTGCTAGAGCGGTCGCAAGAGCTCCAAAGCTTGAAATATCCCCATGCCCTTTATCTTCCGTAAAGATTAACCGGAAAGCCTTGGGCAAATAGCGAATCTGAAGCAGGCTCAAACGGAGGGTCAGGTAAATCCCCGTTCCCACCAGAAGCACCAACAGCGGAGCTCCCCATACCAGATTGTCTAGATTTTGAAAAAACTGCAATGCATGATCCATTTTCTATCTCCTTTTTCATCGACCGATCGACTGAAAAGTGAAAAAGAAAGAGCACATGTCAAACATGTACTCTGGTTTGCTAAAATAGGGGCTCTCCCCATTTTCGCTCTGTCCTTTTACCTGAGAGTTTGAGTAGATGTTCCATCTACCTTGCCCCTTCGGTGCCATGACTGGTCTCTCCAGAGTTCCGTCCATTCACAGTTATAGATATTCCTGCAAACTTCATTCGGTCGTATTGAATTGTCCTTATTTTATGCTTTTTTCATGAAAATGTCAACTATTTTCCGAAAATAAATGGCTTTTTTCATGAAAAAGATTCGTTTTTTAATCACTCAAGGAGAAGTGATTGGTCATAAGGTTGCTGGCATCTAGTAAAACCTTGTCCAAGAGTTGATCTGTCGCTTCCTGGATTTGATCACTCATAGCTTGGTTTTCCGCTTCAAAATCAACGCTTTCACCTGCTGCAAGGGCACGATCGACTTTATTGATGCGTACATGTCCCCAAGCCATTGTCGATTCTTGGTAGTCATCTAGATCCCCAACATGATGAGCATAGTGAGGGTCAGCTAGTCCTGCAATCAACCGGTTAGCCCAGTAGAAGGAATCCGTTGTCACTTTAGCCGTAGTATTGGCAAAGTAGTCTGGCGTCGTATCCACTTGGGTAAAGAAAGGAACAGCTGTGTTGTATGGCATGGAGCCGTATGAAATCCATTGGATGCCTGTCGTTTCTTGTGGTTTATTGGGGCGCAATTGCAGAATCGCTGTCTGGCTGGTCCGGTTGATCCCGATCGTTCGGAAAGTCCGCTGACTCACCTGGTCTCCTTCCGGTCCATAAGGATCGTAGAGGGTATCTTGGTAGTGATTACTCAAGACATATTTGACATCTTCAATCGTCACCTTGCGATAGGGCTTTTGACACCAAGGAATCTCAAAGCTCCGTGGATCCTGCTCAATTTCAGGATTAAGGAAATGCTGGATGGCCCAAGCCCGCGGTGTATTGTAGTGACGGTCCTTGTCTTTTTGGCTACCAAAGGCATAGCGTGGATTAAAACCTTTTCCTTCTTGATCCAGAATCAAATGGTGCTCTGAGACAAAATGTTCAAGATCTGAGTCACAAAGAAATTGGTCTGGATTTCCAAATTCAAAATAATCACTTCCCAGTTGGTTTGGGTTGGTCACATAGGCATCATCTGGGACACGGCGCGCCATCCAGTGGTGACCTCCGATGGTTTCCAACCACCAGATTTCATTCACATCTGAAATCGCAATCCCGTTAGATTCATAAGTTCCATACTCTTCCAAGAGCTTTCCAAGACGCAAAACCCCTTCGCGGGCGGTCTTGACATAAGGCAAGACCAAGGTCAGCATGTCTTCTTCACCGATCCCACTCGCTACAAGAGGATCTGCCCCTAACACACGGCTATTGGTCGTAATGGTCTCGGTCTCACTCATGGCTACATTATAGACATTGATCCCAGCTTCTCCCCAGATCCCGTCTTTGGGAATAGCATCTGGAACAGCTGTATAGCGAACCGGATTGTCTGGTAAGTCAATTTCAAAAGTGGATAAAACCGATTTGTAATGGCGGGGTTGATCTTCTGGTTTCACCACAATATATTTCTTGGGCGTAAAGACACCATTTTGAGAATCCTCTGTCCGCGCTACAATGGTTGAACCATCATAGCTCGCATGTTTTCCGACTAAAATTGTTGTACATGAATCTGCACTTTCACGTTTCCGCATACCTATCCTCCAAAATTATTCATCGCCTCTATTATAGCACTTTTAAAAAACAGGACCTACTGAAAATCAGATTGAGAGTGGGACAGAAATCGGTCATTCGTTAGAATTCGATTNNNNCTCGACAATTCAAAGACAATTGAGAGGCTAGGACTTTTGTCCCAGCCTCTTTTTTAATCAGTTTCATTTTTCGAAGGATTAAAAACCCTAGCTGATAAACAGCTAGGGTTTAGAATATAGATAAAATTTTTACTTAAAACAACTTAACTGATATAGAATAATTAAAACTGATACATATTAATAGGCTCATTCAAACATACACTGAAACTTTCCGCCGTGAGAAAAGTGTCTGAAACACAATTGTTTCAGACACTCGGAAGTTTTGAGACCTTAGGCTCAAAACTAAGTCATGGAACTTCTTCGAAGTTCGCTGACGTCCGTACTCACCTAAGGAAAGTTTCTAAGATAACTTTTTCTTTAATCTGAATCTAGCGGATAAACAGCTAGGATTCGATTATCCTTTAAACGTAACAATGGTTGCACCGCTTCCACCCGCATTTTGTGGGGCATATTCAAAACTCTTGACATGTTTGTTGCGGCGGAGGTATTTGGTCACCCCTTCACGGATAACCCCCGTCCCAATTCCGTGAATAATATCGACTTGGGACATGTTGTTCAGAAGAGCCTGATCGATAAAACCATCTAGCTCTTGCATGGCCTCTTCATAGCGTTTCCCACGGAGGTCCAGACGCGCTCTCGGCCCGCTCGTGTTGGAGCGCTTGACGACATTCACCTGGCGTTTCTTAGGTTGAGCCGCTTCTTTTTCAACCTTGATAAGGTTGAATTCTTTTTCCTCCAGGGTCATCTTGATCAAGCCGACTTGGGCCTCCCAGCGGCCATCTTTGAGTTGCTTGACCAGGCTTCCGCGTTGGCCATAGCTGATAACCAGGATCTCATCTCCTACCTTAGGAGCACGCGCCTTCTTGGCTTTTTTCAAGACCTTGTTTTTAGACAGGTCTACAGTCTCAGGAGCTAGTTTTTTCAACTGGGCCTTGGCCTCAATGATCTCATGGGGTTTCAACTGGGATTTAGCGTGAAGACCTTGAAGGATGCGGTCACTCTCTGAAAGGGCCATGTCCACAATTTCCTTGGCCTCTTCTCTCGCCTTGTTAAGCTCTGTTTCTCTCTCCCGAGTCAATTCGTTATAGAGCTTGCGAAGAGCGCGATTGAATTTGAGATTTTCTTGCTCTACTTCTTGAATGGTATCCAAGCGCTTGCGACTCTCCAAGGTCTGTGCCTCCAATTTTTCAATAATCTGATTGACATCATTGTCCGTATTGGTCATCTTCATAGCATCCTGGATAATGGTCTCAGACAAGCCCAATCGGCGGGCGATCTCAAAGGCATTGGAACGACCAGGGACTCCTTGCATGAAGCGATAGGTTGGACACAGACTCGCTGTATCAAACTCCATGCTGGCATTTTGCACTCCGGCAGTCTCAATTCCGTAGGCCTTGAGCTCTGGATAGTGGGTCGTCGCCATGGTCTTAATTCCACGTAAGCGCAGGTCTTCTAAGATGGCGATGGCAAGACCAGCCCCCTCTTGGGGATCCGTTCCAGCACCCAACTCATCCAGAAGGATCAAGGAGGTTGTATCCACTTGATTTAAAATAGACACAATATTGGTCATATGACTGGAGAAGGTCGACAAGCTCTGTTCGATGGATTGTTCGTCGCCAATATCCGCAAAGACCTGTGAGAAAATTCCCACGCGACTGCCTGGATCCGCTAGGATGGGAAGACCGGACTGGGCCATAATTTGCGCCAATCCCAGCGTTTTTAGCATGATGGTTTTACCACCTGTATTGGGACCAGTAATCACGATTTCAGTCAAGTCCTCGGTAAAATGCAGGTCATTTGCGACGGCATTTTCAATCAAGGGATGACGTAGTTGCAAGAGCTGAATAGAGCGATTACTGGTCACTTCTGGAACCACTGCCTTGAAATCGCGCATAAACCGATACTTGGCCTTGATCAAGTCCAAGTGGCCGATAATCCAGGCATTATTGGCAATCTCTGCTGCATGAGGACGCAGGGTATCGGATAATTCTTCCAAAATCTGAATGATTTCATAGCGCTCATCTGCGCGATGGTTGGCAATTTCTTCGTTCAGATTGACCACTGCACGTGGCTCTACATAAACGGTATTCCCACTGGCAGAGATATCGTGGACCACCCCTGCAATCCGGTTGCGATAGGTGTTTTTTACTGGTAAAACATTGCGTCCATTCCGGCTAGCAATCACAGCATCCGCCAACATATCGGCCTTGCTTTTCAGCAGGTATTGTAGAATCTCTCTGACCTGGTGTTCATTTTCCTGGATGCGGCGACGGATTTTAGCCAATTTTTCACTGGCAAAAGACTCGACAAAGCCTCCTTCGTTGATGGCTTGAAGTCCGCCTTGTAAGCGTGGCAGATCCACCAAGTTCTCAAAGAGCCGATTAAGCCTTTCCAGACGGACATTTTCCAAGTTATCGTAGAAATCCTTGAGTTCATGTGTTACCCGAAGGACAGCTTTTAGCGAAAGCAATTCATCGATATTGAGAGCCGCCTCCATCTCCAAACGCCTGGCCACTGGACGGACATCTTGGATGGTCGAGACGGCAAAGCGAGGCTCTTCCAAGAGGATTTGCTCCATATCTTCTAGCTCAATAAAGGCCGTTTCGATGGTTTCTTTTTTATCAGTTGGAGTAAGGACTGCTAGCTCCATCTCCCCTTGCTCTGTCTGTAGATAGGGTTCAAAGAGTTGCTTGACCTTGTCAAACTCCAGAATATCTAAGATTTTTGTATTCATGTTTCTCCTACAAAAAAAGTGAGCGTCCTTCCTAGAGTCGGACTTGTCTCACTCCTTTCTTTCTGTCATCGTCCTTAAGCCCCGATAATCGCCGTCACCCACAAATTGTGGAAAATGCTTGAACTGATCGGGGTATGAAGGATAATCAAGCGGACCAATCCACTTGCATTTAGTCTGTTTTGAATGGTCGGCATCGGAATGGTTGAGAGCACTGTCAAGCCCATCTGGATGACCAAGAGAGTGATCACAACTGCAATCACACCAGCACCAATTTGATACTTGCGATCCTCAAGCTTTTCCGGTTGGGGGATCAGATGCATAAAGATCCCAATCACGCGGCCAATGAGATAGACCAGCGCAAAAATCAAGCCATAAGCTAAGCCCGCATAAAAGATGTCATCTAATCGGAACAAGTATGAATTGGAATAAAAATAATTCACCGATTGCTGGGTGGGACTTGAAAAAGGAACCCACAGCGACAAAACCTTGGCCAGTCCCTTGTAGCTACCTGCTGCAATCAGCATGGCTACCAAGGTCACTAGAAAATAATAAGACTGAAGGATGATGCCCCTTGCATACCCAATATAAAAGCTCCATGCCAAAATCAATAAGATTAAGAAAGTTAACATGTATCTCCTCTTATTTAGATGATTTATCCTTTAAGTCGTCTAAAGCTTTGCGACGAAAATCATCTAATTCTTTTTCTTTGTCGTCAAACTCAATCTCGCGATTCAGCTGCATGGACAAACTGTTTACTGCCAATAAGATGGCGATGGTTTCATCATCAGCCTCTGGCATTTGTTCTTTAATTGCTTGGTATTTTTCTCTTGCTACACGTTCGACTTCTTCCATAAACAAATTATCATGGTTGGTTGTTAAAGTGAGCACTTTGTTTCCAAATGTAAATTTATATCTATTTAAGCTCGCCATAAAAATCACCTCACGGTATTATACCAAAAAAGGCTGGCTTTGTCAGTAGCAAAGGCCCTCTTCACAAGGATTTTCCTTACGATTTCTTCTTTATTTTGCTCCCTCTCTCTTTGAATTTGTGGTACAATAGAAGTTATGGAAAGTATGACACTCACTCCAACAAAGGAGCAAATCCTTTATTTTGTCCAGACCTATCGTACCTCTCTTGCTCAAAGCAAGAACCCTCATATGGACTACTTCTTTCGACTAGAGGGTGCGACCGTTTCGATCTACAAGTCTGGAAAAGTCTTGCTTCAAGGCAATGACCTGACTCCTTACCTGGCCTTTTTCGGGCAAGACGCTGGTAAAGCAGCAAGTGCCAGCCCTGTAGCTGGTCGAGCAGATCTAGCGATGATCGGGACAGACGAGGTCGGAAACGGCTCTTATTTTGGTGGACTCACCGTTGTTGCATCCTTTGTCACACCTGACCAGCAGGACTGGCTTCAAAAGCTGGGGGTTGGGGACTCAAAAACCTTGGATGATCGAAAAATTCAGCAATTGGCTCCTCTGCTTGAGGAAAATATCCAGCACCAAGCACTCTTATTGTCTCCAAAGAAGTACAATGAGGTGATCGCTTCTGGTTACAATGCTGTTTCGGTCAAGGTTGCCCTACACAATCAGGCTATCTATCTTCTCTTAAACAAGGGAGTCCAGCCTAAACGCATTGTGATCGATGCCTTTACGACTGCAAAAAACTACCAAAAATATGTGAAGGCTGAGAAAAATCAAGTCACACAAGCCATTGATCTGGAGGAAAAAGCAGAAGGCAAGTATTTGGCTGTTGCGGTTAGCTCCATCATCGCCCGCAATCTCTTTCTTCAAAACCTGGAAGATCTGGGCAAGGAACTGGGCTTTAATCTCCCTAGCGGGGCAGGAGCTAAGTCCGATCAAGTAGCTGCTCGGTTGATCCAGACCTATGGGATGAAAGCACTGGATTATTGTGCCAAACTCCATTTTAAAAACACTGAAAAAGCAAAGAAATTACTAGAAAGATAAGTTATGTCAAAAAGAAGTTCAAAACACACATCGAGCTCACCCGTGGTGAGATTCCTGAAAGAATGGGGCTTGTTTAGCATCATTGTTGGCCTCATCGTTGCCTCCCGTATTTTTCTGTGGGCCCCTGTTAAGGTAGACGGCCATTCGATGGATCCGACTCTAGCTGATAGCGAATACCTCCTTGTGGTTAACCATCTCTCGATTGATCGATTCGATATTGTCGTTGCCAATGAAAAAGATGACAATGGGAAGTCCAAAGACATTGTCAAACGGGTCATCGGTCTTCCTGGAGATACCATCCAGTATGACAATGATACGCTCTACATCAATGGCAAAAAGACCGATGAGCCTTATCTGAAAAACTACATTGCCCGCTTCAAAAAAGATAAATTACAATCCACCTACACTGGAAAAGGCTTCGAAGAAAACGGAGAACTTTTCCGTCAACTGGCCAATACAGCCCAAGCCTTCACGGTAGACAAGGATGGCAATACAACATTCACCTTGAAATTGCTCGACAATGAATACCTCTTACTTGGAGATGACCGGATCGTTTCAAAAGATAGCCGTCAGGTTGGAGCCTTTAAAAAAGAACAAATCAAAGGGCAAGCCGTCTTTAGACTATGGCCCATCTACCCTTTCAAAACTTATTAGTATAGATAACAAAACTAAGGCTGAGGCAAACTGTCCCAGCCTTGCTTTATAAAAAGGAAAGAAATGATGGAATATTATTTTTCTGGTACTATTGAGCGCATTATTTTTGAAAACCCCAGTAGTTTTTTTCGAATCCTCTTGCTCGACATCAGCGATACAGATGACGAAGATTTTGCTGATTTTGAGATCATTGTGACAGGAACCATGGCCGATATTATGGAAGGTGAAGACTATACCTTCTGGGGCGAGCTGGTCCAACATCCTAAATATGGTGAGCAGCTCAAGATCAGTCGCTATGAACGTGCCAAACCCTCTAGCAAGGGCTTGGTGAAATATTTTTCCAGCGATCACTTCAAAGGAATCGGTCTCAAAACGGCCCAAAAGATCGTCGATCTCTATGGAGACGACACCATTGACAAAATCCTAGAGGCCCCTGAAAAATTAGAAGAAATCACAGGTCTCTCCAAGAAAAACCGCCTAGCTTTTATAGAGAAACTCCGGCAAAATTACGGAACAGAGCGCATCCTCGCTCAGCTCGCTAATTATGGGATTCCCAATAAGTTGGCCTTTCAGATCCAAGATTACTACAAAGAAGAAACGCTCCAAATCGTGGAGCATCATCCTTACCAATTGGTCGAAGATATCCAAGGGTTGGGCTTTAAAATCGCAGACCAACTGGCTGAAGGGTTGGGGATTGCAAGTGACGCCCCCGAACGTTTCCGTGCAGGTCTGATTCACAGTCTCTTTAGCTATTCTATCGAGACGGGAAACACCTATATCGAATCCAAGGATCTCTTGCGCTATGCCATTGACCTTTTGGAATCCGCAAGGCCTGTAGAGTTAGATCCAGCAACTGTTGCCCAAGAATTGGGAGGCCTCATCGAGGAAGATAAGGTCCAAAACGTAGACACCAAGATCTTTGACAACAGTCTCTTCTTTGCGGAAGAAGGCATTCGCAGTCATATCGGTCGACTGCTGGAGAAAGGTAAAAAAACTTCGTTTGACCCTGAGAAAATCAACCAAGCAATTGAGCAGGTTGAAAATGATCTGGGGATCCACTACGATGCCATCCAAAAAGAAGCGATTCACCAAGCCATTCAAAACAAGGTCTTTATCCTCACTGGGGGACCCGGAACCGGAAAAACCACTGTTATCAATGGAATGATCAGTGTCTATGCCCAGCTTCACCAGCTGGATCTTCGGAAGAAAAAAGACTTGCCGATCCTGCTGGCTGCGCCAACTGGTCGGGCAGCAAGGCGCATGAATGAGCTGACAGGGCTTCCGAGCGCGACTATCCACCGTCATTTGGGCATGACAGGAGACGATGACACTAGCCACTTAGAGGACTATCTGGATGCAGATTTCATCATTGTGGACGAGTTTTCCATGGTCGATACCTGGCTGGCCAATCAATTGCTCAGCAATATCGCAACCGATACCAAACTCTTGATTGTGGGAGATGCCGACCAATTACCATCCGTCAGTCCTGGTCAGGTCTTAGCTGATCTCTTGCAGATTCCTCGTATCCCTCAGACCAAACTCGAACATATTTTCCGCCAGAGTGAAGACTCGACCATTGTCTCACTGGCAGGTGAAATCCGTCAAGGGAAGCTTCCTCAAGACTTCACAGAACGAAAAGCTGACCGCTCTTATTTCGAAGCCGCAAGCGAACATATTCCTAAAATGATTGAGCAGATCACTTCAGCTGCTCTTCGCAGCCAGATCCCTGCTCGGGATATCCAAGTCTTGGCACCCATGTACAAGGGTCAGGCTGGCATTGACAATATCAATACGCTCATGCAAGACCTTCTCAATCCAGCTGTCAAAGATCAGGTTGTCTTTGACACGCCGGACTGCCAATATCGAGATGGGGATAAGGTCATCCACCTGGTCAATGATGCGGAAAGTAATGTTTTTAATGGAGACATCGGCTACATCACTGACCTTCTTCCAGGTAAATATACAGAATCCAAGCAAGATGAATTGACCATCCAATTTGACGGCAATGAAGTCGTCTACCCGCGCAATGAATGGTACAAGATTCGCCTAGCCTATGCTATGAGTATTCACAAATCACAAGGAAGCGAGTTTCCGGTGGTGATTTTACCCATTACCAATCAAAGCCACCGCATGTTGCAGCGCAATTTGATCTATACCGCCATCACGCGCTCAAAAAGCAAGCTCATTCTTTTAGGGGAATACAGCGCCTTTGATTACGCCACTAAAAATACTGGCACTGCGCGCAAAACCTATTTGGTTGAACGCTTTAAGAATATGGACGGAGGCGAAGCAACCACAGACTATTCTTCATCCATTGCAAAGGCTTCTGCTACAGTCGAATCTGCACGAAGAAAGGAAGAAACTGTTGAAACGAAAGCAGAGACGTCTAAACCTACTGTCTATCGACTGACTGAAGACAATCTCCACGCCATCTCGCCTATGATTGGACTAACAGAAGAAGAGATTGCAACCTTTTTTGACATAAAAAAAGACGACTAGTGAATAGACTAGTTGTCTTTTTCTTCCTCTACCAGAGGCAGTTCAGTATGATCGACGAAATTGGTCATGGTGACACCCAAGAGGCGGATTCCTGTATTTATCGATTCGATTTCTTGAAAAATGTGACGCGCTGAACGATTGATGCGCTCAGCATCTCGCGTTGGCTCCGTCAAGGTGATGCGCTTGGTCAAGGTAGTAAAATCTCCATAACGCACTTTTAAGACCAAGGTCTTTCCTTGCTTACCATGTTTTTCCAGCGATTGGGCTACCTTGCTGGAAAGATTAGCAATTTCTTCTAGAGCATCTTCTTCTCCATAGAGGAGCTTGCGGTAGGTCCGCTCTTTTCCAATTGACTTGCGGATCCGATGACTCTTAACTGGGCTATTGTGAATCCCTCGCGCCTTGCGAAAGAGATCATAGCCAAAGCGCCCAAACCGATCAATCAAAGTCATCTCTGGGATGGCTAAAAGATCCGCACCAGTATAGACCCCCATCTCATGGAGTCTCTCTACTGTCTTTTTCCCCACCCCATGAAATTTGGCAATGTCCATTTGGCTCAGGAAATCCTCAGCATCCTCCGGTAAGACCACCGTTAGGCCACGGGGTTTTTGGTAGTCACTTGCCATCTTGGCCAAAAACTTATTATAAGAAACACCCGCTGAAGCTGTGAGATGCAACTCTTCCCAGATAGCATGCTGAATCAAGCGAGCAATTTTGACAGCTGATTTGCTCTGGATTTTATTTTCCGTCACATCCAGATAAGCTTCATCAATACTCATGGGCTCGATCAGATCCGTATAGCGCCTAAAAATCTCACGGACCTGCTCACCCACCTCCCGGTATTTCTCATAATTCCCAGAGACAAAGACAGCTTGGGGACAAAGGTCCAGCGCTTCTTTGGAACTCATGGCCGAGTGAATTCCATATTTCCTAGCTTCATAGTTACAGGTTGAGACTACGCCTCTCCCTCCTGACTGACGAGGATCCTGGCCGATCACGACAGGTTTCCCCTTTAAACTAGGGTTGTCTCTTTCTTCGACCGCAGCAAAAAATGCATCCATATCAATATGAATAATCTTGCGGCTGGTATCATTCATTAATGGAAATATCAGCATTTTTGATCCTCCTTTTTCTATTATAAGAAGAAACTTCTGGAATTGCAAAAATCGGATCTCCACAGAAAAATAGGTCATTTTTTGAAAGTCCTTAGCTGTTTTTCAAAAATATAGTACAGATTTAGTATATTTTAAAAACTGTTTTATAAAAGAATCTCTTTTATTTCGCAACTTCTCTTTGTGAAACCGGTTACTGTGTGGTATACTACTAGTGTAAATGCAACAGATACAGTTGCTAGAAAGACAATAGAGGAAAAACAAATGGTTGTTAAAACAGTCGTTGAAGCACAAGATATTTTTGACAAAGCCTGGGAAGGCTTCAAAGGAGAAGATTGGAAAGAGAAAGCAAGCGTTTCTCGCTTCGTTCAAGCTAACTACACACCATATGATGGTGATGAAAGTTTCCTTGCTGGACCAACTGAACGTTCTCTTCATATTAAAAAAATCGTAGAAGAAACAAAAGCTCACTATGAAGCTACTCGTTTCCCATACGACAACCGTCCAACATCTATCGCTGATATTGATGCTGGTTACATCGACAAAGAAAACGAAGTGATCTTTGGTATCCAAAACGATGAACTCTTCAAGTTGAACTTCATGCCAAAAGGTGGTATCCGTATGGCAGAAACTACTTTGAAAGAAAATGGATACGAACCAGATCCAGCTGTTCATGAAATCTTCACTAAATATGTGACTACTGTAAACGATGGTATCTTCCGTGCTTACACTACAAATATCCGTCGTGCCCGCCACGCTCACACTGTAACTGGTCTTCCAGATGCATACTCTCGTGGACGTATCATTGGGGTTTACGCTCGTTTGGCTCTTTACGGTGCTGACTACTTGATGGCTGAAAAAGCAAGCGACTGGAACTCTATCACTGAAATCGATGAAGAATCAATCCGCCTTCGTGAAGAAGTAAACCTTCAATACCAAGCTTTGAAAGAAGTTGTTCGCTTGGGTGACCTTTATGGTGTAGACGTTCGTCGTCCTGCCTTCGATACAAAAGAAGCAATCCAATGGACAAACATCGCCTTCATGGCTGTCTGCCGTGTCATCAACGGTGCTGCTACTTCTCTTGGACGTGTTCCAATCGTTTTGGATATCTACGCAGAACGTGACTTGGCTCGTGGTACTTACACTGAATCAGAAATCCAAGAATTCGTTGACGATTTCGTTATGAAATTGCGTACTGTTAAATTTGCTCGTACAAAAGCTTACGACGAATTGTACTCAGGTGACCCAACTTTCATCACAACTTCTATGGCTGGTATGGGTAGCGACGGTCGTCACCGTGTTACTAAAATGGACTACCGTTTCTTGAACACATTGGACAACATCGGTAACTCTCCAGAACCAAACTTGACCGTTCTTTGGACTGACAAATTGCCATATAGCTTCCGTCGTTACTGTATGCATATGAGCCACAAACACTCTTCTATCCAATACGAAGGTGTGACAACAATGGCTAAAGATGGATACGGTGAAATGAGCTGTATCTCATGTTGTGTATCACCACTTGACCCAGAAAATGAAGAACAACGTCACAACATCCAATACTTCGGTGCTCGTGTAAACGTACTTAAAGCTCTTCTTACTGGTTTGAACGGTGGTTATGACGATGTTCATAAAGACTACAAAGTATTTGACATCGAACCTATCCGTGATGAAGTTCTTGAATTCGAATCTGTTAAAGCGAACTTCGAAAAATCACTTGACTGGTTGACTGATACTTACGTAGATGCTTTGAACATCATCCACTACATGACGGATAAGTACAACTACGAAGCAGTTCAAATGGCCTTCTTGCCAACTCACCAACGCGCAAACATGGGATTCGGTATCTGTGGATTTGCCAACACTGTTGATACTTTGTCAGCCATTAAATACGCTACCGTTAAACCAATCCGTGACGAAGATGGCTACATCTACGACTACGAAACAATCGGTGAATACCCACGTTGGGGTGAAGATGATCCTCGTTCTAACGAATTGGCAGAATGGTTGATCGAAGCTTACACTACTCGTCTTCGCAGCCACAAACTTTACAAAGATGCTGAAGCTACTGTATCACTTCTTACCATCACTTCAAACGTTGCTTACTCTAAACAAACTGGTAACTCACCAGTCCACAAAGGGGTATACCTCAACGAAGATGGTTCTGTGAACACTAGCAAATTGGAATTCTTCTCTCCAGGTGCTAACCCATCTAACAAAGCTCGTGGTGGATGGTTGCAAAACTTGAACTCACTTGCTAGCCTTGACTTTGGTTACGCAGCTGATGGTATCTCACTTACTACTCAAGTATCTCCTCGTGCACTTGGTAAAACTCGTGACGAACAAGTTGACAACTTGGTAACCATCCTTGATGGTTACTTTGAAAATGGTGGTCAACACTGTAACTTGAACGTTATGGACCTTAAAGATGTCTATGACAAGATCATGAATGGTGAAGATGTTATCGTTCGTATCTCTGGATACTGTGTAAACACCAAATACCTTACTCCAGAACAAAAAACTGAATTGACACAACGTGTCTTCCACGAAGTTCTTTCAATGGATGATTCATTGAGCTAAGATTCAACTAGATTCTAAAAACCAGTCGGAAACGGCTGGTTTTTTGGTGTAGCTCGAACAGTCTTTCTCAAGACAATTCAGAATATTGAAAGAGTTTTTTCTCCTACACACAAGTCTTTGACAGCGTTTTCTTTAAGTGTTATAGTGATCTTGTAAAGAATCTAGAAGGGGTGATCTTATGTTTTTAACCTTTATATTTCTCACTATCTGGCTCTTTAGCATGATTGCTTTGCTCTTTTTAGCAACCCTTCTCGTCCAGGATATCACCATCCAGCACCATCACATCAGTTAAAGCATTTTCTTATGAAGCATTCAAAAAATCAAGGACAAGAAACACACTAGAATTGCAAAATTTTAGTTCTGTCTCTCGTTCTTTTTTGCTATAATAGAAGCAGATTATTTAGTAAGAAGGAAATTATGGAAGAGTCAAAAGAGATCAACCAAGTGATCGATGTCCTGATGATGGCAGGAACCCTTCTGTTGGAAAGTGGCTCTGAGATCCACCGGGTTGAGGATACTATGATCCGTATTGCTCACTCTCAAGGGATCACTGATTGCAATGCCTTAGCAATGCCAGTTGCTATTTTCTTTTCAATTGAAAATGCCAATATCACGCGGATGAAACGGATTCTGCGGACCAATTACAATATCGAAAAGGTCTGTGATGTCAATCAAATTTCTCGTCAATTAGTGTCTGGTCAAATCAATCTTGAAGAGGCTTACCAAGCCCTACTCCACTTAAAGAGCAAACCGGTTCCATATACCAATCTGCAATTGACCCTTGCAGCAACCTTGAGTGCTCCATTTTTTTCCATCATGTTTGGTGGAAATTTCTATGATGCGATTGGAGCAGGAATCGCCACAATTTTTGCCTTTGCGTTCTCTCTTGTAGTGGAGAAATACGTTCGCATTCCCTTTGTAACTGCCTTTGCTGCTGCCTTTATCTTTGGTTTTTTGGCCCATATTTGGGCGCGCTATAGTGGGCTTCCCTCTAATACGGACCTGATTATTGCAGGTTGCGTTATGCCGTTCGTTCCTGGAATTGCAATGACCAATGCTGTCCGAGATCTCATGAACAACCACCTCAACTCTGGAATGAGTAAGCTTTTTGAAACATTGCTCATTACCCTTGCTCTCGGTGCCGGTACCACTGTCGCCCTCGTCCTTATGAAATAACATGATGAACCTAACAGAATTCTTTATCCAAGCGGTGGCTAGTTTGATTGCCATTATCACCTTTTTAATTGTCTTAAATGTCCAACGTTCCATGCTCATCCCTGGTGGTGTATTGGGCATGAGTATTTGGTTGCTCTACTATGTCCTAAAGGGGCCTACCAATGTCATCGTTGCTACCTTTATCGCAGCCATTGCGGGTTCCTGTATCAGTCAGATTTTAAGTATCGTATACAAGACGCCTGTCGTGGTCTTTATGCTGTCCATTCTCGCTCCCCTGGTCCCTGGATATATTTCCTATCGGACCACTTCCTTCTTTGTCAGCGGCCAATATCGACAGGCAGTAACTAGCGTGACACTGGTTGTTATCCTGGCCTTGGTCATCTCCATCGGGATGGCTAGTGGGTCTGTCGTCTTGAAACTCTACCATTCCTACCAACAAGCCCAAAGCAGAAAACTAACCAATGCCAAATAGCATTGGTTTTTATTTTTTATAGATGTAATCGCATGCATTTCCACTCAAAAGGAGTACAATGATAGTGAAAAAAACAAATCCTTTAAAGTATGTGAGGTGCTGTATGATGATAAACAAGTATATCAAGTATCTTCCTTGGGTGATCCTAGGAGCCCTCCCCTCCTATCAATCAGCGACTTACTATGCCCGTAATTCATTTGACTTGTTCTATTTGACCTTGAACTTTCTGATTGTGTACATCGCTTTAATCGTCTTCTACGAAAAAGTTCTAAGAGACAAATGCAAAGAACTCTTCATACGAATCATGAGCAACCCTAAAAAAGATAAGCAAACATAAGAGTTGAAAAGCCATCTGAGGATGGCTTTTTCTGATAGATTCTTTATTTTTTCTTTGAATCATTGCAAAATCGGTCCTAAGAATGATTTCCAATCCGATCTAGCTTTTTCAAAGGAGTTTTCCCTCAAATATGGTAAAATAGTAAGGAAATATACTAGTAGATATCAAATAAAAAAGAGGTTAAGAATGACAATTGGGATTGATAAGATTGGTTTTGCGACGAGCCCTTATGTCTTGCGTTTAGAAGATTTGGCTGCTGCTCGTGATACCGATCCTGAGAAATTAAGCAAGGGTCTTCTCTTAAAAGAACAAAGTATTGCACCGATCACCGAAGATATCGTCACACTGGCTGCAACGGCGGCAGATGATATTTTGACAGGCCAAGATAAACAAGCGATCGACATGGTGATTCTTGCGACGGAATCTGGGATTGACCAGAGTAAAGCTGCGGCTGTTTTTGTCCATGGTTTGCTAGACATCCAGCCTTTTGCCCGTTCTTTTGAGATGAAAGAAGCCTGCTATGCTGCAACGGCTGCCTTGGATTATGCAAAGCTCCATGTTGAAAAATTTCCGCAAAGTAAGGTCTTGGTCATTGCCAGTGACATTGCTAAATACGGAATTGGAACTCCCGGAGAACCGACACAAGGATCTGGTGCAGTGGCTATGCTGATTAGCCACAACCCTCGTATCTTAGCTTTTCATGATGACAATGTGGCTCAAACACGTGATGTTATGGATTTTTGGCGCCCGAATTACGCCACAACGCCATTTGTCAATGGGCTCTATTCAACCCAGCAATACCTAGATTCCTTGAAAACAACTTGGTCTGAATACCAGAAACAGACAGGTCTCGACCTAACAGATTTTGCGGCTGTTTGTTTCCATTTGCCTTATCCAAAATTGGCGCTGAAAGGCTTGAAAAAAATTTTGGACAAGTCCCTATCTGAAGAGAAAAAAGCTCAGTTACAGTACAACTTTGATCAATCTATTTTGTACAGCCAGCGTATCGGAAATATTTACACTGGCTCCCTCTTCTTAGGCTTGCTATCTCTGTTAGAAAATCATCCACAGCTAAAAGCTGGAGATCGGATTGCTCTCTTTAGTTATGGAAGTGGGGCTGTCTCTGAGATCTTTAGTGCGGACCTCGTTCCTGGTTTTGAACAACTCTTAGATCACAAACGTATGGAAAAACTGGATCAACGAACCGTCCTTAGTGTGTCTGAGTACGAACAGATGTTCTATGAGGAAGTGGATTTGGATCTTCATGGCAATCAGGTCTTTGAACCTAATTTCAAGCAAACCTATGCTTTGACGGAGATTAACGAACACCAGCGTATTTACCAGAAAGTAGAAAAATAATGGCACGATTACCAGGTTTTGCAAAACTTTCTCCCACAGAACGAATAGAGGCCTTACTGAAGGAAGGCCTCTTAACTTGGGACGAAGCTCAGATATTAAAAGAACAACAGGGACTTCCTCTTTCCATTGCGGATCAACTAACGGAAAATGTTCTGTCTACATTTGATCTCCCTTTTAGCTTAGCCCCTTATTTTCTGATTAATGGCCAAGACTATGTCCTTCCTATGGTCACAGAAGAGCCTTCCGTCGTTGCTGCAGCCAGCTATGCAGCGAAGATCATCCAACGATCAGGTGGCTTCACCACTAAGGTTCACCAACGCCAAATGATTGGGGAAATTGCTCTGACAGATGTTAGGGATGTGGAAATGGCTAGCAAGCGCATCCTAGAAGACAAGAAAACTCTTCTTCAGCTGGCTAATGAAGCCTATCCTTCAATCATCAAGCGTGGAGGCGGAGCGAGGGATCTTTGGGTCGAAAACAAGGGAGACTTTCTCATTGTCTACTTGGCGGTCGACCCCAAAGAAGCCATGGGAGCCAATATGCTCAACACCATGTTGGAAGCATTGACGGAGCCTATCCAGAAACTCTCTGGAGGACAGGTCCTGATGGCAATTTTGTCCAATTTGGCCACCCGCTCTTTGGTGAATGCAAGGTGTGCCATCGATTTTAAAGCACTGAGTCGGAATCCTGAGGAAGCTATTGAGATTGCCCACCGGATAGAGCTAGCTAGCCAACTGGCTCAAGTAGATCCTTACCGTGCAGCCACTCATAACAAGGGGATTTTTAACGGGATTGATGCCTTGGTCCTCGCTACAGGAAATGACTGGCGGGCCATCGAAGCAGGAGCCCATGCCTATGCTGCACAAAGTGGTCCATACAAGGGCTTGAGTCGCTGGAAAAGTCAGCCAGAAGAGAAAAAACTCTATGGAGAGATTACCCTGCCAATGCCGATTGCGACAAAAGGAGGCTCGATTGGCCTCAACCCAACGGTTCAAGTCAGCCACCGGTTGCTTGGGGAGCCTACTGCTGTTGAATTAGCAGGTATCATCGCGTCACTCGGTTTGGCTCAGAATTTCGCTGCCCTCAAAGCCCTTGTCACCACAGGGATTCAAGCAGGACATATGAAACTCCAAGCACGCTCCCTAGCACTCCTAGCAGGCGCTAACGAGGAAGAAGTTCCTCAACTAGTCCACCAACTCCTCAAAAACAAACCTTTTAATCTTGAAAAGGCGCAAACACTCTTACAAGAATTGAGAAAATGAAAGAACTAAGACGCACGTCTTAGTTCTTTTTTAAATAAGTTATATGATTTTGAAAAGAAAAAATGAGTTCCAATATTTAAAATAAGTCAAGAAAACACCGAAATTTTCTGCCGTGAGAAAAGTGCTTGAAATGCGATCATTTCAAGCACTCAGGAGTTTTGAGACCTTAGGCTCAAAACTAAGTCATGGAACTTCGAAGAAGTTCGCTGACGTCCGTACTCACCTAAGGAAAGTTTTTAAGATGACTTTGTCTTAAATCTGAAAAATTTCCTTATTGTTTTAAGAATGGCAAATCCGGCTTTTTCTTGGTATAGAGCACCACTTCAATAAAGGTTCCTACTTGGACTGCAAAGAGAAATCCTACAAGAAGATTGATCCGATGGTCTGTTTCATAAAATGGGGAATTCCACAAGAAATGATTCACTACTGTAGATACCACACACCAGAGGCCAAAGATTTTTTCTTTTTTCTGAGTAACCTGTGAAAGCATGAGGAAAATACCTACAGACACAACAGCTGTATAGAGAGTATGTGAAGCTAAGCCTCCAGATATACGGTTAATAGTTTCGGTGATAGCTGCCAATTGACTGCTTTGAGTTTGGCGTGCAACATAGCCTAGATCCTCAATAATCTGAAAACCGAAACCAGCGCCCAATCCTGCAATGAGAACTGATTTCAAATCTTTTTTACCAACCATTAATACGACCCAAAAAGCAACCAGAGCTTTAAAGAATTCCTCTGAGAATGGAGCTGTCAGAGCATCCGTCCATTTGTTGAAGATTGCAGGGTCTTTTATAATATGGCTATTTAGGATATCAATTAGACTATTTCCTGCGAAGCTTAACCAACCTGCTATAAAGGCGCCTCCAAACATCGCAATCCACAATATGTATCGTGAAACCGTCAAAGAAATGGCCAGGTGTTTTGAAAAGAGATAAAGCGGAATGATAATAGCAGCTAAAACGGATAAATTTAAGACCAGATCTCTTCCTGCTGACTGAGTAAATTCTTCCTGGGAAAGATGACCAAGTTCAAACTCCAAGCCAATTCCTGCAAATAGTAAAAAGAGATAGATAGAGGCTCTTTGAATTTTAGTCATCTTGTTTTCCTCCCTTTTGTTTCTTTGAGCGAATCAGATAAACAATGATCGCGATAAGAGTTGCGCCAAATAAGCTTCCAGCGATGAGGAAGTCGTAGTCAAATTTTTCTAAATCAATTTTCTCTTCGTAGGCTGCATCTTCTTCATCATCTAGGTCTTGAATGGCACTATTTCCGTGCTCATCAGCGACTCTCTTTTCTGCTTCTTTTCGAATTTCCTGTAGACGCTCAAAGGTTTTCTCTGCCCTATCTATACTTTCCTGCGTTGCCTTTGCACTAGCTTCATCAGGCTGAGAAGCAAGAGCTATCTGCTCTTTATCACTCAGATTTTGTTCCTGCATCCACTGAGACTCTAAGCGTTCCATTTCGGTCCGAATGGCCCCATCCTCAAACAAGTCCGGATACTTAGCTACAAGATCATTAATTCTGGAAATAGTCCAATACCAAGATTTCTCATTGTAATGATCACCTAATTCTTGGTAGGCTTGATAGGTATTGGTAATATTCCCATAATAAGGTAGGTAAGGTGCATTTCGTGGGCTTCCCATGGATAACCACATGGTTCCACCACCAGCACTAGCAGGTATCTCATCTTTCAATTGGAAAATATGAGCTTCCATAACATTTGGATTGGAGATAGGATACTTATAGACAGCATCAAACTCACCTTTTTTCGGAATACCTTTGCCATCTAACTCCATTTGATCCAGTGGTTTATATTTGGTTCCTTCCAAACGGTTACGTTGGAGATTCATAGCGTCTCGTAGAGTCAACTTTCGATCCGTTGTATGAAGTAGATCAAAGGAAGCATCATCATACTTAACAGGAGAACTTGGGTCTAGAGATTTGATACCTGACCAAACCCGCGAACGATCTGCCTCTTGTAAAGGAGGATTGTAGGATTGTGACACATGAAATTGTCCATCCACTTCCTTATAGCTCCCTGCTTCTTTGGCGACTTTTTCAAGATCTTTTGATGCAATCGTACGCTCTGTATCTGATAGATCTACATGGCCTAAGAAGAAGGTATTTGGAAAGACCGCATAGCGATCTTCTGGAAAGAGAATGGCTGCATATTGGTGGCCGGATAAAATCTCCATATACCAGACGCCTTCTTTATCCGCAATGGTGACAATATTTCCTTCAGCCGCTCCTTTTTCTTCGACGATTTTAGCAATGAGTTCCACCCCTTCTCTTGCAGTTTTCACACTAGGGAGAACGATACTGGTTAAGCCTGATTCAGCGAGGCCATCCTTGACATAGGGGTCCACTTTTTGGATCTTGTCATTTGCTGAAGCAGATACAGTAGCGGAAATGGAAACACCATATTCATTAAATCCGGCTTCATCAAAGATTCCCTGGTCTGGCGTTACATCTGGGACCGCTGTATACTTATAGCTGATCTCTGGTAAGGGATATTGAAAACCGTTGGCTGCATCCTCAAAGATAGCCCCCTTTTTATTATAGCGTCGCTCTCTGACCACAAAATTTTTATTATGGTTGGGCTCTAAATCCTCGGTACGCCCTACCAAGGTAGAGCCATCGGCAGTCAGTTTCTTCCCGATGATGAACCCTGTACAAGCCTCAACAGGTTGAGCAATCAACAAAAGCGGAAGCAAGGCTGCTACAGCTGATCGAAAATAGTGCTTCTTCATCCTAAACTCCTTTTTTATAAAGTCTTTTTACTTATTTAGTATACCCTTTTACAGCTATTTTTTGCAAGCGTTTACATCATTTGTAAACAACTAGTAAACTATCAGAATTTTTGAGGGAAAACACTTTTTCAAAAATAGGATCGTTTTTACAAAGTCAATCATTAGAATATAGATAAACTATTTTAAAGTAAAATAAGTTAAGCGATTCTGCAAAGAAATAAAAATGCATTCTAATTTTTAAATCGCTTCAAAAATACTGAAACTTTCCGCTGTGAGAAAAGTGCCTGAAACATTTTTGTTTCAGGCACTCGGGAGTTTTGAAACCTTAGGTTCAAAACTAAGCCATGGAACTTCCTGGATTGCTGAAATCATCCACTGGATAATTTCACCTAACGTCCGTACTCACCTAAGGAAAGTTTCTAAAATGATTTTTCTTCATTTTCTCTGTTGCTTCGCTTGCCACAATTTTCCATAGAGGAGATAGTCGACATCTCGGACTTCTTTCAGGTTCCGACAACCGAGAGCACAGAGGATCAATTTGATGTCTTCTTTCCATCCTTGGACAATGGCGATTGTCTCCTCGATTGTTTTCGTCTCTACCATTTCTAAAAAGACGCGAGATAAGCCAACGCCACGTGCTCCAAGGACCAAGGCCTTGACCATATCAAGAGGATGACGGATGCCACCACTAGCGAGGATCTCAACTCGATCGCATTGATCCTGCAACTGCAAGAGACACTGTGCAGTTGACTGACCCCAATTATCCAGATAAGCGCGATTGCCACCACGACGATTTTCAATATAGGCAAAGCTAGTGCCACCACGGCCAGAAATGTCAACGGTTTTGATCCCGGCTTCTAGTGCCATCTGAACCGTTTTGGGATCCATACCAAAGCCGACTTCTTTTAGGATAACCGGTACGGGAAAGTCCTTTCCATAAGCCTTCAGATGGTCTTGCCAAGTATGGAAAATCCGCTCTCCTTCTGGCATGAGCAACTCTTGCATCAAATTCACATGAACTTGAAGAAAGAGAGGTTGCAGCTCTTTTACTGCTCTCACGCCCAGCTCAGGCTCTTTATCGATTCCAATATTGGTCGCTAATAGGAGATGGGGATGGTCTTTTTTAACGGCATACGATTGATCGCCCGGATCCTTCAGTGCCGCACTGTAAGAGCCGGTTACAAAGAGAATCCCACAGGCTTCTGCCACTGTCGCTAACTTTTGATTGATCTCTTTGGCCCGTTCACTCCCGCCTGTCATAGCATTGATATAAAAAGGGGTCTCCCAATCACGTCCTGCGAAATGGGTCGTCAAGTCAATCTCTGTCAGATCGACCAGAGGCAGGGATCGATGAATCAGCTCGATCTCATCAAAGCTGTTATATGAGGAGCTTTGCTCCAAGGCATAGCGAATATGTTGGTCTTTTCGATTTTCGCTCACGAATCTCCTATCCTTTCTTGATAAATGATCTCGATCTTCTTTTCTGTCCAGCGTTCTATCAAGGTCTGAGTTTCTAAGGGGTCAAAACTAAGGGCAACCCCACAATCTCCCCCTCCAGCGCCACTGGATTTAGCACAGGCTGAAAGTCCATCTGTCGCCTGCTGCAGTTCTTTTAGCGCTGGTGTATAGATCAAGGGATTCAAGGCTTTTAAGTTCTGATCTGCACGTTCGATACTGGTCTTTATCCCCTTTTGATTTCCTTCAAGGAGGCCTTTTTCAAGATTCTTCACTGCGACCTGACTCTCCTTGAGAAAGTCTTCCTTGATCGCCCCCTTGATCTGGCGGATCAAGTCACTTGAAATGGCCGGTTCTTTGGTCCAACCGACTAGAAAATCATAAGAGATTGCTGGTTGAATTACTCGGATCTGGTAATGCCAATCCAAAGCTAAAACTTGTGAGAGGGGCTGGGAAGTCAAGACTTCATGCAACCAAGCCCGATCAAAGGATTGGTAATAAATCAAGTCCTCGTAGGCAATACAAGCCAGATCCCCCATGGAACCATTGTCCCCTCTTTGCACCAAGACAACTGCTGCTAGGCGAAAGAGCAGATCCGGACTGAGGTCTACTTCATACAGAGCAGCCATCGCCCTGATGACGAGTAAGACCACACTCCCGCTAGAACCAATTCCATATTTCTTACCCTTTTCTCCTAGTGTTCCAGCAATGTGAAGCGCTATGGGCTTTGGATCTAGGCCTTGGTCTACCAGCCACTCTTCCATGAGCCGAATGGTCTCTTGAATCAAGCTATAGTCCTTATTTGGAGTCAGATCCACCTTGTAACTAAAGAGATCTGAGACCAACTGGTAAGTGCTGGCTTCTTGGATGGTAGCGGACAGATAAATGGGGATAAACTGAATCACTGCCCCATACCCAGGCGTTAGTACTGCGTATTCACCGGCTAGATAGAGCTTGCCTCCGGTCTGTACCTGATACTTAGTTTTCATCTTGAGGGTCCTTGGTCTTCGATACAATAGTCCGATAGCGGGCGTCAAATAAAGGCACCAGCTGCTCCAAGTCTTCTTCCAAACAGAGGACTTTAACATTTGGTCCTGCATCCATGGTAAAGTAACAAGCATGGCCCGCTGCGCGAAGCTCACGGACAAAATCCATGGCTTTGTAACTTTCTTCTGTTAAGTAGCTAAAGGCTGGAGTGGCAGTCCTGGTCGTCGCATGCATAGCAAGGGCATTGCGCTCTGTCAAGTGGCCAACCTGTTCAAAATCATCGGCAGCTAGATAATCCAGCATGTCCTTGTAATCTTGACAAGACTCCTCCACCCATTCTTTGAAATTGGTCGAGGTTTCCATGCAGCGTTTCATCCCTTCGCGGCTAGAAACGGGCTTTTGTTTGTCATTCAGGACCAGCATAATCATAGCCAGTTTTAGGTCTGTCTGAACCTTATAAATCTCTCCACTTTCTTTGTCCCAGGCTGCTAAGGGACCAAAGAAAGACCGTGAAGAGGAACCTGAAGCAAACTTGGCTTTTTGAGCTAATTCCTCCTGATTTAAGCCCAAATCATAATAGCGATTGCAAGCCTTGACGAGAGCAGAAAGTCCGCTCGAGCTAGAGGACAGACCTGCTGCGGTTGGCATATTGTTGGTCGTATCCACCCGGACAAATCCTGCTTCTCCTGCTGGCTTCAAGTCATCAATCACAGCTCCAATTTTGGCCTGCTCAGCTAGATGTTGGAATTCCCCATCGATATAAAATTCATGCGCTGTCGCATCAGCTGGCAAAGGCGAAAGACTGGTTTCCGTATACATATTCTCCAAGGTCAAGGAAATCGAACTGGTCGAAGGGACCATCTGTTTGGCATCTTCTTTTCCCCAGTATTTGATAATTGCGATATTGGCATAGGACTTAGCCTTTACAGGTTTTCGATCCATGTATGGTGCGCTCCTTCTCTTTCTAATGCATGTGCAATTCTTTCCGCTTCATGAGGATTCCTGACGAGGGCAATCACACACCCTCCGAGACCACCTCCACTCATTTTAGCGCCTAAAGCCCCATTTTCAAGGGCTACAGCGACGAGATGGTCTGCTTCCTCACAACTGACACCGACTGCTCTTAACTGCTCATGACAAGCTGTCAGGGCCTCTCCGAGAGCTCTTTTGTTTTTTTCTTTCAGAGCGGTTTCTACCGCTTGGGTTAACTGGCCGATCTCATGAAAATGAGACAAGACTTCCTGACCCTTGCTTTCAACCTTCTGAATGGCTTCGCGGGTATTGCCATGAATCCCTGTATCCGCAATGATCAAATTCGCTTCTACATCCAGCTCCATCGGATAAAAACCGACATTTCGGATGAATTTAATCGCTCGATCACTCAGACAGGTCTTGGCGTCAAGCCCACTTGGAGTCATATGGGCAATGGTTTCTGCCCGATTGACCAAAATTTCCAAGGTCTCATCGTCCAGCTCTTTTTGGTAGTAGTCAAAAACTGCTCGAATGGCTGCGATACTAACCGCCGCAGAGGACCCCATCCCCCGTTTTTCCGGAACCATGGACTGGATCTTGCAACGAATCCTAGCCTCACGAATTCCAAGGTGTTCAAGAGACGCAAAAACTGCCATGGACAGGGTATCATCTTCAAATAAAACCCATGGACTAGCTGCTGGAACGATCTGGCAGGTCACTTCAATATGATGGAGAGGCAAGGCAATGGCCGGATAGCCATAAACCACTGCATGCTCACCAATTAAGATAATTTTACTATGCGCCCTTCCGACGCCTATTTCTTTGTTCATGTTCATCTCGCTCTATTAAGGTCATTACTATTTTAATATAAATCAGCCAAAAAAGCGATGGTTTTGAAGGAAATCCAACCTAAGACGGAGTGAACAGAATCCCCCATTGACTTCTCGCTCATGAAGGAACTTGAAAAGAGGCTGGGACAAA
>NZ_MRXX01000007.1:85668-127362 GCF_016642265.1 Streptococcus lactarius
GGTGGGACGACGAAATCGAATTCTAACGAATGACCGATTTCTGTCCCACGCGCTCTATCCTATTTAATTTTCAAATTCTTGCTTGATGAGGTCCATCAAACTATTGCGGTCTTGAATCCATTGAGCGCGTTCGTCCTTCTCATAGGTCCGGTTGGACAAGAAAATCACCGCCTCTTGCTTGGTGCGATTGTACATGATGAAGGTTCCTGTATAGCCTGTATGGTCTAGCCAGTCGCCCTCTAGATTCCATCCAAGAGAACGTGCCTTCCCCGCTTCACGCGCAAAATTCTGAGATAGATTCCGCGCAAAATCGTCTTTGAGGTAATGTTCCAAAAAACACTCGAGATCCCTTACAGTTGAAAAAAGTCCGGCACTACCCGCATGATGGCCTAAGACCTGAGCCTTGGGATCATGGACAGAGCCAGAAGTAACTCCACGCACCGTTGGCACCGCCTGGTCAACTGGTCCAAACTGTGTCTCTGTCATTTTCCAAGGTGCAAAAATCTTCTCTTCAAATAAAGCATCCAAGGGTTGGCCGAATACGTTTTCTAACCAAAATCCCAATAGAAGAAAATTGACATCGGTGTAATGAAAACTCTTGTCTTCTTTCAACTGCAAATTTTCAAGAGCTTCTTTCAATTGTCTGGCATCCAACTGATCCCGATTGGGGATAAAAGGATCCAGTCCAGAAGTATGGGTCAAGAGTTCCCGGATGGTCGTCCTTGGATGGGCAAAAGGCGGATAAAGCTCTTTAAAGGATTGATCCAGCGGAAGTTCTCCTCTCGCATATAAGAAAGCGCAGATCGTAGCGACTCCGACAACCTTACTAACGCTGGCCAAATCATAGACTAGACCCGCACATACCGGCTCTCCTATTTCAGGGTTTGCGAGCCCTAGATAATGCTCACTCCACTGGCCCTTGCGGTAAAGCGCAAGAGAGGCACCTGGATAGATGCCTTCTTGGATTTGTTGCTTGATTTTTTCGATGATTGGATTCACACCTATCTCTCCATTCTTAGGGTTCATAAGAAATATGGACGC
This sequence comes from Streptococcus lactarius, assembly GCF_016642265.1. Taxonomy (GTDB): domain Bacteria; phylum Bacillota; class Bacilli; order Lactobacillales; family Streptococcaceae; genus Streptococcus; species Streptococcus lactarius. The sequence continues at coordinate 86,710 of NZ_MRXX01000007.1, forward strand.
GGCCTTGCTTGCCCTCAAACCAGAGCTCAATCCGGCTAGTATCCTTAGCAATCATAAACGATCCTTTACGGTGTACAAATTCAACAGCATCCCCTAGACTTTCCCTCAAAGCCTCCACATCAAACGCAGCCAATTCGACCTTGATGGTGCTTAAATCCCAAGTCACATTATTTTCCAGCTGAAGATCTTCTCCTTGCGCTTCCTTCACATGAACAAAGCCTGTAAGATCAGCAGCCTCGTACAATTTCTTGGCTTGAGCAGGATCCAGTACATTGACCTCAAGAAAGGCCACTTCAAAGGCAGTCAAACCCGTGAAATCGTCTGGAACCACGACTAGAGGGGCTTCCTCCAGAGGTTCTAGACTTTCAAGTTCTTCTTCTGCGTGCACCAGGATCCGATCTCCTTGAGGAGACACCACTTCAAAGGCACGACCATTGGCACCTTGGTAGAGAGCCGTTGTTTGGGGCTTCCGTGCCAGTAGGTAATCAATTTCTTGAGCCTCGCCGACTTTGACCACGATGCGTTTCAATTTTTTGGGCCCTTCAACCTTGCGCGAGCGCATGCTTGGTGATTCTTCCAAGACGATTTTTTCCACGTTTGAAGCATCCCCCAAGGATAAAAGGGCACCTTCTTCTACCAATACTTTCATTCCCAATGTTTCTTCATAAAAGTCTTGATTGACATTGCGGTTGTTTACTTTTAAGACTGGGATAACTCTTACGATCTGATTTATTGTCATAACTTCCTCCACGCTCATTTTATTGTAAAAGATTTTCTGACTTTTTACAAGAAATTTTGCGCAAATGAGTGCAGATTTCTGAAAATTGCTTTTGATCCGCTCTTTCCCCATTTTCTTTAGACAATCCCTTTCGGATCCAGTATAATAGAAATTGGAACGATGACAGCGCTGATGCGACTGCTCACTCACATCGAGATATGATTTAGATAGGAGAATCTACGATGAAATTTAATCAATTTAGCTATATCCCTACGGCTACTGCTACCATGAAGGAAGAGCTGGCGGGGCTTGGCTTCACCTTCCAAGAAGAGCCTGATCCAAAGGCCATGCTAGAGGCCTTTGTCCGCCAAGCATTCTTCCAATACAAGAACACAGACTACGCCTTATCTACTCTTGTGGCTGATAAAGACACAGATCTGCTAGCCTTTTTCAAGTCTGATAAAACCTTAACGGCAGATGTTTTTTATGCGGTTGCCTTTCAACTACTGGGCTTTAGCTTTTTTGTCGATTTTGATGATAGCGAGGCCTTTCGCAAGGAAACCCATTTCCCCATCACCTATGGCACGCTTCTTGAAAATCTCTACCAACTCCTTAATACCCGAACCAAACGAGGCAATAGCTTGATCGATCAGTTGGTCAGTGATGGCTTGATCCCTGAAACCAACCAGTATCACTATTTTAATGGCAAGAGTCTCGCCACCTTTACCAGTCAAGATGCTATTCGCGAGGTCGTTTATGTCGAAAGCCGGGTCGATACCGACAAGGATGGCCTGCCAGATCTGGTCAAGGTCAGCATCATCCGTCCTCGCTATGAAGGCAAAATCCCAGCTGTTATGACGGCTAGTCCCTACCACCAAGGGACCAATGATAAAGCTAGTGACAAGGCTCTCTACAATATGAATGTCGACCTGGAGGTCAAAGAACCTCATACCATCCAACTAGAAGAACCTCAATTAAACTTCGTCGAACCGGTCGGTCAAGCTGAAGAGGTGGATGAGGCTGAAGAGCTCCTAACCCATATCAACTCCAGCTACACCCTCAATGACTACCTGCTGCCACGCGGATACGCCAATCTTTACGTATCTGGAGTTGGAACAAAAGATTCGCAAGGGCTGATGACCAATGGAAATTACCAACAAATCGAAGCCTACAAGAATGTGATCGATTGGCTCAATGGCCGTTGCCGGGCCTTTACAGATCATACACGCAAGCGCCAAGTCAAAGCCGATTGGTCTAATGGAAAGGTCGCAACGACAGGAATCTCCTACCTTGGAACCATGTCTAACGGCCTAGCGACCACAGGCGTGGACGGCCTAGAAGTCATCATTGCAGAAGCAGGAATTTCTTCTTGGTACAACTACTACCGTGAAAATGGTCTCGTCACAAGCCCTGGTGGCTATCCTGGTGAAGACTTTGATTCCCTAGCCGAATTAACCTACTCGCGCAACCTTCTAGGTGGGGACCATTTGCATCACAATGCTGCCCACCAAGCCGATCTAGACATGGTGAAAAAAGAACTGGATAGAGCTTCTGGAGATTACAATCAATTCTGGCACGATCGCAATTATCTCTTAAATGCAAATCGGGTCAAGGCAGAGGTGGTCTTCACTCATGGTTCGCAAGACTGGAACGTCAAACCGCTTCATGTCTTTAATATGTTCCAGGCTCTTCCAGCAACTATCAAAAAGCACCTCTTCTTCCACAATGGGGCCCATGTCTACCTCAACAACTGGCAATCCATTGACTTTCGTGAAAGCATGAACGCCTTCCTGTCGAAAAAATTGCTAGGCTATGCTTCAAGCTATGAATTGCCAACGGTCATCTGGCAAGACAATACAGGAGAACAAAGTTGGACTCCCTTGGAAGATTTTGGTAACCAAACAAATCAGCGGACCTTCTCACTGGGAGACAGCGAAAAAGTCATCCAAAACCGTTACGAAACAAAGGATTACGAGCGCTATGGCAAGGCTTATCCAACCTTCTTAACGGACCTCTACCAAGATAAGGCTCAACAAGTAACAATTGATCTTCCGATCGAAGAAGACCTGCACCTCAACGGGAAAGCTCGCCTTCACCTGCGGGTCCAATCCAGCACCAATAAAGGCCTGCTCTCAGCCCAACTCTTAGAGCTTGGAAGTAAGAAGTTCCTCCAACCTTATCCTGCTGTCTTGTCGGTCCGTACGCTGGATAATGGTCGCTACCACATGCTAGACAACCTGACAGAGTTGCCCTTCAAAGAAGCTGGCCAACGAGTGATTTCTAAAGGTTATCTCAACCTCCAAAACCGTCAGGATCTCTTAGAGATTGAGCCCGTGACGCCAGGCGAGTGGATGGAATTTGACTTTGAACTCCAACCAACCATCTACAAGCTCGAAAAAGGCACAACTCTTCGCCTGGTCCTTTACACGACAGACTTTGAGATCACTGTGCGCGATCAAACCGATTACCAACTCACCGTCGACCTTGCTCAATCAAGTCTCAGCCTTCCCGAAATGACAACGTCTCACTAAGCTCATTTCAAGCCTTGTCTACTTTGCTTCATTTGACAGCTTAGCCTACTTGTGATACTATCTAATAGAGTATTTCATAGAAAAAGATAGTAGAGGAAGTTATGGCGATTGAAAAAACTGTCAGCGAACTTGCTGAAATTTTAGGAGTCAGCCGCCAGGCGGTCAACAACCGTGTCAAGGCACTCGCTCCAGAAGATACTGAAAAAAATGAAAAAGGGGTTACCGTTGTAACCCGTAGTGGCTTGATCAAGCTCGAAGAAATCTACAAAAAAACCATTTTTGAAGATGAGCCGGTCAGCGATGATACCAAACAGCGCGAATTGATGGAGATTTTGGTAGATGAAAAAAATTCTGAAATTGTCCGTCTCTACGAGCAACTCAAGGCCAAAGACGAGCAGTTGGCAAAAAAAGATGAACAATTGCGCGTGAAAGATGTGCAGATTGCTGAAAAAGACAAGCAATTGGACCAACAGCAACAATTGACCTTACAAGCAATGAACGACCGCGATACCTTGAAACTTGAACTCGAACAAGCCAATGAAAAAGTTCAAGAGCAAGAAAGCAAAGGTTTCTGGGCGCGCGTTTTCCGTCGATAATCCGGGGCTGGATCATACCAGTCCCTTTTCTGTCTCACCAAAGGAGATTTCCCATGAAAGTATTAGAAGAGTATATCGCCTTCGATCTCGAATTTAACCAATACGAAGGCGCCTACCAGATCATCCAGGTATCTGCCGTGCGTTTTAAGGAAGGTGAAGAAGTCGACCACTACGATACCTACGTCTACACCGATAAGCCTCTAAAAAGCTTTATTAACGGCCTTACTGGCATTACCCAGGACAAGATCCAACATGCCCCTCAACTCGAGCAGGTCCTCGGTGAATTCAAGACCTTCGTTGGAGACCGACCCTTGATCGGCTACAATGCCAAAAAGAGCGACCTTCCCATCCTGCTTGAAAATGGGCTGGATTTAGAGGACCAGTATGCCGTCGATGTCTTTGACCAAGCTTTCGAGCGCCGTCCATCTGACCTCCACGGCATTAAAAATCTCCAACTCCACACTGTTGCAGAATTCCTGGGCGTCGCAGGAAGATCACATAATAGCTTAGAGGACGCCCGTATGACCGCCCTGGTCTACCAACAATTTCTCGAATTTGATCAAGGCCGCACCCTCCTTGAAGAACAAGAGGACTTCTCCACCAACCCCTTTGGAGGCTTGGACTTATCCGGATTTTTTGAGGAATAAAAAGAGAGAGTGGGACAGAAATCGGCAATTCGTTAGAATTCGATTTCTGTCCCACTCTCTCTTTTGAGTTGATGAACATCTTCTTTGCTTAAAATGGCAATTTCCCTGCGAAAGCACCGAGTTTTTTCTTAGTAGCTGCATCAATTTCTTCAATGGCAGCATTGATAGCTTGGACTGTCATATCCGAAAGCGTTTCTGTATCTTCAGGATCGACCACTGCAGCATTGAAATCGATGGAAACGACCTTCTTATCACCTGTAAGAGTCGCGACAACCAAGTCTTGAGCAGATTTCCCTACAAATTGAGTTGCAGCTAGTTCCGCTTGGCTTTGCTCCATTTGCTTTTGCAATTTTTGAGCTTGCTTCATCATATTTTGCATATTCATCATAGCAATAACATTCCTTCCAAATTGTGAAATTTACAGTTCATTATACCATTTTTTAGACGCTTGGAAAAGCTTTGGTAAGGGAACTCTGATCTCACGTCTATTGTTTCAGACAATTTCATGAAGAGAGAAAAGGGTTTTAAAATCTGTGAGCCTCATCTTCCTTTAAAAGCCTGCATGTTCTTTCAAATACTCCTCTTCTTCCTTGGTCGAAGGCCGTCCTAAGATGGCATTCCGATGTGGATAACGCCCAAATTGTTTGAGAATCTCCGCATGCATTTTCTCATACTTCAAACGCTTTTCTAAGCCCGGTTGATCAAATAAGCGCAAAGCTTCTTCATGAATGGCTAAAGATTCCGAATGCATAAAGGGCATGTAGAAAAAGCCTCTTTGTACAACTGGTAATTCTTGGGCTTGTATTAGGCCTTCTTGGGCCAAAACCAAGGCAAGCGAATCGGTTGCAAAGGCTTGGGCCGTCCCTCGAAAAATATTCCGAGGGATCTGGTCCAAAAGCAAAATCTCTGCCAAGCGCCCTTCAGCTGACGCGCGCCAGCTGAACAATTCCCCACGACTGGCCTTCCAATAAAGTTCTTCAAAGCGCACGCGCATTTCTTGATCCAGTGCGTCTGATTTTTTGAACCAATCCTCTGGCTTCAACTCTTCAAACCAGAAGCTTATCACTTCCTTCATTGCTTAACCCGCCATAATTTTTTCTTTTGTTTTTTCATCCAATGAATCATTCATCCGACCGTACTTGTATCCAGCCAAATCCAAGGCTACATAGGTAAATCCGATTTTCTTCATGTAGTCATTGATCTTGTCATGCAGTTGGATGGCTTCAAGCAGATGGTCTTCTTCCACTTCGATGCGTGCCAAGTCTCCATGGACACGCACACGAGCTTGCTCAAAGCCAAGTCCTACAAGGAACTCTTCCCCTTCAAAGACCCGTTGGACATTTTCTGAAGTGATTTTCACCCCGTATGGGAAGCGTGAGGCAACACTACAAGATGGCACCTTATTCCAATTGGAGACCCCTCTTTCCTTGGCCAATTGACGAATTTCTGTCTTATAGAGACCGGCTTCTTGCAAGACACTGCGGACACCTGCTTCGTCCCGAGCCTTTATCCCAGGACGGAAGTCGTTGATATCATCCATGATCATGCCGTCCACCAATTGCTCAAATCCCAATTCTGTAACCGAATCCTTAATGGTTTGGTACATCAATTGTTTGGTGTAATACCAAATATTGGGCGTATTGGCAGCAATCCGAGGATCACTCAACTCTCTCATTTCCAGACCAAGCACCGGTGCTCCAAGCTGATCAGCCAAGTCGAGTGCTAGATCGAACTCTTCATTTGAAAACATCTCAGAGTTCACGACAGCCGCAATGACATTGTCGGGTCCCAAGGTATCCAAGGCCACCTTCAAGAGATAAGAACTGTCAATCCCACCTGAATAGGTAACGGCGACTTTCCCGATTTTGCGTAAAATATCTTGTAATTTTTCTTCTTTTTCTTTTCTGATTTGTGCTTCTGTTGCCATCTTAGAATAGCTCCCTTCCGATAAATTCTTCAATCCGTTCATTATCCAAAATCACGATCTTTTGCTGTCGAATATCCAAAACGCCTTCTCGTTTTAATTCATTGAGAATGCGATTGACACTGTTTCGCGTCGAAATCCCACAAAAGCCAGCAATATCTTCATTGGTAATGTTGAAATCAATCAAGACGCCATCTTCTTGCTCCACACCAAACAAATTGCTTAATTTTTGCAAATGAAAACAAACTGCTCCTTTTTTGCCATTCATCATCATATACTGCTGAGACTCCATACTTTCAGACAGTTTATTGCGATAATAGTCCCTCACATAGTCCTGCAGTTCTTTTTGTTCTTTGACAAAATTCCAAAATTTGACCCGGGGAATGCGATAAAAACTCGCTTCTTCTGTCTCCACTCGCACATTAAAAGGCGAGTCTGTATAATTGGACACCTCATCACGAATCAAAGAGACAATGTCAATGGCTTTTAGATAGGAAAAGTTAAACTCACGCCCATCGCGCATGATGACACTGGTCTTGACTACACCTTCTTTCAAGATGTAGATGTAGTCCTCTTTGATCCCACGATAGGAGAGGTAACTATGGTATTTTTTCTTGACGATCGGCGTTCGCCTCTCTTCCAAAAATTTCACTAAAAATTCTGAATTCACGACGGTTTTTCCTCCCCATCTGCTCTTTCTCAAAGTCACACTAATGATACACCTATTTTCGTTATTTTATGTTATCATTTGTTAACAACAAACAGTACACACCTCTTTTAAAAAAGAATTATACTATAAGTATCAGTATTAATAAAGGAGATCGCAAATAATGGTAGAAATTAAATTACCGTACGACAAAAAGACGATTGTTGCAAAGATTCCAGATGAAAACTTTGCTGGTTTGTTAGAGTCAAAAGCGGAAAACTTCCATAACCCACTGTCTGAAGAAGAAACTGTTGAACGTTCATTGGATAACCCTATCGGCAGCCCATCTTTGGAAGAACTCGCTAAAGGTAAAAAAGACATCGTGTTGATCAGTTCTGACCACACTCGTCCTGTACCTTCTCATATCATTACCCCAATCATTTTGCGTCGTATTCGCTCAGTTAACCCTGATGCACGCGTGCGTATCTTGGTTGCTACTGGTTTCCACCGTCCTTCAACTCGTGAAGAATTGATCAACAAATACGGCCAAGAAATCGTTGACAATGAAGAAATCGTTATGCACATTTCAACAAACGACGATGACATGGTTAAAATCGGTCAACTTCCTTCAGGTGGGGATTGTATCATCAACAAGATTGCTGCTGAAGCTGACTTGTTGCTGGCAGAAGGATTCATCGAATCTCACTTCTTTGCTGGATTCTCAGGTGGACGTAAATCAGTCCTTCCAGGTATTGCTTCATACAAGACTATCATGGCGAACCACTCAGGTGACTTTATCAACTCTGATAAAGCACGTACTGGTAACCTTGACCACAACCCAATCCACGAAGATATGCTTTACGCTGCTCGTACTGCAAAATTGGCCTTCATCGTCAATGTTGTCTTGGACGGCGAAAAACACATCATCGGATCTTTCGCTGGGGACATGGTTGAAGCCCACAAAGTTGGTTGTGAATTTGTTGCAGACTTGGCACACGTGTCTAAGATCGAAAGCGACATCACGATTTCAACAAACGGTGGTTTCCCACTTGACCAAAACATCTACCAAGCCGTTAAAGGGATGACAGCTGCTGAAGCTTCAAACAAAGAAGGCGGAACCATCATCATGGTTGCTGGATGTGCGGATGGTCACGGTGGAGAAGGATTCTATCGTAACCTTGCTGAAGTAGAAGATCCAAAAGAATTCTTGGAACAAGCCATCAATACACCTCGTTTGGAAACTGTTCCAGACCAATGGACTTCTCAAATCTTGGCTCGTATCTTGGTACACCACCATGTTATCTTTGTATCTGACCTTGTCGATCCTGCTTTGATCACAGGTATGCACATGGAACTTGCAACTTCATTTGACGAAGCACTTGAAAAAGCCTTGGCTCGTGAAGGAAAAGATGCGAAAGTAACCGTTATCCGCGACGGACTCTCTGTCGTTGTTGAATAGAATCGACCATGGATTTTCAACCAAATCTAGAACAAACACTCCGTGACTTGCAAGCTGGCCACCTCTCTGTAGAGGATGCGCTGGAGCAAATTAACGGCGTGAAAGAACTAGGGTATGCAGCAATTGATACTGACCGGCAACGCCGCAATGGCTTCCCTGAAGTCATCTTCGGCGAAGGAAAGACAGTTGAGCAAATGGAAGGCATCATGCAATTCCTCTTACAAAAAGAATTGCCGATCCTTGCAACTAGAGTCTCTCTCCAAAAGGGAGAGGCTCTTTCTCAGCTCTTTCCTAACGGCCACTATTATCCAGAAGCGCGCTGCTTCGTTCTCAACTCGAAAAAAGAAGAGGTGGATGCGGAGCACTACATTGCCGTTGTGACAGCAGGGACTAGTGATGTTCCTGTTGCCGAAGAGGCTGCCGTAACGGCAGAGACCTTTGGCCACGCTGTCCACCGGATCTATGACGTAGGAGTCGCCGGTATTCATCGCCTCTTTAGACGCTTAGATGAGATCCAAAAGGCCAGTGTGGTGATTGTCATCGCTGGAATGGAAGGAGCTCTTGTCAGCGTTGTTGGAGGTCTTGTGGATGTGCCTGTGATTGCCGTGCCGACTAGTATCGGATACGGAAGCAATCTTCAAGGACTCACGACTTTGATGAGTATGCTGACTTCTTGTGCTTCTGGAGTCACCGTCGTCAATATTGACAATGGATTTGGTGCAGCTTATTCAGCTTGTATGATCAACCGACTCAACCACAATCGAAAGGAAAACGAATGACCAGTCTATTTTTAGAACCTTTTTCTGGAATAAGTGGCGATATGCTCAATGGTCTATTGGTTGACCTTGGGGGAGACGTCACCTTACTTCGCTCCGAACTCGAAAAACTGGGAGTCGATGGTTTCCACCTTCATGTTGATCGCATCGCAAAAAGTGCTATCTGGGGAACTGATTTTGATGTCCACCTTCACCACGGGGAGAAAGATACGGGGATTGAAGGCGATTTTGATCACGATCACGAACATCATCATGATCACGAACATCATCATGATCACGAACATCATCACGATCACGAACACCATCACGATCACGAACATCATCACGATCATGAACATCATCACGATCATGAACATGGACATTCCCATGCGGATGCCCGCAGTTATGCAGACATCCACGACTTGATTGTCGCTTCTCAGTTGAGTCCTTTTGTAAAAGAAAAGAGCCTTGCAGTCTTTCTTGACATTGCAAAGGCTGAAGCAGCTGTGCACAACATGCCTGTTGAGCAGATCCATTTCCACGAGATCGGTGCCATTGACTCGATCGTCGACATCGTTAGCTTTTTCATCCTAGTGGAATCGCTCGGAATCGACACAGTCTACTCCACTCCTCTCACAGAGGGAAGTGGAACGATCTCAGTCGCCCATGGGGAAATGCCGGTTCCAGTTCCTGCTGTCATGCAGTTGAGAAAGGAAACCACCATTCCGATCACTCAAGACTTCACCGTCAAAACAGAGTTGATCACCCCAACAGGGTTAGCCCTCTTGAAAGCATTAGACCCGATCTTCGAACCGATCCCATCCCACTTCGCCATCCAAAGTGTCGGCTATGGCTTTGGGAAAAGAGATACCGGAAAATTCAATGCTTTACGCGGTTCGCTATTGAAGGAAGACGCCTCACATAGCACGACCATCGTTCATCACACCGATGATCGCATCGTTGAAATCACCACAACGATTGATGATCAAACACCAGAACAACTGGCTTATATTCTCAATCGGTTCTTGGATGCTGGCGCTTTGGATGTCTACTATCGTAGCATCGTTATGAAAAAGAATCGTCCTGGTTTTGAGTTAACGCTTTTGATTCAAAATAGCCAGCTGGAAGATTTTTCAACCCTCTTGTTCAAAGAAACCAGTACCATTGGTTTTCGATACCAACAAGTTGACCGCAAGGTCATGCAACGTCGATTTGAACAAATCGATACAGAATTTGGAACCGTTACGGTTAAAATCAATCAGTACGGATCCATCACTAAGAAGACGCTTGAATACGAAGACTGTCAGCGTATTGCTAAGGAGATGCAGTTGCCGATTCAAGAAGTTTATCACCAATTACAAAAATATATTTATTAATTTAGGAGACATTTATTAACATGACACATCAATTACTTGCAGAAGTTATGAGTACAGCTTTGATGATTATCTTCGGGGTTGGCGTACACTGTGACGACGTTTTGAAGAAAACAAAATATGCTGGAACTGGACACTTATTCGCGATCACTACATGGGCATTCGGTATCACTGTCTGCTTGGTTGTCTTTGGCGGCGTTTCAATGAACCCTGCAATGGCTTTATTAAAGGTCCTTCTTGGTAAATTGACAATCGCTCAATTCTTCCCAATCGCTATCGCTGAAATGATCGGTGCTTTCCTTGGAGCTTTGATTGCTTACTTTATGTATGCTGATCACTTTAAAGCTTCTGAAGGTCAAATTGATGGTGTTGCTATCCGTAACATCTTCTCAACTAACCCTAACTGCCGTAACCTTCCACGTAACTACTTCGTCGAAGCGTTCGCAACATTTATCTTCTTGACATCAATCATGGCTGCTGAACACGCCAACGAAGCAATGCTTCCATTCACTGTTGGTTTGATCGTTTGGGCTATCGGTATGGGTCTTGGTGGTACTACAGGTTTCGCCATGAACCAAGCGCGTGACCTTGGACCTCGTTTCGCTTACCAAATCTTGCCAATTAAAGATAAAGTAAACAACGACTGGCAATATGGTCTTCTTGTACCAGGTACTGCTCCATTTGTTGGTGCTGTCCTTGCCTTCTTCTTCATCCGTTACTTCCTTGGAATCATGTAATCGGAAGATCAATCCTATGAAAAAACAAGCATCTGCGGGTGCTTGTTTTTTTGATTCCTTCATTTTCCGAAGACCTCTATAAAATGATATAATGGACAAAGCAAATCATGAAAGAAACAAGAGAAAGAAGATTGATATGACTCACTATCAGACTATTGTCATTGGAGGCGGTCCTGCTGGGATGATGGCGACCATTGCCAGCGCCTCTTATGGCCAATCCACCCTGCTGATCGAAAAGAATAAAAAGCTGGGCAAGAAGCTCGCTGGTACCGGAGGAGGTCGCTGCAATGTCACGAACAACGGGACCTTAGATGATCTGATGGCCGGTATTCCTGGAAATGGCCGTTTCCTTTACAGTGTGTTTTCTCAATTTGATAACCATGATATCATTCAATTTTTCACCGATAATGGCGTCAAGCTGAAAGTCGAGGATCATGGTCGAGTCTTTCCTACTAGCGATCAATCCCGCACCATTATTCAAGCTTTAGAGAATAAGATCCTTGAGCTAGGTGCTAGCATGGCCACCAACTGCGAAGTAGTCTCTGTCACCAAGCCTGAGGATGTCTTTATCATCAAATCTGCTGAAAAAACTTGGACTGCTGACAAGCTGGTCGTTACAACTGGGGGTAAATCTTACCCATCGACCGGCTCTACGGGGTATGGGTATGAGATTGCCCGTCACTTCAAGCACACCATCACCGATCTGGAAGCGGCAGAGAGTCCTCTGTTGACAGATTTTCCACACAAGGCCCTCCAAGGGATCTCTCTGACAGATGTGACCCTCAGCTACAGCAAACACATCATCACACACGACCTGCTCTTTACGCATTTCGGTCTCTCTGGTCCTGCAGCCCTTCGGATGTCTAGCTTTGTTAAAGGCGGGGAAATCTTATCTCTGGACCTCCTGCCAACCACTTCTTCTCAAGATTTAATAGATTTTCTTGAAGAGCATCGTGAAAAGTCTATAAAAAATACCCTTAAGTCCTTGCTACCTGAGCGTCTAGCAGATTTCTTAGCGCAAGGATTCCCTGAAAAGGTAAAGCAGCTGGCTCCTGCCCAGAAAGATGAGCTGATCCGAAAGATCAAAGAGATGCCTATCCCCGTCACTGGAAAGATGTCTCTTGCCAAATCCTTTGTGACGAAAGGGGGCGTCAGTCTTAAAGAAATCAATCCGAAAACACTAGAAAGTAAATTAGTTTCTGGTCTTCACTTTGCTGGAGAAGTCCTCGATATCAATGCCCATACAGGCGGTTTTAATATCACATCCGCCCTCTGTACCGGTTGGGTAGCAGGTAGTCCTCATTACTAAAAAACGAACTCGATTTGTTCGAGCTCGTCTTTTAATAATGACAAACTATTTTAAAGTAAAATAAGTTAAGTAATTCTACAAAGAAATATAAATGTGGTCCAGTTCTTAGAATGAATCAAGAAAATGCCGAAACTTTCCGCTGTGAGAAAAGTGCCTGAAACAAAAAGTTTCAGGCACTCGGAATTATTGAGAGTAAAACAGTTTGGGAAACTGTTTTAGCCTGAGCCCAGAAATTAAAGAGCGAAGAGGCTCAATAATTAGTCATGGAACTTCTACGAAGTTCGCTGACGTCCGTACTCACCTAAGGAAAGTTTTTAAGATGACTTTGTCTTAAAACTGAAACGGACTCGATTTTCCATCGAGTTCGTCTTTTTATTGTTCTTTGGTTAATGAAAAGCGGAAATCATTGTATTTGTTGTAGTCAAATGGAGTATTGACAGGTGCTGTGAACACAACCGGTGTATAGTGACCTTCTTCTAATACAAAACCAGGTTCGAGTCGGAAATTGGCTACGCCTAGACCTGTGATCCCTGGAAGTAAGGCATCTGCTCCATCTAATCCTTCTGAATCCCAATAGTAGATATTTCCTGTTGCTTGGACGGCTCTTGCTGTATAGGTCGCTGTCCGAGTTGGTTCGCTATCATTTTTGAAGCTAACCACTGTTGTCACATTCCCATTTGCATCGACAGTCATTTTAATCGCATCCGCTTGTGGACTAGATCCTACCCAAGTTCCCACCAGTTCTGCAGGGACAGGGGCTTGGCTCGGGGTAGGTGTGGTTTCAGTCTTGCTAGCCTCTTTTGCAGGGCTACTAGCATTGGCTTGACTAGATGAACTCTTGGTCTCTGTTGCTTTGGAAGAAGCTTCTGTAGCTTTCTTACTACTACTTTTTGTTTTTTTGACAACCTTGCTGCTCGATGCTTTCGAGGAGGACGCGGATGTTTTGTGATCCTTTGATCCACAGCCACTCAGGGACAAACCAAGTGACGCAGCCACCAGAACAGCGGTACCCCAACGGAAGATTGTTTTTTTCATAAGATCACCTCTTTCTCTTTCTGATTCCCATTATACTCCGTTTATTACAAAAATCAAGTTTTTTGTAATAATTGTAATTTTTTTGTAACATATTTTTCTATTTAAAATGCCAATCGTAAGAGGGCCATGAGAACAATTCCAAACAAGACGGTTCCCATAAGATTTTTAGAACGAAAAGCTACATAAAGACAGGGCAGTGTCACCGCTATTTCTAACCAGTGGAACTGGGGCAGGTGACCGATTTTCCCGGTGGCTAGGCTTGATAGGACCAAGGCAAAGATAATGGAAATGGGCAGGTATTTGAGAAAGCGAGTCACAGGATCTGGCAGGCCCTTGTACTTGACCAAGACAAAGGGCAAGATCCGAGGAATCCAAGTGACTAGGGCTGAGGCCAGAATGGCCATGAAGATAGAACTATTCACGCGCATCACAAATCACCCCCACAAAACAGCCAATCAAGGTCGCAACTAGAACAGCAATAGCTTGGGCAACCACAAAGAGCAAGAGAAAGAAACTCACCGCCACTGATAAGAGCACCAAGAGCAGGGTCTTGGTCTTTTCTGTCAGTTGCATACCTTGAAACTGGGCTGCGAAAATCCCAATAAACATAGCTACTAAGGCAAAATCAAGTCCAAAAGCCTTTGGATCAGGTAGGAGAGACCCCAGAGCTGTTCCAACAACCGTCGCACTGATCCAGACCACATAGCCTACTAAATTGTTTCCATGCATCCAAGGTACTGTGATCCGATCGGTCTTTAGCTTCTCACTCAAATAGACACCATAACTCTCGTCCGTTAGAAGACTCCCAATTCCAATGGTATGAGCGAGGCTGGCATCCTTAAAATCAGAGGAGGTATGCAGACTCATCAACATATTGCGGAGATTGATCAAAAAGACCGTCAGGGCCATATTGAGGATCGAAGAATGGACTGCAATCAGGGAAATCATTGCAAACTGAGCCGCACCTGCATAGACGAGAATACTCATCAAGGCCATCTCTAGGGGAGATAGATAGGGAGACGCCACCACACCGCAAGCCAGGCCAATACTGATATAGCCTAGAGCTGTCGGCAGTGCATCTCTCACTCCCTGCCAAAAATCTTTTTCCATGCTCTCACTCCTTTTCTAGACACAACATACTGACTTCTATTATAGCATAAGAAAAAGAAGGCAAGAGAAGACTTTTGCGATAAAAGAAGAGAGTGGGACAGAAATCGGTCATTCGTTAGAATTTGATTTCTGTCCCACTCTCGTTTCGAATCCTAGATTCTCCTAAGATTCTTTTTTCGTCTTGGCTATAAAGAGGGCCGTTGCTCCTAGACTCAGACCTGCTAGGAAGAGGGCAGTTGAGGCTGCTTCCCCTGTTGCTGGAAGCATCGCCTTGTCTTCTCCTTTCATCTCTGTAGCAAGGCTTGGTGAAGCTTCACCTGTCATGGAGGTCGTCATTTCTTTGTAGACCACCGCATAAGTTCCTAAATGAGTCGTTGTGAATTCCAGCCAATCACCTTTCAGCGTGAAGTCCACAGTCTCGTTTGTTGTCAGATCGTAAAGGGCTTCAACAGCGCCAGTAAGTGGCAAACGGACTAGAACAGCACCAGTTGGTTCCACACGGGTATGCGTTGGGTCAAGCAGTTGGATCGCATAGGCATCATAGCGTTTGCCTTGCAAGGCTTGATCCATCACTCTTTGAACATGGACGTTAGTAGCTGTTCCTAATTCACTGTCTCGGCCAATCACCATCACGCCCGTTGCGGGATCACTCAACAAGTGCAAGTTTTGTTGAGGGGATGTTAGATTGCTTTGATGCGATTCGTTTTCAGGTAACTTGTAAGCTGGCAAGTCAAGGACGGCTGCTTCAAGGCCATTGGCACCACCTGTGTAGGCTGGAAGATTGTTTTGTGCTGCTTGGACCGCATTCACACCTCCCTTGAACTCTGGGACTTCGAGGACAGCTGCTTCAACAGCGTTGACTCCTCCTGTGAATGCTGGGATCTCAACGACTGGTGCTGCTTCCTCTCCCACTGTTCCGACTGCTTCTGTATAGGCTGGAACTTCGTGGACAGCTGCTTCAACACCATTGACTCCACCTGTGAATGCTGGGATCTCAACGACTGGTGCTGCTTCATCTCCCACTGTTCCAACTACTTCTGTATAGGCTGGGACTTCGTGGATGGCTGCTTCAACACCATTGACTCCACCTGTAAATTCTGGAATTTCTACTACTGGTGCTGCTTCATCCCCCTTACTGCTCGTACGGAACTCAGGTTTCGGAGCTGTGGTCGTTTCCACCGGTTGATCAGTCAGACCTTGGTGGAAAATCGTTAATTCGTAGAACTCAGGCTTGCCTCCTTGCCATGTGAGCTTGACATCCAACAAAGGCGCCTTGTTTCGTACAGCAAAGGTTTGGAAGCTTGTGGTAATGGCTCCCAAATCTGCCCAGGCTCCGGTCCGATCTTCTTTCAAAGTCCGAGCAAGTACATGCGCTACCACCCCTTGAGGAAGGCTTGAAACGAGGCGGATATGATTGGCATCTGTTGGTTCTGACAAGTGGTAAATCAGTTCGCCTTGGTCTTTTTCAGCCTTGTAGCTCGTCAAAACCTTCCCATCGACAAGATTGGTGTAGAGGTTACCACGACTTTCTCCACTATTTCCTTGGACGGTTGGGTCGTTGATTGGTTTTACAAATTCACCATCATTGATCACTAATTCGGTAAAGCCGACAAAGCGAGCATCGTAATCAGCGGTAAAGAGGACACGGAGATAGTTGGCTTTAACTGGACTTGTGAGCTCTCCTTCGATGTAGCGATTTCCTGGCATCTTAGAATCATGGGTCCAGCCATCTGTCAAGGAATCATCTCTTGTTTCATTGGCAAGGCCATCTCCAACGCTGACAACATCGGTCCAAGTCTTGCCATCTGGACTGACTTGGATCTTACCATCTCGAAGGTAATTTTGAGTTCCGTCTTGGATGTAAGCTCGAATCTTCTTGATATCCCGTTGGCTACCAAGCTTCAGGGTGATATGGCCACCTTTATGAGCATAATCTGAGAATTCAACAAAGTTATTGTAGACTCCATCAAATAATTGGTCCAAATTCTTAAGCTTGCGTACGTCATTGCTTCCGTATGTGGCATCAATTCCCATAGAAGTCGAATCTAGCGTTGTTGGTTCGACTTCTTTGGTCTTCACAAGTAGAGAAGTTACGGTCACTGCTTGTTCTTGATCGGTCTTGTTGACCAAACGAGCATAGCGGACCAAGGCTTGATCGGTCACTTGGCTAGCTGGATACCACTCTTGAGCATTTGGAGAGTACTCGACGCGGAGGGCTGGATTTTCAATTCCGATTGCTTGGATACTTTCGGCTTGATGGAGACGATCCAGTTTCATTCCCAAATAGCTATGGGCTGGTAGCTTGGTACCACTTGGAATTTGCAGGTCATAACGGCCGAGGCTATCATATACTGGGATAGATTTCAAACTTGCAACGTTGGTATCTGTTAATTCGCTGTTGCCAGAACGGGTTTCAAGGGAGAAGTCTGCAATTCGCCACCACAGATTGGTATTCTTGGTGTTCCGAACACGGACGTAGCGAGCTGAAATTGGAGTTTCGATTTCTTTGGTTTGCTCACCTGATAAACGATCCAATTCTTGCCATGTATGCCCATCTGTAGAATACTCTAGAAGACCGCTGGCTAATTTATCGCTTGAACCTTGAACCAGACGCACCTTGGTCACTGGTTTGACTTCACCCAAGTCGAGCTGAATCCAAGCATCCACTGGAGTGGTATCTGTCCGATCGGCATTGGCAAACATGGCTTCCGTATTGTCACGACCATCTGTGATCTGAGTAACTGTCGTGTTGTACTTGTACATGAGATTTGGACTAATCGTCACTGTAGCGCTCTGTTTGCTATGATGTACTTCGACTGGTCGGTTAACTGCAATTTCACGCACAGCAAACCAGGTATTGTCCCGATCGGAAGTAGCAACCATCCGGACAGCCTTGGCATTGAGATTGAGATTCTCAAATTGAAGGAGAGGCTCATTACCAGTGTAGTGAGGATCTGTCAGTGCTACCCATTGGTCATTTTCATTGAGATACTCAACCTTGGCATTGTTGAAGGTATCACGTGGATTGGTTTGAGTTCCCATTGCAAAGGTCAAGGTATGAATTGGCACAGCCTTGTTGAATTTCAGACCAATGTAATCACCAGTTTGAATACTGTTTGGTGATTTGATCAGGGCATGTGTACTTAGATCTCCATCTGTCACTTCTGCTAGTCCACCTTCTACACCTGTACGATTAGTGATAAAGGTACTCATTACTTGGTCTGGGTGCAGAGCTTTTTGAACTTCTGATGCCAAGATTTCACGGAGACCAAGCAAGAATGGACGGATATGTTGAACACCTAACTCTGCTCTTTCATCATGGTCAACATAGTGGAAGGTATAGGTTTGGGACTGTTCATAGAGCTTCAAGCCCTTGTAGTAACTATCCCAAAGTTTTGCGGCATCATTTTTTGAAATGGCTTCTGTTCCATCAAGGAAGGCACTCAGAGCATCCATCTGATCAATTGTATTATCCAACCAATAATGGATTTGAGTTACCATCTTTTTATCACCAGAGGCTTTATACAGTTGCGCTGCAGCTTTTAGTTTGGCAAATTCTCCACGCAATTCCTCCCGTTCTGCACGGACATCTTGACCTGCTTGCAACTTGGTCATAAAGGCAGTTAATTTTGGTGCTAACTCTACAGATTCTTCCAATTTCACAACACGACCATCCATATTTTGATTGATCATGTGTTTTCCGAGTTCACGGAAGGCTTTAGAGGTATCACTCTCTGTAAACTGACCAGTTTCAACAAAGTTAAAGGCCATATCGTTTACTTTCTTCGCTTCTTCTTCAGACTTCCATTGTTTCCATGCGTATTGCGCCGCAGAGAAGAGTGCAATCTTAGAAGGCTCAGATTGTTGCATTGGATTCAACATAATGCCTGAAAGGAGACTAGGATCTACATTTGGATGCAGGAATTTCTCACCACCACCTAAAATCAAGTGTTGTTTCGAGTTGTCTGTACATGGCCAGTTGATCCATAGAGCCACTGGACGATAGGTCTTGCCACCCGCTGTGAGGTTGTTCTTGAGGTTGGATAGAAAAGATTCTGATACTTCTCCCCAAACCTTACCTCCAGTAAGGGTCATGGTGGTGGAAGCAGGAAGGTTTTCATTGAGCGAACGCAACTCCGCTTCACGGCCATTGCCCCAGTATTGAGCAGGTACGAAGATCATATCCTTACGAAGGCCTGCATACCGCGCTTGCTTTTCAGTCAACCAGTCAGTCATATCCTTCATCAAGCGGTTGTAGCTATTGTAGCCTCCTACTGGACTTGGCGCATCATCGGCCAAAATACCGAATTCACGAACACCTACATCCATCAGCTGGGTGAACTTGGCCTTAATGGTTTCCAGATCTTTTTGGTAGTCAGCATCATTTCCGAAGCGAATCCGGTTGTTCATAAATGGGTGGATGGTCCAAACATAACGTGTCTTGTTTTGGTTTCCGACACGCGCCAATTCACGGATTTCAGCTAGTTTTTCTTCTGGATACAGTTCACGCCATTTCTTGTTGTGGTATGGATCGTCTTTTGGTGCAAAGAAGTATTGGGTCAACTTCAAGTCACCACCATAGCGCATGAGTTCTGCACGATCAGCGTTCGACCATGGATTTCCGTAGTAGCCTTCGATAAAGCCACGATTCTTAATGTCAGCATAGTCTTCGACGGTTACATTGCGCAAGACTGGTGCTGCACTTTCATTCAGCATGTGTTTGAGAGTCGTCAAACCATAGAAGACAGCATCTGTATCTTTACCGACGATCGAGATGCTATTTCCTTTGATAGACAAGGCATAGGCATCAATCTTATCAAAGAGTCCTTGAGACAGATTTGGCATTTCTT
Organism: Streptococcus lactarius; assembly: GCF_016642265.1. Lineage (GTDB taxonomy): Bacteria > Bacillota > Bacilli > Lactobacillales > Streptococcaceae > Streptococcus > Streptococcus lactarius. The sequence goes on from NZ_MRXX01000007.1 coordinate 106,400, forward strand.
TTTCGGCTTGGGAATTTTGCCCATGCACACCAAGGTAGATGTTCGTTGCACCTGCCACTGCTGCTGGACTACTTGTGTACGAGATTTGATGATCTTGCAAGACACTCTTCAAGCGGTTGCGCGTATAGATATCCAATTGATCGCCCATGACAAGATTGACTTGTTGATGAAGCTTGGTAACGCCTTCACCATAAGTAACTTTTTGTGGGGTTGGAAAGACCTTGTATTCTCTCTTGAGATAGTCTTGACTTTGGGCAGCAGCAGCAATCGCTTCATCACTTGCTGGCTTCTTAGCTACAAAACTATCCGCGAGTTCGGTTGTACCATCACCCATTTCCTCAACTTTAGGCTTTTCTGGAGTTTCAGGTTTTTCTGGGCTAGCAGGCTCTTCTGGTTTGCTACTAGAAAGTGGCTTGAGCAAATGGATTTCAGCAGCACTGCCAAATCCTGCAACACCTGCTAGGACCTTAAATTCTACCTTATCAGTATCAACTGTTTCAAATGAAACTGTTTTTTCTTTGGCATTGGTGTCCCAAGTTCCTGAAGCCACCTTGACCATTTGGCCATCTTTTTGGGCATAGATTTCATAGGACGTGACAACCCCATTGCCCCCGCCTGAACGTGGAAGATAGGTCAAGCCATTCACCATTTCAGCTGTTTTCAGCTTCATTGTAACCGTATATGGAGCTTGAGATCCGGTCCATTTCGAATGCCAGAAGGTCGTTGGATCATTGTCAAAGGCTTTTTCAATAGCCCCTTCTGTTTCAGTACCAGGCAATTCTTGACTGCTTGCAGTCACTGTCAAGTGATCATTTGGAATCAAGCGTGGATTGACAAAGGCTTCATCCGTCAACTCTGCACTATGCAAGATGCCCTTGAAGCCACCAATGGTGTCAAGAGGAAGGACCAAGCTATTGTAAGCTAAGTGAGGTGCAGCTGGATCAGCCAAGCGTTCTACCTGTTCACCATTTACATATACTTCGGTCAATTGAGGTTTGGTAACCACAGCAATCTGGTAACGTTTATTCTTTTCCAGTTTCTTATTAAATTGGATATGGAATTGCTCAAAGGTATAAGCCAGGTAGCCATCCTTGTCTGCGAGATAGAGCCTATTGTCCCCACTGCTTGAGAAGGTTTGCTCACCGTCTCCTGTCACTGTCACATCGAATTTCAAGACATGACTAGGACCAACATCACCAGCCAAACCATTGATCCGACTGTCTTTTTCAAAGGCTAGGCCATCATTACTGGTTGTCACTTTCTTACTGGCATAGTTTTCAATCGTTTCTGGTGTGATGTGAAAGAGGGCATCTGCTTCTACGGTCTTATCGGGATTGGTTTGTGGTGCGTAGATACTGGCTGGTAAGACCCGTTCAGCATAGCTTGCACTCGCACGATCGGATCCCCACGTACGCTCTGCGGTAGTCTGCATGCTCTTGAAAAAGCGTTTAAAGAGATCGTAAGACGTGAGACCTGTTTCATGAAGGTCAATATTATCATTCCAAAGCGCATGACCACCACCAAGAACGCTTGGGTTAGAGGCCTCTAACAATGGTCCATGGCCAGTTCTGAAGTCATTCGGTGTCCAGCTATTGTATTGGAGTTCATAGTTGGCATAATCCCCATAAGCCCCTTGCTGGTTGTTCCCATTTGGGACACTGTAAGTTGGAATATCTGTGATATTGATCACCTTGGCACCTTGGGCAATCGCTTCTTTCGGTTGTTGCCAACCGATGCTCCAAATGTCCACTTCAACACCATTTAAGTCAATTGGTGTGTGTCCTCTCTTGGCACTAAGAGATCCCCAAATTCGTGGGGTATAGCCTTTAGATTTGATGTATTGGATCAAATCATTGACATACCGACGATAACTTTCTCGATTTCCGTAGTATTCATCTGTCCCGATATGAACGGTAGACACCCCGTGAAGTGGTGCATCTTCTCCATCCAGCAACTTGTCATAGACGTATTTGACAAAAGCTAGAGTTTCGTCATATTTGCTATCCAAATCCAACATGGCCACACGTTCTACATTGTGCTTGCCCCTGTAATCACTCAAACTACCCTTATACATGAGGTCTGGCCGAACCTTGACAAAGGACAAAGCATGACCGGGCGTGTCAATTTCAGGTACGAGATTGATATGCAAGGCTTTGGCCAGTTGAATCAACTGTTGCATCTCCTCTTTGGTATAGTGCTGGTCTGAAGTGAGTTTTTCCCCATTGGCCCCTACAATATCTGTATCAACTCGGAAACCTGTCTTAGCAGTTTTTAAGACATAGCTCAACTCTTCTTCTGGGCTCAGATGTTTACCAGCCAGATGATCTTTTAGGAAAATATAGTTGTCATTCAAGTGCAATTGCAAGTCGTTCATCTTGTAGTAGGCCATGTTGAGCATGATATCTACTACTGTATCATAAGGGATAAATTTGCGACCTGTATCCAGCATAAAACCACGGTAGCTGTAGCTTGGAAAGTCACGGATTTCCCCATTTTGCAGGTCTTTTTCCCCCATTTGAAGCAGTGTCCGAGTGGCGTAAAAAGCTCCTGCCTTGTCGGCAGCTTCTACAGTGATCACACCATCCTGAATCGTGATGCCATACCCTTCCTTGCCATAGCCCTTGTCTTCTACTTTTTTAAAGACAATGCGTTTGGAAGTTTCTTGATCGCCTGTTGCCAGTTCAAGTCCACGACTTTCAAGGTCCGCTTGGTAGAATTTTGCTTCCTCAGCAAATCCAGAATCCCCCACTGAGATCACCGTATCTGCTGTAATAGACGTTTTTCCTTCTCTACCAAACCATTGTTGTACTGCTGGTGCTACCGTCGGTTTCACACCCACACCTTCATTTTGATGCAAGCCTTTAACAACGACTTCAAATTCTTTGGTCAGGGTACGTCCTTCGTTTGTTTGTTCCACCATCACTTTGACGTGTTGATCTGTCAATGGTGTATAGATCTTATTTTCAAGATCAATCACTCCCTGCTTGTTACTACCAATCAGGCGAACTTGGCCTGGAAGGGTTGGCAAAACCAAGGAATGACCATTTTCTGCTAGGCTAAGTTCATTTACTTGCCGAATACTGGTTGGCTTGCTTTGGTCAGGAATATTGGAATAGGCACGAATTTCTTGGATCCCTACATTTTTCCATTGCATACTACCAGCTTGGTAATCCGTCACTTCCAGTTTGAGATACTTGGCCAAAATCGGTGTTTTCAAATCTACCTTTTCATCTAAGACAGGATTCCCTGTTTTTTGATGGGCCAGTTGCCAGCGTTTTTCACCGTGATCATTGACATCATCAACACCAGCATAGTAGAGATTCCAAGAAGTGATATTTGGATCGTTTTGTCCCCCTCTGAGGCGCCGGTCCCAGTCAATTTCCACATGCTTGATCAAACTTGTCTTAGGAAGGGTAAGCTCGATACTTGGATTTTTTGCATCTCGGTCGGTAGCCCAGCGTGTATCGCTATTGCCATCGACTGCCTTATCCGCTGTGAAGTTGGTTCCAGTTTCGTGATTGCTAGCAGTTGCCTGCGCCCCTTCTAGATGATTTCGGTCTGGACGATCTTCTAGATCTGTGACAATTGGCTGACTTGGGCTCACTACCGGAGGGGTAACAGGTGCTACTACAGGTGCTACTGGGCTAACTGTTTCAGTTGGTTTCACGACAGGTTTTGGTGTTTCTTGTGGCGTTTCCGTTGTTGGACTGTCAGCCTGGTCTTTAGTTTCAGAAGACGTGGAATTCCCCTGAGTTGCCTCAGAATCAGCTTTTTTTAGTAAGTTAGCAACTTCAGAAGGCAACGTCTCCATCGGTTGAACCTGTGTGATCGTCCCTTCTGTTTCAGGACTGGCTTGAGTTTCTGCTGCCTCTACCACACCAACACCAAAGAAACTAGCCCCAATCATCACAGAGGCTGCACCGATTGCAAATTTGCGAATACTATAATAGCATCGTTTTTCAAATCCCTTTTTACTCATGTTTCCATCACCTTTCATCAGAATAGCAAGGTATCGTAAGCGCTATCATTTTCATATTTCAAAAAGGGAGCGGGACAGAACGAATCGAGATTTGGATTCGCCTCGCTCCCTGTTTCGAATCCTAGATTCTCCTAAGATTCTTTTTTCGTCTTGGCCATAAAGAGGGCCGTTGCTCCTAGACTCAGGCCTGCTAGGAAGAGGGCAGAGGAGGCTGCTTCACCTGTTGCTGGAAGCATCGCCTTGTCTTCTCCTTTCATCTCTGTAGCAAGGCTTGGTGAAGATTCACCTGTCATGGAGGTCGTCATTTCTTTGTAGACCACCGCATAAGTTCCTAAATGAGTCATTGTGAATTCCAGCCAATCACCTTTCAGCGTGAAGCCCACAGTCTCGTTTGTTGTCAGATCGTAAAGGGCTTCAACAGCTCCAGTAAGCGGCAAACGGACTAGAACAGCGCCAGTTGGTTCCACACGGGTATGCGTTGAGTCAAGCAGTTGGATCACATAGGCATCATAGCGTTTGCCTTGCAAGGCTTGATCCAACACTCGTTGAACATGGACTTTAGTAGCTGTTCCTAATTCACTGTCTCGGCCAATCACCATCACACCTGTTGCAGGATCATTCAACAAATGCAAGTTTTGTTGAGGGGATGTGAGATTGCTTTGATGCGATTCGTTTTCAGGCTGCTTGTAAACTGGCAAGTCAAGGACGGCTGCTTCAAGACCATTGGCACCACCTGTGTAGGCCGGAAGATCGTTTTGTGCTGCTTGGACCGCATTCACGCCTCCCTTGAACTCTGGGACTTCGTGGATGGCTGCTTCAACAGCGTTGACTCCGCCTGTGAAGGCGGGGATCTCAACGACTGGTGCTGCTTCATCTCCCACTGTTCCAACTGCTTCTGTATAGGCTGGAACTTCGTGGACAGCTGCTTCAACACCATTGACTCCTCCCGTGAATGCTGGGATTTCCACCACTGGAGCTGCTTCATCTCCCACTGTTCCAACTGCTTCTGTATAGGCTGGGACTTCGTGGATGGCTGCTTCAGCACCATTGACTCCGCCCGTGAATGCTGGGATCTCAACGACTGGTGCTGCTTCGTCTCCCTTACTGCTCATAGGAGCTTGCAATTGATTAAGGTAAGTTGCAAAATAGTCTACCATTCGACTGGTTAAGAGATGGTGCTCTCTTGCAAATGTCATACTCGCAACGACACTGGCTACTTCTTCTTGCTTGCTTTTATCCGTCAAGGTTTGGGCCTTGGCTAGAGCAGCATCATAAGGAGTTGTATCTAAAGGTGCTTCTGCAACTTGAGGACGCATGAAGACCAGTTCCGCTGCTGATTGGTACTGATTGCCACCATCACCATAGGTTCTCGTTCCCGTCAAGACAATTTTCTTTGCTTTAATGGTCTGACCAAAGGTGATTTCTTTCGGTTTGTTCGTATCAGCCCAATTACTAGCTGTGAAAGAATGTTCCTTGCCAGTTTCATCTGTTACCACAAGCGTTAAATCTCTCAAGTTTCCATTTGAACCAGAAGCGCGTGGAATATAACGGAAGCCCGTAATGTCTGTAGCTTCTCTCAAAACCATGGTCGCTGGTTTTCCAACATCTCCACCACTCCAAGAAGTATGCCAGAGACTTGATAAATTGCCATCAAAGGCATTTTCAAGACCCTCACCATCTTGGGCTGGACCTGTTAGACTTTCAAAATCCTCTGCAACAAGAGATGTCTTCTTCATGACCAAGGCATCCTTCAGAGCCTGAACTTTGGCAATTTCACTCTTAGCTTCTGTAAGACTAATCTCGTCATCTGCTTGACTGAGGTTGAAGACTGCCTCTTTCAAAGCATCCATGCTTTCTTTGGTATAGTTCGTCATAGCCACCGTTGGCAGATAGTTTTTGAGAGCATTGTCTGTCAGCATCTTGCCTGTCAAAGTAATTTCTTCGATTTGAAGATTATCCATTATAAAGTCATTGTAACTACGGAAGTTGGCATTGCCCCCAGCATCTCCGTGAGTATTACTTGGATTTCCAGTTGAGTAAATACCGACCCAAGTATCGCCTGTTTCTGCACCAGTGACAAGGAAGGTAGCCCGTTTCGCTTTCTTTGAATCCGTCCAAGAATTGGCTAGTTCATGAAGTTCCAACTCACTAGCTTTAGTACCACGACGACCCGATTGGAATTCACCGTGACCGATGACAAAGGCATAGGTATTATCAGAGCCCGCTTCGTAATTAAAGCTAACCCGGTAAGTCTTACCAGCTTCAAAGCGATAATTTTGAGGAATGGTTTGATAGACCAAGTTGCGTCGGCTGACCAGGCCATTTGTCTTGAGAGACCAGTGACCTTCGATGACGTCATCTATTTTCTTACCATTCCAACCACGTTGGGTATATGGTTCATGTTTTTCAGATAAGTGGGTCCGGTTATCTTCGACCCCTTCGATTCCTCCAATGACAAATGGGAAGATTCCTTGAGCTACATTTTCAAAGTCTTGCTTGAAGACACCTGTCGCCGTATCATGACCATCCCCATACATACTGGATTGATTTTCAAAGGTCCGGATTTCATCGAAGTAAGTCGCTTCGCTACCAGCTTCACGACTCAGTGTCAAGGTCACGTGGGAGACATCCTTACCTGTAGTGAAGAAGACATACATGTTTTGGAAATAGCTGGTATCATTCACAGTTGCATTGTCCCTGCGAGTGTTGTGAGCGTAGGCCTTCACATAGTTGAGGGCGAGTGACTTGTTGGTGTAGTTTGTGACCACTTTTTCACCCGTATTGACTGTGAGACTGGCTTTGGCATCACTCCGGTTGTCCACACCGACATACACGGCATATCTCGTATTTGGTTTTAAGTCGGTCAATGTTTGCGTTAGACTCACTGTTTTCGTATTGCCCTCTATGCGCAGCATTTGATTGGCCCCTTGAGACTTGACAATGGCAGCCTTAGAAGCATCGCCAGTAATCTTCCAATGATCCAATGATTCACTGTTAAATCCTTGGTCATAGATATGCATTCCTTCACTCCAAGACATTTCTGGATTGGTTTGTTTAGAGCGGTAGAGGACATAAGGCTGATTGGCCAGTAGATCGAGGGTAATCTTACCATCTTTCACAGCCACTTCTTGTTCTTCAGTTTTACCTTGATCCGTGAGTTTGTAAAGGTAAACTTTGCCATTTGCCCAATCACTCGGAAGTGCCCAGGTTGTTGCACCATTTTCTGTATTGAAATAGTACATCTTTTCCTTATCAGCAGGAAGCTTCTGACCATTTGCATCCCAGTTCCAAGGCGTTAAATAAGCTGAACCATCTTGAATCACACGACCATTAAGGGTGACCGTTCGTTCACGGTAGAGCGGGCTATTGACATCATTTGATTTCCGCGTGATCACGACTTGATGACCATCCGCGTCAACCAAGGAAATTTTCATTTCTGGAGTCCACTTGTAAGTCGCACCATTATCCGTCATCGTTACCGGTGTTCCATTTTCCCATTGGCTAACGGTGAAGTGTTGGAAGTACTTGGTCATGACATCATGAGCAAACAAATTGGTCACATAGCCATTGTAATCACTCCGTCCTTGCCAACCTTCAAAATCTTTCATGCTGTAGCCACCTAAAAGTGGATAATCTGCCGCACCGCCATAACTCCTGTAATCCCCCACCCAAGAGTCTTTTTGATGGTTGCGGATAAAGCGGGTAATCGCACTGTTGATTCCTTTATTGGTATAGCCACCATAAGTCAAATCCGCTGCCCAGTGTTGGAAGGTCGAGTCGTATTCGCCACCATGGCCCCACTCAATCGCAAAACGCCAGCCTTGCTTGTTAATTTCTTTTGCAAGCACATGAGTTGCCCAGGCACCATTATCACCAGATTGGCCATTGCCCCAGACATCTACATAGATAAAGTCTAGACCATCACCTAATTCTTTCTTCAACTCTTCCCAGCGGGCCAAACGACCATGGGCTAAGTCATAAGCAGCATCAATATTAATCCCTTGGTCTAACCAGTTCCAACCATAGCTATAGCTACCATCAGGATTCTTACGAAGGATATTTTCACTAAAGTACTTCGACTCAGGATAGGTTTCAGAAGCATTCACATGGATACCCAAATGAGCCCCATATTTCTTCGCTTTCTCAATCAAGGCTTTGAAATCCTCAACCCCGCCGATACGCTTTCCAACATCCGCATAATTCAAATGACCCGAATCATGGCCTTCACTACCATACCCTTTCAACAGTACACCTTGTCCGAGACCATCTGTATTTAGATTGATTTTCTTGATGCCATCAAGTGTCATTAAAAATGGGTTTTGAGCCTGTGAACCAAAGTTCATGGCAATCCGATAAGCTGTAATATCTTTAACTTTTTCCCAACCTTGAGGGTTGTTCATAATACTCCGATAAGCAATCGCTCCGTCTTGCCAGTCTACCTTCTGATCCCCGTTGGCATCTTCTGTGATGACAACCCTTGCGCTAGGCAATTCCTTGGTATATTCTGGATAAACAATGCCCTTATAAGCTTTTTCCCATTGCCACTCTGAGCTTTGGATCCCAACATAATTGGCCGTTCCAACCGTCTGCTTAAAGGCTGTTAACCGAGTCCAGTCGCTGGATCCACCACCATAACTATTTTGAGAATTGCTCCAGACACCTGCAGCTAGCTTATCCGTCGAAACAAAGCCATACATGTACCCCTTAGCCAGAGCTTTCATCGGATTTGTAACAGCAATATGGTCATCTCCACTGATGTGGGTGTTATTTGACATGGTTGCCCCGTCAAACTTAGCTCCAGCTTGATCGCTCGACACAGAGACCAAGGCATCCCCAAGAAAATTGATGGAAGAAAGGAGTTTTCGTTCATCATCAATTGCTTGACCTGGCGTCACTGAGTTGTGGTTCACAATCTTTGTCACATCAAAATGCAACTGATTGTCCACCACTTGCAAACGAACGGTCAGATCCGCGTTGATCAGGTTCTCCTCATCCCGGAGCTTCATATCGTATTCAGCAGTCTCTGCATTGATCTTCTTATACGTTACCTCTGGAGTCACTTCATGATTGTTGATCAAGACTTTCTTGAGTTGTTGGACTTGACCTGGAAGTGTGTGACCATTCAGTGTGTATTCTTTCACCCGTGGAAAGGCTTGGTCGATCACTGCCTTCAGCACACTTGAAGCAATGGTATCATATGCTACATGCTGATCATCAACCGGATCACCCGTTTCCTTTTTGGCCGGAGCCTGGTCTGATTTCACTCCTTCTTGATTGTCTGTCTTGACGCTAACAATCGTTCTTTCAGTTGCGTTATAAGTTCCAGCCTTTAGCAGAATCTTCTTCTCACTCTTTAGCTTGTCATTGACAGCAGAAGGCAAGGTCACCGTATCAAACAATTTCACATCGTTGTTGCTTGCATTGAGCTGGCCGTCTGACTTAAGACTGATGGTCAAATGGTTGCTAGAACCATTAACTGGAGCAGCTACGCGGCTTCCTTGGTACCAAAGACCGCTCCCGTTCGTCTTGTACTCCCAGAACCATCCGCCCTGGTCATAACCGACAAATACGTTGTTTTCCGTATCTTTGAACTTCATAAAGACTCCAAAACGTGCTTTCCCAGTTTCAGATTCTTCTTTGAAGTTCAAATCAACCGTCGCATTGCCATTGGCATCCACTGAGAGGCCTTCTTTTTCAAACAAGGCTGGTTTTTTCGCATTGTCATTTTGTGCTGTAGAGGCAAGCTGATTGTAGCGAACACCATTTTCTTCCCGAATGGTAACGGTTCCCTGTTGCTCTTTCTTTTCGACCGTCTTCCACTCGGGTGTCACTACCTTAGATGGAGTTGGTTGGTTCGTCACAGGCTTCGACTCACTCGGTTTTTCTTCCGTTGGCTTGTCCACTTTTGGTTTGTTATTCTTATCCTCAACCTGTTTATCCATAGCTTCTAGACCCGCTGGTTTACTAGTTTCAATTCCCTTGATAAAATTGTGGATCCATTCAAGCTGAGCTGGTGAAAAGAGAATTCCTCCACTACGAATCCCAACCACACCATTTTGGTGAACACCGATCAATTTTCCATTTTCATCAAAGATACCACCGCCACTCGCACCTGGTTCACTACCTTGATAGCTAATTCCACGAACTCCTTCTCCATAATCATTCAACACTTCAACCGTCGTATTCAAGATTGGAGAGAGTTTTCCAGTAGGATAGCCAAAAACGTGAACCTTATCTCCGACCTTTGTCTTCGCCGGTTGGTCTGTGACTTCTACAGGTGCATTGGCTAGAGGCGAACGGAGCTTGACGATTGCCAAGTCATTCTTATAGCCCTTTAGGAAACCTTCACGATCCCAGTGATGGACATCATTTTTGCTAAATGCGACGTCTGGCACCCCTTCATAGGAAATGCGATACACATCCCCATCCCGATCGATATTATCGGCTACCTTACGATTATTTCCATCCGGAACATCCTTGATAAAGTTATGCGAAACAGTCAAAACAAGATTTTTACCAATGACAATTCCACTTCCTGTCCCAGCAGCACTCTTGATTTCAACGGTTGCTCCGTAGTTTAATTCCCCATTCTTGGTTCTTGCGACATCGTCTGGCACTAACTCCTTGTCCTCTTTTGCCAAATCCTCTTTGGAAGTTGTTCGGCCATGGTCTTCTACATTCTCTAGCTTTCCACGAACTTCTTCGGGGAGTTTGTCCAAAGCAGGAGTCGGTGTAGCTTCCTTTTCAACTACGTCTCCCGTTTTTGGAGCCTCCACCACCTCGGGAGAAGCTTGAGGCTCCTCAGCTTTTGGTCTCTCAACTTCTCGTCCATGATCCTCGGCACTTGCCAAAGCAGACGCCAAGTCAGGCGGTAAGTTGTCAATAGAACCCGACGTAGGCGTATCCGCAAGCGCTGTTCCTGCTCCAAATAGAGCCACACCAATCATTACAGATGCAACACCCAACGAAAATTTACGAATGCTGTATTTGCATCTTCTTTCAAAAAAACATTTTTTCATTAGCTTTCCCTTTCATTTCAAAAGTAAGCGGTTGCATTTTCTGCCGCAGCCATACTCCTTCCTCACACATGGCACCACTTACATGATAAAACATCCAAATACATTAGCACCATTAATATATCAAAATATTGTATATCTTGCAAGAACTAAATGGTATAAAAAATGAGAAATCGATCAATTGATAGAAAGTCCCACCCAGTAGAAAAATCCGAGCAAGCTGAATCCCTTCACTTACTATCCAAGATAACAAAAAAGGCCTAGTTGACTCCAACTAAACCTTCCAAAAACGCTTAATGTGATAAAAGATATGTTCTCAGTCCAGATTCCTACGGTTATAGACAGGATTCAGTTCATTCTTGCTCCCAATCTTCCATAAGAAGCTCTACTCACTCAATTCACCACCTTGTCCGTTGTAGTATTGTTTAAACTCATCATAAGAACGAATTTCATGTTCTTGACCATCTATTGAGTACCGAGCTTCAATTTTTACCCCAGATAAGACGTCCTGTCCTTTAGGTGCAAACCAATGAAGAAGAGTATCAAACCATTCCTTACTACTTAATAACTGTAATCTAGGCTCAATCCAGTACTTACCACTCAACATTTTCTCTTTGAATTCCGGATAAATTGCAAATAGATTAATATCTGTGTTTACATTCTTGGCCTGTTTCTGAAATTTAAATCCTGCTTGAAGGTCAAAACCGGTATTTTTATCGATTAATTCCATTAAATTTGTATAGTCTATAATTTTTTCCTTAACTGCACTGCCCTCTGGGATGGCATACGTGCTGTAGTATTTCTGTTCATCTAACTTGTAATAAATATTTTTCTCATCACCGATATCACGTTCCCTTGCTCTACGAGACATATAATATCCCATATCTACAACACTCACTCCACTATTAACGTTTATTTGATAATCATTAATAAAAGCATTTGGTGCTTTCTTTCGAATCTCGTCTAAAACATTTACGGTTGTTTCTTTAAATTGATTGTCAATCTCGTAATATCGGAATCCAATATACTCCTTTTTTATATCTTCATCCCCATTTACATAGTCAAAACCAACCAGATACTTCCCATCAGCCAACGTCAGATCCTTACTCAAAACAAATTGATTTTTCTCACCAAATAGCTGAACATCCTTGAGATTCCCTTCATGGATGACTTTGGTTGAGCTAGGGCTTTTTTCAACAGAATTTTTCTTAGTCTCTGAAGGTTTAAAATAGAATAGGAAACCGACTATGACACCCAATATAAAAACCAGTTTCAAACTTAAAATTTTTTTCAATACACCCACCTACTTTTCAAAATCCTCATGACCATCAAATCTTTCTTACTTACCATTTTCCACTTCTTGAGATATGATCTCTATCATATCAGGCCATTTATGAAGTTGGTAATCAAATTTAAACATAAATATCACTAAAAAACTAATGAGTAAAAAGAGGACTGCAATGGTTTCATTGCCAATCACAAACAAAAGAATCGCGGCTACAGTTAGGAACCTAAAAAGATTGACCAGAAATATAAAGTACACCTTCCGTCTCTTTAATGCCTTGATGAACTTCTTGCACTGATCCTCATCCAACTTGGAGGTCTGTAATTTCAGGCTTGCATGGTAATATCGAATGATCCACGCAGCTAAGAAGTAGGAGATAACACCTAAAATTGGAATCGTTCCAAATCGTACTAACTGATTGTCAAATAGTCCAGCTTCCGCTAATCCATCCGAAATTTTGTGGATAATAAATAATGTGACTGGAAGCAGTACATAAGACCAGTAGTTAGGAGAAGACGTTTCTTCTAGTAAAACTTTTTCCTCCCAATCAAAATGGTAATTCTTGTTTTCCCATATTCCTAAATTAATCATTGATGGCATAATAATCTTTTTTTCATTCTCCTTATATGTTTTCTAAAAATTCTCTCAGTATTAATCTGAAATAAATTTACCGTTATAATACTTTTGAATCTCATCGAACTGAGAGATTTTCGTATCTTTATTTTCAATACTCAGTTCTTTAGGCAGATAGGCATGATCGTACACAGAGGAACCTAATTTAAGAAATTCTGTTTCTAGATCTATCAGTTCCTTCCCATTCGTAATCACACCATTCTCAGAATTAATCACTTTATACGCAAAACCTTCTGGTTTTGAAAAGAGTTTAAAAGCTGTCGGATAAGACGCTCTCAAATTAATATTCCCTTTGTAAGATTTCTCCTTCCAAAAACCATTATCAAACGGAAGAACTCCAGCAGTGTAGCCTTTAAGGGTAGAAATGGAGAGATACACTCTATTTTTCTCATTTACGTCTTCTTCCGTTATTTCTTTATCAATTTTGAGAGTTTTAAGATTAAGCAAGAAATAACGATATGTTTGTTGATCATTTATTTTAATAACAGCATAATCATTTTTTTCTATCCTTCTTAAGGTTGGCAAGGTCCTACGCAATTCAATATTATCATTTTTTAAATAGTTAACCATTAATTTCCAAACATTCACTTCTTTCTTAGAGGCTTTTTTATTGGTTAAATCAAATACATCTAAATACGAGTATTCATCTGACTCCATTTTTTTAGAGGCAGACGCTAGTCTTAATTTCTCTCTCGTTCTAACAAGATAATGTTGATTTACTCTAATCCAATCAGAGGAATTGACTGCTTTTGCTACTTTATTATTTTCAAACTTCCATTCAACTATGATACCATTTTTATTATGGATAAATTGAAAATTCTGGATATCTGCATTAAGATTATAAGTACTAAAATATTCATTTTCATCGCCATTAGTAGATCTCTTAGGACCTTCCTTCAAAGATTTTGAACAACCAAAAAGAAATAAAATAAACCCCATTCCTAGTAAAATTAAGCTAGAATATACAACTACATTCTGTTTAATTTTATTTCTGTTTCGTACCATCCGACTTCCCTCTCTTCCACCAATCTTTTATTCCCTCTATCATACCGAATTTTCTTACCAATCGCAAATCCCTTACTAGTTGGTGAGATTTCAACAAAAAAACCATCTAGATTCCTTCATCTAAATGGCTAGCATACATTTATTCAATTCCTTCAAAGGCCAGGCTTGGTTTGGCATTGAGGTCCCAGCCTGCGAAGTTTTCTTTGTTCCATTCGCTGACGCTGGCATAGGCAATCATCCCTGCATTGTCCCCGCAGAGGCGCAGAGGCGGAATGATGACCTTAACATCCGTGATCTCAGAAGCCAAGCGTTCACGGAGACCTTGGTTGGCTGCGACCCCACCCGCAACGACTAGGGTTTTGACCGGATAGTTTTCCAAAGCCTTCTTGGTCTTGGCCATGAGAATGTCTAAAACGGCGGCCTGAAAGCTCGCTGACAGGTCTGCATTGGAGAGACTTTCCCCTTTTTGTTGCGCATTATGGTGCAGATTGATAAAGGCCGACTTAAGCCCTGAAAAAGAAAATTCCAGATTGTCTTCTTTGATCATGGCCCGTGGGAAATCATAAATATCAGCTCCTTGGTGGGCTAGCTGATCGATCTCACGACCTGCTGGATAGGTCAAGCCCATCACGCGCCCGACCTTGTCATAAGCCTCACCAACCGCATCATCACGCGTTTCCCCAACAATCTTATAATCCCCCGCTTCACTGACATAGACCAGCTCGGTATGTCCTCCACTTACCAGCAAGGCCAAGAGCGGAAATTCTAAGGGCTCAACGCTTTGAGCGGCCATTAAGTGCCCCGCCATATGATTGACTGGAATCAAAGGAAGGCCGTGCGCCCAGGCAAAGGCCTTAGCTGCAGCCAAGCCGACTAAAAGAGCCCCAACCAGGCCTGGGCCGTAAGTAACTGCTACAGCAGTGATCTCGTCTTCTGTAATCCCTGCTTCTTCTAGGGCTTCTTCAATACATGCGGTGATGACTTCCACATGGTGACGGGAGGCTACCTCAGGCACCACTCCACCAAAACGCTTGTGGCTTTCGATTTGACTGGCAATGACATTGGACAAGAGTTGGTCGTCATTTTTCAAGACAGCCACGCTGGTCTCATCACACGATGTCTCAAAAGCCAAAATATATCTATCTTTCATTCGGGTTCCTCTTCATGATCACGGCATCCTCTATCGGATCGTGATAGTAGTTTTTCCTCCGTGCAATTTCTTCAAAATGCATTTTTTTGTATAGGCCTTGGGCCGGTTGATTGGACACGCGCACTTCTAAGAAAATCTCTTTTTGATCCGGTAACTGCGCGAGTAACTGCTGGGCTAGGCCTTGCCCCTGAAAGGCGCGCTTAACCGCAATCTGCAAGACCTCGGCTTCATAGAGTGTCTCTTGAAAAGCGACAAACCCAAGGACTTGGTCCTCATCCATAGCTAGGAAATAGGAGGTCGATTCCTGCTCTAAATCAGCTTCAGTCTGCTCCAACTTCCAGGGACTAGTTTCATAGACATCTTCCATCACAGCGAGAATGGCAGCTGCATCCTGACTTCGCCCCTTTTTGATTTCTACTTTGATCATAGACGCTTGATATAAGAGGTCGTCGTTTCCGTATGGTCTTTGAGCCAATTTTCCTCTGCTTCGACCCGTTTCAGATAGTTTGGAACAAAATCATGGAGGCTAGCAGGTGCTTGTTTGAGGCCGAGACGTCCGATTTTCACAGCATCTGGAAGGGTTTCAGAGAAAGTAGCCTTTGGCAGATGAGCTTGAATTTGTCCCTCAAAGGCTGTAACCTCTCCGACAAAGGTAACCTTGTCATTCGTCACTGCACGCTCTAAGACCTCTTCAAATGGAAAATGCCCTTCTGGTGCGACCAGTTGATCCCCTTGGTAAAAGCCTGCATAGACGTTGTTCCGACGAGCATCCATGACAGGTACTACCAAACCTTCTAGATCATCCGGCACTAGAGCTAAGAGGCTTGAAACCCCAACCAAGTCAATCTTTAAGGTATGAGCCAGCGTCTTTGCAGTTGCGACCGCAATGCGTAGCCCAGTGTAACTCCCAGGTCCTTCTGCCACCACGATCCGATCCAAATCCTTGGGCTTTAGATCAATTTGCTGCATCAAAAAATCAATGGTCGGCATCAAGGTCATACTATGGTTTTTCTTAATGGTGAGTGTTGTTTCTGCAAGTAGAGTCTCATCTTCTAAAATCGCTACAGAAAGAGCCTTACTCGAGGTATCAAATGCTAATAATTTCATTTCCTACTCCTCTTGAACTGGATTATATTATACTACAAATTCCCTTCAAATCCCAGCGAAACTCTCCCCCCAAGGAAGGATTGCATCAGAGAAAAGTCATCAAAATACCAAGCTATTATAGGAATGCCCTCACCTGTCTTGACGGGTGGATCTTTTACTTACAGGCGAATTTATGATATAATGATAATTAATTGTATCGAATCAGGTCCCCTTAAAACTCTAGGAATTTCCCCTATAGTAGCCAACAAAATGGACCGAAATAATGAAAGGAAAATTACTTCATGATTTACAAAGTTTTTTATCAGAAAACAAAAGACCGGAACCCTCGTCGTGAAACGACACATGCACTGTATCTTGATATTGATGCACCAAACGAACGCGAAGGGCGCATCCAAGCTCGTCAATTGGTTGAAGCAAACACAGATTTCAACATTGAATTTATCACACCACTTTCTGAGCAACACCTTGCTTATGAGAAAGAGTCAGGTGCTTTTGAACTAACGGAGTACTAATCCATGGCTTATACCTTAAAATCTGAAGAAGTTGGTGTATTTGCCATTGGTGGACTTGGAGAAATCGGGAAAAATACCTACGGGATCGAATACCAAGATGAAATCATCATTGTCGATGCCGGGATCAAATTTCCAGAAGATGACCTCCTTGGGATCGACTATGTCATCCCAGATTACTCTTATATCGTTGACAATATCGATCGCGTCAAAGCGGTCCTCATTACCCACGGACACGAAGACCACATCGGTGGGATTCCTTTCCTTTTGAAGCAAGCCAATGTCCCTATCTACGCTGGACCTTTGGCGCTTGCCTTGATCCGTGGAAAATTAGAAGAGCACGGCCTTCTTCGTGATGCCAAACTCTACGAAATCAACCAAAACACTGAGCTTCAATTTAAAAATCTTAAAGCAACCTTCTTCCGTACGACTCACTCGATTCCAGAACCTTTAGGGATTGTGATTCACACTCCTCAAGGTAAGATTGTCTGTACCGGAGACTTCAAATTCGACTTCACACCTGTTGGGGAACCGGCTGACCTCCATCGTATGGCGGCCCTTGGGGAAGAAGGCGTTCTCTGCCTGCTCTCAGACTCAACCAACGCAGAAGTCCCAACCTTTACCAACTCTGAAAAAGTAGTTGGCCAATCCATCATGAAGATCATCGAAGGCATCCACGGGCGTATCATCTTTGCCTCCTTCGCTTCGAATATCTTCCGTCTCCAACAAGCTGCTGAAGCGGCTGTCAAGACCGGTCGCAAGATCGTCGTCTTTGGACGCTCCATGGAAAAAGCCATTGTCAATGGGATTGAGCTTGGCTACATCAAAGTCCCTGCTGGAACCATTATCGAGCCTAGTGAGATCAAAGATTATGCAGCCAATGAGATCCTGATCATGTGTACAGGAAGCCAAGGAGAACCCATGGCAGCCCTCTCTCGGATCGCTAACGGAACGCACCGCCAAGTGCAACTCCAACCAGGAGACACTGTGATCTTCTCTTCTAGTCCGATTCCTGGAAATACAACCAGTGTCAACAAACTGATCAATACAATTTCCGAAGCGGGAGTCGATGTCATCCACGGGAAGATCAACAACATCCATACCTCTGGACACGGTGGTCAACAAGAACAAAAACTCATGCTTCGCTTGATCAAGCCAAAATACTTCATGCCCGTCCACGGTGAGTACCGGATGCAAAAGATCCACGCAGGACTTGCCAAAGATACGGGTGTTGAAAAAGACAATATCTTTATCATGAGCAATGGTGATGTACTCGCTCTTACAGCCAACTCTGCTCGGATCGCAGGAAGCTTTAACGCCCAAGACATCTATGTCGATGGAAATCGTATCGGTGAAATCGGTGCTGCAGTCCTTCGTGACCGCAAAGACCTTTCCGAAGATGGGGTTGTCCTTGCCGTCGCAACAGTCGACTTTAAGTCTAAGATGATCCTAGCAGGCCCAGATATCTTGAGCCGTGGGTTCATCTACATGCGTGAATCAGGAGATCTGATCCGTGAAAGCCAGCGCCTGCTCTTTAACGCGATCCGCATCGCACTGAAGAATAAAGATGCCAGCATTCAAACCGTCAATGGAGCGATTGTCAACGCCCTTCGTCCATTCCTGTACGAAAGCACGGAACGTGAACCTATCATTATCCCAATGATTCTCACACCAGATGACGAAAATTAAAAAGAAACCAGTTGAGACCCTGAGCTCAACTGGTTTTATTGTGACTTTTTAAATTACACAAAGAGCTTGGAATGTCTTCCAAGCTCTTTGTGCTGTTGTTACTTAATAAAGGTCTAGATAGTGATCTACTTCCCATTGCGATACGAAGGTTGCATAGCTAGCCCATTCGATCCGTTTGGCTTCAAGGAAGCTGGTGTAGATGTGTTCACCCAAGGCTGCTTTGACGACTTCATCTTCTGTCAAAGCTTTCAAAGCATTATGAAGAGTTGAAGGAAGGTCTGTAATTCCAGCAGCTCTGCGTTCTTCTGGTGTCATCACATAGATGTTTTCTTCGATCGGAGCTGGTGCTTCGATTTTATTTTCAACACCATGAAGTCCGACTTCAAGAAGGACAGCCAAGGCTACATAAGGATTAGCCATTGGGTCTACTGAGCGCAATTCCAAGCGAGTACCCATTCCACGTGACGCTGGTACACGCACAAGTGGAGAACGGTTGCGTCCTGCCCATGCGATGTAGACTGGTGCTTCATATCCTGGCACCAAACGCTTATAAGAGTTAACCGTTGGGTTGGTAATAGCCGTAAAGTTGTAAGCATGCTTGATCAAGCCACCAAGGAAGTGGTAAGCAGTTTCTGACAATTGCATCCCCTTTGGATCTTCTGGATCAAAGAAGGCATTATTGCCATCTTGGTCAAAGAGAGACATATTACAGTGCATCCCTGAACCAGCGATACCAAATTTTGGTTTGGCCATAAAGGTAGCATACAAACCGTGTTTACGGGCAATGGTTTTCACGACAAGTTTGAAGATTTGAATCTTATCACAAGCGCGAAGCACTTCGTCATACTTAAAGTCGATTTCATGCTGACCAACGGCTACTTCGTGGTGACTGGCTTCCACTTCAAATCCCATCTTTGTCAAGACATTGACGATTTCACGACGAGTATTGTCGGCAAGGTCTGTGGGAGCAAGGTCAAAATAGCCACCCTTATCATTTACTTCAAGTGTTGGATCCCCATTTTCGTCTAACTTGAAGAGGAAGAATTCAGGTTCTGGACCAAGGTTAAAGGACTTGAATCCAAGTTCTTCCATATGACGAAGAGCACGTTTCAAATTCCCACGAGGGTCCCCTGCAAATGGTTTACCTTCCGTTGTATAGACATCACAGATCAAACCAGCTACACTACCATTTTCATCACCCCATGGAAAGACTGTCCAAGTATCCAAATCTGGGTACAAATACATATCTGACTCATTGATACGAACAAATCCTTCGATCGAAGAACCATCAAACATAGCTTTGTTTGAAAGAACCTTGTCCAGTTGCTCATCGGTAGCTGGAATTTCGACGTTTTTCATGGTTCCCAAAATATCAGAGAACATTAAACGAATAAAAGTAACATTTTTTTCTTTTACTTCACGGCGAATATCTGCAGCAGTAATTGACATTTTTGTCTCCTTAAAATAAAATGCAAAGAAATGAAATGATCAACGAAATGGATCATATGGCGATAGGGATGATGTGAAGCGACTTTGCTGAACGATGTCACGATGAAGGGCCTTACGGATCTCTTCTTGACTGACAGCTTTGGTAGTTACCTGCTCTTTTTCCGCATATCTTCTCTTGATATCCGCAATGTTCAAGCCATCAGAGATATAATCCTTAATCTCTAAGAGCCGGTCCATATTGTCCAACGAATACATACGGCGATTGCCTTCTGTACGATCAGGAAAAATCAAGCCCTGATCTTCATAATAGCGAATCTGGCGTGCTGTCAAATCAGTCAGTTTCATCACGCTCCCAATCGGAAAGACCGCAAGCGAGCGTCGTAATTCCTTTTCCTTCATACCATTCCTCTTTCTATTCTATTATAACCCAAAAAAAATCTATGTCAAGATTAAATGTCATATAATCTTACATAGGTTTTTTACGTTTCCTGAGGGCGTCCCGTATCCGATCGACATCCGAATTGACCAAAATGGCTACAAACACACCCACAAAGGTCTCAAAGATGCGGGCAAAAACATACAAGAAGGTCTCCCCATCAGGAATGGAGAGGGTGATGATCAGCATGGCCGCAACTCCCCCAATGATCCCAGCCTTATTATTCATCGCAACATTGGTCATAATGGTTAACATGGTCGCAATGGGGATAAAAATCAGAGTCACCCAATACGCCCCATGAAAGAGCGTTTTTAAAAGGAAGAACAATACGGCATAAAAACCTCCGATACTATTGCCCATGACACGAGAAGCCCCAAAATGGACACTCTTATCAAAGTCTTCCCGTAAACTAAAAACAGCTGTCAAAGTCCCGATCTGAAGACCTTTCCAACCAAATACCCCAAAAATCAGGAGTACAATAAAAACGGCAATCCCAGTTTTAAAGGTTCTCATTCCCAAACGGAATTTGGACCAATCAAATTTGTGTCGTTTAAAGTAATCCATGGTCACCTATCTTTCTATTTCTACTATTCTACCATATTTTCAGAAAGGATAGAACCAGTAAAAATAGAAAGGCAGCAAAAAGAGAGTGGGACAGAAATCGGTTATTCGTTAGAATTTGATTTCGTCGTCCCACCTCCGCAC
>NZ_MRXX01000007.1:127407-130142 GCF_016642265.1 Streptococcus lactarius
AAAATAATTGAGAGGCTAGGACTTTTGTCCCAGCCTCTTCATTTATTCAAATTGACTTATTTATCTGTAAGAGCAGCCAATCCTGGAAGTTCTTTACCTTCAAGGAGTTCCATAGATGCACCACCACCAGTAGAGATCCATGAGAATTTGTCTGCACGTCCAAGGTTGATGGCAGCTGCTGCTGAGTCACCACCACCGATGATTGATTTAACGCCTGGTTGTTTCACGATAGCGTCCATCACACCGATTGTACCTGCTTGGAAGTCAGGGTTTTCAAACACACCCATTGGTCCGTTCCATACAACTGTTTTCGCACCCGTCAAGGCTTTGTCGAATTCAGCGATAGATTTAGGACCGATATCAAGACCAAGGAATCCTGGGTCTACTGCTTCACCTTCAGTGTCTTTCACTTCAGTGTAGTCAGCAAATGCGTTTGCTTCTTTTGAGTCAACTGGCAAGATCAATTTACCGTTTGCTTTTTCAAGAAGAGCTTTCGCTACATCCAATTTGTCTTCTTCTACAAGTGAGTTACCGATTTCGATACCTTGAGCTTTGTAGAATGTGTAAGTCATTCCGCCACCGATAAGGACTTTATCAGCTTTCGCAAGAAGGTTTTCGATAACACCGATCTTGTCAGATACTTTAGATCCACCAAGAATCGCTACGAATGGACGTTCTGGAGCTTCAACTGCTTCTTTGATGTAGGCAATTTCGTTTTCAAGAAGGAAACCAGCAACTGCTTTATCAACGTTTGCTGAAATACCAACGTTAGATGCGTGTGCACGGTGAGCTGTACCGAATGCATCGTTTACGAAGATACCATCTCCAAGTGATGCCCAGTATTTACCAAGTTCAGGATCGTTTTTAGATTCTTTCTTGCCATCAACATCTTCGAAACGAGTGTTTTCAACCAAGAGAACTTGTCCATCTTCAAGAGCGTTAACAGCTGCTTCCAATTCAGCACCACGTGTAACACCTGGGATAAATTTCACTTCTTGACCCAATTTAGCAGCCAAGTCAGCAGCTACAGGAGCAAGTGATTTACCTTCTTTGTCAGCTTCTTCTTTTACACGTCCAAGGTGAGAGAAGAGGATTGCACGTCCACCTTGTTCAAGGATATACTTGATTGTTGGGAGAGCAGCAGTGATACGGTTATCATTAGTGATCACACCGTCTTTTACAGGAACGTTGAAGTCAACACGAACGAGAACTTTTTTCCCTTTCAAGTCAACATCTTTAACAGTCAATTTTGCCATTGGATATGACTCCTTCTTTTTTTATTACATGATAATTATATCACAAAAGCTGTAAAAGAGATAGCAAAATTGATGATTTCTCCCTCTTATTGAGCAGGATTCCCTATGCTTTACCTGATTGGTATCTCCATTAGTAGAAAAAAGGTACAAAAAGAGGAGGTTGCCCTCCTCTCATCATACGCCTGAATTATTTAGCAATTTTTGCGAAGTATTCAAGAGTACGAACAAGTTGTGAAGTGTAAGACATTTCGTTGTCATACCATGAAACAACTTTAACCAATTGTTTACCGTCAACGTCAAGAACTTTAGTTTGAGTTGCGTCAAACAATGAACCGAATGACATACCTACGATATCAGAAGATACGATTGGATCTTCATTGTATCCGTATGATTCGTTAGAAGCTGCTTTCATAGCTGCGTTTACTTCATCAACAGTAACTTTCTTGTCAAGAACTGCTACCAATTCAGTTACTGAACCAGTTGGAACAGGAACACGTTGAGCAGCTCCGTCCAATTTACCGTTCAATTCAGGGATAACCAAACCGATTGCTTTAGCAGCACCAGTTGAGTTAGGAACGATGTTAGCTGCAGCAGCACGAGCACGGCGAAGGTCACCTTTACGGTGTGGTCCGTCAAGAACCATTTGGTCACCAGTGTAACCGTGGATAGTAGTCATCAAACCTTCAACGATACCGAAGTTGTCATGAAGAGCTTTAGCCATTGGAGCCAAACAGTTTGTAGTACATGAAGCACCTGAGATAACTGTTTCAGTACCATCAAGAATATCGTGGTTAGTGTTAAATACGACTGTTTTAACATCTGATCCACCAGGAGCAGTGATAACAACTTTCTTAGCACCACCAGCATGCAAGTGTTTTTCAGCAGCATCTTTCTTAGCAAAGAAACCAGTTGCTTCAAGGACGATTTCTACACCGTCGTTAGCCCAGTCGATTTGTTCTGGATCGCGTTCAGCAGAAACTTTAACGAATTTACCGTTAACTTCGAATCCACCTTCTTTAACTTCCACAGTACCGTCGAAACGACCTTGAGTTGTATCGTATTTCAACAAGTGTGCAAGCATAACTGGATCTGTAAGGTCGTTGATGCGAGTAACTTCAACACCTTCTACGTTTTGGATACGACGGAAAGCAAGACGTCCGATACGACCGAAACCGTTAATACCAACTTTAACTACCATTCGTGATTTCCTCCTTATGAAAATCAAAAAATTTTTATGTGAAAAGAGTAACTTGACACAGCGCCAAACATCTTTTAACAGTTTCTATTATATACTTTATTGCATTAAAAAGCAACTATTTCCCAACGAAAAGAAAGAGAATCTCCCTCAAGTTTTCCATTTCTATCCTTGTATTTCACAAAGTTCTTTTTTAGGTGACAGTATTTTGTCTCTCTTTCATTCACAAAGTTGGATAAAAAAGAAGAGAGTGGGACAGATCGTTAGAATTCGATTTCGTCGTC
>NZ_MRXX01000007.1:130179-147755 GCF_016642265.1 Streptococcus lactarius
CCAAAAACAAGAAGAGGCTGGGACAAAAGTCCTAGCCTCTTCTGTAGGTGAGTGAATTAAGCTTCACCTTTCGCTTTTTTAATGATTTCTTCTTGTACTGATTTTGGTACATCTTCGTAGTGGTCGAATACCATCATGAAGGTACCACGTCCTTGAGTTGCAGAACGAAGAACAGTAGCGTAACCGAACATTTCAGCAAGTGGTACATAAGCACGAACTATTTGGCTGTTACCATGTGCTTCCATACCATCTACACGTCCACGACGAGCAGTTACGTGACCCATAACATCCCCAAGGTTTTCTTCAGGAACTGTGATGGTTACAAGCATCATTGGTTCAAGGATAGCTGGTTGTGCAGTCTTAGCAGCTTCTTTAAGTGCAAGAGATGCAGCGATCTTGAAGGCTGTTTCAGATGAGTCGACATCGTGGTATGAACCATCGTAAAGCTTCGCTTTCACGTCAACCATTGGGTAACCAGCAAGAACACCATTTGCCATAGATTCTTGAAGTCCTTTTTCTACTGCAGGGATGAATTCACGTGGAACCACACCACCGACGATCGCATTTTCGAACTCGAATCCTTTACCTTCTTCGTTTGGAGTAAATTCAATCCAAACATCACCAAACTGACCTTTACCACCAGATTGACGTTTGAAGAATCCACGTGCTTGTGTAGAAGCGCGGAATGTTTCACGGTAAGATACTTGAGGAGCACCAACGTTTGCTTCAACCTTGAATTCACGTTTCATACGGTCAACAAGGACATCCAAGTGCAACTCACCCATACCAGAGATAACTGTTTCACCAGTTTCTGGGTTTGTTTCAACACGGAAAGTTGGATCTTCTTCAGCCAATTTTTGAAGGGCAATCGCCATCTTATCTTGGTCAGCTTTAGATTTAGGTTCAACCATCAATTGGATAACTGGTTCTGGAACTTCGATTGATTCAAGGATGATTTTAGCTTTTTCATCTGTCAATGAGTCACCAGTTGTTGTATCTTTCAAACCAACGGCAGCAGCGATATCTCCAGAGTAAACTGTTTCGATTTCTTTACGAGTGTTGGCGTGCATTTGAAGGATACGTCCGATACGTTCACGTTTACCTTTAGAAGTGTTCAAGACGTATGAACCTGAGTTCAAGACACCTGAGTAAACACGGAAGAAGGTCAAACGACCTACGAATGGGTCCGTCATGATCTTGAAGGCAAGCGCTGCAAATGGCTCTTCATCAGATGCTGGACGTTCTTCTTCTTCTTCTGTATCTGGGTTTACACCCTTGATTGCAGGGATATCAAGTGGGCTTGGAAGGTAGTCAAGGACTGCATCCAACATCAATTGAACCCCTTTGTTCTTGAAGGCAGAACCACACAATACTGGGAAGAATTCAACATTGATCGTCGCTTTACGGATACCAGCTTTCAATTCTTCATTTGTGATTTCTTCACCTTCAAGGTATTTCATCATCAAATCTTCATCAGTTTCAGCAACTGCTTCAACCAATTTTTCACGGTATTCTTGCGCTTGTTCAAGGTATTCAGCAGGAATATCTTCTTCAAGGATATCTGTACCAAGGTCGTTGGTATAGATTTCAGCTTTCATCTTGATCAAGTCGATGATTCCACGGAAGTCATCTTCAGCACCGATTGGCAATTGAATTGGGTGAGCGTTTGCTTGAAGACGGTCATGAAGTGTGCTTACTGAGTAAAGGAAGTCAGCACCGATTTTATCCATCTTGTTGGCAAATACGATACGTGGAACTCTGTATTCAGTTGCTTGACGCCAAACTGTTTCTGTTTGAGGTTCTACACCTGATTGAGAGTCGAGAACGGTAACCGCACCGTCCAATACACGAAGAGAACGTTGTACTTCGATCGTGAAGTCCACGTGTCCTGGTGTGTCGATGATGTTTACACGAGTGTCTTTCCATTGAGCTGTTGTTGCAGCAGATGTGATCGTGATCCCACGTTCTTGTTCTTGCTCCATCCAGTCCATTTGTGACGCACCTTCGTGAGTTTCACCGATTTTGTGAATCTTACCAGTGTAGTAAAGGATACGCTCAGTTGTAGTTGTTTTACCAGCATCGACGTGAGCCATGATACCGATATTACGAGTTTTTTCAAGTGAAAATTCGCGTGCCATGAGGTTTGTTTCTCCTATATTTTTTATTTCTATTCTATTATAACACGATTTCAATAAAAACGGATAGGCAGGACCCACCCGTTCTCATTGGTTTCTTGATTTGTTGGTTTCAACTTGTAGATGAGTTGAATTGAAGCTGAAACTATATGTTTAGCTAACTTGAACCCGAACGAGGCCCGGTGCAAAAAAGATAAACTGCTTTGTGTTCACGGAACACTGCATCAGTTTCCTATTTTTGCTTTGGGCCTTTGCCGCTCTTGGTATCATAATTGGACTCGGGCTAAAGTTAATTAGCCGATTTGAGCCGGAACGGGATGCTGTGTGAAAAAGATAAACTTCCTTGTATTCGTCGAATACTGCGTCAGTTTCCTATTTTCACTTTGCATCCTTGCCGTTCCTAGCATCATGATTTTACCAACGGAAGTGTGCGAAGGCACGGTTGGCTTCTGCCATACGGTGAGTGTCTTCACGTTTCTTAACGGCTGCACCAGTGTTGTTTGCTGCATCCAAGATTTCTTTTGCAAGGCGATCCACCATAGTGTGTTCACCACGTTGACGAGCGATTGTTACCAACCAACGAAGTCCAAGTGTTGTACGACGTTCTGGACGAACTTCAACTGGGACTTGGTAGTTAGATCCACCGACACGGCGTGCACGTACTTCAAGTACAGGCATGATGTTTTCCATAGCTGTTTCGAATACTTCAAGAGCATCGTTTCCAGTAGCTTCTTTGATTTGTTCGAAAGCTCCGTAAACGATTGAAGCAGCTGTACCACGTTTACCATCAAGCATAACGCGGTTGATAAGACGAGTAACTAATTGTGAATTGTAAAGCGGATCTGGCAATACATCGCGTTTAGGCGCACGGTTTTTACGACTCATTTCTCTTTATCCCCTTTCCTTATGCTTTTGGTTTTTTAGTACCGTATTTAGAACGGCCTTGTTTACGATCGTTTACACCTGCAGTATCAAGTGCTCCACGGACGATATGGTAACGTACCCCTGGAAGGTCTTTTACACGTCCACCACGAAGAAGAACCACGCTGTGTTCTTGCAAGTTGTGTCCGATACCTGGGATATAAGCAGTCACTTCGATCAAGTTGCTCAAACGTACACGAGCGAATTTACGAAGGGCTGAGTTAGGTTTCTTGGGTGTCATTGTTCCAACACGAGTTGCAACACCACGTTTTTGTGGTGAAGAAACGTTTGTTTGAACTTTTTTATGACTGTTGTAACCAACGTTCAAAGCTGGTGATTTAGATTTTTCTACTTTTGATTTACGCGGTTTGCGAACCAATTGGTTAATTGTAGGCATCTACATTCTCCTGTGAAATTTTTTATTTTTGGTGATGGTACACTTGGTGACAGCTACCATCCGTGTGTACTTTTGCAACATTTGTCAGCACGTCCCTGTACACTCTTGAGAGACCAAAAGTAAAAAGTACCGTCTATTATTATAACACGACGGCACTTTGATTGCAAGATCTTTTTTTATATTTTCCCCAACTTCAAAAACTCTATTGTTGAGCTGTTTCAGCCGGCGCTTGAGCTCCTCCATCTACTGCTGGAGTTGACTGTTGCTGCTGAGCAGGGACTGTTGCAACACCCGCCCCACCATTTGCATTGGCATTGGCACCCGTTTGATTTTGTTGGGTCGCTGTAGCATCCCCTTCATAGGTCAAACCATAATAATTGGCAATGTATTGGATACGGGCTGTGAGCGATTGTTTTTGAGTCTCATCCTTTACTTTTTTGACGGCAGTTTGAGCCGCGTTCACAGTGTCTTGACTAGGATTAGTCTCCATTTGCACAACTGCTTTTTCTGCAGCTTCTGTATTTTTCTTTTCTTCCTTTTTCTCTTTCTCTTCTTTTGTTTCTTTTTTAACGGGAAGAGAACCTGTTTTTTTAGCAGGCTGGATTTCTGTTGTTACTTGAGCAGCTGTATTCTTTTTCACCGTATACATACCTGCCACCAAAATAAAGGTCAGGGCCAAAACAGTCAGCAAACGGATCCATAAAGGACTGTTATCAAATCGGTCTAAGATTCTTTTCACTTTTTGCTTCTCCTTTCTCGCCTCTTAATCAAAGATATTTCCTACTTCGACATTTAATTTATTTTCTTTGACATCGATATTTGTCACGCGGAGCAAGGATTTGTGTTCAAAAAATTCGCGCTCAGTCGAGGCATTGTCCGCAAAGACAGCCACTCCTGCCAATTCGGAATCAAACTCAGATAAGAGACTGACCATTCCGTTGATGGTTCCACCACCTTTGAGGAAGTCATCGACAATCAAGACGCGGCTTCCTGCTTTGAGGCTACGTTTTGATAGGAACATTTTTTCGATACGATCCCCGCTGGAGCCGGAAACATAATTGACACTGACGGTTGAACCTTCTGTGATTTTTAAATCACGGCGAACAATGACAAATGGTACATTCAAAACGTTGGCTACGGCATTGGCCAAAGGGACGCCCTTGGTAGCAACGGTCATAACGGCATCGATCTTTTTATTGCGGAAAGCTTTGGCAATGATGCGTCCGATGCTGTTTAAAATTTTCGGATTGCTTAACAAATCAGATAAGTAAATATAGCCCCCTGGAAGAATCCGGTTGCTTTCTGATAATTGTTGGCAAAGTTCCTCAACGATTTCTTTGGATTCCTCATCTGAGATGGAGGGTGTAAAGACGACGCCTCCGCCTGCTCCTGTGATCGTCTCAATATGGCCGATTTCCATCTCTTCAAAAGCACGCTTGATGATCACGATATCTTCTGAAATAGAGGATTTAGCAGACTCATACTTTTCCGCAAAGGTATTGAGACTGGTCAATTCATAAGGATGATTGATCAGGTAATTTGAAATCACAACCATCCGTTCACTTCTTCTTAATTTCATATTTTCACCATGTAGTTTTTTTATCATTATACCATAAGAACAGAAAAAAACGAACATTCTGATTGGAAGAAGGTCGTTTTTTCGTGATTTTTTTCTTTTTGATCCTCGATTCCCCGTAGAAATCGCTGTCTTTACTGATCGAGATTCGGTTTATAGAAGGATCTGTTTTCCATAGCGAAGATTTTATTAGTCATCTCACCAGGACCGACTAAGCCGAGAGCAGTTGTCATCATCATCATTTCCGCATCTAGATTGTCAATCATGTGAATAATCTCTGCTTCCATGATCTTGGGACGAACAGGGCTTCCATATTCTAGCAAACCATGGTGGCTCAAGACCACATGGCGAAGAACAATGACTTCTTCTTTTTGATCATCGATTTTTAATTCTTGAAGGACTTTGGTAATTTCTTCGTCGATCAAAGCAATATGGCCAATGAGGTTGCCTCGAACGGTGTATTCGGTGTTTTCAGGGCCACTAAGTTCCAGTACTTTTGCTAAGTCATGCAACATAATTCCCGCAAAGAGCAGACTCTTATTTAACTGCGGGTAGATGTCGCCAATGCGATCTGCCAAGCGAACCATGGTCGCTGTGTGATAAGCGAGGCCTGCTTCAAAGGCATGGTGATTGGTTTTTGCGGCTGGATAGCTATAGAACTCCTTGTCGTATTTGCTATAGAGGGCCCGAACAACTCGTTGCCAGACTGGATTTTCAATTTTGAAAAGGACATTTGAAAGATAATCTTGTAGTTCCTTGGGATCTACAGGCGGTTTTTCCTTGAAGTCAGCTGGATTACTTGGTTCTCCTGCTTGGGGCAAGCGCATGGTTAATTGATTAACCTGCGGGGTATTGTTGTAAACTTCTCGGCGGCCAGTCATATGGACGACGCGTCCCGCTGTGAAGCTCTCTACATTATGAGGTTGGGCATCCCATAGCTTGCCTTCAATGGTTCCAGTCTCATCTTGGAATACAAAGGCTAAGTAGTTCTTCCCTGCACGGGTCTGGCGCACCTCTGCTGTCTTGATCAAATAGAATCCTTCAAACAGTTCATCTTTTTTCATTTGGCTAATTTTGATCATCCTCGTCTCCCTCTGTTGTCTCTTCATCTAGTCCTAGCAGGTCCTCGTTGCTTTCGATTTGGCGGAGCGTCCGCTCGATCGCATTGGTCCGTCTGGTTAGTAAATCATCAATGTTATTAGAAGCATTCTTTAAATGGCGCTGAGTCTTGGCTAGAATCCCTCCAAACTTATGGAATTCTGATTTGACCGATCCCAACACCTTGCTAATGTCATCTGCACTCTTTTGGATGTTGAGCGTTTTAAAGCCAACAGATAAGGAATTCAAAAGGGCTGACAGCGTGCTTGGTCCAGCCACTAAAATTTGTTCTTCCCGACGCAAGCGATCGAAAAATGCTGGATTTCGAACTACCTCTGAATAGAGGCCTTCTGTTGGTAAAAAGAGAATCCCGAAATTGGTCGTTGCAGGTGGGAAGAGATATTTTTGCTGGATGTCTTTTGCAAAGCGTTGGAGTCTGTTCAAAAGGGCTTTGCGGTAACGCTCGATCTCTTCTTTATCGCCAGATTCATAAGCCTCTTCCAGACGGTAATAGTCTTCGAGAGGAAACTTAGAGTCAATCGGCAGATAGACTGGCTCCTCTCCTTGTCCTGGAAGCTTAATGGCATACTCCACGCGCTCACTGGATTGGGGAACGGTAACAAACTCTCGCTCATACTGGGCTGGGGTCAAGATATCTTCAATGATCTGTCCCAACTGCAATTCGCCCATAATCCCACGGGTCTTGGTGTTGGAGAGAACTTTATTAAGGGTCCCAACATCCCGAGCTACCGTCTGCATTTCTCCCAAGCCTTTATTGACCGACTCCAATTGTTTTGAAACGGTCTCAAAGGAAGTCTGCAAGCGGTGTTGCAAGGTTTTCTCCAATTTTTCTTCCACTGTTTGGCGCATCTGCTCTAGGCGCACTTCATTGGACTCTTGGATTTGGCGCATGCGCTCATCCGTCTTATCTCGATTTTTGGTAAAGTGCTCATTCATCTCAGCGCGCAAAGCCGTCGTCTGCTGGTGGATCTCTACTCGCATCTCTGTCAAGCGATCTGTCAAGGCGATCTCTAACTGCTGATTGGCAATCTGGCTTGCTTGTCTTTCTTTTTCAAAACGGTAGTCCAACTGGTCTGTCAAATGATCCTCGTGGTCTTCCAGCATCTCACCAATATTTGGCTTTGTATCATCTGACCGTTGCAAGAGATAGATGAGGAGACCCAGATTGAGCAGGCCAATCAGAAGCGGCATGATATTCATATTAACCTCTGTCTTTACTATAAACAATGACGAGATAGCCACGATCAAGACTCACTTGAATCGGTTGGTCCAAAAATTCATTGGAGCCATACATGGCCTTCAAAAAATAATTCTCTGGATGTAAGAGGTATTTGGCACCTGTGATTTCTAAGTGACCCCCTCCAACAGGCATAAAACCCACATAGGACATAGCAGGATCGGGCAGGATCTCGTGGCAACCGGTCGGCCGATAAAGTAGCCGATTTTGGCCATCGACTAATTGGATCTGCTCCATATAAGGAGCTAGGTCTGGATCAGTCGGCAAAAAGATATTAGACAAGAAATGATCCAAGCGACCACCAAAGGCACCATAAACGGTGACAGCAGCATCTGGATAGGCTTCAAAGACCGCTTTTAAGGCCAACTCCAAATCTGTATCGTTCTTTTCAGGAACAGATTGCACCACTTGCTTGGCTTGGGCTTTGATGTTGTTCAAATCGGTCTCAGAGACGGAATCAAAATCTCCAACAGCCATATCCAGAGGCAGGCCTTGTCCCAGTAACTTCAAACAGCCACCATCAACGCCTACATATGCGTCACGATCTCTTGGCAAGAGCGTGCAGTCACCTCCTGCCAGTATTGCGATGTTACCCATTGACAGCATCTCGGAGCGTTTGCACACGCTCATTGACATCTCCGTTGAAGACATAAGAACCTGCCACAAAGACATTGGCTCCAGCTTCTTTTGCTTGGAAGATGCTTTGGCCATCAATGCCACCATCGACTTCAATATCAAAGTCTAAACCTTTTTCTTCACGAAGGGTCGCTAATTCACGGACCTTATCCAATGTTTCAGGAAGGAAGGCTTGCCCACCGAAACCTGGGTTAACGGTCATGACCAAGACTTGATCCACCAAATTTAAGACATGCTTGATACTGTCTACAGGGGTTCCTGGATTAATGACAACACTGGCTTTTACACCCGCTTGACGGATTTTTTGAAGAGCCCCGTGGATATGAGGGGTTGCTTCTACGTGGATGCTGATGATATCTGCACCGGCACGGGCAAATTCTTCAATATGGTGTTCTGGATTGGTCACCATCAAGTGGCAATCAAAGACCAATTTGCTGTGTGGACGCATGCTGGCTACGACACCGGCACCAAAACTAATATTGGGTACAAAATGACCATCCATCACATCAATATGGGCGTAGTCTGCTCCAGCAGCTTCAAGGCGCTTCAATTCGCTTTCAAAATTGGCATAATCTGCACTTAAAATTGAGGGTGCTAATTTCATTGTTTTCATAGTTGTCTCCTATTTGGGTATTTTTTTGGAAACCTTTTTGTAGGTTTCACGACGGTTTTCGATTTCACTGAGAAATTGCAGGTAATCCTCATAACGAAAGGCTGCAATTTCCTTAGCTTCAACAGCTGGTTTGACTGCACAAGCTGGTTCATGCGTGTGGCTACAGGTACGAAACTTGCAAGCGTGGCTCACATCCGCAATCTCTGGAAAGGCTTGGTTGAGATCTTCGCTACTTGCCACTTCATAATCGAGGGAGGAAAAACCAGGCGTATCGGCGATTTTGCCACCATTCAGATGGTAAAAGCTGACTGCACGCGTCGTATGACGTCCACGCCCTAAACTATCTGAGATTTCACCCGTTTCAAGCTCCAGATCCGGAGCAATCTTATTGAGCAAGGTGGATTTTCCTACCCCAGTCTGTCCCATAAAGACCGTGGTTTTTGCCGTCAACAGTGGCAAGAGTTCCTCAATCGACAAGACAAAATCATAACCAATGGCTTGGTAGATTCCTTGGTAATAGTAGATATCCCCTAGATCTTCTAGTAAGTCTAGCTTGGAGATGTAGACAATCGGATGTATGCCCTTATGCTCCAAAAGGACCAAAAAGCGATCCAGCAGGTTGGCATTGAAATCAGGCTCCTTGGCCGACATGATGACCACTGCTTGGTCAATATTCACGATCGGAGGACGCACGAGGCTATTTTTTCGAGGCGCGATGCTCAAGATGTAGCCTTCTGAATTCTCTTCAGCGGAAAATTCTACCTGATCTCCCACATAAGGAGTCTGTCCTTTTTTCCTAAAATTTCCACGAGCACGTGTCTGGTAGATAGAGCCCTCTGACTCCACATAGTAGAAACCGGCCAGGGCTTTGACGATTGTTCCTTGCAAATCGTACTCCTTTTTGCTTAATAGTTTTATTATATCAAAAAATAAGAAATAAGGTTGGTTTGCCCGTAAGAAAAACGAAATGGAAAGATCCTTTTGGATAAAGTCGCAAACTAACGTGTCTGATATGGAATATCTTAGAGGAGAAAGGGGAAGAAGGAGCCTCCCTTTTTTTCCTTGGCATTTTTCCTAAAAAGTGTATAATAGAACTATGCGGAGGTGGTGGAACGGCAGACACGCATGCTTCAGGCGCATGTGCCCATTCGGGCGTGAGGGTTCAAATCCCTTTCTCCGCATCTCGGAAAGGTGGCTCAGCTTGGTACGGCACCGGACTCGAAATCCGGCAAGTGGATTTTTTTCACGCGCGGGTTCAAATCCCGTCCTTTCCTTACAATATAAACAAGCCATAGGTTATAACAACTTATGGCTTATTTCTTATAAAACTTATTTAAGACTTTCCTTAGGTGAATACGGACGTTAGGTGAAATTATCCAGTGAACGATTTCATAAATCCAGGAAGTTCTATAACTAAATCAAGATACAATCCGCAGACCTTGTTCAATTTGTATTGAGCCCCTTCGCTTTTTAATTTTTAGGCTCAGGCTAAAACAGTTCCCCGAACTGTTTTACTCTCAAAAATTCCGAGAGCCTAAACAAACTTTTATTTAGGCTCTTTTCTCACAGCGGAAAGTCTCAATTTGTACCTTCAATCATTCTAAGATACATAAACTTCGTTATCTCATTTAGAATTGAGAAAGAAAATAACGTACCAATAAATTTTCTTTTATTTTATTCCTGCTTCTAGAAGGCCATCAGCTAGGCGGGCAAAGTCGTCTAAGCTGAGGGCTTCTCCTCGTACAGATGGCTGCAGGCCTGCAGCTTGGATCCCCGCTTCCAGTTTTGCCTTCACTTCTTCGGTCTTGCCAAAGCGACTGGTCAAGTTGTTCCAAAGGGTTTTGCGGCGGTGGACAAAGCTGGCCTTGCTGACGGAGAAGAAGAAATCTTCGTCCTTGACGGCCACAGCTGGCTCTTCACGACGGACCATCTTTAGGATGGCAGAGTCAACATTTGGCGCTGGCACAAAGACGGTGCGTGGCACGATAAAGGCTACCTTAGCCGTCATATAGTATTGAACTGCAATGGACAAAGACCCATAAGCCTTGGTATTTGGTTCCGCTGAGATGCGATCTGCCACCTCTTTTTGCATCATAACTACAAATTCTTGGAAAGGAATTTTGGATTCGATCAAGTGCATAAGGATCGGAGTCGTGATGTAGTATGGAAGGTTGGCCACTACCTTAATCGGAAGCTCTGGATTTTTAAACTCAGCGATGTACTGATTGAGGTCTACCTTGAGGATATCTTGGTTGACAACCGTTACATTGTCAAAATCCCGCAAGGTATCCGCTAAAATGGGAACCAAGCGGTCATCAATCTCAAAGGCCATGACTTCTGCGGCATTTTCCGCCAAAAACTCCGTCAGAGCTCCAATTCCAGGGCCGATTTCGATGACATTGACCTGCTTATCAATCTCAGCAGTGTCCACAATCTTTTGAAGGATATTGGTATCGGTCAGAAAGTTCTGACCGAAGGATTTTTTAAAGGTAAAACCGTGACGCTCCAGCACTGCCTTGGTCACGCTATAATCTGCAATTCTCATGTATTCTCTTTTCTAATCAGTTTAGGGGTAAAGGGGCCCCTCTACTTCCGTCTTAATAACTAGCCATCGCCGCTTCAACTTGTACCAAACAAATCCCAAACAACTCCAAGCGTTTGAGCAGTTGTTTGCCATTGCAGTAGCCGATGCGCAAGGCTTCGCCAAGATATTCCCGGCGTTTACGGCTGTCCTTACCCATCAAAAGACCCAATCGCATCAAGTCAAACTTTGTAATATCAAAGAAATGCTCATCTTCATAGGAGCCCACGAGTCCAGCCAGGGCCTTTTCTAAGTCTTCAAAGCTGGCATGCTCCACTCCAAGAGAACGCCCCTTGGTCTTGGATTTGGGTACTGCCTCACCACGGTTTAAAAAGGCATGCTTGGCCTGTGGAATTTCTTGCATAATGATCTTGCGAATCCGCTCGCCATTGTAGTCTGGATCCGTAAAAACAATGACTCCACGAAGTTCCTGAAGCTTGGCGATTCGCTCTAGGTCATCTTGATTAATAGCCGATCCACGTGTCTCATAGGTATCCACCTTATAATAGCGTTTCAGATTGGCCGTATCGTCCTTGCCTTCCACGACAATCACTTCTGGTATTTTTCTTTTCTCAGTCAAGGCCAAATACCTTTCTCGCATTCTCATAGGTTGCCTGAGCCACTTCTTCTGTTGTTAAGCCACGAAGCCCTGCAATAAAGTCCACCACATAACGGGTATAGGCTGTTTTATTTTCACGGCCACGCTTAGGAACTGGTGCCAGATAAGGGGCATCTGTCTCAACCAAGATCTTGTCTAGCGGAAGTCCTGCTGCAGCTTCTTGAACATCTGTAGCTTTCTTAAAAGTGACCACTCCAGAAAAGGAGATCAGCATTCCCAGATCCATGAAGCGTTTGGCATCTTCTAGACTACCTGAGAAAGAATGCATGATCCCACCGCGCGGGCCCACTCCTTCACTCTTGATAATAGCATAAGTATCTTCCAGCGCATCACGCGTATGCACCACGAAAGGCAAGTCCAAGTCCTTAGACAATTGGATCTGGCGACGAAAGACCTTTTCTTGAACCTCTTTTGGTGCTGTCATCCAGTGGTAATCCAGACCGATTTCTCCTAGGGCAACGACTTTGGGATGTTTCAACCGTTCAAGAAGATAGGCTTCCACTGCAGGACTATAATCGCCCGCCTCCGTAGGATGCCAACCAAGCGTGAGATAGAGTTCAGGGTATTGATCTGCCAACTCCACAGCTCGCTCAATGGTTGGTTTGTCAAAACCAACGATATTGTGGGCTACAAGACCCATTTCCTTGGCTAAGTTGAGCTCTTCTTGTTCTTTTCCTGCGAATTCTTCCACATTGAGATGGGTGTGGGTATCAAAAATCTGCATGATCTTCCTTTTCTTCCGTGTTTTTCTTCTTTCTATTATAGCAGAAAGCGCCTCTAAATTCACTTTTGGCAAAACAAAAACCAGTAGTCTCGAGTTTCTACTGGTTTTTAGCTTTTTATCTGAATTACGCAGCCAAAACTTTGCGTCCTTTACGACGACGAGCTGCCAATACGCGGCGACCATTTTTAGTTGCCATACGGTGACGGAAACCATGCTTGCGCGCACGACGGATTTTACTTGGTTGATAAGTACGTTTCACGATGAATACCTCCTCATAGATTTTGTATTCGTTTAGCCGGCTAGTTGTGATCAGTTACTAAACATACTTTACTATTCTATCGGATTCAGCTCTATTTGTCAATAGCTATGGCAAAATTGTTACAAATACAGGTCGGAGAAAACCTTTCTACATCTGACGGGTTGCCAAATAATAGGGTTCCAGCACCATCAGCGCCTTTTGCAACTGATCCAGGATATCCTCTAGGGAACTCTCCTCGACGAGAGGCACATCGTATTTGACAAGGACCTTACGAACCGCTCCTTCTGCTACTGCTTGTAGCAGATCATGACGATTCTTCTCTGTTCCCTCGATCCTTTGACTCTCTCCATTTTTCTGGACGAAATAGTAAACTGGCTGAGAGATAGGAAGGGTGAGAACCTTGTGTTGTTTTCCAAGACTCTGCTCGTCTTTTTTTCGCTCGATAAAACTCACCTCTAAGGATACACCAAAATCAGCTGCGTCTCCATAAAGTCTCAAGGCAAACATGGGCTCTGCCATCGTTCCTTCTCCTTTTAGATAGGCCCAAAAATGAGGACGCAAGACTTGAGCCTGGTTCATCCACTGGCTGGTCCGATCTTGCTCCAAATAGGGGTGACGCTGCTGAAAGGCTGAGACTAAATTGGTGAATTCCTTACGAGCTGCTTGAGCCAGTGTACGATACTGCTCCATCTCTGGAGCTAATTTCCCTGCCTTTGATGGTGCCTGATATTTCATCCCTTGAAGTTTTAAAAACTCTCGAATGACTGCAAATGCCATTTGCTTCCTTTCTAATTCCACTAAAAAAGAGAGAGCGGTTCAGTCCCGTCTCTCCCCCATGAGAACTAATCGCTAGATTATCCTTCGATGTCTACCACCACGTAACGGTTTGGTTCTTCTCCTTCAGAGTAGCTAGTGACTCCTTCCATCTTAGAGACAATCCGGTGAATGATCTTGCGTTCACTATTGGACATTGGATCCGTCTGTTGGGCTTGCCCATCTTCTAATACGCGACTGGCCAACTTTTGTGCATAGCTTTGTAGAACCTCAGCTCGATGTTCTACATAGTCATTGACATTAATGGTGATGTAGAAATTCTTGGAATAACGGTTGTAAAGATAGTTTTGCGCCAAGAGTTGCAATGCTTTCAAGACTTTTCCGTGGTAACCAATCACGCGCCCTGGCTCATTGGTATCAATCTGCATGTTGACCGTGCGGCGGTTATGTCCGCTTGAGATCGTCGCATCGACATCCATCTCATCGACGACTTTTTGAACATAATCTGTCACATCTGCGACAACTTCTTCAATATTGTAGTTTTCTTCGACTTCGATGCCAAGGTCTGCAAAACCTGAATCTTTGCTTGCAGGCTCTTTGACTTTTTCAAGGATATGTTCATGCCCTTGTTCTTCGAGGACCGTACCAGCTTCTTTGTCGTGCTTGAGGATTTCTGTCTTAATCTCTTCAGAAACGACTTCGCCTTCTTCTTCGACTTTTTTAATCGCTGCAACGACACGGCCAAGATCTACCGTTGCTTCGCTAACGGTTTTGACAGGTTCGTTTTGTGCATTGATTTCTTCAGGTACACCTTTGACAGCTTTTTGATTGGCTTTGACCACCGTTGTTTCTGCGATCGGTTCAATCTCTACTTGGGCTGGCTTTTTGCCAAACAAACCAAGGAAACCTTTCTTTTCACGCGCTACAACCGTAATATGCGCCTTCATACGGGGAATATCTAATTCGTTCAAGCCATGTTGGATGGCTTCTTCTACAGTTGCTCCGGTATATAGGACCATATGTCCACCTCTTTCTTATTTTCTCTTTTTCTGTGCTTTGTTGAAGGCACGACGTTTTTGTTTTTCAATGTCTCGAGAAGCTTGCTCTTTGGCTTTTCGCTCTGCAATAATCTTGAAGGGGTTGTTCAAGAGATAAGTTTGCCCGACTTGGTAGGCATTGGAGGTCACCCAGTACAAAGCAACCCCGCTGGCTGAGAACAAGGCAAAGAAGAAAATCATCACCGGCATGACATACATCATGGTCGTGGCACTACCATTACGCTCTGGCATGGCTTTGTTGGTCAACCAACTGCTGAAAAATGTGAACAGGGCCGCAAGAAGAGGCAAGATGTAAGTCGGGTCAATCGCTCCTAGGTCCATCCATAGGAAGTGGCCAACTTTAAGGAATTCCACACGGCTCAGAGCTTGAAACAGCGCCATCAAAACTGGCATCTGAATCAAGAGAGGAAGGAAAGCAGAGGATGTTTTGACTCCTTTTTCTTTGTAAAGGGCCCGCATTTCTTCAGAGAGTTTGGCCCGGCTATCCAGATCTTTCCCTGGGTACTTAGCCTGTATTTCCTTCAGTAAGGGTTGAATTTCCTGCATTTTGCGGGTTGAATTCATTTGGTATTGGAACAGTGGCAAGAGAACAGTCCGAATGACCAAGGTGAAGACGATAATCCCGATCCCGATATTGCCCCCGATGGAGAAGAAGCGGATCGATTCCGCAAAGAAATAGACGAAGCGTTCCCAACCACCTGTCGACTGGGCCGTCACTTGAGAGGTCCCACAGGCTGACAAGAAGAGCAAGGCTGCTCCTAATAATCCAGTTAATTTCAGTTTCTTTTTCACATTAATCCCTTTCTTGGTAGATATGCGCTAATTTCAAGACGTGTAGGAGATTCTTCTCTACTTGATGGAAGTCGAGCTCTTCGACGCCTTTACGAGCAATGACGACAAAATCATCGGTCGTAAGGAATCCTTGGTGTTTGATCAAAACATGGCGTATCAAACGTTTAATCCGATTTCGGGTGACAGCGTTGCCGAGTTTTTTGCTCACAGACAGGCCAACACGAAAGTGTGGTTGGTCTTTGTCCAAGCGGTAAACCACGAATTTCCGGTTGGCAACATTTTGGCCACTTTTAAAAACAGCATTGAAATCTTGGTCACGTTTGACGCGGTAGCTCTTTTTCAAACCTCAACTCCCTCTTTTAAATTTATTCTATTATACCATATTTTCAAAAAAAGCCAATCTCACTCAGGAGATCGGTTACTTTTTGAAAATCGTAAGGAGAAAGGGAAGGGTATAATAGAGATTAAGTAAGATGTGACCCAACATAGGATAGAAGAGGCTAGTACTCCTGTAATAAAGGAGGCCAAAAATTAGGCTGGGAATAAGGTAGATGATGCTGGCTCCTAGCGAAAATGGACTGTGTACAAAATGCAGGCCACTATAGATAAGGGCAGGTAGCCAAATCTCAGCGTAAAGGGACCAACCCTTGAAATAGGCATTCACCAAGGCGCCCCGAAAGATCAGCTCCTCTGTCACTGGGCGCACAACCACCATCATGACAAGGAGGATCACAAGCCCAGTTGGCGTAATTTCACGAGGAAAGAGACTCCAAACCGCTCCTCGACCTTGGACAAAGCCACTGACGAAGTAATCCAGCCAGTAGATCAAACAAGCTGCAAAGACAGCTTCTATCAATGATTGCAGAGGCTTCTTACCGAGTTTAAAAGAAACCTTTTTGGAAAATCGATAGACCAAAAAGCCCGCAAAAGCCGCATAGAATCCCTCTAGCATCAACAAGGCCAAATAATAACTATTAGCGCTTGCTAGGACATTGGATAGGTACTGCGCTAAGGGAGGAAATTGAGGGCGGATGTAAAAGTAAAACAAGAGAAGAAAAAGAGGATAGAGGAAGGATAGCTTTCTTTTGATAAATTTCATAGTTTCCTTTCTGAAGAATCAACACTTGTCCCTGAGATAGGCTACATAACCTCCTAACACAGCCAGCAATATCACGAGACAAAGCAGGGTTTCAGCCCCTACCAAATAATCCAAAAGGGGCTGGCGCAAGAGTCCTTGTGTCATTTTCAGCGAAGTGGCTGTGATGACAGTTGGAAAGGTCAAGGCTGAAAAAGCAGGTTGGAAGCCTGCTTTGACCATCCTTGGGAGACGTGTCAAAACAAAGAAATAAAAAGCTTGCGAAGCGAGCACCATAATCCATAAGAACCAAGTAGGAAGACTGGCTCCACCAACCCGCACTAAGGCCGCTAAAAGAAGGGAAAAGGGAGCACAATAGATCCCTTCTTGGCCCAACAAGTGAGCAGGCAGGGGATTTTTCTTTAAATCAGTATAGATAACTGGATAAAGTAGGAAGGTCAAGCCAAAACCAACCACCAATGCAAGATAGGCAATGAGCCGCTGGCCGACAACTGGGTAGGTCAAGGCTGCCACTGCGATCCCCACATAGAGAACGGTCCAACTTGGAGTGGCTGTGACTCTTGGACGGACCATGACATGGGTCTTGGTAAAATAGAGGATCAAGCAGACATCTAGAAGAAAAGCAGACCACCAGACCACTTGAGAAAGGCCTTCAACTGCTGGGAAAAGCCGCAAGAGATAGGTAGAGAGAATCATTCCAGCCATGGGAAAGGTCGCCATTCCAGATAAAAGAGCAGGTTGTTGCAGTTCCATCTTTGTTTCTTGCCAGCGAATCAGGTGATAGGCTAGAAAGAAAAACCATAAGAATAGGCCTGTCAAACTAAAGAGATGAGAAAGAGCTGGTAGGCTATCTGCCGTCAGATTTCCAGCACCTACTAACCCCAAAAGACAGCCCGAAAATACCAAGGGAATCTTTTTCATTGCAACCTCCATCATTTCTATTGCTATCAGTATAACATAAAATCAAGAGGAAAAAAAAGAGAGTGGGACAGAAATCGGTCATTCGTTAGAATTCGATTTCGTCGTCCCACCTCCGCAC
>NZ_MRXX01000007.1:147888-216976 GCF_016642265.1 Streptococcus lactarius
CTTGCTCGACAATCCAAAGAAAATTGAGAGGCTAGGACTTTTGTCCCAACCTCTTCTATCTGTTTTACGAACAACTAAGCCTGCACCATCAGCATATAGAGAAACAAGGATAGCAGAAAGACAATACTAACCGCAAGGGTCGCAAGCTTAAGTCCGCGGTGAGACCGCCAATAGCTGGGTTTCCCGAGGTTGCTGGTTGCATCCGTTGAGAGCGATTGTTGTTGGCGAGGCTGCAGGGTGATAAGGACCACCAAAGCAAGTGACAAGAGGGCGATCCCGATCGCAAATACTATTTCCATATCAGGATCCTCCCAAAACTCTAAAGAGTGTAAAAATAACTCCTAGTAAGATCACCAAGCCGATGACCACATTAAAGGTAACATTGATCTTTTCAGAACGGGTTGTTTTTTCTTTCTCGACAGGACGGCGTTTGAGCGACTCCATCCGTCCTTCAACTTCTTTGTAAAATAAATCTTTCTTTTGATCACTCAACTTGTCCACCGATCCCTTCTAGCAAGTAGGCCTTGAACTCAGCTGGGTCGATGCTACTAGATTGGCTAATTTGTTGGGCCACTGCTTCTTTATAGCGATCGACTGATTGGTAAATTTCTTTGATACGAGCGACTAGATCTGCTTCTTTTCCTTGCTCAAAGATATTGGCCTGTGCCAGGTAAGTGCGGTCATGCACGGTATGGCTAAAGGCAAGGATAACTTGCTGGTGCTCGAAAGCCTTACGGACAATACCTTGAACCTCTGCATAGTGATTGATATCCAGATAAATACTGGAGATCTTGAGCAACTCTTGGATCCGCTCTTGGCTGATATTTTGGTAAAGAACGACATTTGGGTAACGGACCATAGACAAGAGGCTGGCAGACATTTCTGTCAAGGCCGCCACACGGAAGGTCACATCTGGCAAGGATTCTACTAGATAGGTCAAGGCTTCGATCTGATCCGAATTGGTCAAGACAAAGGCATCTTTGCGGATATCATCCTTGACCTTGAAATCATACAAGTAGCCAAGAGGACCAAAGGAGGCGTGCTGGTCTTGCGAGGTCAACTGGAGAGCACGATGGTAGGTCGCATTTTGCGGAATCAAGATCTTCTTGGTCCTGATTTCTGGGCTCTTTAGAATCAACTGCATATTGCCTGGAAGGCTGTCATGAAGTGGTTCTTGCCACACCAAGACGTCGCGACCTTTGATGCCTTTATTGCCCAACTGAAGGCTAAGGCTAAAGGAGGTAGCAAGGGTATTGTAGACCAAGCCATCCAGATTAAAACCACGATACTCTAGATAAAAAACGAAGTAATCTATGCGATTCTTGAAAATCCGCATGGGTTGATTAGCCAAGGTCAAGATCAGATCCCCTGTTTGATGATTTTCTGTCAAGCGCTCGGTATCCCCTTCAAAGTATGTCGTCACTAAGGGGTGTCCTTGTGCATCACAGGTTGTGACGGCGATCTTGCGACCGTATTGGTCATAGCGCTCGATCATCACCACTTGCCCTTTGTCATCCAACCATTCCACGCTTTCAACAATGCGCTTATAAGAAGCTGCATGGTAAGCAATCCGAGCCTTTTCTTGGCCGTAATAATTCACTTTACCACTACTATTATCACCAGAAATTTCCCAAAAATCAGGAACTGGAACTTCATTAAAGTAGCGACCGCGCTTCTCCCCTTTTGGCTGGCCTAAAAAATAGAGAAAGGGCGATTCGACCCCATCGGGCAAGAAACCATTTGGCTCCAGGACAACCGTCGGATGGGTAAAACCAGACTCCTGCATGGAGTGGAGCAAATCCTGGCTTTCACGAGAATAAGTATCAAATACGTTCAGCATGTGTCACCTCTTCTATCAATTGCGTCCAAGCTTCTTCCACTCGGCTAGTCAAAAAGTCTTCTGCACGCGCATAAGATGCTTGACGCATGCTGGCTAGATCATCTTTCTTGTAGAGCTGGATGATTTTTTCAGCAAAGGCAGTAGCAATATGATCCACCACTTGGTCAGCTGAAGGTGGGATGAGATAGCCATTTTTACCTTCTGTGACAAAGGTTTGGTTACCATAAGGAACGTCAAAACCGATAATCGGAAGACCAGAACCAATCGCCTCCATCAAGGTTAAACCAAAGCCCTCGCTGGTCGATGCGGACAGATATACTTCATAGTTCTTATAAATTTCCTCTAGATTGGCATGCCCTTTGAGGTGGATATAGTCTGCCGCCCCCAATTCATCAATCAGAGAGCGCAACTTACCTTCTTCTCCACCTTTTCCATAGATGTCAAAGAACAATTCTGGCAATTCTTTTTTGGCCCGAACCACTGCTCGTACCAACCAGTCAATATGCTTTTCTGTTGCCAAACGAGAGGCTGTAATCATAGAAAATGGGGTGCGATTTTCGTTTTGTGGCAAGCTGGCAAGACTTCCTACCGGGATGGTATAGATGGCCGGCCGATGCTTGGTGTATTTAGCAAACTGTTCTGTTAAGATTTCTTTTTGACGATCAGTCGCAACAATAAAGAAGTCCACCTTATCGGCATTGGTGAATTGGTAGTCATAATAGTTATTCCACAAGATATACTGATCATCAACACTATTGGCACTAAAGTGTTCGGCATGGACCACCACACCCAGACGGGCTTTTTGCGCCTCTTCAAAGATGGGCTGACCGATATTGGTTTCGCGATCCAAAATCACCAAGTCCTGTTTGGTCAGTTGCAGAGTCTGCATGAAATAGCGGATCAATTCTTGGCGCCCAACAATGTAGCGATCTTTAAAACGATAGATTTCGCGCCCATCCGCTATCTGCATGCTGTAGGCAACCGTCCCATCTTCATTGTAAAAGCGGCGCTCAATCAAGTTGGCTTGGTTGTTCTTAGGAATGAAGTACTCCGTACAATAGCGGGTATAGGAGAAATAATCCTTTCTTACCAAGATCCCTCTAGACACATACTCACAACGCTCTACAAAAGGACTGTTTTCTGCGCGCAGGTAGCAGGTCAAAAAGTTGTCCTGGTCCTCATAAAAGAAGCGCTTGATCTTACCATCGACTTCTTCACGAGTCGGTTTTCCGGCAAATCCCGCTAAGACCTGATCAAGGGTATAGGTCGTTGGCGCAATTTTTATATCTGTAAAATAGCTATAGAGCCAGATGATTTCATCATTTTTAAAACCGATATTTTCTGTTAAATGCTGGATATTATCGGCTAAGATCATATCCATAAAAACAAACTTGGCTGGTTGATGGATATTGCGTAACAACTGGGCACGGTAGGCCTGGGCGTATTCGACACCACTGCTGGCCCAACCGATTCCAAGGTTGATATTGTATACT
The DNA here is from genome assembly GCF_016642265.1 of Streptococcus lactarius. Classification (GTDB taxonomy): domain Bacteria; phylum Bacillota; class Bacilli; order Lactobacillales; family Streptococcaceae; genus Streptococcus; species Streptococcus lactarius. The sequence continues at coordinate 151,222 of NZ_MRXX01000007.1, forward strand.
GTCATAATGTCCTCTTTTATGGGAAATGCAAGACGATTTCCCCTTTAGTATTGATTTCGACGCGGCTTAGTAGAAGATTGCGGACCATTTGTCTTTTGGCTGCCTCTTTCATCCGTTCAAAGGATTGGTAGGCTTCTTGGAAAAATTCTACCAAAGGATTTTTCTGACTGGTGTATTGACCAGACAGAGCCATCCGCAACTGTTGCAAATAGTCGACCTGCTCGACCCAGTTTTCATCGATGGCTTTTAGGATGGCCATCCGTTGGAATTGCGCGATCACCTCATCGGTCCCTAAGACCTCATACTTGGCTTCCAGTTCGCTTTTAGCAAGTTCCCACAAGAAATTTGCCTTCATATTTTTACTTCTAAAGGTTTGGCGCGCTTTTTGAGCATCGACTTGGTAACTAACATTGTCCAAAATATAGCGGTAAAATGCTACAGGATCTTTGTAATCTTTCTCATTGGCTACACTAGTAAATACGGAACGAAGGGCTTTTTCAACAATCGTATCCAAACGTCCTTCTTGCTTAATCAAGCGGTCACGTTCTTCGTAGACGATGGCACGCTGAATGTTCATACTTTCCGCAAATTCCAGCGTCATCCGACGACTGGCCTGACCAGAGCTTTCACTAGCATTTTGAGCTCGTTCCACCAAATTTTTATACTTGCGTTTGGTCAGGGCCTTAGTAGCCCCAATGCGCTCTTCCACATCATAATCTTGATAGGTATCCTGGATCCAGTCTGGCCCCCAGTTTTTCATCAAATCGTCTTCTAAAGAGACAAAGAACTTGGTCAAACCGGGATCTCCTTGGCGGCCTGAGCGCCCACGAATTTGAAGGTCAATCCGCTGGTTCATCATCCGCTCGGTTCCGACAACCACTAGGCCTCCTAACTCAGCTACTCCAGGTCCCAACTTGATATCGGTTCCTCGACCGGCCATTGAGGTCGCAACCGTCACGGCTCCTTTTCGACCAGATTCCTTAATGATTTGGGCCTCACGAGGAGCATTGTTGGCATTAAGCAGATTGTGAGGGATCCCTTCGCGCAAGAGAAGATTCGAATAAAGAATTGACATCTCAACCGATCCGGCAAAGACCAGGATCGGATTGCCCTTTTCGTGGACTTTCTTCACATAGTCCAAGGAAGCCACGATTTTTTCCGGCAAGGTTTGGTAGATTTCATCCGGCAAATCCTTACGGATTTTCCTGCGATTGGTTGGAATCTTGATCACTGACATGGCATAGGTATCAAGAAACTCTGCTTCAGCGACCTTCCCAGTCCCTGTCATGCCTCCTAACTTTCGAAACATCTTAAAGAGGTTTTGATAGGTAATCGAAGCCATGGCCCGTGTTTCCTGGGTTAGCTTGAGACCTTCTTTGGCCTCAATCGCCTGGTGGAGCCCTCCTTGCAAGCGAGTCATTTCCATCAGACGCCCCGTTGCCTGGTCTAGCAAGACAATCTCAGGTTGTCCTTCGACATTGGGGTGGATGACATAGTCCTTGTCCTTAATAAAGTTTTTATTGGCCTGCAAGGCTAGGCTGATATGGCGGACCAAGTCACGGTATTGGGGGTCATAGAGGTTGGGAATAGCAAGAAAGGCTTCTGCTGCATGAGCTCCTTTTCGAGTCAACCAAACCCGTTTCTTTTCTTCGTCAAACTTGAAATCTTCCCCCTCCTTGAAAGTCTGGATCAGGGTATCGATAATTCCATACAGGTTGGATTGAACACGAGGAGAACCAGAAATAATCAAGGGTGTCTGAGCACTATCTAGAAGCACCGAATCAATCTCATCGACAATGGCGTAATTGAAGTCTGCCAAAAATTGGCCATCGACAGAAGCCGTCAGGTTCTCTGTTAGATAGTCAAAACCTAGGCTAGTATTAGTCGTATAAATGACGTCTGATTGGTAAATCTCGCGTTTGACTTCTGGATCTAATTCTTCGTCTTCTGACTGTTTCAAAGGAACACCGACGGTCAAACCTAAGAAACGATAGACCTGTCCCATCTCTTCTGCATCCCGAGTTGCCAGATAGGTATTGGTCGTAATAACCATGACCCCTTTGCCCTCTAGGGCATTGAGATAAACTGGCATAGTCGCCGTCAAGGTCTTTCCTTCACCGGTATTCATTTCAGCGACATTGCCCTGGTGTAGGACGATTCCTCCCATGACTTGGACGTCATAGGGAAACATGCCCAAGACCCGCTTATCGGCCTCCCGTGCAACCGCAAATGCTTCCGGCAAAAGATCATCCAAGGTCTCGCCCTCCGCTAGACGTTCCCGAAATTCCACAGTCTTCTCCTGCAATTGCTGATCCGTCAAGTGGGCGATCGCATCCTTCCAGCTATTGACTTCTTTTAAGATTTTTTTGATGTTTCTTAATTTAACGTAATCCAATGTGATCCTCTTTTTTTGCAGTTTTGTTCGTCTATTCGAGAACTTCTGCTCCCTCAGACGATATTGGTTGAATAGTGAAATAGTGGAAGGTAAACTCTTGCAAGCCTGCACTAAGCAAGCGTACTTCGTAGGCGTAGGCTTGGTCTGGATAGGTGAAGGACAAGCAGCCTTCTGCGGTTACGCGACGGCCAACGATCTCTCCAAAGCGATCTTTGAAGATGATTTCTACCATCACGGTATGAGCGGGATTTGCTTCGATCTCGATTGCCAGTTCATAGCCCTGCTCTCTTTTGAGCAGGGGCAGACTAGGAATTTGACGCGTCGCACCAAAATTTGTCTGCGAATGCCAGGTTTTCAGCACTTGACCAGATGGCATGAGGGGATTCTGAAATTGAACGCTACCTTGGGCAGTCGCCTGAATGGTCGACCCCCAAAGATAATCTGCTAAAACTGTATCGCCCCAGTAGATCCGTCTACTTTCATTTTCTTTCATTTTTATCATTGGTTTCTTCCAAAGTCTCTTTCCATGATTTCATTGTACTGAGTCATAAACCACTCAATGATCGGAGCACTCGCATCATTGTGCCGACCGGCACGACTGGTACTAATAATCCGAACCGGCAATTCATATAAGGTCTCTAAAATATCTGGATAGGCTTGCTTGTCGTAGTCATCATCTCGCATATAAGCAAGGGCTAAAATCGTATCCTTAAAGTCCGCCTGTTTAAATCGGTCCCAGAAGCGTTGATTGAGCTGATCAATCCCTTCTTGTGACACTTGACCGATGATCAACTGCATCATATCTAGAGACGTTCCAAACTCATCTGGACGTCTAAATTTCAGGTTGGCAGCGACATCTCCAAGGTTGACAATGGGTTTACCGACTAGGATAGCATGTGGACAATACAGAGCCCCATAGTAAAGGGCACCAAAGGTCCCCATGGACAAGCCAGAGAAATTCATTTCTTCCGGTCCAAAACCAAGAGAATGCAAATGATGATCAATAAAGGCAGTGATTTGATTTTCCAACTCTTCTGAGCCCATATAGAAGGATCCACCTTCCAATCTTGGATCCGAAAAGAGAATAAAGGGACTACCCATGGCACGCATCATCCCAAATCCTTCAAATCCTTCGGCTGGACGATACCCAGAAAAGTAAATGTTTAAAGGTGGCTTCATATCACCAGGATGGAAATAAGCAAAGACCTCTTGGCGTTTGTGGTCCCGAAGAGTCTGTGCTCCTACTGTCATGCCTCCTAGAGGGCCATGGGACAGGCGCTTGTGTAGAGCTCCTATCGTAAGCATCCCTTCTCCTTTGGCTTCCAGCGAAAAGGCTAGATAATAAGGCTCTGCTCCGTCTAATTCCAGCGGAGTTTGCATCTCTTCTTCTGAAAAGACTGCATCTTTGACCCACTCTCCCAGAGCACCAAAGCGGTAAAATTGGATCCGCAATTGCAGTTGACAGCTAGGGTCTTTTTCGTATTCCAACCAAAAATTGATGGGACGGCTAGCATCATACACATAGTTGTAGACCCACTGGACAATCGGCGTAAACTCCTCGCCATATCGGCCATCTAGCTTAAGAAAATGTTTCCCCAGCACCGTTTGCTGACCAGCAAAATCAGGTCTCACTCGCAGATCACTAACCGTAAAGGCATCTCCATATTGATTATCGTATAAAAAGCGATCTAAGACATAGAGAAATTGATGCTTATTTGAGAAATCCCAGGGTCTTGCTTGCTTGAGACTTAAAAGGTGGGCCAATTCTTCAGAAGGGGCCTCTAGCTGATGGCTTTCATCATAAAACACAGTATAAGGCTGGAAGTAGGTCAGGTCTTCTCCTAGAGCCAACAAATCTTCTGGATTCTCTAAGATCAAGGCTTTAAATTTAGAGATTTCCTCTTCTTCCATATAGTCTTTGAGTGATGGAAGAGCAGTGACTTGAAAAAAGTGCCATCCAAGTCCAGCAGGAAGCTCCACCTGATCCTGCCAGCTACTTGAGCCGATTTGGAGAATATGGGTTAATTGTTGTTTGTTATCCATGACGTTCTCTCATCCATCCTTCCCATTTCTCGATCAAACGTTGACCCGCGTATTCTTGAATTTTTTCGATCGAGTAGACCAAGGCTTCATTCCAAGGCTTCAATTCCAATAAGAAGTGCGTAACCGCCTTTTCTAATTCCTTGTCTCCCTTAGATAGGACATAACCATTTTTCAGATGATCGACATACTCTGTCTGGACGCGGTTGACTTGAGGAATCCCCGCAGAAATCCCTGCAATCTGCGTATAGAGGTTGGGCTCCTCGCTTAAATCTACAATCAAACGTGTTTTTTCCAACTCTTGAATAATGTCATTTTCATTTGAAAAATTCTTAACCACAAAACGGTAATCCGGCTCGCCTTGTACAGATTCTTCATCGATGATCTGGTTTTCCCCAAGACCTTGTATTTGAGCAGGTGATTGAAGCAGATGCAAGTCCTGCTCACTAGCAATCAATTCCTCAAGTTGCCCTTCTAATTCTTTCACCCTCTCTGGTGAACCATTATAAAATGCAAAAACGACTTCAAATAAAGGGTATTGCGACAAAATTTCTAGAATATTTTTAAGCTGTTTCTTGCTTGGAAGCTCGCTTTCATTGACATAATAGTAAATCTTTGATTCCTTGCGCTCCTGACTAGAACCCAAACGGAGACGGGAGTCAAAAGAGGTAATCCGGTGCGTCTTTTGAGCCAGGCTAGGAGAAAAAACCGCAATCGCTTCTTTGGTTTTTTCACTATCTGTAATCAAGAGCTGGGCATCTATCATATCAAAATAGAGGGCAAAGTTTTCAGCAGATAAGGGCTGACGATCTCCATAGAAGGACAAGACTTTCTTAACTCTACTCGCTGTATCTTGTAAAAAAGTCAAATTTGCTGGATGTGCTGCCACCACCAACTGATCTCGTCCTGGAACCAGAGTCAACAGCTGTTCCTTCATTTTTTCAGCGACAACTTCTCCCATATTGGAATAACTTTCTTTTTTGAAGGCAGGAAAGAAAGCTTCATTGACCATAACAGATTGGTTCTCTTCGATCAACATTTCTCTCAAAATCCATTGTCCATCAAAACTCAAATACTCTTGAAAATAAGGTTTCTCATCTTTATAGTAAACTCTACTAGAGATAAAACCACGGTCATCTAAATATTCGACATAAAGGGTTTCACCCTCTTTATAACGGGTTAGGGTAAGGATATTCCCATCTACTCCCATATCAATTTTTGCTAGGCGTTTACCTTTTCGAAATGCTATTGCCAAAAAGGGAGTATAAGAAAAAGTTGTCTCACTCGGCCATTCGATATCTTGAAGCTGGACTGGGCGCATAGCCAAATCAGACGGAACCTTTTGGATCCGATCAAAAATCGAGAGCACATCTGTCTCAAGTAAATCTTGACGGTGTAAAAAATAGCGCAACTGAGGACTATAGTGAGGCAACAATAAGATCCGATCCATTCCTGCTTCTTGAAAAATACGAACTTGATTAATGGTATCGTCAAATTCAATGGATTCTCGCATCCAGTACCAAGGGGTAGCTGTTTGCTGCCAGATGCGGTCCGTTCCATACCAGGCTGGTACAAAATAATACATAGTTACTCCTAGAATATTCTTGTATAACGTTGATTGACGCGAAGGGCACGAATTTCTTCTCGGATATTGTAAATCATTCCGACAAACATAAGGAAGGTCCCTGGGATCATGGTCAAACGTAAAAGATCCTTATCCCATAGCAAGATTGAAAAAGGAAGAGCGGTAAAGAGAATCAAATACAGAGTTCCAAAAACAGTCAAGCGTAGCACAATTTTATTGATATAGCGACGTGTGTCTGCTCCAGGATAAATATAATCGATATATTCTGAGGCCTTCATCATTTTCTCTGCAATTTCTTCTCCATTCACATTGACAAAAGCAAAGGCAAAAGAAAGAATTGCAATGACAAAAATATAAAGAAGAATCCAAATTGGGTCTCCCATTACCAAGTGCTTGGCTAGCTGGGCAGCCCATTTAGCATTGGAGTCCATAGACAAGATCAAAAGCATAGCGTACTGAGGAATAGACACCAGGGTCATGGCATACATAAAAGGCATACCTCCCGCAGGATTGATCTTGATATCCAAAAAGGTATAACTTTTAAGGTTGTTATGAATTCCTAATTTATTAACAGGGATTTGATACTTGGAATATTCCACTAAAACTGCCACATAGACAAAAATCAAAAGGAAGATCATACCCAGAATATAAGCGATCTCTGGGATATTATTGACACTTGAAAGGGTCTGCACCACGTCTTCTGGAAGGTACATCACCATCCCAGCCATCATGATCACCACAGAACTTCCGAGCCCCAAAGCAGCATTTAGATCAGATAACCAAACTAAAAAGAAGGCTCCAGCCACCATAATCATAGTATTGACCGCAATGACAAGTCCCGAATCCAGATCGGTTTTTAGAGGTAAATACATGGCCACCGCTAAGGACTGGACAATAGCGAGCACCAAGGTCACATACATCTTTCGACGCTCCACAATCTCTGAGCTGGTTTTTTCGAGGTTAAAACGTTTTGAAACGGTAAACATCCGCCACAAAATCATGGAAGACATCCAAGGGGATAGACCGATCGAAAAGATCGACATTCCGCGGAGATTTCCCCCCATCACAGCGCTCGAGAGTTGTAAACCAGTTGTTGTTCCCTCATTGAGCCTCAAAGCCTTTGATAAGTCCACAAAAGGCAGGGAAATTTTACTTCCCAAAACATAAATAAAGACGAAAAATATCGTCCAACAAAATCTCTTCCCTACTTCAGATCGTTTTAACATTTCTTTTAAACTTTCTCTTACTCATTTTGACCATTTCACTGGAAAAACAGCCCTTAAATATGTGTTTATAAAGTACATTATCTCAACTTATTTTACCATAATTCGCTTATTTTCTAAACTTATTTGTCACTAATCCTTAATATTCTAAAAAAATTATGGTCTTGGTACCGTATTCAATAAAAAATTCTTCAGATTTATGTCTGAAGAATCCTTTTTTATTCTATTTATTTCCCTAGAGCCACAATACTATCAATAAATAATTTCTTTGTAAAATAGCCATTGCGGATCAAATAAGAAGTATATTGAGCCTTTTGAACCATTTGGGCATACTCTTCTTCTGTGCAGTCTTGAACCAAACGATTAGCTTCTTCAAGACTGGATGCTACAAAGCCGATCCCTTTTTCTCGAATATAGTCTGCATTTGACAAATAGTCTGGCACGACTACCGGAAGACCTGCGGACAGATAAGTCGATAATTTGTAGGAAATATTTTCTTTGTAGTAATCCCGCTCATCCTCAGGATTCTCTGAATTTCCCCAGACAAGCCCAAAACCACCCTTAGAAAGTTCCAAAAGCAACTCTTGCTTGGTCCGCCAGCCTTCAATATGGACCTTAGAATAATCAACTCCTTCAACTGGTTCGGTATAGACATGAAGGGGAGTATCATATTTCCAATCGATGATATGAGGGAAACGCGAAGGATTACCTGAGAAGATCAACTTTTTCTCAAATTGTGGAGTGTAGAGTTCCAAACTGTGGGTCAAATCCCACAACTTTTGGACCACATATTTTTTAACTGTAAGCCCTTCTGATACTAGACGATGGTACATCTGTTCTGATGGGACAACAACAAGGTCGCTCTTATTATACATCTCAATATAAGCAGGCATGAGATAATAATTGCTTTCAAACATGAGAGGTGGGACATCATGGATGAACATGACGAGTTTCGTTTGAAGGAGTTTTAACTTATCCACCAAACGATTATCCCACTCAATTCCGTTCCAAGAAGGTGATTGAACGAAGACAATATCCCCAAAAGCTACACCTGCTAAAATACCGTCCATCCGTGAACTCAACTCACCATCCGGTTCATTCGTTTGATCATAAAAATAGATTCCAAGTTCATTGACCCCAAGTTCACGAACCACATTCATAATATCATTTTGCGCCATTAGAGCAACACTTTGCGAAGGTTGCCCGAATAAATTTGTAAAATGGATTTTCATTTCTTCCCTCTAACTCTTCTTTTTGATCTATATTCGTAATTTCACATAGTACGGATAGAGTTTCCTTGTCTATATTACTTTACTGAAAACTTCCTTGTCCATTATAACATATTTTAAAACTTCTTAAACTTTTTGAATTCATAAAAGACCGGTAATATCCCGGTCTTTATTCATGATATTTCATACCTTATTTGCTATCTTTTTTCCGGATTCCTAAAAGGGCTAATCCAGAAAGAAGAATGGAAACTCCTGTGGCAAAAATACCAGACGAAGCCCTTCCTCCTGTCTCTGGTAGAGAAGGAGCAACCTTGTCTTGGCTAGAAGCCAGACGTGCTGGTTCAGTCTCGGTCTCAGAAACTGAGTGAGACAAGCTAGAGGAAGCCATTACCGGTTCCGTAGCAGACCTTCTGCTTGAGAAGTTTCTCGCATAAGACACCTTGACAGATCTTGAAACAGGCTGTGATTCGGATTGGTTAGCAGACATTAAAGCTTGAACTTGTGACTCAGATTGGCTTGCGGAAGCTAAGGCTTGAACCTGTGACTCAGATTGACTTACCGAAATCGAAGCTTGGACTTGTGACTCTGACTGGCTTACCGAAACTGATTCTCGAACCTGTGATTCAGATTGACTCGCTAAAATCGAGGCTTGAACCAACGATTCTGACTGACTCGCTAAAATCGAGGCTTGGACCAACGATTCTGATCGACTAGCTGAGATTGAAGCTTGAACCTGTAACTCAGATTGGCTGGCTGAAATCGATTCTCGGACTTGCGACTCTGACTGACTCGCGGAAATCGAGGCTTGAACCAACGATTCAGATTGACTTGCGGAGGTCGAAGCTTGGACCAACGATTCGGACTGGCTTACTGATGTTGAAGCTTGGACTTGCGACTCTGACTGACTCGCCAAAATTGATTCTTGAACCAACGATTCGGATTGACTCGCTGAAATCGAAGCTTGGACTTGAGATTCGAATTCGTTTGCTAAAATCGAAGCTTGAACTTGTGAGTCAGATTGACTCGCTGAAGTCAAGGCTTGAACTTGCGATTCAGACTGGCTGGTAGAGATTGAAGCTTGGACTTGGGAGTCAGATTCGCTTGCGAAAATTGAAGCTTGAACTTGTGAATCAGATTGACTTGCTGAAATTGAAGCTTGTCCCAACGACTCAGATTGACTTGCTGAAGTTGATGCTTGAACCAAGGATTCAGATTGGCTCACTAAGGCTGATTCAGAAATTTTCTCGCTCATCGAAGTAAATTGAGACAAAGAAACAAGTTGAGAAACTACTTCCTTCGATCCAACAGCGGATGTTGACTGCGATTGGGACAAGGAAGTCGATTTGGACGCCACATCAGATAATGATTCTGACTGACTTGCCGAAACCGATTCTTTAATTGATGATTCGGACTGGCTGGCAGAGATTGAAGCTTTAATTAACGATTCTGATTGGCTGGCTGAAAGCGAAGCTTGGACCAGCGACTCTGACTGACTCGCGGAAAGCGAAGCTTGAACCAACGACTCTGATTGACTCGCTGAAGTCGAGGCTTGAACTTGCGATTCAGACTGGCTTGCAGAAATTGAAGCTTGGACTTGTGACTCTGATTGACTTGCGGAAATCGATTCGCGGACTTGCGACTCTGACTGACTCGCGGAAATCGAAGCTTGAACCAACGACTCAGATTGGCTTGCTGAAATTGAAGTTTGAACTTGCGATTCTGATTGGCTTACTAAAATCGAAGATTGAACTTGTGAGTCAGATTGACTTACCGAAAGTGATTCTTGGGCTTGTAACTCAGACTGACTTGCGGAAAGTGATTCTTGAGCCAACGACTCTGATTGGCTTGCTGAAATCGATGCTCGAACCTGCAACTCAGACTGGCTCACTGAACGTGATTCTCGGACTTGTGATTCAGATTGACTTACTGAAATCGATTCTTTAACCAAGGATTCCGACTGACTTGCGGAAATTGAAGCTTGGACTTGGGATTCAGATTTGCTTGCGAAAATTGAAGCTTGAACTTGTGAATCAGATTGACTTGCTGAAATTGAAGCTTGTACCAACGACTCAGATTGACTTACGGAAGCCGAAGCTTGAACTTGTGACTCTGATTGGCTCGCAGAAACCGAAGCTTGTACTTGCGACTCTGATTGGCTCGCAGAAACCGAAGCTTGGACTTGCGACTCGGATTGACTCGCTGAAATCGAGGCTTGAACTTGTGACTCTGATTGGCTTGCTGAACGTGATTCTCGGACTTGTGATTCGGATTGACTCGCTGAAATCGAGGCTTGTACTTGTGACTCTGATTGGCTTGCCGAAATCGATTCTCGTACTTGCGATTCGGATTGACTCGCTGAAGTCGAAACTTGAACTTGCGACTCTGACTGACTCGCGGAAATTGATTCTTTAACCAACGACTCTGACTGACTTGCTGAAATCGAGGCTTGTACTTGTGACTCTGATTGGCTCGCAGAAACCGAAGCTTGGACCATCGATTCTGATCGACTAGCTGAGATTGAAGCTTGAACCAACGAATCAGATTGACTTGCTGAAGTCGAAGCTTGAACCAACGATTCTGACTGGCTTACTGATGTTGAAGCTTGAACCAACGACTCAGATTGACTTACCGAAACCGAAGCTTGGACCATCGATTCTGATCGACTAGCTGAGATTGAAGCTTGAACCAACGACTCTGATTGACTTGACGAAATCGATTCTCGTACTTGCGACTCTGACTGACTCGCTGAAGTCGAGGCTTGAACCTGTGACTCTGATTGGCTTGCTGAAAGCGATGCTCGGACCAACGACTCTGACTGGCTTGCCGAAACTGATTCTTTAACTTGTGACTCTGACTGACTTGCTGAAGTCGAGGCTCGGACTTGCGACTCTGATTGACTCGCTGAAGTCGAGGCTTGAACCAAGAATTCTGACTGACTTGCGGAAATCGAAGCTTGAACCAACGACTCTGATTGACTCGCTGAAGTCAAGGCTTGAACTTGCGATTCGGACTTGCTGGCAGAAACCGATGCTTGTACTTGTGACTCTGACTGACTCGCTGAAGTCGAGGCTTGAACTTGTGATTCGGACTGGCTGGCGGAAACCAAAGCTTGTACTTGCGATTCGGATTGACTCGCTGAAACCGAAGCTTGAACTTGTGACTCTGATTGGCTTGCCGAAATCGATTCTCGTACTTGCGATTCGGATTGACTCGCTGAAGTCGAAACTTGAACTTGCGACTCTGACTGACTCGCGGAAATTGATTCTTTAACCAACGACTCTGACTGACTTGCTGAAGTCGAGGCTTGTACTTGTGACTCTGATTGGCTCGCAGAAACCGAAGCTTGGACCATCGATTCTGATCGACTAGCTGAGATTGAAGCTTGAACCAACGACTCAGATTGACTCGCTGAAGTCGAGGCTTGAACTTGCGATTCAGATTGACTTACTGAAATCGATTCTCGTACTTGCGATTCGGACTGACTTGCCGAAACCGAGGCTTGAACCTGTGACTCAGATTGACTTACGGAAGCTGAAGCTTGAACCTGTGATTCTGATTGACTTGCGGAAATCGATTCGCGGACTTGCGACTCTGACTGACTCGCGGAAATCGAAGCTTGAACCAACGACTCAGATTTGCTTGCCGAAACTGAAGCTTTAACCAACGATTCGGACTGACTTGCTGATATTGAAGCTTGCACCAACGACTCAGATTGACTTACAGAAACCGAAGCTTGAACCAAGGACTCTGATTGGCTCATAGAAATAGATCGTGATACGAGCACTGTAGATTCGCTTGTAGAGACAGATAGCGATAAGGATTCAGAAGATTCACTCACTGCCAGCGACTGATTTTTTGAATTAGCTTCTGACTGTGATCGAGAGGCAGACTCAGAGGTTGGTGACTCACTCTCTGAGATAGACGCTGAAGTCGAGAAGCTTTGCGATTGTGAGGCAGATTCTGACGGTGTCATTCTCCGATAATAATAAGTGGTACTGATTAATGGGTATGGGACTACATATTTTTTGATTGTTTGTTTGAAGTTAGAGAAGCCGTCTGCTCCGTGAGGCGTCGCATCCTCTCCTACAATCATGGTTGAATTATTACTAACAGACGGTGAGCTTGGAAGTTCCGTGAATGGTTTTGGAACTGTATATTCGACCCCTGTTTTCTCATCTGTATAAGTAATCGTCTCCTTAGTAGAGAACCATCCCGTAATATCCAACTCTAAATGTTGTTCATCTATCCGTCGTGGTGTCACATTCAGGAAGTAATCCTTGTTTTGACTTTCAACCCTACGGGTTCCACCTAAATCAGTAAGATTATCCGTACGATCCTGATTAAAGTCTTTTTCATAAACAAGTGTATAAACATTAGTCACTTGAGTATTGCCTAAATCACCACTACTAACATCATGAATTTTAGAAGGATCTAAAACATAGTAGCGAAGTGAATAATCACCATTCTGATTCAACTGGACAACTTCACTTTTAATGAAATGCTCACGCGCAGCACCTAGTAATTCAATTGTTGACTTTCCATTCTTACTATTATCAAATACCCCACTTTTCCAATTTGGAGATATATTTCTTGCTGCAACTTGTACGTAACCTGGGAATTCGCGCGGATTTGAAGCCGTATAGTGTTGACCTTCCAACCCATAGATTTTATACTCCATTAACGCTCTTTCTCTTCCCGTTGGTTGGTACTCTGTAGTGTAGGGATAAGCATAGGGATCAACTTCTCTATAAAATGTTGATTGTTGCCCTACCATAGAGGGAATTTTGATACGAGGATACGTTAGAATTAATTTTCCTTGATTCGAAGGCTCCATGACATCATAAATACTCCGGAACAAGACAGCTTGATCCGGAATAAATTGCGTCACAATTCCAAAGGTCGCGTTATCTTCAGAAGGTATCGAATTGTAAACCCAGTTTCCAAGTGGAGCTTCACCAATCAATACTTCTTTTGGTAGTTGGATCTCTTCTCCCGTTCTACTTGGAGATACTGTTTGTGAAAAAATCTCTGCCCCATCTGATTTCCGAACAATACGGAAATAAACATCCATTCCTTTATGTTTGTCTGGGGCTATTTCACTGGTATCAATCGACATAGTCGCATAGTAACCGAGCGAGTTCCCTTGTTTATTTACAAATTCCCAAATTCCAAATGTATAGCGATGCAAATAGGGGTTATCTGCATACATTTTAAGTTCTTCAGGTGTAAGCTTTAAAGCATCTTTATCAAGATGAGGATCTTTAAGATAACCTGGTGTATCAAGAGTGGGGTCTTCTACACTGGCACCGTTTGGATCATCTGGATTGGGTTTTATATCTAAAACATCAGGTGCAGTATAGACTTCCTCATAAATTGGAGACAATTGAGCTGAGATAGCTGGCTTCCCATTTACATTGGAATTTCCTACAAAGCCTGCAGCTGTTAAGGTGGTCATCATCTCATCAACCGCTTTGCCCAAGCGATCGCGTTGCTCGGCATAAGCTTGCGCACTGGCATTAGTATGGACCAAACGATAGCTAGTCGCTACTTCCGATTGTAGCTTATTAATGACTGCTTCCAAAGCTACCTTACGCTCAGGCACTGGTAGCTGAGCAGCGTATTTTCCTGCGATTTGTTGGAGTAAATCTGCTTCAGAAGCGTTTTGTTCCAGTAGGGGAGCTTCATCTGTAGTCGCTGGTTCATCTACCGCAGATTCTGAAGCTAGAACTTGTGTGGATTCACTAGAAACACTTGCCAAACTGGTAGATTCTTGCCCACTGATGGAAATAGAAGTCGATTCACTCATAGAGAGCGAACGGCTAGCCGTTTCAGAAAGACTGGTAGAGGTTGATAGGGAAGCAGAGGCAGAATCTAGCGAGGATGTCTTTGAAAGAATGACGCTATCTGCTTCTGCCAATGTCTCTTGTTTGGTTTCAGACACAGTTGGGGCGAGAGATGCCACTTCTTCTGCTTGAGCCATCGTAGCCACAACAGCTCCTCCAAATACAGTCCCAACAGCAACCAAACCTTTTAATAACTGTTGGCCCTCCTTATGAAGACAACCGCCATCTTCTGGAACTTCGGCAACGATCATCTCCTCTACTTGCCCCCGAACCACACGAAAGAGTCCTAGAGCAGCAGTTGATGCCCGAAGCCAATTTTTACCTGATTTGATTAATTTAAAGCGAACGATACGATCCGTTTCACGAAAGTCTCCCTTTGCACGCTTAAATTGCATGATATACCCCTTACATTGTAGTCATTATTCATTATACAGGAATACTACGTATATTCAAGTAATTTGCTACGAAAAACTTATATATTATTGCTTTATTTTCAAATTTTTTGTAACAAATTTAAAATATTTTATTCTATTAGTAAAAAAGTGAATCTCCTATGAGATTCACTTGAAAAAATGGTATTTCCTACTAGATCAGTTACCCTTCTTTTTACGTCGGATAAGTCCAGTAATTCCAGCTAGCCCTGTAACAACCCCAAGGAGAGCTGATGTTACAGACCCTGTTTCGCCAGTATTCGGAAGCACCACAGATTGGCTGTGTTTTTGTGATCCACTTGCTGACTCGGAGGTCGACATTGATTCTGAACCAGAAGCTGATTGTGAACCGCTACCAGATGTTGATACTGATTGTGATTGACTCACTGAAACTGACTCGAATGCTGAGACTGACTGGCTTTCTGATACTGAGCTGCTCAACGATGCTGACAATGATTCAGAGGTCGATGCTGACTCTGACGTTGATACTGATTCTGAGGTAGAAATCGATTCGGACGTAGACACTGATTCAGAGGCTGAGACTGACTCGAACGTTGAAACTGATTCTGATACAGAAACTGACTCTGACGTTGATACAGATTCTGATGCTGATACTGATTCGGACGCTGAAACCGATTCGGATATTGACACCGATTCAGAACTTGAAACTGACTCTGATGTTGACACCGATTCAGACGTTGATACAGACTCAGACGCTGAAATCGACTCAGATGTAGATACTGACTCGGAGGTTGAAACTGATTCTGAAGTAGATACTGATTTAGAGGCTGAAACCGACTCGGATGTTGACAGCGATTCAGATGTAGAAACTGATTCAGAAGTAGACACTGACTCTGAGGCTGATACTGAGCTGCTCAACGATGCTGACAATGATTCAGAGGCTGACAATGACTCGGATGTTGACGCCGACTCGGATGTTGACGCCGACTCAGACGTTGAGACAGACTCGGATGCTGAAATCGATTCGGACGTAGATACTGATTCGGATGTTGAAACTGATTCAGATGTTGAAACTGACTCAGACGCTGATACTGATTCGGACGTCGATGCTGATTCAGACGTTGAGACTGATTCAGACGTTGATACTGATTCAGAGGTTGACACCGATTCAGACGTTGATACAGACTCGGATATTGACACTGATTCAGACGTTGAAACTGACTCGGATGCTGAAATCGATTCGAACGTAGACACTGACTCTGAGGTCGATACCGACTCAGAAGTAGACACTGACTCAGACGTTGAGATTGATTCAGAGACCGATAATGACTCAGACGCTGATACCGATTCAGAGGTCGAGACTGACTGGCTTTCTGATACTGAGCTACTCAACGATGCTGACAATGATTCAGACGTTGAGACTGACTCAGACGTTGAAACTGACTCTGAGGTCGAGACTGATTCGGACGTTGAAACTGACTCGGATGCTGAAATCGATTCGGACGTAGACACTGACTCGGATGTTGACACTGATTCAGACGTTGAGACTGACTCAGACGCTGATACTGATTCAGAGGTCGATGCTGACTCGGACGTTGATACTGATTCTGAGGTAGAAATCGATTCAGACGTAGACACTGATTCGGATGTTGAAACTGATTCAGATGTTGAAACTGACTCAGACGCTGATACTGATTCGGACGTCGATGCTGATTCAGACGTTGAGACAGATTCAGACGTTGAGACAGACTCAGACGTTGAGACTGATTCAGAGGTTGACACCGATTCAGACGTTGATACAGACTCGGATATTGACACTGATTCAGACGTTGAAACTGACTCGGATGCTGAAATCGATTCGAACGTAGACACTGACTCTGAGGTCGATACCGACTCAGAAGTAGACACTGACTCAGACGTTGAGATTGATTCAGAGACCGATAATGACTCAGACGCTGATACCGATTCAGAGGTCGAGACTGACTGGCTTTCTGATACTGAGCTACTCAACGATGCTGACAATGATTCAGACGTTGAGACTGACTCAGACGTTGAAACTGACTCTGAGGTCGAGACTGATTCGGACGTTGAAACTGACTCGGATGCTGAAATCGATTCGGACGTAGACACTGACTCGGATGTTGACACTGATTCAGACGTTGAGACTGACTCAGACGCTGATACTGATTCAGAGGTCGATGCTGACTCAGACGCTGATACTGATTCAGAGGTCGATGCTGACTCGGACGTTGATACTGATTCTGAGGTAGAAATCGATTCAGACGTAGACACTGATTCAGAGGCTGAGACTGATTCTGAAGTAGATACTGATTCAGAGGCTGAAACCGACTCAGATGTAGATACTGACTCTGAGGTTGAAACGGATTCTGATACAGAAACAGATTCGGATGTTGAGATTGACTCTGACGTTGATACTGATTCTGAGGTAGAAATCGATTCAGACGTAGACACTGATTCTGAGGCTGATACTGAGCTGCTCAACGATACTGACAATGATTCAGAGGCTGACAATGACTCGGACGTTGAAACGGATTCAGAGGTCGATGCTGATTCAGACGTTGAGACTGACTCGGATGTTGATACTGACTCAGACGCTGATACTGATTCTGAGGTTGACGCTGACTCGGACGTTGATACTGATTCTGAGGTAGAAATCGATTCAGACGTAGACACTGATTCAGAGGCTGAAACCGACTCAGATGTAGATACTGACTCTGAGGTTGAAACGGATTCTGATACAGAAACAGATTCGGATGTTGATACTGACTCGGACGCTGAAACTGATTTGGAAATTGAGACCGATTCAGACGTAGAAATAGCTTCAGAGATTGATACCGACTCAGAGGTTGAAACTGATTCGGACATTGATACAGACTCAGAAGTTGAAACAGATGCTGACTCTGATACTGATTCTGAGGTCGATGCTGACTGGCTTTCTGATACTGAGCTGCTCAACGATGCTGACAATGATTCAGAGGCTGACAATGACTCGGATGTTGACGCCGACTCGGATGTTGACGCCGACTCAGACGTTGAGACTGACTCGGATGTTGAGACTGACTCAGACGCTGATACTGATTCTGAGGTTGACGCTGACTCGGACGTTGATACTGATTCTGAGGTAGAAATCGATTCAGACGTAGACACTGATTCAGAGGCTGAAACCGACTCAGATGTAGATACTGACTCTGAGGTTGAAACGGATTCTGATGCTGAAACTGAGTTTGACACCGATGCACTTGTTGAAGCAGATTCCGATGTCGAAACCGAATTCGATACAGACTGACTCACAACTTTAGACGTGCTCGCTGAAACTGATGCACTCAATGAGCTCGATACGGACTGGCTTACCACTTTGGACGCACTCGCCGATACCGAAGCAGACTGCAAGGCACTGATACTTGCAGAAACAGATTGCGAAACCTTCACAGATTCAGATTTTCTTGCCGATACAGATTGACTCGTTGAAGCGGATTGAGATTGAGAAATCTCCTTGCTCAATGATTGACTACGAGAGAGACTCGCTTGAGCAGATGCACTCGCCGACGCTGATTTGCTCAATGAAGCCGCCAAACTTTGCGAGCGAACCGAGCTCAGTGATTGGCTTAATGATACACTCTGCTGAGCCGATACGCTCTGAGATTGCTTCGCACTTAAAGACTGACTGACAGATTGCGAAACTTTAGCAGATGCACTCTGACTGTTTGAGACAGACTGACTGTGATCGCTATCTGACAATTTCACAGCTACGACATTGGTCGTACTATCTTTATAAGTAATGGTGACTGTACCATCACTATTAACCGTATAGGCCTTAATCCGGTTAGCCACCTCTGGATTAACAGCCGACACAGCTGCAATCACCTTGCTCTTATCTGCCTCTGTCAATGCAGTTAGGCTCGTCACCTGAATAGTGCTTGTTGGAGCAACACCTGGCGTACGATCAGCCAGACGTCCTTGGGTAATCCGAATTTCACCCAAACCATTTGGACGGTTCATATTAGACGCATTGTCAATAGCCGCGACATTGCGTTGCCAAGTATTCCGGTAAGAATGATAGAGATCATCCTTCAAATGAATGGTCGTTATAATGGTTGCAGGGTTGGCACTGGTAGCCGTGATCTCTCCCGTGATAGGAGCAATATCACCTGTTCCATACTGGCTGCCACCAAAGAAATTCCCGTTCAAGGCATTGTCGTTCAAATCTGCCCGTGCAACAACTTTCATTTCTTTGAGCTTGCCACTGTCATCCGTAGCTGTAAAAGTCACAACTGCATCATCACCCGCATAAATAACGTAGTTCTTCCCACCACCTTCAAGCGGGGTTGATTTCGGTTCTACACCATTGACAGTCAACTTAGCCGTCACTTCAGGGCGTGTAGCATCTGTCACTGCCACAGAATTACTAGCATCAGAATAAACCGCGTGATCACCATACATGATCCGTGCTTTAGCTGTCACACCGCCAATTTGTAAAGGAACAGTTGGCGTCACACTGACTTGTCCAGATGCATCCGCCACTGCTGTTCCGATTTCATCATCATTGTTATATAAGACAACGGTTGATCCTGGCTCAGCCCCTGTCACTGTCACAGGTGTTTGAGTATAGGCCTTCTCTAGTAAGCGAGTCTCAACCGTCGGTGCTGCTAGGCGCTTAACAGGAGCGGTTACATCATTAGTAGTGTTATCTTTATAAGTAATGGTTACTACACCCGTTGCTGAGACGGAATAAGACTTAAAGTCCTTTGAAGTTGCAATATTCGGATTAGAAGCCTTAAAAGCCTCCCAAACCTTCTCTTTTTCAGCCTGGGCCAAGTTAGTGGTATCATTGACAAAAGTTGCCGTGGTCACTGCTGTAATCGGGTTGCGAATGCCATCATTTTGCGGTAAAACCTGAATACGAAGCGTACGTGTCACTGACTGCTTAGCCGTATTCGTCACTACAAAAGAAAGATTATAAATTTTCCCAGGCGTTACGACCTCTGTCTGGCCAACAGTTCCAAAAATATTAAAGGCTACTGCACTATTTTTTAGCGCCGACGTCTGAGGTAAGTTGATGCCATTCACACGATCGCTACCAGAAGCGTAGCCAATGCTTTTAATACTATTTCGTGTAGGATTCGTTTCAACAACATTATAAGCCTGGTTCACACTGTCCGAATTATACACCGAAATCAAGGCATTATTGGCTAGCCCGAGATTGTATTGAGGCGCACGGAGGCTCGTATCTGTGTCAATACGGTTCCCATTTCGAGGGTCGCGCTGACCAGATGTAGCGCGCAGCACCGCGTTGGCCAAGCGATTGCGAGCAATCTTTGCTTGGCTTTCCACGGCATCCATTTGAATTGCCGGATTAGACAAGCCAGTTCGAATAGCCTCTAAGGCCAGATCTCCCTTCTCAATTGCAGATTCGGTCCCCGGGATTTCCATAGCTTGTGCTCGATAAGTGTATAAATCCAAGGCCAAGACCTGCAGACGTTTCACCTGGTCTTCTGAACGCTGAGTTGGAGCCTCTGCTACCCTCTCGCTCGTTTCAGGAGTAGCCCTGTGAATTGAATCGTCCTCAGAGACACTGCTACTAGCAGTTCCTGAAGTGGACTGACTCGCTGAAGCACTAACAACATGTGATTCGCTCAAAGAAACCGACTGAGACAAAGAAAGGCTGTCACTAGCCGACTCTGATAGCGAGACAGATTCACTCATAGATTGACTGGCTGATGCAGAATCTGAGTTAGAGGTCGTCCCCAAGACAAAACTATCCGAACCCACTACACCGGTCGATGGGCTGATTTCAGACCCAACAGTCGTATCCATCCCATTTTCCTCGGCAAATACTGGATTAGCGACCGTTGTCGCTCCAGCAAGAGCCCCGAGTACAACCATCCCTTTGACCAGATCTGCAGGCATCGAGTGTGATGACGCTTCATATTGAACTACGATCTTTTCATCCACACCACCTCGCATGACACGAAATAGGCCTAACCGAGAGATAGATGCTCGTACCCAATTCTTTCCTGATTTGATTAATTTAAAACGTGTGATTCGCTCCGTTTCGCGAAAATCACCCTTCGAACGTTTAAAAAACATGTCCGCTCCTTAAATTTTAGATATCAAGTTATTATACCTTATTTTTTCCCTAATGTAACTAATTAAGACCATTTTCTGACACGAAAACAACATACAAAAAGAGAACCCGGAGGTTCTCTTTTTGGATCCTTTTTTCATTGACCACCTACCTGAAATGATCGAATCAAATTAGGATAGAAGATTATTTTTCATCTTCTTTTTTACGACGACCAAGTACAGCCACTCCAGCAAGTCCTGCAACTGCTCCAAGAAGAGCTGATGTTACAGATGTTGTTTCACCAGTATTTGGAAGTGCTACAGATTCGCTGTGTTTTTGTGATCCACTTGCTGATTCTGATGTAGACAATGACTCTGAACCAGAAGCTGATTGACTCATTGAGTTAGAGTATGAACCACTAGCAGAAGTAGATCCTGATTGGCTCATTGAGTTAGAGTATGAACCACTAGCAGATGTTGATCCTGATTGACTCATTGAGTTAGAGTATGAACCACTGCCAGATGTTGATCCTGATTGGCTCATTGAGTTAGAGTATGAACCGCTACCAGATGTTGATCCTGATTGTGATTGACTCACTGAAACTGAAGTACTTACTGAGGTCGAAGTTGATTCAGATGCTGACACTGATTGACTTACTGAGGTCGAAGTTGATTCAGATGCTGATACTGATTGACTTACTGAGGTCGAAGTTGATTCAGACGCTGATACTGATTGACTTACTGAGGTTGAAGTTGATTCAGATGCTGATACTGATTGACTTACTGAGGTTGAAGTTGATTCAGACGCTGATACTGATTGACTTACTGAGGTTGAAGCTGATTCAGACGCTGATACTGATTGACTTACTGAGGTTGAAGCTGATTCAGATGCTGATACTGATTGACTTGCTGATACTGAAGCTGATACTGAAACTGATTCAGACACTGATACTGAAGCTGATTCAGACGCTGACGCTGATTGGCTTGCTGATGCTGAAGCCGATTCAGATACTGACGCACTTGTTGATTCAGATACTGAGGCACTCGTTGATTCAGATAATGATGCACTTGCTGATTCAGATGTCGATGCACTCTCTGAGGCAGATGTTGACGCACTTGCTGACTCAGATACTGACGTACTTGCTGACTCAGATGTTGACGCACTTGCTGACTCAGATACTGACGTACTTGCTGACTCAGATGTTGACGCACTTGCTGATTCTGATGTTGACGCACTTGCTGACTCAGATGTTGATGCTGACTCAGACGCTGATGCTGATACAGATTCTGATGTGCTTGCTGACTCAGATGCTGATAATGATGCTGACTCTGATGCAGATAATGATGTTGAAGCTGACTCAGATGCTGATAATGATGCTGATTCTGATGTTGATGCACTTGCTGACTCAGATGTTGATGCTGACTCAGACGCTGATGCTGATACAGATTCTGATGTGCTTGCTGACTCAGATACACTTGCTGATTCAACTTCTGATTGGCTCAATGAAGCAGATGCTGATTCTGATGCAGATTTAGAAGCTGATGTTGTATCAGATTGAGATTGTGACACTGATTGTGACTTAGAAACAACCTCTGATTGTGATACAGATTGTGACTTAGACACTACTTCTGACTGCGATACTGATTGTGACTTAGACACTGCTTCTGACTGTGATACTGATTGTGATTTAGATACAGCTTCTGACTGTGACACAGATTGTGACTTAGACACTACTTCTGACTGCGATACTGATTGTGACTTAGATGCTACTTCTGACTGCGATACTGATTGTGACTTAGATGCTACTTCTGACTGCGATACTGATTGTGATTTAGACACTACTTCTGAAAGTGATTGTGATTTTGAAGCAGAGTTTGAGAATGATTGTGATTGAGATGCAGACTCAGAATCACCCAATTTCTCGAAGTAATAGTTCACATCAGTTGATGGTTTAATCGCAGTTGGAATTGAGTAGTTGTTAGAGAATGATGAATAACCCTTCAAATTAGAGTATACTTTACCATTTGGTGCTGTTGGGTCATTCGCAACAGATCCTTCTGCTTGGATTTCTGGAACTTTACCAGCAATGACGTTATAACTGTTATTACCAGCTCCGGCAGGTGTCAATGATGTGCTTGGAGCACCTTTGAATGGACGTGGATAAGTATGTAGAGTTCCGTCCATTTGTTTATAAGTATCTGTCTCAGTAGCAGACTGCCAACCAGTGATAATGAGTGATTTACTTCCAGCTGTTTCGTTGACTTCAATATAGTAGTCACCATTTTTGCTGTTTACTTTTGTAACTTTAGTCTCATCAGCCTTCCACTCTTCACCAGCCTTATTCACTTTACTTGTGTAGATGAGTGTGTACTTAGATACATCTTCAGTACCAATATCAGATGTAGCAAAATTGTTCACTTGAGATGGATCAAGAGCGTAGAATTTCGTTACAGTCGAACCATTTGTATCCACGATTTCAGAAATACGTTTCACGTAGTAATGGTTAGCTCCACCTTGAAGTTCAACCAATTTTTGACCAACAACACCTTTACCAAGGACACCAGATGTTTTTTGAGTAGAATCTGTTGTAGCAGCTACATGCTTGTAACCAGGGATATCACGGTTGTTTGAAGCTGTAAATTGTTGTCCTGCAAGACCTGTTTGTGTGTAGCTTGCTAGATCTGTTTCAGTTCCAGTAGGTTTGTAAAGTTGACCTGGAGTAGAACTTCCTTGAATAAGCTTATAGTGAGTTGTTTGATCAACTGTTGCATAAGGAACAGAAGTTTGAACGTTTTGTTTGTCTTCGTTTTCATTACCTGGGTAGTTGGTATCACGAATTTGAAGTGTTTCATACTCAAGTTTCGCATTTACCAATGAGAAGGTCACGTTACCTGGATCAGTTCCGTTAGCACCTGTGTATGTTAAGGTATTGGTTACATCAGAGTTGTTATTAGTGATGTAGCTTGGAAGTGAGATGTTGCTTTCACCAGCATGGATGGTACGTGTGAAGACTTCTGAACCATCAGATTTCTTCACAATACGCAAGTGAACATCTGGATTAGCTGAAAGGCTACCAGTGATGGCAGAACGATCTACTGCAAGAGTAGCATAGTAGTCAAAGTTTGTTTTCGCCCCAGTTGAATGATCTGTTTTAAGGAATTGCCATACACCGAAAGTGAAACGATTAGCGTTTGGATCTAAAGCATAACCAGATTTGCTGAAGGCAGTATCTTCAATTGTTGCGCCGTTTGCATCTGTAATAACTGGAGTTGTCGTTCCATTAGTTCTTGTTGAAATTGGTGCCAACTGTGCAGTAACTGCTGGAGCACCATCTACAGTAGCATTTCCGGTAAAGCCTGCTGCAGTCAAGGTTGCCATCATGTCATCTACTGACTTGCTCAAACGTTCGCGTTGATCCGCATATGATTGAGCAGAAGCATTGGCATTGATCAAGCTGTTGCTTGCTGTCAATTCTGTTTGAACTTTAGCAATTGCGGCATCAAGAGCTGCTTTCTTTTCAGGGACTGAAACTGTCGCTGAGTAGTCGCTTGCGATCTTGTTCAACAAGACTGCTTCTGAAGCATTTTGTTCCAAAACAACTTTGTCTTCAGCCTTTACAGGTGCAGTAGTTTCTGAAGCAGATTCAGATCCAGCTACTACAGCTGATTCACTAGAAGCTGTTGAAACTTCTGTTGAAGCATGTTCCTTCAATGAAGCTGAGTGAGAAGCGGATACACTAACAGAAGTTGAAGCGCTCGCTGAAGCAGAAGCACTTGCTGATTCTGTTGTAGATTCAGTAGTTGATTCTGTAGTTGATTCAGATTGAGATTCAGTTGTTGAAGTTGTACCAAGGACTGTACTTCCTTGCTCTACAAGTGCTTGGCTAGAAAGCTCAGAAGCAGTCGCTACGTCTGATCCAGTTTCATCAGCCTTTGCAGTGTTGGCAACTGTAGCTGCACCAAAAATAGCACCTGCTGCTACAATTCCTTTCAACAAGCCACGACTAGTCATTTCTGTAGCAGAAACTTCGTCTTCACGAACTTCAGCCACGACAGTCTTTTCAACTTGACCACGGATCACTTTCAAAAGGCCAAAGTTAGAAGTAGCCGCGCGCAACCAGTTTTTACCTGATTTAATCAATTTAAAACGAGTTACACGATCGGTTTCACGGAATTCACCGTTTGAACGTTTAAAAAACATGTTGTCTCCTTATTTACATTTTTTATTGCCCTACTATTATAGACTACCATGGAGGTTTTTGGAAGCAATTATCATTAGTTATTGCTATTTTTTTATAATCTTACCTTTAATTAGTAATGAAATCGCTTTCATAGTAGTATTTTTGTCAAACCGGGGCAAATTTTTGAAAAAAATGAGCTTTTTAACGAACGAAAAAAAGGACTGGAAAACTAATTTCCAATCCCTTATAAACTACATACAAATCCCGGTATAGAGAGGCTTAAGCAATCTTCTTCAACATCCGTTCAATGTGCTCAATTGATTTTTCACGGCCAAGTAAGAAAATGGTTTCTGGCAATTCTGGACCATGCATTTCTCCAGAAACTGCAATCCGAATTGGCATAAAGAGGTTCTTCCCTTTGATGCCTGTTTCTTTTTGAACCGCTTTGATTTGTGGGAAGATATTTTCAACCACAAACTCATCATCTGACATAGCTTCGAGTCTCGCTTTGAAAGATTCCAATACTGTTGGGACTGTTTCAGCTGCCATGACTTCTTTTTCTGCATCTGTCAACTCTGGAAAGTCTGCAAAGAAGAGGTCAGTTAATGGAACGATTTCATCGACCGATTTCATTTGTGGCTTGTAGAGTTCTACAAACTTCTCAGCCTTGTCTGTTAAACGACCTGCTTTTTCTAAGAATGGTTTAGCCATTGCGACGATTGTTTCAAGATCTGCATTCTTGATGTAGTCATTGCTCATCCAATCCAATTTCTTTTGGTCAAAGGCTGCAGGAGATTTGCTGAGACGATGTTCATCAAAGAGTTTGATGAGTTCTTCACGAGAGAAGATTTCATCTTCCCCACCAGGGTTCCAACCAAGAAGAGCGATAAAGTTAAAGACCGCTTCTGGAAGATACCCTTTTTTACGGTAGTCTTCGATAAATTGAAGGGTATTCGTATCCCGTTTGGATAACTTCTTACCTGTTTCAGAGTTAATGATCAAAGTCATGTGACCAAACTCAGGAGCTTCCCATCCAAGTGCTTCATAAACCATCAATTGTTTTGGTGTATTAGCGATGTGATCATCTCCACGAATAACATGAGAAATCTTCATTTCATGGTCATCGATGACGACGGCAAAGTTGTAAGTTGGATAGCCATCTTTCTTTTGGATAACCCA
Organism: Streptococcus lactarius; assembly: GCF_016642265.1. Taxonomy (GTDB): domain Bacteria; phylum Bacillota; class Bacilli; order Lactobacillales; family Streptococcaceae; genus Streptococcus; species Streptococcus lactarius. Next base: position 177,373 of record NZ_MRXX01000007.1, read on the forward strand.
ATCACCACCGACATTAGCCCCTTCAAACTCAATATCGCCCTTAACAATGTCATGCCACTTGTAGATACCAGCTTCATTGACCACCAAACGAACAGTCGGAACAATCCCCGCTGCTTCGCGTTCTGCTACATAGGCTGCCTTTTCCTCTTCGCTCATTCCGAGGTATTCATTGACATAGCGAGGTGTTTCTCCAGCTGCTTCTTGGCGTTCACGTTCTGCTGCCAATTCTTCTTCTGTTACATAAGATTTATAGGCTTTCCCTTCCGCCAAGAGTTGATCAATGTATTTTTGGTAAAGTGGCAACCGTTCTGATTGGCGATAGTTTTCGTGTGTTTCAGGACTTTCATCCCAATCCATCCCCAACCAACGAAGGTTTTCAAGCTGTGAACGTTCCCCGTCTTCGACGTGGCGCTTGCGGTCCGTATCTTCAATCCGAATAATAAAGGTACCGCCATAATGACGTGCATAAAGGTAGTTAAACAATGCAGTACGCGCATTTCCGATGTGTAATAATCCCGTTGGACTTGGTGCATAACGCACACGAATATCTTTTGCCATGTTTCTCTCCTATAATCTTGTTCGCTATCACTAGCGCATTTATTCAATCGTTCTTATTATACCACAAAGACAGCCAGACTAAAATGAATAAGTGACCTTTTAGAAAGTCCTTGCTGATTCAGAACCCTATAGAGTAACATACAAGCCCCTCTACCTTCTCAGTATGGAACACCTCATCACGGAGGACCTTATCACGCGCCCCGCAAAAAAGGGACCGAGAGCTATTTTGAAAATAGATCTTAGTCCCCCATTCGCCTGGATCCTCTTCAAGCGAACTAGCTATTCTTTATTGATTAATGGAATTGCATACCACCATCTACGATAATGGTTTGACCTGTAATGTAGTTTGAATCTGGTCCAGCAAGGAAGCTAACTGCAGCAGCCACATCTTCAGGTTCAGACAGACGTTTCAAAGTGATGTCTTTTGCGAATGTTTGCATACCCCATTCGTCGTCTTTACCTGCATTTTTACCAACTTCATGAGCAATGTCAAACATCATTGGAGTCTTAACGATACCTGGTGCGTACGCATTGACAGTGATCCCTGAGTCAGCCAAATCACGCGCCAAAGTTTGTGTAATCCCACGAACTGCAAATTTAGTACCACCATAGACAGTCAAGTTCGGGTTCCCAACGACACCAGCTTGAGAAGTGGCGTTGATGATTTTACCACCGTGACCAAGGGCTTTAAATTGCGCTTGCGCAGCTTGAGCACCCCAGATCACACCACCGACATTGATATTAAATGTACGATGGAATTGTTCTTCTGTGATAGTAGCAAGTGGAGTAGTTGGTGCTACACCGGCATTGTTGACAACAACATTCAAATCACCAAAGTGATCAACAACTTTTTGGAAGGCCGCAGCAACTTCTGCTTGTTTAGATACATCTGCTACAACAGCAAAAGCATTTTCAGCTGACAATTCTGCAACAGCTTTTTCAGCTGTTTCTGCATTGTAATCCAAGATTCCGACTTTAAAGCCGTCTTGAACTAAACGTTTTGCAATTGCAAAACCAATCCCTTGACCTGCACCTGTAACAATAGCAACTTTAGACATATTTGTACCTCCAATTGCACTATAAAAGTTAGTAACTTCAATGGCCTAACTCACCATACAACAAAAAATCATTTTCACGATTTCGCTATCATTCTAAAACTTTGTGAAGAAAAAGTCAAGCAAAATCCTTGACTTTTATAGGTAAATAGATTAGGAAAAATTAATTCCCTTTGTTGCACCAAAAAAGCAGGATAGAAACCTGCTTGCATTCAAGCGCTTCTATCCTGCTCCCTTTTTTGACTGTATCCGCTGCGCCCTTTGTATCTTATTAAACGAACACGCCCTAAATGCTGTGTGAAAAAGATAAATTCTCTTGTGAGCATCGCTCTCTGCGACAATTTCCTTTTTTCACTTTGCATTTTACGGGCTTTGTATCTTAGTTTAACCGTTCTTCTAGTTCAAAGTCGATTGGTAGGGTTTGTAAGAAGTGCTCCAACTCCCGTTCCCAGTAGAACCATTCGTGCTTGCCTGGGCTGTGGCTATAAGTGACATCCAAGCCCAATTTTCCCAATTCCTTAGCCTCAAATTGATTGGCTTCATAGAGAAAGTCCTGCTCTCCACACCAGATCCAAAGCTTGGTCTTTTTATCGGAGAACTTCTTAGTAACCGACTCCAGTGAGTAGGGACTCGTCGTCCAATCGTTTACCTCTCCAAAGATTCCCTTCCAAAAGGCCGGCTTTTCTAGATCATTCTTTTCAAAGGTCATCCCATGGAAACTCAGAGCTCCAGAAAAACTCGCCGCATGAGAGAAGCGATTGGTCTTGAGGGCCAAGAGCATCGAACCGTAGCCTCCCATCGACAAGCCTGCGATAAAAGTTTTCTCCCGTTTCTTGGTCATATTGGGAAAGAAGCGGGCTAATGTCTCTGGCAATTCCTTCGCAATGGCCGTGTAATAGTTGTATCCATACTGCGTATCTGTGTAAAAACCATTATTGGTATTGGGTAGGACCACGATCAGATTGGTATTTCGCAAAATGCGCTCCACATGGGTTCGCTTCAGCCAAGAATGATGATTGCCGTTCATTCCGTGTAAGAGATAAAGAACTGGAATATCCGTATCTGCTGGATTTTCCACGCGCGACGCATCAGGATAAAGAACGGACACGCCCCACTCCATCTTCAAGGCCTCTGAATAATACTCAATCTGCATAACTGCCATAGGGTTTCCTCTTTCTATGTTTAAAAACACTCGGCAAGCCTCTGGCCGCCAAGCGTTTTGATTTCTTTTATTATTTCACTTCCATCACGACTGGTAAAATCGCTGGACGACATTTGGTCTGTTCAAATAAGAATTTAGACAAATGATCACGTACCAATCCTTTTAATTCACCCCAGTCAAAGCTGTCCTGTGCTAGGTAGTCTTCAACGCTTTGGTTGACCAATTCGCAACTTTCACGGAGAATATCCCGGCTCTTCTTGACATAGACAAATCCACGAGTGTGCACATGCGCTTTGGCAATAATCTTCTTTTCTTTGCGGTTTACCGTAATGGCTACAATAAAGATTCCATCTTCTGACAAAACTTTGCGGTCACGAAGGACGATATTGCCCACATCCCCAATGGCATTCCCATCGATCATGACATCTCCAGCTGAGATGCTCCCTGCAGGGACGAAATCTCCCTTTTCATACTCCATGACTGTACCACGCTTTGGAATGAAGATATTTTCAGGCAAAATCCCAACTTCCATGGCAATCCGCGCATGGGCATCTAACTCCCGGTACTCTCCTTGAATTGGGAAGAGATACTTCGGACGAAGCAGATTGATCATCAACTGCAAATCCCGCGCATTTCCATGACCAGACACGCGCAAGCTAGACGTAATCAATTTAACAATCCCACCTGCTTGGTAAACCATATTTTCCACACGAGCCACCACGGCTTCTTTGGCAATAGAAGGTGTTGTAACGATGTAGACCAAGTCCCCATCTTTGATTTCCACATACCGGTGACGACCAATTGACATCTTGCGCAACCCATTAATGGGCTCACCCATCCGGCCTGTTTCCAAAATGATCAATTCATGATCCTCAAACCGGCTCATTTCTTTCGGCTTGATCAAGAGTTTTTCATTGGCAAGAGATAGTTTGTTGAGGCGAATAGCTGTCCGGACGATGTTTTCCACATCAAACCCTGTCAAGACGACACGGCGCCCAGTCTCAGCTGCGGCATCAAAGACCTGCTGGATCCGAGAAAGGTTGCTGGCAACGGCTGCTACGATGACACGCCCATCCCAGTTGGCAATCGTATCTAAGATTTCATCGCCGACTTCTTGCTCACTAGCGACCTGTACCTTGCTATCCGCATTGGCCGAATCACTCAAAAGCGCAAGAACCCCTTCACGCCCGATTTCAGCTAGACGAGCAAAGTCTGTTGCGTAAGACTCACTCGCTGTTTGGTCAAATTTAAAGTCGCCTGTATAGACGATATTTCCCTCAGAAGTTCCAATGACAACACCGATACTTTCAGGAATGGAGTGGGTCGTTTGAAAGAAGGACACAACCGCATCTCCAAATTCAATCTCAGAATTTTGATCAATCACATGGAAGTCATTGTATTTCTTAACACTATCATTTCCTTTGACAAAGAGCTTGGCCAACTCAATCGTCAGCTCCGTTCCAAACACAGGAACTTTTGCCTCAGCCAAAAGGTAAGGCAAGGCACCGATGGCGTCCGCATGCCCATGGGTTAAGAAAACGCCTGCAATACGGTCTTTGTTTTCAAAAAGATAATCCATATTGGGGATGACAACGTCCACCCCAAGTTGTTCATTTTCTGGATACTTCAGTCCTGCATCCAAGACAAAAATTGAATCGTTTACTTCAGCGATGTAGAGATTTTTCCCATTTTCTCGAACACCACCGAGAGTGACTAATTTAATACTCACTGTTTTCTCCTTTAATTGATAGATTTTTTAATACTTACGGTCCTTGGCTGCCCAAGTCGAATTACAGCTTTGCAAATTCTTGCATATCTATTCTATTATACAATTTTTTTCTGTTTTTTTCAAAAACACGCCCTAGCAAAAAGCCTCCTCATCTGAACCAGATGAGAAGGCTTCTAGGCGCCTATCTTTAGGGGGAAAAGACCCTCTAAAGATGATAATCCCCCCGCTTATTTTCAATGATTCGCATCGCAGCCTTGATCACATGAAACTTACTGAGCAATTCCTCAAGACGCTTAAAATTGCGCTCACTCAATTGACCCGTCTTCACCGCTTGAGAGAGATGATAAAAGTCATCTAAATCATCCTCAATATTTTCAAACAGTTCCTTGGCTTCCTTGAGTCGGTAGCGATTGAGCAAATGGGTGAGATCCTTTTTAAAGTCAGAGACATTGCTTTCATGAATGTCTGTATAAGCCTCGTCTTCCTCACTGTTTTCCTGGTAGTTCACTGCCTTAAAGCAAGTGATAAATTCTCGGCTTTTGATGTTACAGACAAAGATGACACCATCACTCGATACATAAGTTTTTGTATCAGCAGGTTGGAGCACATCACTCTCATAAGGCGAGAGAGAGGGCAGGTGTTGATTGATCCAACGTTTCAGGTGTTGATCATCCACTCCAAAGCGCTCCAACGCTCTCTTTCTAAAATGATCTCTGCAACTGTAGTCTTGTGCATACGACAACCCCATCCTCTCACCTCCTTTTTGAGTTTGCGAATAGGAAGGGCCTCCAGTCTTACGGGACTAGAGGCCAGGTCTGTTTTTCCGACATGGTGCCATTAACCTTTCGGCTAATACAACAATGTTTTTTGACGTTTATTTCATGTAATAGTATTTTTGTAAAATACCAGAGGTTTTCTTTGCAATCCTACATTTCAATAAATGTTCGATTGGACACATTGAAGTTTGAAAACCTTCACAAAAGCTTCTACCAACTATTTCCACGTTTTCTCATATGATCCGACAAACTTAGCAGGCTTGCCCGACTGTCCAATCGATTCGATACACAGCCCAACGGCTCTTTTAGAAAAGAGCATCAACAAATGTCAGAAAAACAGACCTAAAACGAAGTAACCACTAATAATCTTGATCAGTCATGGTGACCAGTCCCTTCTTTATCCTTCTATTTATATTATACGTCTCCTTCTTCTCTTTAGCAAGCGATTCCACCTGAAACTAGTTTCTATTTTTATACGGTTTTTTAAAGCACTATTTATAAGAGTTCTCCCTTTTATAAAGCACCCCGTTCAATCCATATAGTATATTTATAAGCTATCATTTGTTTTTTAGAAAATAAAAAGGAAGTAGAACGACGAAGCATTCATAAATCATATTGCTTCTGTCCTACTCCCTATTTTGACTGTATCCGCTACGCCCTTTGTATCTTAGCAGAATGCGACAGGACGAAGGTGGATCGATACCATCCACCTGAGGAGTTAGTGAGTCGTGTAGGCAAGGTACCATAGTACTTGCCGTTACACGAATTGAACACGCCCTAAATGCTGTGTGAAAAAGATAAATTCTCTTGCGAGCATGGCTCACTACAAGAATTTCCTATTTTCACCTTGCATTTTACGGGCTTTGTATCTTATTCTTTCTCAAACAATTGATAGTAGTCTGCGATGCTCATTTGAGCTTTTTCTTCTTGGTTGAGGTCTTGGATGATGTGCCCGTCTTTCATGACAATCAAGCGATTTCCATATTTCAACGCATCTTCCATATGGTGGGTGATCATAAGGGCTGTGAGGGCGTCTTGTTTCACAAATTCATCTGTCAAAGTCATCAGAGCCTGACTCGTTTTTGGATCCAAGGCGGCTGTGTGTTCGTCTAGTAATAAGAGTTCTGGACGTTTCAGTGTCGCCATCAACAGACTCAACGCCTGGCGTTGTCCCCCTGAAAGAAATTCAACCGCTGTATCGATATGCTTTTCTAAGCCATTGCCGATCTTAGCAAGAACTGTTTGAAACTCTTCTTTATAGCTCGCCAAATGACGCGGAATCAAGCCCCGTTTTTCTCCACGGAACTTTGCTACCAAGAGGTTTTCAGCTACTGTCATCCGAGGTGCTGTTCCCATTTTTGGATCTTGAAAGACCCGTGATAGATACTTGGCTCTCTTTTCAGGAGAGTAATTGGTCACATCTTCCCCCAGAATATAGATCTTTCCACTGCTCACTGGAAGGGTCCCTGCAATCGTATTAAAAAGGGTTGATTTCCCAGCTCCATTGCCCCCCAAAATCGTGATGAAATCATGCTCTCGAATTTCCAAGGAGACATCATCCAGAATGACTTTTTCTTCATTCATCCCATTGCTCACAGCTTTGGTTACATTTTTTAATTCTACAACTGCTGTCATTTACTGAATTTCGCTCCTTTCATGATTTTTCCTTTAAAGGTTGGAATCATCAGGCAGATAGCCAAGATCAAGGCACTGAAGATTCGAATGTAACTGGTATTGATGCCAAGGGCGATCACAGCCCAGATCAAAAATTGGTAGGCGATGGAACCAATTGCAATACTGAGTAGACGCTCCGTCAAGGTGACATTTGAAAAGAGGACCTCTCCAATAATAAGGCTAGCAAGTCCAATAACGATGACCCCGATCCCACGTGATGCATCTGCATAGCCTTCTTGCTGGGCCATCAGCGCACCAGAAAGGGCAATAATTCCATTTGAAATCACCAAACCCATCAGTTCCATTCGGTCCGTATTGATCCCAAAACTTTTCGCCATATCAGGATTATCTCCTGTCGCGATATAAGCTTGGCCTAAGCGTGTATCCAAGAAGAAAATCAAACCGAGAATCACGAGACCCACAAAGATCAAACCAACCAGGATTTCATTGAGGCCACTAGCAAGGGGAAGAAAGTCTTGGATTTTTTTATAACCCAAAAGCCCCAGATTGGCCCGTTGCATGACAAAGAGAATAACCGAGTTACACGATGTCATCACGAGGATCCCCGATAAAAGTGTTGGGATTTTCCCCTTGGTGTAGAGAAGACCGGTCACAAGTCCCGCCAAGCACCCTGCTCCAATGGCAGCTAAGGTTGCCACCAAGGGATTGACCCCCTTGGTGATCAATGTCACCGCCATCGCTCCTCCCAATGGGAAGGAACCTTCTGTCGTCATATCTGGAAAATCTAGAATTCGGAAGGTCATAAAGATCCCCAAACCAAGAATGGCCCAGATCAAGCCTTGTGAAACAATTGAATTAATCATAGTGTCTCCCTTCGATAATAATAGTTTTATTGTAACACAAATATGGAAGAGAGCCTATAAAAAATTCACAATATTTCTTGAATCATCTGCTTTTTCGAAATCAAGAGAATCATACTGAGAAACCGAAGAAAAAAGAATTCTGTGAACATTTATAATTATGCAAAAAATAAAGGCCTGCGTTTGTATCACAGACCTTGCTTGAATAGGGTAACTGACGACAATAAGGGTGTGAAGTTCTTCCACTCCAAACCCTACTCTTTTCCAATTCAAAGCGGATTCATTCCCCTTGTTGCCGGCAGTTTGAAACTTCAAATTGCTTTTCTAGTATACTGTTTTATCGCCTGCTAGTCAATGAAAATTTTCTGAAACTAGTTACAGAATTTCTAAAAAATTTTACTATTTACCTGTATATTTTGTTATTTTTTCAATAACAAAGAGGCCCTGCTCTTTCGAGCAAAGCCTCTTCGTCTTGGATCTAAAATTGTCGCCTCATCTACAAAATTGTTGATGTCTCCTCAATTTTAGTCTTCACGTTTCTTGCGTTTTGCAAGTCCAGCAAGTCCAACCATACCAAGTGCAGCACCTAACAATGCAGCTGATACTGATTGTTCTTCACCAGTGTTAGGAAGTCCTGGAGCCGGTGGAGTTGTTGGTGTTGGTGGTGTTGGAGGAGTCGTTGGTGGTGTTGTTGGTGGCGTTGGAGGAGTTGGCGGTGTTGTTGGTGGCGTTGGAGGAGTTGGCGGTGTTGTTGGCGGTGTTGTTGGCGGTGTTGTTGGTGGTGTTGGTGGTGTATTAGGCGGTGTTGTTGGCGGAATAACAGTGTTGTTAAACTCTGTATCTTCTGGCAACTTAGTAGTAGCCACTAATACCTTACCTTCTTTATTCACCACGATACCAACGGTCGCAACCATCTTATCGTAAACAACGCTAGAATCTGTACCACGAATTTCTTCTACATGGTAGAGGTGAGTTCCTTCTTCACCACGTTTGAACTCAAGATTTGAGAAGGTAATCTTACCAGCTGCGTCATTCTTCACAGTTTCGATCACATTGCCTTTTTCGTCTTTTAGAACGAAGCTGAATTCACCAGCTTTCAATGTGCGTCCTTCCAATTTCTTAGTGAATTGGAATTGTACCTTAACCGGAAGATTTACAACACGTTTTTCAGTTGGTTTGTTTGGCTTGTTCACTGTCTTATGAGTTGGGTCATATTGGTGAACTGTTTGAGATGCAGTATTTTCAATGTCCACACCATCTTGTGCACTTTGTTTAATTTCTGCAGGAATTTCAAACTTGTAGTAACGTCCAAAGGCCAACTTAGTTGTGTCGATGACTTGGGTATTTTCTGCATCACCAAGAGACTTAGTAAGATCTGCTTTAGATGTTGCAGTGATGAGACCATTTTCAAGCTTGATGTCAAACTTAGCTGTTACATCTTCTCCTGTTATAGAGTCGTATGCTTTAATATCTGCTACGTTGATATTCAAGTTTTCGCTATCATATTTATCTGTCACACCAACAGATTGAATATTGTGTGCTTCAGTGAATTTAGTTGTATCCAACCATACTTGGTAGTATACTTTATCACCTTTCTTGAGTGTCTTCGTATTGATATTTTGAGCTTCGTTGTTGGCAGTTCCGTCCGCATATGGGTTGGCATTTGTGTCTGCCACCTTATTCTTCAACTCACTATCATCGTCGAGAAGTTTCACACCTGTAAGATCGAATTTGGATTCGTTCAAGATGTATTTCTCTGGATTGAAATCAGGAGTTTCTGGAGGACGAACAGTATTGTTGAATTCTTTATCCGCGATTTCGCCAACTTTCGCTACGAGAAGTTTAGCAGTTCCGTCATGTGAAACGGTTACTGTTACATTCGCTTTCATCGTATCGTAAGTGACAGTTGCGTCTGTTCCCTTCACTTCTTCTACAGTGTAGTTGTGAACGCCTTCTTGACCCTTCTTGAATTCAAGTTTAGAGAATTTAACGTTACCAGCCGCATCGTTGCTTACTGTTTCAACAACTTTACCTTCTGAATCTTTAAGCACGAAGCTGAATTCGTTAGCTTTCAGTTCACGACCTTCCAAACGTTTAGTGAAGTTGAATTCGATGTCAACTGGAACACTATTTACACGTTTTTCAGTTGGTTTGTTTGGTTTTTCAACCTTCTTAGTTGTTGGGTTGTAGTAGTTCACAACTTGAGCTGCTGTATTTTCAATATCTGCACCACCAGGAACGTCTGCATTCACTGTTGCTGGAATATCAAATTTATAGTAACGTCCAAACTCGAACTTAGTAGTATCAATGATTTGAGTATTTTCAGCGTCGCCAAGTGACTTAGTGAAGCCATCTTTCAGGTTAGCTGTAATCACACCGTTAGCGATTGAGATATCGAACTTAGATGTAACATCTGCGCCTGATACTGAATCGTAAGCCTTGATGTCTGAAGCATTCACAGTCAACTTAGTTTCATCGTAGTCATCTGTGATACCAACTGTTTGGATGTTATCCTTGTTGTTCGCGTCAAATTGAGTAGTATCCAACCATACTTGGTAGTAAAGTTTTTGACCACGTTTCACTGACTTAGTATTCAAGTTTTCCAATTCGTTGTTTGATGCATCATCAGCGTAAGGGTTGGTATTTGTATCCGCAACCTTGTTTGCCAATTCTTTATCATCGTCAACGAGTTTTGTACCTGTTACGTCAAATTTCGCTTCAGAAACAACATATTTTTCAGGGTTGAACTTAGGTTCTTCTGGAGGACGAACAGTATTGTTGAATTCTTTATCCGCAATATTGCCAACTTTCGCTACGAGAAGTTTAGCAGTTCCGTCATGTGAAACGGTTACTGTTACATTCGCTTTCATCGTATCGTAAGTGACAGTTGCGTCTGTTCCCTTCACTTCTTCTACAGTGTACTTGTGTACGCCTTCTTGACCCTTCTTGAATTCAAGTTTAGAGAATTTAACGTTACCAGCCGCATCGTTGCTTACTGTTTCAACAACTTTACCTTCTGAATCTTTAAGCACGAAGCTGAATTCGTTGGCTTTCAGCTCACGACCTTCCAAACGTTTAGTGAAGTTGAATTCGATGTCAACTGGAACACTATTTACACGTTTTTCAGTTGGTTTGTTTGGTTTTTCAACCTTCTTAGTTGTTGGGTTATAGTAGTTCACAACTTGAGCCGCAGTATTTTCGATATCTACTCCGCCTTTAACGTCCAATTTAACAGTTGCTGGAATATCAAACTTGTAGTAGCGTCCAAACTCGAACTTAGTCGTGTCAATGATTTGAGTATTTTCAGCGTCGCCAAGTGACTTAGTGAAGCCATCTTTCAGGTTAGCTGTGATCACACCGTTAGCGATTGAGATATCGAACTTAGATGTAACATCTGCGCCTGATACTGAATCGTAAGCCTTGATGTCTGAAGCATTCACAGTCAACTTAGTTTCATCGAAGTCATCTGTGATACCAACTGTTTGGATGTTATCCTTGTTGTTCGCGTCAAATTGAGTAGTATCCAACCATACTTGGTAGTAAAGTTTTTGACCACGTTTCACTGACTTAGTATTCAAGTTTTCCAATTCGTTGTTTGATGCATCATCAGCGTAAGGGTTAGCGTTTGTATCCGCAACCTTGTTTGCCAATTCTTTATCATCGTCAACGAGTTTTGTACCTGTTACGTCAAATTTCGCTTCAGAAACAACATATTTTTCAGGGTTGAACTTAGGTTCTTCTGGAGGACGAACAGTATTGTTGAATTCTTTATCCGCAATTTCGCCAACTTTCGCTACGAGAAGTTTAGCAGTTCCGTCATGTGAAACGGTTACTGTTACATTCGCTTTCATCGTATCATAAGTGACAGTTGCGTCTGTTCCCTTCACTTCTTCTACAGTGTAGTTGTGAACGCCTTCTTGGCCTTTCTTGAATTCAAGTTTAGAGAATTTAACGTTACCAGCCGCATCGTTGCTTACTGTTTCAAGAACTTTACCTGCTGAATCTTTAAGAACGAAGCTGAATTCGTTAGCCTTAAGCTCACGACCTTCCAAACGTTTAGTGAAGTTGAATTCCACGTCAACTGGTACGTTGTTCACACGTTTTTCAGTTGGTTTATTTGGTTTTTCAACCTTCTTCGTTGTTGGGTTGTAGTAGTTCACTACTTGAGCCGCTGTATTTTCGATATCCACACCGCCAGGAACATCAGCTTTAACTGTTGTTGGGATGTCGAACTTGTAGTAACGTCCGAAGGCGAATTTAGTTGTATCAATGATTTGAGTGTTTTCTGCATCGCCAAGTGACTTCGTGAAGCCATCTTTAAGAGTCGCAGTAAGCACACCATTGTTCACAGCGATATCGAATTTAGAAGTGACATCATCACCTGTTACCGAGTCGTAAGCTTTGATCTTAGTAGAATCAAGTTCCAACTTAGCTTCATCGTAGTCATCTGAGATTCCTACTGATTGGATGTTGTCCTTGTTAGCTGCGTCAAATTTAGTTGTATCCAACCATACTTGGTAAACCAACTTGTCGCCACGGTTAACAGTCTTCGTATTGATGTTTTCAGCTTCGTTGTTGGCAGTACCATCCACATATGGGTTGGCATTTGTATCTGCGTACTTATCAGCCAATTCAGAATCGTCATCAAGAAGCTTGTTATCAGTGATTGAGAATTTCTCTGCATTCAATACATACTTCTCTGGTTGGAACTTAGGTTCTTCTGGAGGAGTTACACGGTTGTTAAACTCTTTATCAGCAATTGCACCTACAGTTGCTACAAGGGCTTTAGCTGTACCGTCGTGTGATACTGTGATTGCTACAGTTGCTTTCATTGTATCGTATGTAACGGTTGCATCTGTTCCCTTCACTTCTTCTACAGTGTAGTTGTAAGTCTTACCAAGATCATCTTTACCAAACTTAAGTTGAGTGAAGTTAACCTTACCAGTCGCATCATTCTTGACTGTTTCGACAACATTGCCATCTTTCTTAAGAACGAATGTGAATTCTTGATCTTTCAATTGACGACCTTCAAGAGATTTCGTGAATTTAAGATCAAGTGGAACTGGAACACTGTTAACACGTTTTTCAGTTGGTTTGCTTGGTTTTTCAACCTTCTTAGTTGTTGGGTTGTAGTAGTTCACAACTTGAGCTGCTTTGTTTTCAATATCAGCACCAGCTGCGACATCATCTTTCACTGTTGCTGGGATATCAAATTTATAGTAGCGTCCAAATTCGAACTTAGTTGTATCGATTACTTGAGTATTTTCAGCGTCGCCAAGTGACTTAGTGAAGCCTGCTTTCAGGTTAGCTGTCAGAACACCATTGTTATCAGAGATATCGAATTTAGTTGTTACATCTGCACCAGTAACTGAATCGTAAACCTTGATGTCTGATGCAGTTACAGTCAATTTATCCTTGTCGTAGTTATCTGTGATACCTACTGTTTGGATGTTATCTTTGTTGTTTGCATCAAACTTAGTTGTATCCAACCATACTTGGTAGTAAAGTTTAGATCCACGTTCAACTGTCTTGGTATTCAAGTTTTCAGCTTCGTTGTTGTTTGTATTATCGACATATGGATTGGTGTTTGTTTCACCATATTTATCTGTCAATTCAGAATCGTCATCAACGAGCTTCGTACCTGTGATATCGAATTTTGCTTTAGAAACAACGTATTTCTCTGGTTGGAACTTAGGTTCTGTTGGTGGAGTGACACGGTTGTTGAATTCTTTATCGGCAGGATCTGTCACGTTTGTGATCAAGGCTTTCGCAGTACCATCGTGACTGACTTTAACCGTTACCACTGCAGCCATTGGGTCGTAAGTGACAGTTGAGTCTGTACCTTTCACCTCTGTTACAGTGTAAGTGTAAGTACCTTCTTGACCCTTCTTATATTTAAGGGCTGTGACAGTTTCACCAGCTTTGTTTGTGTAATCAACTGGTACGAACTTGAAGTTACCGTCTGCGTCGTTGGTTGCCGTTGCGATGACAACATTGTCGCTATCTTTCAACTCGAATGTGAATTCACCAGCTTTCAACGCACGACCTTCCAATTTCTTAGTGAAGTTGAATTCTACTGAGATTGGAACACTGTTGACACGTTTTTCAGTTGGTTTGTTTGGTTTTTCAACCTTCTTAGTTGTTGGGTTGTAGTAGTTCACAACTTGAGCTGCTTTGTTTTCAATATCGGCACCAGCTGCGACATCGTCTTTCACTGTTGCTGGGATATCAAATTTATAGTAGCGTCCAAATTCGAACTTAGTTGTATCGATTACTTGAGTATTTTCAGCGTCGCCAAGTGACTTAGTGAAGCCTGCTTTCAGGTTAGCTGTCAGAACACCATTGTTATCAGAGATATCGAATTTAGTTGTTACATCTGCACCAGTAACTGAATCGTAAACCTTGATGTCTGATGCAGTTACAGTCAATTTATCCTTGTCGTAGTTATCTGTGATACCTACTGTTTGGATGTTATCTTTGTTGTTTGCGTCAAACTTAGTTGTATCCAACCATACTTGGTAGTAGAGTTTAGATCCACGTTCAACTGTCTTAGTATTCAAGTTTTCAGCTTCGTTGTTGTTTGTATTGTCGACATATGGATTGGTGTTTGTTTCACCATATTTATCTGTCAATTCAGAATCGTCATCAACGAGCTTCGTACCTGTGATATCGAATTTTGCTTTAGAAACAACGTATTTCTCTGGTTGGAACTTAGGTTCTGTTGGTGGAGTGACACGGTTGTTGAATTCTTTATCGGCAGGATCTGTCACGTTTGTGATCAAGGCTTTCGCAGTACCATCGTGACTGACTTTAACTGTTACTACTGCAGCCATTGGGTCGTAAGTGACAGTTGAGTCTGTACCTTTCACCTCTGTTACAGTGTAAGTGTAAGTACCTTCTTGACCCTTCTTATATTTAAGGGCTGTGACAGTTTCACCAGCTTTGTTTGTGTAATCAACTGGTACGAACTTGAAGTTACCGTCTGCGTCGTTGGTTGTCGTTGCGATGACAACATTGTCGCTATCTTTCAACTCGAATGTGAATTCACCAGCTTTCAACGCACGGCCTTCCAATTTCTTAGTGAAGTTGAATTCTACTGAGATTGGAACACTGTTGACACGTTTTTCAGTTGGTTTTTCTTTTGGTGTTACAGATTTATGAGTTGGGTCATAATAGTTCACAACTTGCGCTGCTTTGTTTTCAATATCAGCACCAGCTACGACATCGTCTTTCACTGTTGCTGGAATATCAAATTTATAGTAGCGGCCAAATTCGAACTTAGTTGTATCGATTACTTGAGTATTTTCAGCGTCGCCAAGTGACTTCGTGAAGCCTGCTTTCAGGTTAGCTGTCACAATACCGTTATTAATAGCAATATCGAACTTGTTAGTAACATCTGCACCAGTGACTGAATCGTAAGCCTTGATTTCAGATGCAGTAACATTCAACTTAGTTTCGTCAAAGTCATCTGAGATACCAACTGTTTGGATGTTATCTTTGTTGTTTGCGTCAAACTTAGTTGTATCCAACCATACTTGGTAGTAAAGTTTAGATCCACGTTCAACTGTCTTAGTATTCAAGTTTTCAGCTTCGTTGTTGTTTGTATTATCGACATATGGGTTTGTGTTTGTTTCACCATATTTATCTGTCAATTCAGAATCGTCATCAACGAGCTTCGTACCTGTGATATCGAATTTCGCTTTAGATACAACGTATTTCTCTGGTTGGAACTTAGGTTCTGTTGGAGGTGTTACGGTATTGTTAAATTCTTTATCAGCAGCATCTGTAACAGTTGCTACGATTGCTTTAGCTGTACCGTCGTGAGAAACCACAACTTTCACAGTCGCAACCATTGGGTCGTAAGTAACGGTACTATCAGCACCACGAACTTCTTCTACAGTGTAGTTGTAAGTCTTACCAAGATCATCGCGACCAAACTCAAGTGTCTTGAAGTTTACTTTACCACTTGCATCATTGTGAACACGTTCAACTTCTGTACCATTTTTCTTCAAGATAAATTCGAATTCGTTAGCTTGAAGCGTACGTCCAGCAAGAGTCTTCGTGAATTTAAGATCAAGTGGAATTGGAACACTGTTGACACGTTTTTGTGTTGGTTTGTTTGGTTTTTCAACTGTCTTGCTTACTGGGTTGTAAACGTGAACTGTTTGGTTGGCTGTATTTTCAATATCAGCACCAGCCGCAACAGATGTTTTAACAGTTGCTGGGATATCAAATTTATAGTAACGACCAAATTCGAACTTAGTAGTGTCGATAACTGGGTTGTTTACTTTATCTTTGATAAATTCTTCTTTAGAAGTTGCAGTGATGGTACCATTTTCAACTTTGATGTCGAACTTGTTCGTCACATCTGCACCAGTAACTGAATCGTAAGCCTTGATGTCTGAAGCGTTCACTGTCAATTTATCAGCATCGTATGTATCAGATACACCAACGTATTGAACGTTGTTTGCTTCAGTAAATTGATTTGTATCAAGCCATACTTGGTAAACCAATTTAGAACCACGTTTAACAGTCTTGGTATTCAAGTTTTCTGGTTCGTTGTTGGCAACACCATCAGCATATGGATTCGCGTTAGTTTCAGCGTATTCATCTGTCAACTCATCGTCATCATCCATCAATTTTCTACCAGTAACATCGTATTTTTCTTTGCTTACAACGAATTTTTCTGGTTGGAATTTAGGTGTTTCTGGCGGTGTTACTTTGTTGTTGAATTCTTTATCGGCAGTACCGTCAGTAGCATTACCGTTGGCGTCTTTACCACCTGTTGAAGATACATTGGTAACAGTTGTCAATGAATGACCATTCTTAGCTACTGTCACTGTAACAGTTGCTTTCATGGCATCGTAAGTCATACCAAATTCTTTATTAGCTGGAATGACTTCTTCTACAGTGTAGACGTGTGCTCCAACTTTTGTATTGTCAAATGACAAGTTAGAGAAGGATACGTTACCAGCAGCATCATTTTGTACAGTTTCAACAACTGCACCTGTAGCAGCATCTTTCAATACGAAGCTGAATTCACCTGCTTTAAGGGCGCGACCCGCCAACTTCTTAGTGAAGTCGAACTTGGTCACAACTGGAGCAACAACATAGTTGTTGAATTCAGTATCAGCTGGCATTGTAACAGCTGCGTTCAAAAGACCTGTTTGAGCATCTTTTGTGACGTTAACAGTCACAACAGCGTTCATTGGATCATAATCGATGTTGGTATCTGTTCCAGCTTTTTCACGTACAGTGTAAGTATGTGTACCTGCAGCAGCGTATGAGATTGCATCGAATTGGATTGAACCGTCCGCTGCGTTTTGTTTCGTTTGGATCACATTGCCATTTTCAAGCAATTCGAATGTGAAGGCATTGGCTTCAAGAGTCTTACCTTCCAAACGTTTTGTGAAGCGGAATTGTGCTTGGGTTGCAGCAGGAGTGAAAGTATTGTTGAATTCAGTATCTGCTGGAAGCGTATTAACCGCTTTAAGAACATGACCGTCTTTAGTAACAGTAATGGTTACTGCAGCTTTCATTGGGTCATATTGCATACCAGTTTCTGAACCACGAACTTCTTCAACAGTGTACTTGTGAGTACCAACTTGAGCATTTGTGAATGTCAAATCGTCAAAGGCGATCACACCACTAGCATTGTTAGTCTTAGTTTGAAGTACAGTTCCGTTGGCATCCTTCAATTGGAAAGTGAACTCACCATCTTTAAGGGCACGACCTGCAAGTGCTTTAGAGAAGTTGAACTTGGTCTTAACTGGTGCAACAGCAAAGTTGTTGAATTCAGTATCTGCTGGCATTGTAACAGCTGCGTTCAAAAGACCTGTTTGAGCATCTTTTGTGACGTTAACAGTCACAACAGCGTTCATTGGATCATAATCGATGTTGGTATCTGTTCCAGCTTTTTCACGTACAGTATAAGTATGTGTACCTGTAGCAGCGTATGAGATTGCATCGAATTGGATTGATCCATCAGCCGCATTTTGTTTAGTTTGGATCACATTGCCATTTTCAACCAATTCGAATGTGAAGGCATTGGCTTCAAGAGTCTTACCTTCCAAACGTTTTGTGAAGCGGAATTGTGCTTGGGTTGCGGTAGGAGTGAAGGTATTGTTGAATTCAGTGTCTGCTGGAAGCGTATTAACTGCTTTAAGAACATGACCATCTTTAGTAACAGTGATGGTTACTGCAGCTTTCATTGGGTCATAAGTCATGCCAGCTTCTTTGTGTGCCGGAACAACTTCTTCTACAGTGTAATGATGGACACCAACTTCAGCTTTTGTGAATGTCAAATCGTCAAAGGCGATCACACCACTAGCATTGTTAGTCTTCGTTTGAAGAACAGTTCCGTTCTCATCTTTCAATTGGAAACTGAACTCACCATTTTTAAGTGCACGACCTGCAAGAGCTTTGGTGAAGTCGAATTTTGTCTTAACAGGGGCGACAACGTAGTTGTTAAAGATTTTGTCATCCGCGCTTATTTTATATCCGCCTTCAGCACTGTATTTCACAGCCGCTTGCAAATCACCCGCAGCATTTTGAGTAACCGTGACAGTCATGGTCACTTCCATGTCATCGTAGTCAACATTTGCGTCTTTGCCACGTAACTCAGTGATGGTGTATGTATAAGTACCTACTTTATCAAATGTCAATTTAGAGAAGGTTGCTTTACCATTTTGGTTTGTAACAGTTTCTTCCACACCAGGTGCAGAAGATTTTTCCTTAATCTTAAAGCTAAATTCACCATTTACAAGGGTACGTCCTTCCAATTGTTTTTCAACTTCTGGAGTGACTGTTACAGGCTCTGGTTTTACATAGTAGTAAACAGGTTGTTTGTAAGGAACTAAGGTGTTGAGCAAGTCAACGTTGGTACCAATACCTTTTACTCCACGCTCTAATTGGGCATTTGGAGAAAGGTGACCAATATTATCTCCCAAGAATGGAACAAATACCGTCTTTTTAGGGACATAACCGGCAGCGTCTTGGAAGTCAAATGGAACTTCAATACCATTTGGATGGTTGACGCCATCATTACCTCTGAAAGCAATCGTACGAAGCGGTGTCTTTTTAACCACCAATTCCTTTGTATTGGCTTGCCCTGGTTTAATTGGTTCAGTTTCTGCTAAAAGCATATAACCGTCAGTATTCAATGTACCATCTGAACGTTTGTTTTGTTGTCTTGGATCTAAAAGATAAACACGGATAACTACAGTACCATCTTCACCTACGATTTCCTTGATACGTTTGATTCCTGCACGCTCAGCGTCCATAAATCTGGTACCTACAGTGTAAGGCTTGCTGACATAACCAGTCTTTTCATTCGCATCAGCTGTCTGATAAAGTTTATAATTCACAAACTGACGTTCACCAGAAGCAGTGAAGTTTTGACCTTCCATAGCTGTTATTGAATAACTTGCAAGTTCTACTTCATTCCCGTTAGGTTTATAAGTCTGTGCAGTTTTATCCGTTTTATTAGGATCATAAGTTGGGTTGTTTTTATCAACTACTTTATAAAGCGTTTTTTGATTGACAGTGACAGGGATTTTGTCATTTGAATCTGTGATAGTACGACCGTTATAAGCTGGTTCAACAACGTTGATAATATCCGTTGTCGTACGAGCATTATAAACCGCATCGTAACGAGTTTTCTCTGCTGGAGTTAAGGTATGACCAGCAGCAACTAAGGCTTTGATAGCTGCTCCAACTTCATACCCATTTTGAATAAATGGTTTATCTGTTTTATCAGCAGCAGCTCCCCTACCTTCATTGTAATCTACTTGGAAAGTCAATTCTCCGTTCGATGCAGCAGTTGTAGTTGTGAATTTTTGGACACCACTTGAAGCAGTAATTTTCCTAGTTTCAACAACAGCGCCCGTATTTTTATTAATCAATTCAACTGTTGTATCCGTTGAATTATCAAAACTCTTATAGGCACGTGCATAATAGTTCGTATGATAACGTTCGTTAAACTTCGTTAAATCCCAGATACCGTATGTATAGA
Source organism: Streptococcus lactarius (assembly GCF_016642265.1). Lineage (GTDB taxonomy): Bacteria > Bacillota > Bacilli > Lactobacillales > Streptococcaceae > Streptococcus > Streptococcus lactarius. The sequence continues at coordinate 197,161 of NZ_MRXX01000007.1, forward strand.
AGTCACCTTCTTTTCTTTCATAACCAGCTGGTACAGATTGAGATGAAACACCTGACCCATTTGGATCATCCATAGTAGGAGTTGCTTCTTCATCAGTTTTCAAAGTCGTTTCAACATCAATAGGTTGGTTGTTGTGGTCTGTCAAAGCACGACGGTTACGACGGCTACGACCTGATGCCAAAGCTCCGCCGTTCGTCATATCAGTTGCGGCACGATCAAGTACTGCACTGCGATCTTCAGCTGCTGCTTGATCTGCTTTAGGAGCTTCAGTACCACGAAGTGAGGCTGGTTGCGCTGTAGGTTTGAGGGCTACTCGAGCAGCTTCACTTGCAGTTGCTGCTTCCGAGCTTTGACTAGCTGCAGCACGAGTTGAAGTTGCTGGTGCTGGTGTAGAGGCTGTAGTCGCCGCTGGTGTAGAGGCTGGTTTAGAGCTTAACTCTGCCTTATTTGTAACTGGTAGAGCGGTTTCTGGCAATGAACCAACGTTTAGCGGTTTTACAGCTTCTTCAGCTTTCGGAGCTGATTTTGCTGCTTCCTCAGCTTTAGCTGCTGCTTTTTTAGCCTCAGATTGCTCTTTGACTTCCTGCGCAGCACCTGTATTTGCTTGATCGACTTTCGTTTCTGTAGCTTTATAAGAAGCTTCAGTAGAAGAGGCAGCTGTTTCAGCTGCTACTGTGCTATCAGATGCAGACTCCGTCGAAGCCGACGTCGATGCACCTGAAGGGGTAGTTGCTTCATCCGCAGAAGCCGTATTGGCACCTGCAGCGAAAAGAGCTGTCCCTAAGAGAACAGAACAAACGCCAATGCTATACTTCCGCAAGGAAAAACGCTGGCGTCTATTAAATACATCCTTCATTTGATAGGATCTCCTTTTTCATATTTCATGATTCCATGATACAAACCAAATTGTAATATTATAGACATATTTTGTCAATTTGTTGTAATTAAATTGTTTTATTTTTAATATTTCCCCGAATTCTATACCCCCACCCCCTCTGTTTTTGAATTTTTTTCCCAATCGGTACACTTAATTTAAACAACAAAAAAAGCCATAGTAGATCCATAAATAGGGATCTATCACAGCTTTTCTTCTTTATTTTACTTCTGAAATCAAGCCAGTATTGACATCGTATACGGCTCCGGAAATCTTCACATCCTCTGGAATCAAAGGGGAAGCTTTCAAGATCTCCATATCCTCTCGGACACTCTCTTCCACGTCCTGGAAGGGAAGGAAATCCCGGTCCCCCACGTCTACTCCGAGTTCCTTCTTGAGATACTGACGGAAGGGCTCATTTTCAAAGGTTTGTGCCCCGCAATCCGTATGGTGCAGGACCACGATTTCGCGAGTTCCCATCTGTTGCTGAGAGATCACGAGCGAGCGAATCATATCTTCGGTCACGCGCCCTCCAGCATTCCGCAAAATGTGGGCGTCTCCCAAGGCAAGACCAAGAGCTGGTGCCACGTGAAGACGAGAATCCATACAGGTCACAATGGCCACTTTTGTTTTAGGCTTGATCGGTAGATGGAGATCTCCGTGCAAGCCAACATAGGCTTGGTTGGCTTTTAAAAAATTATCAAAATAGGTCATAGCCACTCCTTCATTTCCTTTGAGATTCAAATTATCTATTATTGTACCACAATCTACCTGTCCTGTCAGAAACGAGCCTTTAAGATTTGTCACACCGGAAAAAAGGCCCTCAGCGTTTGCATCTTGGCCTTTTCTACTATTAAAATACTTTCTTTAAGACTTCACTCAGAGTCGTCACACCAACCACTTGAATTTCGGATGGTGTCGTGATCCCTGTCAGTGAATTTTTCGGTACATAGATTTTTGTGAAACCGAGCTTAGCCGCTTCATTGATCCGCTGCTCAATCCGATTGACCCGACGGACCTCTCCTGTCAAGCCCAACTCTCCAACAAAACACTCCTGCGGGTTGGTTGGCTTGTCCTTATAGCTCGAGGCAATGGCAACGGCAACCGCTAAGTCAATCGCAGGTTCATCTAATTTGACACCACCTGCAGACTTAAGGTAGGCATCCTGATTTTGGAGCAAGAGACCTGCCCGTTTCTCCAAAACAGCCATAATCAAACTAGCTCGATTAAAATCAAGCCCCGTTGTCGTCCGCTTGGCATTCCCAAACATGGTCGGTGTCACCAAGGCCTGCACTTCTGCAAGAATCGGACGGGTTCCCTCCATGGTCACCACGATGGACGAACCAGTCGCACCGTCTAAACGCTCTTCTAGGAAAACTTGACTCGGATTGAGGACTTCGACCAGTCCACCTGACTGCATCTCAAAGATCCCAATCTCATTGGTCGAGCCAAAACGGTTCTTGACCGCTCTCAGGATCCGGAAGGTATGGTGACGTTCCCCTTCAAAGTAAAGCACCGTATCCACCATGTGTTCCAGCATCCGAGGACCTGCCAAGGTTCCTTCCTTTGTTACGTGTCCAACGATAAAGATGGCAATGTTATTGGTTTTGGCCAGCTGCATGAGTTCAGCTGTCACTTCCCGCACCTGAGAAACCGACCCTTGTACCCCTGAAATCTCAGGAGACATAATGGTCTGGATAGAGTCGATGATGAGAAAGTCAGGCTGGATTTTCTCTACCTCTGCTCGCACGCTCTGCATATTGGTCTCAGCATAGAGGTAAAACTCACTGTCAATATCCCCCAAACGCTCTGCCCGAAGTTTGATCTGCTGGGCTGACTCCTCGCCACTAACATAGAGGACCGTTCCCACTTGAGACAGTTGGGTCGATACTTGCAGGAGCAGGGTTGATTTTCCAATCCCAGGGTCTCCCCCGATGAGGACGAGACTTCCTGGGACGACACCGCCTCCAAGCACACGGTTAAATTCCTCCATCTCGGTCTTAGTTCGATGGACATTGATGGAGGTCACCTCAGCCAGTTTCATGGGTTTGGTCTTTTCACCTGTCAAGGACACCCGTGCATTCTTGACCTCTGCAACCTCTACCTCCTCGACAAAGGAAGACCAAGAACCACAGTTGGGACAGCGCCCTAGGTATTTGGGTGAATTGTAGGCACAATTTTGACAAATAAATGTCGTTTTTTTCTTAGCGATCGTATTTCTCCTTTATTTCCCCGTACTTCCAAATCCACCAGTACGAACACCATCTGCTTCATCTCCATCTGCGATTAAAAATGGTGCAAAGACAGCCTGAACCACACGTTCCCCAACTTCAAGAACAACTTCTTGATCGGTAATATTTTTCATCTGAGCAAAGATATGGCCTTCATTTCCTGGATTACCATAGTAGTCGCCATCAATAACCCCCACAGAGTTGATCAAGACCAGACCCTTTTTGCGAGGATTAGAAGAACGATCATAAAGATAGAGCACCTCACCCGCTTGCATATAGGCCTTGACCCCAGTTGGAACGAGGACGATCTCGCCTGGTGCAATGACCGTGCGCTCGGCTACCTTCAAATCATAGCCAGCCGCATGGGCCGTCTCCCGTTTTGGCAGCAAGTCCTGATTGGTATAGCTTGATACAAGTTCAAATCCACGAATTTTTGTCATCATCATTCCTCTTTCATTCTAAATAGTTTCTATCTCTTCTATTATACCATCACTTTTTTGAAAAGCGTTCCTTCAATTCTATTATTCGTAATTTTTTTAAAATTCCTTTTCAGTCAGTAAGTTGCATGTAATTTTCATGTTTTTTCTGAAAATAAAAAACCTTTATGAGTCATTTGACATACAATGTGTGCTAAAAAATTCTATTTTTAGGTTGAATCTACTCTTTAATTTTGCTATAATTCCTCTTATAGGGAATAATTTTAAAACTAAAATATTTTTCTTACTAAAACAAATATATGGGGGCCTTTCTCAAGATTCAATTTGGAAACTGGAGATCTTACAGAACGGATACAGATCTCAACCAGTTTGACCATATGGTTTCGTGGGAATAGGATTTTTATGAAAAAAGGGGAAGATAAAATGGATAATAGAAAAAACATCAAAATTTTTGCATTTATCCTTGCTTTATTAACGGTTCTTTTCACTCTCAGCTTGACCAAAACGTCCGCTGAGACACCTGGAGTAACTATTACTGGTAAATTTGTAGATACCATTTTAAATGTTCAAGTGTCTAACAATGAAGGTGGGAATCTTGATTGGGAATTAGGAGAATGGGCAACATTCCGAATCAATGCCGACTTTAACTTAGCCGGTAAGGATGTTAAAGCAGGGGATACAACCGATATCACTGTATCAGATGCTTTGATTATTACATCACAAAGCTTTGATATTAAAGATGAAAAGACCAATGAAGTCATCGCTCATGCAAAAGTGGATAAGGATAATAAAAAGATTTCATTAACTTATACGGATTATGCGGAGAAACATTCAGATACACATGGTAATTTTTATTTCTACGCTCGTATCGACTTCAAGAAGCACCCTCAACAAGGAGAAATCCCGGTTGAAGTGACGGTTAACAACAAAACAACTATTGCAGGTAAAGTTACCTTTAAAGGTGTTGGTGATGGTAATCCAAACCTTTTAAAGAAAACAAGTTGGGTTCACTCAGATGATCCTAAGACTATTTCCTATGGCATTTCTGTGAACCAACTAAAGCAAAATATTAAAAAGGTAACAGTAGAAGACAAATTGCAATTTACCAATGCTTCTTATGTTAAAGATAGTTTTCGTGTGACAAAAGGTGAGATGTCTTATGTAAATGGTGAATGGCAATTTAATAATACTAAGGATGTAACCAATGAACATCCAGTTACTGTTGGTGAAAATGGTCAATCATTTGTTGTGAATCTTGGAGATATCAGTGAAACGGATCAATACCGTATTACGTATGATGTCCACTTAAATTACTCACCAGCCGATGGCGAAATTTTAAGTAACCAAGCTACCTTAAAAGGGAAAGATATAGAAACTAAAGTAGCCCTCAACAAAGCTGCTGTTCAGATTGCAGGTGGTTCTGGTGTCGGTTATGTCTTTACCATTCATATCCATAAAGTGGGCGACGCGAATCAACCACTTGCTGGAGCTAAATTCAAAGTGGTACGTCAAGCCAACAACCAAGTAATCGGGGAATATGTGACCGATAAAGATGGGAATATCACAGTCAATGGTCTTTTAAAAGATAAATACATCTTAACTGAGTTACAAGCACCTGAAGGTTATACCATTACTACTGCTGATACCCCAGTTAATGCTGAAGACTTTAGCGGAACGGACCATGCGGTAACGAAGACAATTGTCAACCCAAAAGAAAAACCAAAAACAACCACAACTACTAGCACAACTACAACTACTACGACTACAGTAGCGCCTACTACTAGTACTACAACTACAGTAGCACCTACGACTAGTACTACGACTACTGAAGCACCTTCTACTAGCACTACGACTACTGAAGCACCTTCTACTAGCACTACAACTACAGTAGCGCCTACTACTAGTACCACAACTACAAAAGAGACTACTACTAGTACTACAACTACAAAAGAGACTACTACTAGTACTACAACTACAAAAGAGACTACTACTAGTACTACAACCACACCAGGAGGACCTGTGACTACGGCTAAGTCTACTACAACTACACCAGGAGGGCCATCAAACAACCATTCTGGAACGACCAAGTCAACGAATGGTCGTCGCAAAGGTTTCCTTCCAAATACAGGGGAAATTGCTGCAACAGGGGCTATCCTAACAGGAGTTATCGTTCTATCTGGCGCAATCGTCTTGAAACGTAAAATTTCAAATAACTAATAAGAGTGGATCTCACTCATACTAAAAAGAATAGCATCCCGCGGGGGTGCTATTCTTTTTTATACCAGAGTCTTTTTATCTAAAAGCAAATTCGATCTTGCAATATCCCCTTTCAATTAGGAATAGCAGAACCCCCCTATTTCTCTGTTTGGTCAAATTGCCCATTTTTATCATCAAAGTTCTCTTTTACTCTATAGCTATTCTTATCTCTTCTATAATGTGGCTATCTTTTGTGAAGCATCTTTTCAATTCTATTATTCGTAATTTTTTGCATAGATATTTTTAGGTTGTTTTTTTAAAAACTATGATCGAATGCTTGATACTTAGATTCATTTTTGCTATAATGCCTCCTGTAGGGAATAATTTTAAAACTAAAATATTTTCCTTGCTAAAACAAATATATGGAGGTCTTTCTCAAGTTTCAATTTGGAGAACTGTAAATCTTACGGAGCCTATATAGATCTCAACCAGTTTTACCATATTGTTTCGTGGGAATAGGATTTTTATGAAAAAAGGGGAAGATAAAATGGATAATAGAAAAAATATCAAAATTTTCACATTTATCCTTGCTTTATTAACGGTTCTTTTCGCTCTTAGCCTAACCAAAACATCAGCTGAGACGCCTAATATTACCGTTAGTGGAAAGTTTGTGGATACTATTAAGAATATCAATGTTACCAGTGAGAACGGAGGTAATATTGAAGACGGCGTTGGAAAATGGCAGAATTTTAGAATTAATGCAAACTATGATTTAGCTGGGAAAAATGTGAAGGCAGGAGATACGACAGATATTTCTATTTCCGACCCTCTAATCATTTCTTCACAAAGTTTTGAGATTCGTGACACTCAAACTAATCAAATTATTGCACATGCAACAGTTGATAAGGATAATAAAAAGATTTCATTAACATATACTGATTATGTTGAAAATCATTCTGATACAAATGGTTCTTTTTACTTCTACGCTCAAGTAGATTATAAAAAACATCCTGAAGCTGGAGAAGTTCCGGTTCAAGTAACGGTTAACAACAAAACAACTATTGTTGGAAAAGTGAATTTCAAAGGGGTTGGAATTTCAGAACCTAAATTGTTCGTTAAAATAAGTGATGTTCAGAAAGACCCAACATTAATTAAATATGCAATTTCTGTCAATCAAAATAAACAAAATATTAAAGAAGTTACGGTAGAAGATCATTTACAATTTACGAATGCAGAATACGTAAAAGGTAGTATTCGCGTGTATAAGGGAACCTTCTCTAATACTGACGGTTCATGGCAGTTAAATGATACAGTAGATGTGACAGACCAACATACGGTAACGGTTAGTGATGACGGTCAGTCTTTCACTGTTAACCTTGGAGATGTTACTGAAGCAGATCAATACCAAATTTTATATGACGTTCGCTTAAAATATACACCTGCCGATGGAGAAGTTTTAAAAAATGAGGCGACACTAAAAGGTAAAGGTGTTGTTATTAAACAAGCTTTAAATGCTTCTGCCATTCAAATTGCAGGTGGATCTGGTGTCGGTTATGTCTTTACCATTCATATCCATAAAGTGGGCGACGCGAATCAACCACTTGCTGGAGCTAAATTCAAAGTGGTACGTCAAGCCAACAACCAAGTAATCGGTGAATATGTGACCGATAAAGATGGGAATATCACAGTCAATGGTCTTTTAAAAGATAAATACATCTTAACTGAGTTACAAGCACCTGAAGGTTATACCATTACTACTGCTGATACTCCAGTTAATGCTGAAGACTTTAGCGGAACGGACCATGCGGTAACGAAGACAATTGTCAACCCAAAAGAAAAACCAAAAACAACCACAACTACTAGCACTACAACTACAACTACTACGACTAGTACTACGACTAGTACTACGACTAGTACTACGACTAGTACTACAACTACAGTAGCACCTTCTACTAGCACTACAACTACTGAAGCGCCTTCTACTAGCACTACGACTACTGAAGCGCCTTCTACTAGCACTACAACTACTGAAGCACCTTCTACTAGCACTACGACTACAGTAGCGCCTACTACTAGTACTACAACTACAAAAGAGACTACTACTACTAGTACTACAACTACTGAAGCACCTACGGCTAGTACTACAACTACACCAGGAACACCTACTGCTAGCACAACAACTACACCAGGAACACCTACTGCTAGCACAACAACTACACCAGGAGGGCCATCAAACAACCATTCTGGAACGACCAAGTCAACGAATGGTCGTCGTAAAGGATTCCTTCCAAATACAGGGGAAATTGCTGCAACAGGAGCTATCCTAATAGGAGTTGTCATTCTATCTGGCGCAATCGTCTTGAAACGTAAAATTTCAAATAACTAATAAGAGTGAATCTCACTCATACCAAAAAGAATAGCATCCCACGAGGGTGCTATTCTTTTTTGATACTAGAATCTTTTTAATATGAGCTGATTTCATCCTTTTCTCGTCTTAACTGAATGATGAGATAGGTTATCGAAATCATCGATAAGAGAGCCCCTAAAATAACTCCTTTTTGTCTAAAAACAAATTCGATCTTATGATTTCCCTTTGTAATTGGGAAAGACAGGAAAGCGTCCCAGGCTTTTTCTGTTTGGACAAATTTTCCATCTACTTTCACCTTCCATCCGTCACTATAAGGGATAGAGGTCATCATATAGTTGCTATCATCTGTAATGGAAACATCTCCAACAATATGGGTATTTGCAAACTTCGTCACATGCAAACCTTGTTTTTTACGATTATCCAGTACTTGCTGAATCTGATCGATATCCGCACGATAGACACCAGCATTACTCATATCGATATGATCTGTTTTAAATCTAAATTCAATAACTGTTTCTTGATTTTCTGTTTGATCCGTCAACTGCCAAATTTGTCTTTGAGTAAAGATTTTATCATTTAGTAGCCATTTATTATTTAGCAATACAGAATAGTCTTGATTTTGGATCAGAGATACAGGCGTGAAAAAGTAATAAGTATTATTGGTACGAGGAATGACCTTGTAACGAATAATAGCTTCTTTTGAAGGATCAATTCTATTATAGATTGCTTCTCCAGTCTCCTTATTGACCTTTTCTTCCTTGACATTTTCTGTCTCGATTGAACTAAAGGCTAGAGGTTTAAAGTACTCAACTACATCCTTGTTTTCCTGTTGGTGTCCCTCCATCGAGTTCAAGATAATGTTTTGATTAGCAAAGGCATTGTTGACACCAAAACGAATATTTCTAACTAGAGAATTGGTTCCATAGGCAAGAGGGAAAGAATTAGGATTTTTATAAACGATATAGCGTTCATCCTCATAGACCTTGTCTGAGAAGTAGCGATTCAAATCAAAGCGCTCTGTAAAGCGGTAAGAGTACATCTTTTCAGGGTGTGCATCTACCTCTTTTTGATCCCAGTCTTTAGTACTCATAAAATATCGAATTCCATACAGGGCATCTGTCAACGGTGTGCCATTAGCATACTGGGTCGCCGCATTAACTCCTAGATCTCCCATGTAAGCAAAATGATCCATTGTACTACGTTCCAAGCTCGAACTAAACGTACTTAATCCTGGATAAGAGACCAGCGAAGGAACCGTTCTAGAATAAGCAAAATTAGTTGCAATTCGGTAGAATGGTTGATCAGCATTTTCTTGAACACTATCTGTTACTCGCTTAACTGAAACAGTAGCATCTGCAAATTTACGTACATCATCGTAAACAAATGTCACTTGAGATAAATAGGCATTATAGCCTAACTCAAAGATTGTCAATAACGAAACAACAATCACTGATATGCGCGACCATTGAAGGTTTAGAATTCCTAAGATAGCTAAGTAAAGCATCACTGTAATTCCCACTTGCGACAACAAGTAACCCATTTTTAAGAGGATAGCCGCTACTACTAGAAGAACACCAGCACCTCCCATACGAATGGCTTTTGACAATTGGCTCTTCTGGGATTTTTCCCAATAGGCATAAAAGAGTAAGCTAATAATTGCTGCAAGTAAGAGAACACTTAAAATAGAAAATTTTGAGAAGAATTGGGTAATGGCTTTAGGCTGAGTCTTTGCAATAAAGCTATATTGGTGGAAATATAGATACACCACTGATAACAGTAGACCTAGGCCAATGAGACAATTGGTCCATTTTGAAATAAGCACCTTTGTCTTCACAGCCTGGTAGGCTAAGACCAACATAAAGAATGAAAATAGCCAAGAAAAACGGAAGAAGAAACCTGCTGGATTTTGACCCATATGCCAAATCTTGCTGACAAATTCATTCACAAAGGAAATTAGAAAGACTAAAGTCACAATCCCCGCAGCCCATTTTTTAGCTTTCGAGACCTCTTTTGATTGGAAATAAAAGATATAGCCGAGAAAACTCAAAGCGCCGATAAAGATGTTGGGTAAATTTGGACCAGCAGACCAACCAGAAGTTGTATCAAAGCCTCCCACTACTAATTTCGCAAGAATATCTAGTGGATTAATTTGGAAGGCAAAGGAGAAGGTCATGCCTCCACCGACTTGTCCTTTACTTTCTATCAGATTAAAGAATACCGGTAGAATCAAAATAGCAGCTGTCGCAATCCCGATTATGGTATAAATGACTAGCTGTAAGAGGGGGAGACTAAAGTTTTTCAGTCTTGTCTTGAAATCTCCCTCACCCATTAATCTTGGAGATACATAATAGCAAGAATACAAGACAATAAAGATGGAGATCATATACCCCATATAAAATTGGAGCAAGACGGTTAAGCCTAAAGCCAAGGCGTACTGATAAGGGGACTGACCATCTAATAGTTTTTCCAGATACACAATGACAATTGGAAGTAGGATCATAGCATCATAGAAAATGACATTCATCTGATAGGAAACCATCATACCAGATAATGCATAAGCCGTTGAAAATAGTGGCACCATCCACCTTCTAGAGACTGATCCTTTGTAGCGTTTGATCAAAAGGAAGGCGAAGGACATTCCCATGGCTCCATAACGAAGCCAAATCGTTAAGAATACAGCAGCTCCAAAATACTTTAGTGGTGTTAAAATGTAGATCAGATTGAAGGGGCTCATCAAATAATAACCCAAAACCCCAATCATATCTCCACCAAGAGATTTGGTAAATGAATAACTCAAACTGGAGAGATCTCCAGTCAGTACAGCATTTTTTAGTAGCCCAAAGAAACTGATATACTGCTGACCAAAGTCAACAGCCATTAAACTTTTATTACCAAAGGGATACATTCCTATTGATGCCCACACAAGAAGCATAATGGTCATTGGAAGTAGAGCACTAGCTACATAGAGAATCTTCTTTGGATATTTTTTCAAAAGCTCTTGCCAGCGCATAAACCAGATTAACATGTTTTCTCCTATCTTTTTTATCCGATATGATTTTCTTTTGCTTTTTCGATATTTGTTTCTTCAATAATAAAGTGAGGACGACGCTTCACTTCATAATAGATCTTACCAATATACTCTCCAAGAATCCCAATAAAAATCAACTGAACACCACTAAATAAGATAATGGCTGCTATCGTCGTAAAATAACCACTGACATAATTCCCAGCAGAAAGAATATATTTCATCAATTCAAACACCAGATATAGAAGGGCCAGTCCTAAGGAGATAAAACCAAATTGAATACATACACGTAAAGGACGATCATTAAAAGAAATGATCCCTTGTATGGCATAGTTCAATGATTTTTTAAAACCAAATTTGCTTTTTCCAGCTTTACGGATTTCATTCTTATAAGGGATGACTTTTTCTTTGAATCCGATCCACTCATACAAACCTTTGTTAAAACGATTATACTCAGGCATGGATACAAATGCTTCCATTGCTTTTCGGCTAAGCAGTCGTAGTTCTGATTTCCCATCTGTCAAATGGACATCCATGGAACGATTGGACAAGAAATAAAACAAACGAGCAAATGAACTTCCAATGAAAGACTCACCTTCACGAGTACGTTGTCCACTGACAATATCGTAGCCCTCATTATAGGCTTCTAAGAATAAGGGAATCAGATACGGCGGATGCTGGAGATCCCCATCCATGACCATCACTGCATCTCCACTTGCATACTTAAAGCCCGCTAAAATCCCACTCTCTCGACCAAAATTTCGGCTAAATCGAATATATTTTACCCGTTTGTTCTCTTTCGCAAACCCTTCAATCAGTTCAAATGTTTTATCATTACTCCCATCATCGATGTAAAGTAGTTCATAATCCGTGAGCTCATGATCTAACATCTTCTCCAGCTGGTTTGAAATTTCACGATGTGTTTGAGGTAGTACTAACTCTTCATTCAAGAGAGTTATTAATATGGACAATTTCATCCCTTCACTCCTATTTACCTTTTTCAAAAAAGAGAGAGCAAAAGCTCTCCCCTGATATAGAAACTCATTGCTTAGTTCATGGACAATTTCCGTTTCAATACAATAGCTCCTGACAATACAAGAACTCCTGAGACTACAAGTCCAGTTGCTGCAACTTCACCTGTATTCGGAAGAAGCGATCTGTATCCTCCTCCGCGGTTGCTGCCTTTTGCTCCTGGGATTCCAGATGTTGTTGTCGATTGTTTTCTAACTGGTACTTCCGGAGTTGTTTTCGGTGCTCCCGTTGTTGTCGTCGTGGTGGTTGGAGCTTCCGTCGATGTAGTAGTTGTCGTCGGTGCTTCTGTCGACGTAGTGGTTGTCGTCGGTGCTTTCGTTGTTGTAGTCGTGGTGGTTGGTGCTTTCGTCGACGTAGTTGTCGTCGTCGGTGCTTTCGTTGTTGTAGTCGTGGTGGTCGGTGCCTCCGTCGACGTTGTTGTCGTCGTCGGTGCTTTCGTTGTTGTAGTCGTGGTGGTTGGTGCTTCCGTCGACGTTGTTGTCGTCGTCGGTGCTTTCGTTGTTGTAGTCGTGGTGGTCGGTGCTTCCGTCGTTGTTGTGGTCGTCGTCGGTGCTTCCGTCGTGGTAGTCGTCGTTGTCGGTGCTTTGGTCGTTGTGGTAGTAGTTGTGGTAGTGGTTGTTGTAGTTGTTGTGGTTGTGGTTGTTGTTACAGGTTTTTCCTTTTTGTTTACAATCGTTTTTGTAACAGGTTTATCCGCTGTTTTAAATTCACCAGCTTCCACAACAGTATCTTCCTTAGACAACTCATAACCCTTCGGAGCTGAGACTTCTTTGATAATGTATTTATCTCTCAAAAGCTTCTTAACAGAAAATTCACCTTTTTCGTTGGATTCGAATTCTCCCATCACTTCACCGTTCGCTTGACGAATCACTTGGAATTTTGCACCTTTAAGTGGTCCATTCTTTTCGTCTACTTTGGTTACCTTGATACTAAACTCATAACCAATTCCTTCACCACCAGCAATTTGGATTTTTACATTACTTTTTGAATCAAAATCTTCTTTACCGGCACGTTTGAGTGTAGCTTTGTTTTTAATAACTTCACGATCGACAGCTGCATAGTTAACATTTGCAAAGTACTCTACAGAAAATTGATCTGTTGCAGAAAGGTTTCCAAAGTTAATAGAGAAGGTTGAATCTGTTGCATTTACAGTATATTGAGAAGTGACGTCTTGCTTATTTTTAAGTTCCCATTTACCATTGATGTATTCCCAAGTTCCTTTGAAAATTTTAAAACTTCCTGCTTTATAAGAAACCGCTTTTGATTCGATCGTATCTGTAAGAACAACATTATTGATAGCTTCATTCGTTCTATTTACAGCAATACGGAAACCAAGTTCCTTATGGTCTCCCGTATCCCAACCTGTTTTGATAATAGGATAGCGTTTGGCAGTTCCAATAACCCCGCTGGCTACCTTCCCTGTAAACTTCACTTGATTGTTAACAGTTACTTTAACTGGAGCATCTCCTTCTTGCGGGAATTTATCTCTGTTAACTGCCGCATAAAAGAAGAATGAACCGGATACATCGTCTTTTGTTTCTACATATTTTGTAAAGGTCAAGATAATTTTACCAGTAGCTGCATCAACTTTTGCCTTGGCAACCAAGTTACCACTTGGATCTTTAATCTCAAAATCCTGTGATTTAATATCAATTGGGGAGTCGATTTTAACTTCGGTTGTATCTCCGGCTTTTACTGTTCCTCTTTTCCCGATAGCAAATTTTGCATTTAGTCGGAAATTATCATATCTACCAAGGGCCTCAGTTAAATCTCCACCTTGATCATTTTGAATCTTAACTTCCGTAATCACATCGACTTTTTTAGACGTTTCCGCCTGTACAGTTTTAGAAAAAAGTGTCAATGACACAATCAATAGCGAACAAACTATTGACAAAAAAACTGCTAACTTTTTCATATTTTCTCCCTTTTACTTTTTATTTTAAAAAAAAATCAGCGTTTTCAATATAGCACAACATAGTAAAATTGTCAAGTTTCATGAACAAAAAGTCCTTTTTTGTACATTTAAGGATCACTCTCCTATTTCTTGGACAAACTTTAGGGATCAATGTCCTTTCTCTAAGACCAATACATCCTTGGTTGAGAGATGGCTTTCCTTGTACCCAGCCTCTTTATAGAGGTTTAAAGTTGCTGTTTCGGAGTAGCCATTTTTCTCCTCTTGCATTTCCCTTGGAACTACAACGATGTCAATTTTTGAATCCACTTTTTTATCATGATGATAAAAGATATCATATAGTGCTTCATTCTTTCGAAGGCCAGGAGTGTAACTACCTGCCGCCAAAACCACTTTTTCTTTGGGAATTTTATCCAACACTGATTGAATTCCGTCAAAATAATCCTTTCGATCTTGGTAATAATGAATTTCAAAAGTCCAATTATTCGTGAAACTATAAAGGATAGAACTTGAGAAAATCACACAAGAAGCTACAAAGGCCACCAATACATTTTCTTTCATTATCTGTTGCTTACTAAGATCATCCACTGACAACAAGGCCATCAAAAATAGGAGTGTGATGGAGCCATAGCTATATTGATAACCAATATCATGCTGATACGGCCACCCCGTTAATAAATTAATCAGAAAGAGAGGCGAGATGAGAAAATAGGTCGCCCAACGTTTTTGAATAACTGGTAAGAATCCTAATGAAAATAGAACTATAAAAATATATCCCAATCTCTTTGGTGTGAATAACATGCCCATAACATAAAGTGGATTCAAGATAATATTCTTCACTATCATCATCAAGCCACTTTCACCATTGACTAATAAGTTGTCGTACCTTGATACCATGGCTCCTTCGCCATGTGTTGCTAAGAAAAGTAATCCACAACTAAAGTAGATAATCGGTAAGGCAATGGTAATTATATATAACCATCTTTTAAACTTAACGGAGAACGTAAAACGATTTTGAAAAGTGAAATAAAGACCTAACGCAATGACATAAACGAAGGCATCCTCTTTTACAAAGAGTAACAACTGTGCAAATAAAAGCGAGCGCCATCTCCATTGAGAAATGATTCCATAAAACAACCATAGAATTAATGGTGGCAAAAAACAATTTTCATGCAGGTGAAAGCCACCACTTGTTGTCATTACAGGTGTAACAAAAAAGAGTGCAGTAAATAGAGGGGTCATTAATTTTGGCAATTGTATTTTTTTCAGAATGAAGAGCAATGGTATCACTCCTGAAAATACAATGACATTTTGTATGATATCTAATGTTTCCACATAAGGAAATAACATATAGAAGGGTAAAATCAAATAATAGATTGGTGAAATATGTACCGCAAAATGAGACAAGGCTCCATCTCTTTCAAGTGTTGTAATTTGTGAAAGGTCATGCCTCATTCTCTCAAACATTTGCGAAAAAATTCCGATATCAAACGAAGAGACCGCATTGGCTTTCACCTTATAATACACAACCACAGATAGGTATAGGACATAGAAAAAACCGCATAGTAATACAACAACTGTTAGTCTTCGAATCCAGATATCACTTGCTTTATCCAAAGGTAGTTTATAGAGAATGATACCTACCAATACAGCTATAATGATTGAAATCAAAACAGACCAGATTAAGGTTGGCAATCTTGAATCAGAAAGAGTAAATGAAAAGATTCCTAACCCTTGGTCTTGAAAATTAACACTTGTTTGGAGCAGTAATTTAGGAAAAGATAAGAGTACTGGAGCGAGGAATATATAGGACAACTTCTCTTTTCCCAGATAAAAAAATAGGAATAAAATCAAAGAAAATAAGATTAAGCCTAGTGACATGAACAGGCTTGGACCTTTCAGAATCGAAAAAAATAAAATAAATGCTACTAGAAAAATATTAATACTTCTTGTAGTTACATACTTTTTACTTTCCGTCAGTAGCCAAAAAAGAGGAAAACTTAGCATCATTCCTACTATAATACTGGTTCCACTTGTCTTCCCTAATTCTAAAAATAAAGTATTTGTTGGAAATCGTACTAAATTTACGATAACCCCAAAAAGATAAGAAGAAAACAGTAGCCATACATAATTGCTGTTTACTGTCCGAATCAATTTCATTCTATTTGATACCTCCCAATTCTATTTCCTATTCTAGCATAAATAATTCACTATTTCTAGATAGTACTAATCAGTATATAAAAAGAGATCAGCTCAAGTCCAATCTCTAACTTCATTATAACTCCTGCAACAAATAGCGAAATAGTTCTAAATTCCCTTTTTCTTCATTGACCAAGTATTCTGGATGCCACTGCAAGCCCATAATGCGATGACCGTCGACTGCTTCGATGGCTTCGATGGTATGATCACGTGGATCAAAAGCTGTCGCGCGGAAATTTGGTGCCAGATCCTTGATACTTTGGCGATGCACGGAATTGATCCGTGTCGCTTGGCCAAAGAGTTGCTCGACGACACTGCCTTTTTGAGTCTCAACGGAATGAGAAGTTCCAAACGGAAGTCCTTGCCAGTGCCCTTCAATGGCTTGGTTTAGCGTTCCTCCAAAGGCGACATTGATCAACTGTACCCCGCGGCAAATCCCTAGAACTGGTTTGTTTTGACGTACTGCTTCCTTCAGTAGGGCAAGCTCAAATTGATCGCGCTCGATATTGTAATCATCGCTCTCAATCGTTTTTTCCTCACCATAGAGACTTGGATCAACATTTTGACCACCACTCAGGATCAATTTATCAATGGTTTCCACATAGTCCTTGACCAAGGAAGGATCTCCCATCGGAATCACCATTGGCAGGCCTCCCGCTTGGCGAATGCCTTCGGCAAACTGACTAGATACAGAGGAATGAAGGTTTTTTCCTTCCGGATCAACCGGGCAGAGATTAGCGGATACTCCTACGATCGTTCTGCACATATTCATTCCTCCTTTACGTTTTCTTGCATTTATCTTACCACCTATTAGTGATAGTGTCTAATATGTATTTTTTAAAAGTGTGATAGGTTTTATTTATCGCCTTTCATTTTCTTCTAAAACAATGTTCAATCATACAAGTTTTTTCACCTATATTATGATAAAATAGAGAAGAAAATAGAATCGTCCTTCAAGGCGTGCTTGAAGGCATGATTAGAGGAGGCTTGGCTGCTTGCCAGCCTTGCTTGAAAATACATATAGAAATGGAAGATACAATGGAAAAACAAACCGTTGCAGTGTTGGGTCCTGGTTCATGGGGAACAGCCCTTTCACAAGTCCTCAATGATAACGGCCATGAAGTCCGTCTCTGGGGAAATATCCAAGAACAAATCGACGAAATCAATACCCAACATACCAATAAACGTTATTTTAAAGAGGCTGTTATTAGCGATCAAATCACAGCTACGACAGATCTCAAAACAGCCTTGGACGGTGTAGATGCCATCCTCTTTGTGGTCCCAACCAAGGTCACGCGCTTGGTCGCAAAGCAAGTCGCGGAAACACTGGATCACCCTGTGACGGTCATGCATGCATCTAAAGGTTTGGAGCCCGGAACACATGATCGGATTTCTCAGATCCTTGAGGAAGAAATTCCTGCAACTCTTCGCAGTGAGATCGTAGTCGTATCCGGACCGAGCCATGCGGAGGAAACCATCGTCCGCGATATCACTCTTATCACGGCCGCCTCAAAAGATTTAGAAGCTGCCCGCTACGTTCAAGAGCTCTTTAGCAACCACTACTTCCGCCTCTACACCAACACAGATGTCATCGGTGTAGAAACAGCTGGTGCCTTGAAGAATATCATCGCGGTCGGAGCTGGAGCATTGCACGGTCTTGGTTACGGGGACAATGCCAAAGCAGCTATCATCACGCGCGGTCTCGCTGAAATCACGCGTCTCGGTGTGAAGCTTGGGGCTAGCCCCTTGACCTATAGCGGTTTGTCTGGGGTTGGTGACTTGATCGTTACCGGTACTTCTGTTCATTCCCGCAACTGGCGAGCAGGGGATGCGCTCGGTCGTGGTGAAAAACTCGAAGATATTGAAGCCAATATGGGCATGATCATCGAAGGGATTTCAACAACCAAAGTTGCCCATGAACTGGCCCAAGAATTGGATGTTTATATGCCAATCACACAAGCGATTTACCAAGTCATCTACGAAGGAAAAGGTATCCGTGAAGCCATCCACCACATGATGAGCAATGAATTTAAAGAAGAAAACGAATGGAAATAAAGCAGCCATTCTTCCATCAAACCGACCTTTCAGAAAGGAAATGATATGACGAAAGTTAGAAAAGCAGTCATCCCTGCTGCTGGATTGGGAACCCGATTTCTTCCAGCTACCAAAGCTTTGGCAAAGGAAATGTTGCCAATCGTAGACAAACCAACCATCCAATTTATCGTGGAAGAAGCCTTAAAATCTGGAATTGAGGAAATCCTCGTCGTAACTGGTAAAGCCAAACGCTCCATCGAAGACCATTTCGATTCAAACTTTGAATTGGAATACAACTTGGAGCAAAAAGGCAAGACCGATCTCCTCAAGTTGGTCAATGATACAACGGCTATCAACCTCCACTTCATCCGTCAAAGTCACCCTCGTGGCTTGGGAGATGCTGTTCTTCAAGCCAAGGCCTTTGTTGGGAATGAACCCTTTGTCGTCATGCTTGGGGATGATCTCATGGATATCACGGACGATCATGCACTACCATTGACCAAGCAATTGATCAACGACTATGATGAGACACACGCCTCTACGATTGCCGTGATGGAAGTGCCTCATGAAGAGGTTTCCTCTTACGGGGTCATTGCTCCTCAAGGTGAAGGCATCAATGGGCTTTATAGCGTTGAGACCTTTGTCGAAAAACCTGATCCAGAAGATGCACCGAGTGATCTCGCTATCATCGGTCGCTACCTCTTGACACCTGAGATTTTTGATATTCTTGAAAATCAAAAACCAGGGGCTGGGAATGAGGTCCAATTAACCGATGCCATCGATACCCTCAACAAAACCCAACGTGTTTTCGCTCGTGAATTTGATGGCAAACGCTACGATGTGGGCGATAAGTTTGGTTTCATGAAAACATCGATCGACTATGCCTTGAAACATCCTCAAGTCAAAGACGATCTCAAACAGTACATTATCGATCTTGGAAAGAAATTAGAAGCATCTGAAAAAACTGCAGACTAAAAGGAGTGGGATTTGATTCCCACACCTTTTAATGTAGACAAACTATTTTAAAGTAGAATAAGTTAATCCATTCTGCAAAAAATATAAATTTGCTACAATTCTTAGAACGATTCAAGAAAATGACGAAACTTTCCGCCGTGAGGAAAGTACTTGAAACAACGATGTTTCAAGTACTCGGGATTATTGAGAGTAAAACAGTTTGGGAAACTGTTTTAGCCTGAGCCAAGAAACAAAAGAGCGAAGAGGCTCAATAAGAATTGAACACGGGCTGCGGATCGTGTCAAAAAGATAAGTTCTCCTAGAATCTAAAGATTCTTCGTCAAACTTCCTATTTTGACTTTATCCGCAGACGCCCTTTGTATCTTGATTTAGTCATGGAACTTCCTGGATTGCTGAAATCATCCACTGGATAATTTCACCTAACGTCCGTACTCACCTAAGGAAAGTTTTTAATATGACTTTGTCCTTGATCTGAAGAGACTGGGACAAAAGTCCTAGCCTCTTCTTGTTTTTTGATTGTCGAGCAAGACGCA
>NZ_MRXX01000007.1:216986-239972 GCF_016642265.1 Streptococcus lactarius
AAGATGCCCTATGTTGACGGAAACTATGTTTCCTTTATCTGCAACCTTCAACAGTCTCCCAGACTGTTGAAGCTGTGCGGAGGTGGGACGACGAAATCGAATTCTAACGAATGACCGATTTCTGTCCCACTCTCTTTTCTCTCTATTCCTTCTAAAAAAGATTCAATAAGTTCCCTAAAAAATAAAATAAAAGTCCCAAATAGACAAGGCTCGCACCGATCTGATAGCTCCGCTTCATGAAGCGGGCTTCTCCCCTCACTGGAAAGACATAGGCCAGCAATACTCCAGCTACTAAGCCACCGATGTGCCCCGCCATACTGATATCTGGCATAAAACTAAAGATCAGATTGACCAGAATCAAGCTGGTATAGGACTGACTCAAGTGGCGAATATAGGGACTTTGAACAATAAAGCGCAGAGCACCAATGGTCCCAAACAGTCCAAAGAGGGCTGTAGATGCGCCTGCTGCAATTACATCCGGCGTAAAAATAGCAACAAAGACATTGCCCATCATGCCGGATAAGAGATAAAGAGCTAAGAAAGCCTTGGATCCAAAGAGATCTTCTGCCAAACGTCCCAAGTAATAAAGAGTGATCATATTGAGCACAAAATGCTCCAAGCCGATATGTACAAAAACGGCCGTCAGAAGGCGCCATAACTGGCTTGAATCTGCTTTTATAATGTCACCAACCACCCCGCCACTATAGAACACCGCAGCACCCGTTTGGTAGTCTCCTCCAAACCGGATAAACATAGAAAGAAAAACTGCCGTTGTGACCAGCAACAGGATGCTGGTCACAGGATAGCGACGATCATAGATGTGTTTCATAGACTAGTACCTCCTGAACGGCTATATCAAAAGAATCCGGCTGGAATTCCCTCTCTTGGATGGAATAAATGGTGCTGACCGTTTTCCCGCTATAATCGGCTAAATAACGATCATAATAACCTGCGCCGTAGCCAATCCGGTAGCCTTCTGATTGAAAGACCACTCCCGGTACATGGATCAGATCAATCTCTGATTTATCCACAACCTTGCCCTGTTCATTGGGCTCCAGCAAACCAAAGCGTGTCTTTTCCAAAATGTCTGGATCGTATTCCACAAATTCCATCCGACCTTGTGGATAGGTCCGAGGCACACAAACACGTTTCCCATCTTGAAGAGCCGCTTGGATCAAGCTAGCTGTGGAAAATTCATGACCCATAGACAGATAGGTGGCTAGGGTCTTGGCTTCCTGAAAGGCAGAAAGCTGGGTGAAACGCTGGGTTAATTGGCTATCTGCCTCTGCTTTCACTGATTGAGGCAACTCTTTCATGGCTGCGATGGTCTTATTTCGTAGTATTTTCTTCATGCTGACTCCTTTTGTCTAGCTTTCATTGTACCATTTTTTCAGGACATCCGAAATCATTCCACACAGGAACATAAAAAATCCAACTCCAGGCGGAGTTGGATGAAGGGATTATTGGTTGGCTTTCATTTTCAAAAACTTGCCGATATGTTCGACAGCAAACGGTAGAGCTGCTTCATTTGGGCTCATCTTTGGATGATGCAGGGCATAGGGTGTATCAATTCCCAACCAGAACATGACGCCAGGAACCTTGCTCAAGAGGAAGCCAAAGTCTTCTCCTGTCATCGCTGGCAAAATATCAATCAGGTGAACGTCTTCCTCAGCTGTGAAAAAGTCCATGAGTTCTTTGGCCAATTCTGGTTGGTTTTCCACAGGTAGGTAGCCCCCTTGCTTGAGTTCCAGATCTAATTGTACATCAAAGGCAGCTGCAACCCCTTCTGCGATGGCTTTGACTCGTTTTTGAGTCAGGAGGTTCATCTCCATGGTCAAGGTCCGAATGGTCCCATGAAGGAAGGCCGTCTCAGCAATCACATTATTGGTGGTTCCTGCATGCATGGAACCAAAGGTCACCACCGCCCCTTCAATCGGATCGACATTTCGACTAACAACCGATTGGACTTGGGTAATGAAGTAAGAGGCTGCTACAAGAGCATCATTGGCCTCATGTGGAAAGGCCGCATGACCGCCCTTACCTGTAAAGGTGATCTTGACTTCACAGGTCCCTGCAAAAAGGGTACCGGTGTTGGTCGCAATATCTCCCACCTTCAAATCAGGGCGTACATGCAGACCATAAAATTCATCAGGGAGCCAGTCGCCAAAAGCATGGTCCTTATACATGAGCATTCCACCAGCCTCATTTTCTTCGGCTGGTTGGAAGAGAAAGAGTAGGTTATTTTTTGGTTGCACTTGCACCAGTTGATCCAAAAGACCAAGGGCTGTCGTCATGTGCATATCATGACCACAAGCATGCATCCGTCCTTCGTGCTTGGATGCAAAGTCAAGACCAGTTTGTTCTACGATTGGTAGGCCATCGATATCCGTCCGCCAGCCAATGGTTTTTTCAGGTGCAGACCCATGGAGATACACCAGGATCCCGGTCCGCCAGGTCCGTTGCTCTACAAAGTCTTTGCCTTCTGTGATCTCTGCGATCCGGTCCAAGAGATAAGCTTGGGTTTCAAATTCTTCCAATCCAATTTCAGGGATTTGGTGCAAATCCCGTCTGATTTTGATTAAATCCAGTGTCATTTTTATTTTCCTTTTTTGTCTTATTTAATAGAGAATCTAGAAATAGAGGCCTTACGGCCTCTACTATCAATATGTTACAAGTTACGCAAGGCGTCTTCGAGCGCTGTTTTTTGTTGTGTTTTTTCGTCGATTTTCTTGATGATGCGAGCTGGAACACCAGCTACAACGACATTTTCAGGTACATCTTGAGTAACGATCGCTCCAGCAGCAACGACAGAACCGTTTCCAACTTGAACTCCTTCGATCACAACAGCATTGGCACCGACCAAGACATTGTCCCCAATCCGAACAGGCTCAGCAGAAGCTGGCTCAATGACACCTGCAAGGACCGCACCTGCACCGATGTGGCTGTTTTTCCCAACAGTAGCACGTCCTCCAAGAATAGCTCCCATATCAATCATGGTCCCAGCACCGATTTCAGCTCCAATGTTGATCACAGCGCCCATCATGACCACCGCATTGTCTTCGATGGTTACTTGATCACGGATAATGGCACCTGGTTCGATCCGTGCATTCAGGTGACGTTTGTCCAGCAATGGAACAGCTGAGTTACGGCCATCTTGCTCAACAACGTAGTCCTTGTTCTCTGTCAAATTGGCAAGAAGGGGCTCGATCTCTTTCCAGTCACCAAACAAAACATTGCCAAGTTTTGTCACAGATTCTGGAACAGCGGTTGCCAATTCCCCTTCAAAGGTTACTTTCACATTGGTTTTCTTTTCGGCATTTCCGATAAAAGCAATAATTTCTTGAGCAGACATTTTTTGTGCAGTCATGAGTTTCTCCATTCATTTCAAATAAGCGTATCCATATTATACCATAATCTTAGGGAGATGAACACCTAAGGCGTTGTGGAAGCTGATGTTGCCGGATCTTCTAGACCATTGATTTCACTGATCGTCCGATTCCCTCCAAAGTGAATCGTAACTAAACGCGAATCAGAAAGTTTATAGTAAAAGATTAAGAAGGATTCTGAACCCAGCATACTCGACCAAGAAACACTGCTAGGAATTCCAACTGTATTCACAAGATCTGAATAGCTGGTCCCTATTTTAATATTGGCAAAATCTTCTTTCTTCAAACTGCCGTTTTTATTGGCCAATCGCTCACTATTTAAGTTTTCAAAATCAAGAGAAGATAAACGGTCAACACCAATTTTTGAAAGTAAAACGGTTACGGAAGAAGGGGACCCTTTAGATCCATAATCCAATTGTGTCATAAAAGGACTGACACCACCTTCTTGGTAAGTTTCTTCCCCACTACTAGCCTTCCCCAGTACAGCTACCACATCCTGTGGAGACAGAGAAGTTGAAGAGTAACGGTCTTGTTCCCCTTCACTTAAGCCTGGAATCAAGGAAATGGCCTTCTCATAGGTTACTTGAAATTGAAATTCCCCTTCCGGTGCAATCAAGCTACTATTCCCACTCCGGAGGGTGAGCTTCCTGATGCCATGAGATAAAGAAGTGCTTTTGGGCTCGCTACTAGTAGAAGAAGGAGGATCAGAATCGATAACTCCTACAATTAGCAAGACAGCAAAGCCTAGTAGGCCTATAGAAGCAAGGAAGGTTAAGAAAAACGAACCTGTCGGTTTAGAGTATGAAGAGCCTCTCGCTGTATTAGACGAAACATCTCCGAAATTGGTTCGTGTTTCTCGAGGCCTCCCGCCACCTAATGAAGCGAGATCAGCTTCCGAAATCAAGCGTGTGCCACCTCGATGTTCTGTTTTTTTCGCAGACCAAGGGTCTTGCTCGAGTGCATCTTGTACACGACTTCCTGATTCTTGTGACATTGTTGATGGCGCCACCTGAGTGTGTGCTGTTTCAGTTGCAGGAACCGCCACATGGCCTGTCGCATCTTCTTTCACCTGTTCTGAAAAGGCCGAAAATCCTGGTGCATCAAAGCTTTTACCCGTTGGCTCGTCTTCTAGCTGATGGATTCCAAGTGCTTGTTTGTCCTCGTTTTCTAAGTGCAACCAGTCATTATCTCCCATTGTCCTCTCCTTTTTATCTCTTAAAATGATTCGAGCTGGCTTGTTTACTGTGCTGTTGAGGTTGAAGAAGCTGGGGTGGCCGCTTCCTCTTTCGATTGGATATCCTTGACTTTTCTCTGACTGTCAAAATGGATCAGGACCGAATGTGAATCTGAAAGTCTATAAGTAAAGGTCGGTGCTTCACCGTAACCCGAAAGTCCAGACACATACACGTCATCTGGAATCCCCACCGTATTGAGCAGGTCCAAATAAGGCATCCCTACCTGTATGTTAGCAAAATCGTCCTTTGTTAAACTACCATTCTTATCAGCAAATTTTTCACTTTTTAAGTGTTGAAAACTGAGAGAAGAAATCTTGTAACTGGCACCTAATTCTTCAAGAAGAATATCTATAGAAGCCTCTTTGGATCGGTAATCCAAACGGATTAAAAAAGGAGTCGATTGGCTAGTACTATAAGTTGCCTCTCCACTACTAGCTTTCCCCAAGACTTCCACTATTGCTTGTGGGGTCAGAAACCCGAAAGAGTCGAGCTTTTCTCCTACTTCATACCCCGAAATGAGAGAAATAGCCTTGTCAAAGGTCGCTTGGAGCTGAAATTCCCCTTCGGGAGCAATCCAGGAACTGTTGTGACTACTTAAATTCTGCTCAGAAATACCTGGACTACTATAGGAGCCGACTGGATCATCGCTCGATTCGCTTCCGATTGGTTTTCCCATACTGATCATCACAATCATGACTACAGCAAGTACACTTGCAATGAGGTAAATGAAGTTGCCAGAACCCGAATCGGAAGTCGCAGTCCCAGATGAATCATTGCTATCTCTGCTACTAGGGCTAAGATTCGGATTGTTTTGAAGGCCGACAGAAGCTAAATCTTCTTCTGAAATCAAGCGCGTCCCACTATGGTGAGACGAAGCTGCCTTTATGTCCGTCCGATGATTGTCCAATTGTTCTCCCTTCTTAGACCATGATTAACTTAGAGCCTTTGACCTTAAACTCCATGACAACTTCTGGCTGACCTTGTTCTTGATAGCTCGCTCGGAACCCTTGTCCCCCTTCAAGCAATTCATCCCAGACCAGGCGTTGCGGATTGCCTAAACGATTGAGAATTTGATCCACTCCCTGAACTTCCTTGTCTTTTCCAGCTTCTTTTTTGCCACTTGCTTCTTGATCTTGGTGGTCCAACAGATTGGTAGCATCCACCATGGTTAAACGATAGCCCTTGTTTTCGACCTGTTCAAACCACAAGCTTACACTCTTTTTCCCTTGATCTGTCTGTTTGGCAGCATAAGTCAAGACGATTTGGGTCTTGGCATCTCCAGCAGTTTTCGTAAAGGAGAACTTTTGAGGTTTTCCCCATTTCGAAATGACGGTCTCCAAGCGTGTCCCTGCTTGCCTGTATTGCTTGAGGTGAAGCTGTAATTTAGAGACCGCTTCAAGGGTCCATTTAAACTGCTTGCTCTCTTGTTCGCCAGCAATCAAGTTCTGATACTTTTTGGGTTGGAAAGTCTGGAGGGTTCGGTCTTCCTTGATATTGGTCCCTTCCTCTTGGATTTGAATACTTGAAATTCCAAGTAGCACTCCCAATAGACAACACAGCCCTGGTAATAAGAGTTTTCTTCGATTTTGTTTGATCCATTCAAGCATCCTTGTCACCCCTTCTTACTCAAGCGATACTGGCCACTAGCGTCACGTTCAAAGGTTAGAGAAACCAAGCCATCCTTTGCCTGATAAGAGATCGCGGCAATTTGCTTGTCCTTTGTCCGCATCAGACTAAAGGAGTTGGGAAGACCTGCTTGTTTGCATACTTCTTCAATGCTACTCCCTTTTTCCTTCTGCCCATCCATGGTCTTGTAATGGGTAAAATCTTCTTTTTTCAAATTTTTTCTCGTCTTGTAACGAGATGACCTAGGAGCAAAACCTTGGATCGCACTCAAATAAAAGTCTTTGTCCTTCTCTTGAAACTCTAGTTTATAGGGATAAATGCCTTTTACCGCTTTTCCATAACCCAGTTGCACCTTTGTTTCAAAATTGGTTTTCTCTTGTGTATAGCTTTCTGATTTTCCAAATTTCTTGACAAAGGCAGGCAAGCTCAGCCAATTTTTTTGAACTTTGCCATGAATATCTGCTAGATTGACACTGAGCAAGTCTTCCATAGCAGGCTCCTTGGTAGGCAACCCAACAAAAGGCTCACTCTCTTTTTGTATCTGAGGGAAAGACAGCATATGCTCCTTTGATAAGGTCCCAACAGGGTGGATCACAAACACCATCACAAGGCCAACTACAAAGGCCAATACAGCCATACAGCCGTCCAGGATCCACTCTTTATGCTCTCTGATCCATTGTTTTATTTCTCCCATGATCCACAATCTTTCTATAAATATTACTTCTATTGTATAGGAAAAAAGCCTATTTGTCTTGACAATTCTGAAAGAGGCTGGGACCAAAGTACCCAACCTTCAACGAAGCATCTCATGCATCTAGGACGCTACTGTTTCTTTAGTAGCTAACTTTACGACTTAAGAGAAAATCACCATCAGATTGGCGAATAAAGGTCAGATCCACATAGTCCCCGTTTTTCTTTTTGAAACTCATGGTGAGTTCTACAGTGTCTGAATAATCAGATGACTTAATACTCATTTCCATATTGTCAGCATTGTCCTTCAAAAGTTCTTTGTAAGAACTACCGCCCTTGCCTGTCGCGGAATCGCCTTCTTTTAGATCATCTATCAGCTTGTCTTCAATGCCCTCTTTCAAACCATAACCACCAAAGTCAATCTTAATGAGTTCGAAACGATCCCCTTTTTTAGAATAGGTGGCTTGAACTGCAGTTTTGTCATCATAGACATCCCCCCAACGCAATTCCAATTCTCCATTTTCAAATTGAATATAGTTCGCCTTTCCATAGGACTTCACTGTATCTTCCGGCGTCTCACCTTGATCAGAGTCTGTCGAAAACTGTAGATTTCCTAGATCCTCTGGCTCCCATTCAAACTTGGCTTTTGAGTTATCTCCGGTGACCAGTTGACTCAAATCCACTCCATCTGATGAATCCTCTTCTCTATCAAATGAAGCCTCCTGATGACTGCTTGGTTGCGTATTACTTGGTTTGGCATGGCCGATCAAATACCCGCTAACACCACCAATCAAGAGGCCTACAACAATCCCTAGGGCTACTTGAATCGCTTTTTTATCAGCTGGATTCATTCCCTGTCTCACAGGGGAAACGGGTGCTTGTGGCACTTGCATTGTAGGGTCCTGGGTTGGGGGAACCGTTGGAGGAACTACTGGGGACGTGTTCGGCTGATGAGAAGGAGTGACACCTGGATTGGCTTCAAAAGCCGTCTTGCCTTCTAAGCTAGCTGGAGTCACTGGTTCTCTTGTTGCTTCCACCACCGTGTCCACCTCCACGTTGGGAGCTTCTACTAGATTTTCTGCTTCTTCTTCCGGTGCTACTACATGAGCTGGCTCTTGGATAGGCTGTACCTGTTCGCCTTCAAAAGGCTGTTTGTCTTCTGTTGTCATACTCTCTCCTTTTCTGATCTCCTTTATCTCCCTCGATTCTCATTCTAAGCAAAAATCATTTGATAGATAAAGTATAAAATCGTTCTTCTACTATATCATAAATTGTTGAAAAGCGCCAATTCATCACTATATAGAGGCATCGAGCACAAAAAAAACGACCTCTTTCGAGATCGTTTTGACTGTCGATTAAAGACGAGCGTTAAGTTCTTTGCTCAATTCTTCAAATCCTGGTTTTCCAAGAAGGGCAAACATATTTTTCTTGTATGCTTCTACACCTGGTTGGTCAAATGGATTCACCGCATTCAAGTAACCTGAAAGGGCAATCGCCAATTCGAAGAAGTAGATCGTGTAGCCAAGAGTGAAGGCATCTTGCTCAGGAAGAGTTACAAACATGTTTGGAACATCTCCATCAGTGTGGGCAAGAAGAACACCGTCTGTTGCTTTTTTGTTTACAAAGTCAACGTCTTTACCTTGAAGGTAACCAAGTCCGTCCAAATCTTCTTCCAAAGTTGGAATGGTGACGTTCTTACGTGGTTTGTCGATACGGACAACTGTTTCAAACATGATGCGAGCACCTTCTTGGATAAATTGTCCAAGTGAGTGCAAGTCTGTTGAGAAGTTAGCTGAAGTTGGGTAGATACCTTTTTGGTCTTTTCCTTCTGACTCACCAGCCAATTGTTTCCACCATTCTGAGAAGTATTGAAGAGATGGTTCGTAGTTAACCAAGATTTCAGTTGCATAACCTTTACGGTAAAGGATGTTCCGAACGGCTGCGTATTGGTAAGCTTCATTTTCAGAAAGTTTGTCTGAAGAGTAGTCTTTGCGAGCTGCGTTTGCACCTTCCATAAGGGCCTTGATGTCTGCACCTGATGCAGCAATTGGAAGCAAACCAACCGCTGTTAATACTGAGAAGCGTCCACCGATATCATCTGGAACCACAAATGTTTCCCAACCATTCGCATCTGCTTCAACCTTCACAGCACCTTTTTGGCGGTCAGTAGTTGCGTAGATCCGCTTGTTAGCTTCTTCTTGACCGTATTTCTTAACCAAAAGTTCTTTGAAGACACGGAAAGCGATGGCTGGCTCAGTTGTTGTACCTGATTTAGAAATCACGTTTACTGAGAAGTCTTTGTCTGAAACGTACTCTACCAAGTCAGCAAGGTAAGTAGATGAGATGGAGTTTCCAGCGTAAAGGATTTGTGGCGCTTTACGTTCTTCTTTGGTTTGCAAGTTTGCAAAATGGTGGTTCAAGAAGTCAATCGCAGCTTTCGCTCCAAGGTATGACCCACCGATACCGATCACTACCAAAACATCGCTGTTTGATTTGATTTGTTCAGCAGCTTTTAAGATGCGGTCAAATTCTTCACGGTCGTAGTTTTCAGGAAGGTCCAACCAACCTAGGAAGTCACTACCAGCACCAGTTCCTTTGCGGATCATTTCATCTGCAGCAGTCACTTGCGCTTGCATGTATTCCACTTCATGTGGGGCAATAAATTTTTCTAAAGTTTTTGAATAGTCAAATGTAATATGAGACATATCTATCCTCCAAATTTTGTTCCTCTCTATAATATCTCTTTACGCAGATTTTATCAAGGGAAATAGATCTATAAAACGTTTTCATTCTTTAAATTTTGAATTTTCACAAATCAAGCAACGACGCAATAGCAATCGTTTGCATGATCCTCTTATTCTCGTCTAAAAAGCAATGATCCATCGATCGCAGGCTGTGAGTTTCACCGTGCTCCTCAGGGTCAATATCTCTAAGCTCCGTTGCGTCCTACAGGCTTATTTCATTTCACGCTATAGCCCTCACGTCGCTTCGCGACTCAGGATCAATATCTCTAAACTCGGTTGCGCCTTACAGGCTTATTTCATTTCACGCTATAGTCCTCACGTCGATTTGCTCCTCAGGATCAATATCTCTAAACTCATCTGCGACTTTCAGTCTTGATTCGTTAAGAGCTATAGAAAAAGAGCACACAGTTCACTTCGCTTAGGGCTGCTGGATTCCTCCCCTGACCCGCTTCACGCAGAACTGTTGCTCCGATAGATATTATATCATAATTTGTTGGATTTGCAAAGGTCCGGTTTTTATTCTTGTGTTTCGGCCTTGGCTGCGAGTTTGGCTTGTTTTTTTCGTTCTCGACCTTGGCGGAAGAAGGTCTGCATGATGGCTGCACATTCTGCTTCCAAGATTCCTGTTTCTACTTCGACTCGGTGATTGAGGCGTTCATCTGCCAAAATGTCGTAGAGACTACCTGCTCCACCGAACTTCTGATTGGTCGCCCCGTAAATCACCTGGGGAATCCGAGCTAGACCAATGGCACCACTACACATGACACAGGGCTCAATCGTGACAAAAAGCGTCGTATCCAGCAGGCGCCAGCTATTTTCACGCTGATTGGCCTCCTCGATCGCCATGATTTCCGCATGCATGACCGCCCGCTGCAGCTCCTCACGCGCATTATGTCCACGCCCGATAATCTGACCATCCTTGACCAAGACACAGCCAATCGGTATTTCATCATTGGCGAGGGCAATCTCCGCCTCCTTCAGGGCTTCCCTCATAAACATCGCTTTTTCCTCTATCGTGTAGTCCATCTCTTCCTTCTTCCTTTTAGTTTCTTTGTTCATTATACCATAGGCAGCTTACGACTCACAAAAAAAGCCGCCGATTGGGCGACTCTTATGGGAGATTATTATGAAAAAGTTTAGGAGGTTTAAACAAAGTTAGGAGGTCTTTGTTTATGCTTCTAGTATAGCTGGCCTATCTTAAATAAAGCTTAAGTTCTCTGAGTATTGATGATTTTGGAAATATCACCACTTAGAATCTCAAAAATATCTGACAAATTGCTGGCTTACTACTATCCGCTTTGTCGCAGAACCAACTATTGTGGCATCGCTCATCCTTTACGTAACTCAAGGATTTGGTCATAGCGCTCTTCTTCATCAATATGATGGGCTATTTCTAGTACCGTGATCGGCAAAGAAAAGATTAGGTCTCTAACCAGACGACTATTTTTTTCGTCCAAAGCTGATGTCACTTCGTCCGCTAATAAAATATCCTTCTCGCGTAAGAGAAAACGAGCCAACTCTAATCTGACACGCTGACCTCCTGAAATGTTTTCACCATTATTATGAATTTCTACATTCAAAATATCCTGAAATTCATCTATTAAGCCAACTCGGTCCAATACCTCCAATAATTCATGGTCCTGAAAAGGCTGACCAAAAGTTAGATTATAGCGGATAGTATCGTTAAACAGGAAGGGATGCTGGCTAATTAAACCGATATTCCCTTGGAAATGACTCGTTATTTGATTTCCATCATACTGAACGAAAATGTCACCCTCATCACATACTTCTTCTCCTAAAATCAAGCGAAAAAGAGTCGTCTTTCCAGACCCGCTCGGTCCTTTGATTAAGACCTTCTGACCTACTGAAATCGTCGCCGTCAAATCAGAAAAAAGCTGACGTTCAGCAAAACTTTTTGAAATATGATTTAAGCGCAACGATTCGAGATTTTCAACAAATTGATCCTTTGTCTCTTCGAAATCAGGTTCTTCCTCGATAATCTTAAACAGGCGGTTCGCAGTCGGCAAGGCACCTTGGAGATTGGCTGCACTGTACATCAGAGTTTGGATCGGTTCTACCAGCATCCCCGCAGCAACATACATAGAGATGAGGCTTGTAATAGAAATAGAATTTCCCTGTAAACTCAAATAAAAGCCTAAAGCAAGAGGAACAACCTGACTAAAAAAGACCATAAATCCATTAAAGAAAAAAATAATATTATGTGTGAAACAAAATCTTTGGATGGCTTTTTGATATTCTCCGTTTAAATCATTCACGCGCTCTTCATTCAGCCTCATGGCCTGATTAATCCGTAAGGTTTGGCTGCCTTGCATACTATCCGAGACAAGCCCATGTAATTTCGTTCTAAGCTTGGACCAGCTGTCTCCCGAATCTTGTAAACGACGATTCATGATGAACTGAGGAATAGGTCTCATAATCGTAAAAATGACAAAAATAAGTCCTAAGAGAAAATTTTGTGAAACAATATAAATGGCTGTAACAAGGGCGACAAATCCCCAACTCACCATAACATTTATATTTTCCAAATAATTATCGCCCACATATTCCATATCTTGAGTTAGCAGACTAACTTTTTCATCATTGGAAAATTTAGGATTCAATATGACTTTCTTAAATAAAAGGGCACGGACACTTTTGTTGATTTCTCTTCGGAATATATTGTGCGAATAGTTTGAAAACAGCATCAGACTATAAATAACAAGATAGACAGACAAACCAAATAAAACAAAATTGAGAATTTTTCCATAAGAAAGGCCGTCTTGATCTAACTTCAAGGCCTTCGTTAAAATCAGAGGTTGCGCCAACACCAAACCACTATTCACAATACGCCCTAAAAAAATAGGAAAAAGATACTTCTTATCAATGTACTTATAAATATTTCTCATAATTATCATCCATCAAAATAGAGGGCTAGCACAACCCTCTTCTCTAATTTATTTAAAATCGTGATTATTTACAATCACAATTATAGTTAAATACTCTAGGTTTAGCATTCATTTTGTCATCGAATTTGTTATTCACTTTAACCTTCATGATATCTTCCTTACTATATTTTAATATATATCGTGACAAATTCATATTATCACCTCTTAATCTGTGTGACTTAACCTACAGTAAGTATACACCGATAGAAATATTGAATCAAGCAATATTCAGCAGATTAGAAAAGTTCCAACTTTTAATATTTTGGAAAAGGTTATCCTATAAAAGCTGCAATTTCGCCAACTTCTTGAGCAATATAGGTGGCGCCGGCTTCTTCCAATTCTTCCCTGCTTCCAAAGCCATAAAGGACACCGATAGAATCAAGCTTTTGCGCTTGAGCGCCAAGCACATCGTGCTCCCTGTCTCCAATCATGATGGTATGCGCCAAATCTGTAATCCCATTTTGCTCCAAGGCATACTGGATAACATCGCTTTTTTTACTACGTTTTCTATCCATGGTCGCACCAGCGACAAAGTCAAAATAATCATACAAACCAAAGTGTTTGAGAATTTGAATGGAAAATTCTTCAGGCTTTGACGTAGCTACAATCAACTGTTTGCCAGCCTGCTTGAGAGAAGCCAGCAAGTCAGGAACGCCTAGATAGACCTCATTTTCATAAAGGCCTTTTTCGGAAAAATACTCATGATAGTAGTCAATGGCCTTTAAACATTCTTCCTTAGAAAATCCATAAAAGCGCTCAAAAGACTCCTGCAAGGGCGGACCGATGAAAACTCTCAATGCTTTCTTGTCTGGCACTTGAATCCCATATTTTCCTAAGGCATAGGCCACCGAGTTGGTAATCCCTAGTTCTGAATTGGTCAAGGTGCCGTCTAGGTCAAATAAAATCGTTTGATACATTTTTTCCTCTTTCTGCTTTCAAAAAGAGGCTGGGACAAAAGTCCCTTGGCTTCCCAAAAAAAGCAACGGATTTGCCGTTGCTTTTTTGCATGGTTATGATAGTCTTGGTAAAATAGAATTGCTCAATAAACCATTTAGAAAGGCTATCCCATGCATATTCACTATAACACAAATCAAACGACTTTACCACTAGAAATCAGTTCTTTATTACCACAAGACCACCTTGTCTTTACCATTGAAAAAGTGGTGAATGCCTTGGAGGATCGTCACTTCCATGCTTTCTATCATGACTTTGGTCGCCCGTCTTATCACCCTAAAATGCTTTTAGCTGCTCTGCTATTTGCCTATTCACAAGGGATTTTTTCTGGGCGAAAAATCGAAAAAATGATGATTGAAAATATCGCCATGCAGTACCTAACAGGACAGTTGGTGGTCAGCTACCGTACCATCAATCGCTTTCGTGTCGCTACTGGGATGGAGAATCTCATTCGTGATCTTTTCATTGACCTCAATTTTCGTTTAAAAATGGAAGAGTTAGTGACCTTAGAGTGTTTGTTTATTGATGGTACTAAGATTGAAGCGAATGCCAATAAGTATAGTTTCGTGTGGAAAAAGGCTACGGACAAGTTTTCCGCCAAACTTCAAAAACAGATACAGGCCTATTTCCAAGAAGAAATCACCCCTCTTATCCATCAGGCCATTGTGCTGGATGAGGAAGAACCTATTACCTCAGAACAATTGACAGAGTTCACTCAAGTCCTTGAAGAAGAATTGGCTAAACTGAGCCAAAACATTGAAGAAACACCAGTGAAAGGTAGGGATGAGCGTAAAACTCAACGTCGTAAACTCAAGAAAGTCCTGCGTAAAGTTAAGGATGATTTTTCAATACGCGCTGAAAAATACGAGAGATATCAGGATACTTTCGAAGGACGCAATAGCTTTTCCAAAACAGATACAGCTGCCACTTTCATGCGAATGAAAGAAGACCACATGAAGAATGGTCAACTCAAGGCTGGATACAATCTTCAAATCGCTACTGAGAACCAATTTGTTCTTCACTATGATATCTTCTCAAATCCGACAGATACTAAAACTCTTTTGCCATTGCTTGAAACCTATCCACATGATGTGAAGACCGTTGTCGCAGATGCTGGATACGGCAGTGAAGAGAACCTCCTTCGCTTAGATGAAAATGAGGTAGACCACCTGATTAAATATGCCATGTTTGATAAGGAACAGAAGAAAAAGTATAAACAGTCAGCAAGGAACTTAGCGAATTGGTACTATGATGACAAAGAGGATAGCTATACACATCCTGACGGGTGGTGCTATCGTTTTCACCATGTCAAACATCAGAAAACACAGACGGACTTTCAACAGGAAATCAAGGTTTACTACGCCGATGAACCTGAATTAGCCCCTCAAAAGGGACTGTATATCAACGAACGTTATCAACACTTAAAAGCTAAAGAATGCCAAGCGCTTTTATCTCCCGAAGGTAGACAGATTTTCGCTCAACGCAAGATTGATGTGGAACCTGTCTTTGGACAGATAAAGGCTTGTTTGGGTTACAAGAGATGTAACCTAAGAGGGAAACGTCAAGTGACAATTGACATGGGATTGGTACTCATGGCTAATAATCTCCTAAAATACAATAAGAGAACAACTCAAAATTAAAAAGCTAGAGTTCCACCATTGGGAATCCCTAGCTTTTTTGTGACTGAGAACTATTTTGTCTCAACCTCCTCAATTGTCTTTGGATTGNNCTGTGCGGAGGTGGGACGATGAAATCGAATTCTAACGAATGACCGATTTCTGTCCCACTCTCTTATCTTCATTTGCTTATAAACTAGACCACACACTTTCAAGGATATTGGTTTGGTCACGATCTGGTCCGACTGAGAAGGTTGAAATGCGCACACCAACTAATTCACCGACACGGCGGACATAGTTGCGGGCATTTTCTGGAAGCTCATCCAAGTGGCGGACACCTGTGATGTCTTCTGACCAGCCTGGTAATTCTTCATAGATTGGTTTGCAACGTTTGAGCTGTTCTAGACTTGCTGGGTAGTAATCAATCCGTTCCCCATCCAAGTCGTAGGCCACGCAGATCTTGACAGTATCTAGTCCCGAAAGGACGTCGATTGAGTTCAAGCTAAGATTGGTAATTCCTGAAACGCGACGGCTATGGCGCATCACCACAGAGTCAAACCACCCCACACGACGAGGGCGACCGGTTGTAGTTCCATACTCATGGCCGACTTCACGGATGCGGTCCCCAATTTCATCAGACAATTCTGTTGGGAATGGTCCGTCTCCGACACGGCTGGTATAGGCTTTACATACACCGACAACCTTGTCGATCTTGCTTGGACCCACACCTGATCCGATGGTTACCCCACCTGCAACTGGGTTAGAAGAGGTTACAAATGGATAGGTTCCTTGGTCAATATCCAACATAACCCCTTGGGCACCTTCAAAGAGCACGCGCTTGCCGTTATCCAAAGCATCGTTCAAGATGACAGAAGTATCGGTTACATATTGCTTGATTTGTTGACCATATTCATAGTATTCTTCGAAGATATCATCAAAGGAAAGAGCTGGAGCATTGTAGAGTTTGGTGAACAGGCGGTTCTTTTCTTCCAAGTTGATGCGCAGGCGTTCTGCAAAGACGTCGCGGTCCAACAGATCCGCAATCCGGATTCCCACACGCGCAGCCTTGTCCATGTAAGCTGGGCCAATCCCTTTGATCGTTGTTCCGATCTTGTTATCCCCTTTGGCTTCTTCTTGGAGACGGTCCAATTCGATATGGTAAGGAAGGATGACATGGGCACGATCTGAAATACGTAAACTATCTGTGGTCACCCCTTCTTCATGAAGGTAAGCCAATTCTTTGACCAATGACTTAGGATTGATCACAACCCCATTTCCGATGACAGAGATTTTTTCAGGGAAGAAGATTCCTGAAGGAATCAAGTGAAGCTTGAATTTTTTGCCATCAATCACGATGGTATGTCCCGCATTATCCCCACCTTGGTAGCGTGCGATGACTTCGGCGTTCGCAGAAAGGAAATCTGTAATCTTTCCTTTTCCTTCATCTCCCCATTGGGTTCCTACTACTACAACTGATGTCATAATCTATTTCATATTTCCTAGATAGAAGCTATCTAGGCCTTTCTTCAAACTCAGGGCAGGAGTCTCACCTGCAAGTTTGTCTTACACTCTATTATAAGCAATTTTTAGCATTTTTTCAAGATTCACTCGTATCTCCTAGATTTTCTCTGCCTCTTTCAACCTTCCTGATTTTCAAAATTCTCCCTAGCCCCACTTTGGCTGATTTGTGCTAAAATAGTAGGTATGGATAAAATTATTAAAACAATCTCAGAAAGTGGTGCTTTTCGTGCCTATGTACTTGATAGTACGGAAACAGTACGAACTGCCCAAGAAAAACATCAAACGCAAGCAAGTTCCACGGTCGCACTCGGCCGTACCCTCATCGCTAGTCAAATCTTGGCGGCAAATGAAAAAGGAGATACCAAAATTACGGTCAAGGTCCTTGGAACAAGCTCACTTGGAGCCATTATTACCGTTGCGGATACCTCTGGAAATGTCAAAGGTTATGTGCAAAATCCTGGAGTGGATATCAAGAAGACTGCGACCGGTGAAGTCTTAGTTGGGCCATTTGTCGGAAACGGAGAATTTCTAGTCATCACTGACTATGGCACTGGAAATCCTTATAACTCTATGACACCTCTTGTCACCGGTGAAATCGGTGAAGACCTAGCCTTTTATCTGACGGAAAGCCAACAAACCCCTTCAGCAGTTGGACTCAATGTGCTGTTGGATGACCAAGACAAGGTCAAGGTGGCTGGTGGTTTCTTGCTTCAGGTCTTGCCAAATGCCAAGGAAGAAGAAATCGCCCGCTTTGAAAAACGGATCCAGGAAATGCCTGCCATCTCAACACTTCTGGAATCGGAAGACCATATTGAAGCTCTTCTGACTGCTATCTATGGGGATGAACCATACAAACGCCTGTCAGAAGAAGAACTTCGCTTCCAGTGCGACTGTAGCCGTGAGCGTTTCTTGAACGCTTTAGCGAGTCTGCCAGCTAGTGATCTAAAAGAGATGAAAGACGAAGATCACGGTGCAGAGATTACCTGCCAATTCTGCCAAACACACTACCACTTTGACGAAAAGGACTTGGAGGAACTCATTCGTGACAAATCTTAATACGCCATTTATGATTGGGGACGTTGAAATCCCTAACCGTACTGTCCTAGCCCCAATGGCCGGAGTGACCAATTCAGCCTTCCGCACCATTGCAAAAGAACTGGGGGCAGGGCTTGTTGTCATGGAAATGGTCTCTGACAAGGGCATCCAGTACAACAACGAAAAGACCCTGCATATGCTTCATATCGATGAGGGTGAAAATCCTGTATCGATCCAACTCTTTGGGAGCGACGAAGATAGCCTCGCGCGCGCTGCAGAATTTATCCAAGAACATACCAAAACCGATATCGTTGATATCAACATGGGCTGCCCGGTCAATAAAATCGTCAAAAACGAAGCAGGTGCTATGTGGCTCAAGGATCCTGATAAGATCTACTCTATTATTAATAAAGTTCAATCCGTCCTTGATATCCCTCTCACTGTCAAAATGCGGACAGGTTGGTCAGATCCTTCTCTAGCAGTGGAGAATGCCCTCGCTGCCGAAGCTGCGGGTGTCTCTGCCCTTGCTATGCACGGACGAACTCGGGAGCAAATGTATACAGGTCATGCAGACCTTGAGACCCTTCACAAGGTTGCCCAAGCTCTAACCAAGATTCCTTTCATCGCTAATGGAGATATCCGGACGGTTCAAGACGCCAAGCAACGGATCGAAGAAGTCGGTGCCGATGCGGTCATGATTGGCCGTGCTGCTATGGGGAATCCTTATCTCTTCAATCAAATCAATCATTACTTTGAAACAGGAGAGATCCTGCCTGATTTGACCTTCGAAGACAAAATGAAAATTGCCTACGAACATTTGAAACGCTTGATTGATCTCAAAGGAGAAAAGGTTGCCGTCCGTGAATTCCGCGGCCTAGCCCCTCACTACCTCCGTGGGACATCTGGCGCTGCTAAATTACGCGGAGCCATCTCGCAAGCTAGCACTCTAGCAGAGATTGAAGAACTCTTACAATTAGAAAAAGCATAGAAATACAACAAACAGGACCTCACATGAGGTCCTGTTTAGAATTATGACAAAGTCATCTTAGAAACTTTCCTTAGGTGAGTACGGACGTCAGCGAACTTCGAAGAAGTTCCATGACTTAGTTTTGAGCCTAAGGTCTCAAAAATCCCGAGTGTCTGAAACAATTGTGTTTCAGACACTTTTCTCACGGCGGAAAGTTTCAGTGTATATTTGAACAATCCTAATAGTATATATCAGTTTAATTTTTTTGCATCACCTAGATTGCTTAATATTAAAAACAATTTGTCTACAATCTATATAGGACCTCATGTGAGGTCCTATTATAGATTATCTGTCTGTAAGCCGAGTTGTTTGACTCTTGCGGTATAGTAGGTCATGATCAAAAAGAGATTGATTGTAATCAGCCAGATGGCCCATTGGTGAATGAAATGCATGACGAAGGCAACACTAACAGCTCCACCGACAAAGCTTCCAACAACAATCCCATAGTTCATGGCCTGGCGACGGTATTCTACCAGATCTCCTTTCCCTCGGGCTATACGATACAAGGCCGTCAACATCTTGCGGTAATTTCCTGACGTCATAAAAATCACATAGGGGTGATTTTCAATCAGGGTACCGGTAAAGGTCAGCATCATCATGCCTGTCCCAAAGGCAATAAAGGGAACCTCAAAAGGTGATATCCAAGATACTAGAGGAATCAATAAAGTGACAACAAATAAGGGGATGAGCATCTTTGTTCGCCAAAAGGCTGTTTTGCGATATTCCTTGATATGCAAGGCCACAAGAAAGCCGATCGAGAAAAAGAAGATAGACGAAAAACGCATGATGGTATTGGTCACATTGGGATCATGCCAATCGGCAATGAGAAGCAAGAGATTCCCTGTTTGTGTTGCAACCAAACTTCGGTAGTGCATATGGCAAAAGACATCTAGACCTCCACCGATAAAACCAAGTAGAGCGCCCATCAGTCGTGTATTTTGTGGTAAGATAATTTTTTCTTCCATAATCTCGACTTTCTTGCATTCAATTGTTTCTATTATACCACTTTGCGCCAAGACTGCGTATAGAAAATGAAAAAAGAGCCCTCTATTGGTTTACCACCTATTGAGGGCTTTATAGAGGGCTGCACTCGATTTAGGGCTTTAAGCGATAGGTCTTGCGTGGTTTTTTCTTGGGCACGCGCTTGACGCCGACTTCCTCTACGAATTCACCGTACTTGACGAGGAAATTGTTGCTTACAATCGGACGCCCCGGATTGATGAGGTTAACCAATTCGGTTGCTTCATAAACGGTGAAAGGCTCCTCTAACAGATAGAGGAAGGTTGGATTCCAGTCCAAACGCCCCTGAATCCGCTTGATCGACTCTTGGATGATTTGATAGTGGTCAAAGGCAAAATCAGAAGCAACTAAGGGTTTTCCATCGAGCAAACACTGGGACTTTTTGAAATCGACATCGAGAAAAACAACTTCCTTGGCATCATCTCCTGCATGGGCTAAATCTACTGCTTCTGCCGGCAGATAGACCAGATGAGCGATGGTAATGACCCAGCCTCTGGGGTCCCGCCCAGGGGTGGAAACCGTCATGAGCTGCTCCACCTTATTAACTGGAAGATCGAGCCCGACTTCTTCTTTGACCTCTCGAATACAAGCATGGGTTGCATCTTCATCCTTGTTCACAAAGCCACCCACCAAGGCTAGACGGTGTTGATAAGGGTGGGCCTTGCGGCGAATGGCTAAAAGCTTGAGCTGGCCTTCGACAAAACAATAAGCGACCATATCCGCTGTAACACTAGGGGTTTCATAAGTCGGTAATTCTTGTTCCTTGTACCACTTGAGAAAGTCTGCTTCACTTGCGACCGTTTCAAAATACTCTTTCTCCGTCATTCCTGCTGGAATCAAGAGATTGGTCATTTAGGCCACCTCCTTCTTGAGGGCTTTGGTCCATTGGTACCAGCCCAAAAGACTGTTGACCGTGTAGACCCATTGAAAAGTTGTTCGGCCTGCAAAAAGGTCCCGCCAAAAGAGCTTCAGAATCCCCCAAAATCCTTGTTTTTTTGCTTCTCGATAAACATTTCTAAAGTTTCCCATAAAATTCGTCATGATTTGATCTAGTTTATCCATTTTTATCTTCTTAATCTGCTTGGTAGATGGCATCGATCACCTGTTTTGCTTCTTCATAATTGCCCAGGTAATCTGCTGCTAGAAATGCGGTAGGAATATTGCCCAGGTATTTCTGGCGCAATTGGTCCAGGTAGTTGGAAAAGCTGGTCCGAATCTCTTCATCAGCCATGGTCATATCTCGAAAGCCATCGTTGACATAAGAGCCGATCGGTTGTACAAAGAGGATCAGGTCCCATTTTTCCTTGGACAAGATACTGATAAAGAGATTGTCAAAGGTATCTCTTAAGTTGGCATCCTGCCCTTCGACTTCCATATAGTAGTCATAGTAGCCTTTTGTGACCAGGGAATTGGTATCTGCAATAACGAGGCCACGATTGGCACTACTATCAATGAGAGTAGAGGTTTGAGCATATTGGCCTAAAAGAAGATAATAATAATCTTTTGGCGTCAGCTCATCATCTCGAACATTGTTCTTGATTTGGTATTCACGAGCATACTCCAGACTAACTGGGGCATCATAGAAGCGGGCCAAGTCTTTGGCAAGCGTCGTCTTCCCGTTGCTGGCACTCCCCATAATCAAGACCTTTTTCGTGAATTGACGGCGGAAAGGTTGGGCAATGTATTTCCAGTACTTACTAGGATTTTCGCGAATCATGGTCGCAGAGATTCCAAACCGACGCTCCTCTAGGCGCGCTTCAAAACCTCGTGACTCCAGCTCTTCCTTGTAGGCTTGCTCTCCCACGTAGAAGATCAATTCCTGAGTTGCCCTCTGAAACTGGATGGTCGCAAGTGCTGTCTCCAGCCAAGGTTCCCAGCCAAGAGGATAGCGAGGGAGCTCAGTTTCATCTAATTTGTAGACGCTGGTCAATTCATCGTCGGAGAAAGCTTCACGGATGTACCGAAAGCGTTTCTGTAATGAAAGACCAACTTTGCCTCCACGGTCATCTCGGTAGCCTGACACAATCACGCAGACACGATCACACTGGCGTTTCGCTCTCTGGATCAAGTCAATGTGCCCCTGATGTAAGGGGGCAAAGGTCCCAAATACCAGGGCAATTCTTTCTTTCTGCATAGTAACTCCTTTTTATAATTTTTTATAAATAGATTTTCTTCATGTTTTTATTATAAACTATATTTTTCCTTTGTTAATAGTTTTTTATAAAAAAATATATTTTCCTTCAAAATAAAAGATCTGAAAAGGGTTGACTCCCTTTCAGATCTTTTTCGGCTCTATTCACGAGTCAGTGCATGGCTGACCCCGTCTTTGACAAGGGTCACGCTAGATACGGAACCATCTTTTCCAATGATAATGTCCAGTGTCGCTCCAGAACCCTTGCTAGAAGAAAGGTCGGCGTGGTAGTGACCATCATCCAAGGTGTAGTTATAGCTACTGATTCCATAAGCTTCGGGCTGACCACCTGGAAGTTGGACGGTGACTTGACCACCTTGAGCTATACTGACACCAGTATCTCGCTTGTCCGACCATGTCCCCGCAGCAGCAGAGAAATCTCCTCCTGCGACAGAGTAAACTCCCTTGTACTGAGCGTTTTCGGTACTAGAGGCTTGTTGCTTGGCATGGGCATGGCCTTCTTCGATACTTGGAAGTTTTTCCTTGGCTGGTTGAGCTGGTCTAGCCTCTTCTTTCTTGGCCTTCGCTACTTGTTGAGTGGCTGGCTTTGCCGCATTGGCTGGTGCAGGCGTCTGACTGGCCCCAGCTTGGCTGTTCTTACTGCCAATGGTATGGCTTTCTTCTGATTTGTTATCAGAAGATGAGGAAGCAATCGGATCCTTACTCGTAATCACTTTTTTCTTGGAAGAAGAAGTTTGTTTGACCTGAGTCGTTTTTGAAGAGCTTGCTTCTGATGTCTTTTCTTCTTTATTTCCACCACAAGCTCCTAAGAAAAGACTAGCTGTAAGGGCTAGCGCTGCTAGGGAAATGATTTGTTTCTTTTTCATCATCGGACCTCTTTTGTAACATTTGTAATATTTTGTAATATTATTGTAACACTGTTATATGAGGTTGTCAATAGATTTTCAAATAAAAGCGAAAAGAAATTTGCAGTCAGTTTCTAGACCTTAGTAGAGAAAAAGAGAGTAGGACGGAAATCGGTCATTCGTTAGAATT
>NZ_MRXX01000008.1:0-44509 GCF_016642265.1 Streptococcus lactarius
AGGCTCATTTGGGAGTTTAACTTAATTGAAATTGAAAAACAATTAGGTTAAACGACCATAAGGGAGTTTAGCTCAGCTGGGAGAGCATCTGCCTTACAAGCAGAGGGTCAGCGGTTCGATCCCGTTAACTCCCATTTAAGCGGGTGTAGTTTAGTGGTAAAACTACAGCCTTCCAAGCTGTTGTCGCGAGTTCGATTCTCGTCACCCGCTTTGAACGATTGTTCAATTTACCAAGTTTTTTAACTTGGGCGCGTAGCTCAGGTGGTTAGAGCGCACGCCTGATAAGCGTGAGGTCGGTGGTTCGAGTCCACTCGTGCCCATTAATTCTATGGTCCGTTGGTCAAGGGGTTAAGACACCGCCTTTTCACGGCGGTAACACGGGTTCGAATCCCGTACGGACTATATTTTTGGAGGATTACCCAAGTCCGGCTGAAGGGAACGGTCTTGAAAACCGTCAGGCGTGTAAAAGCGTGCGTGGGTTCGAATCCCACATCCTCCTTATTTATATTAACGCGGGATGGAGCAGCTCGGTAGCTCGTCGGGCTCATAACCCGAAGGTCGTAGGTTCAAATCCTGCTCCCGCAATTTGGCTCGGTAGCTCAGTTGGTAGAGCAATGGATTGAAGCTCCATGTGTCGGCGGTTCGATTCCGTCTCGCGCCATCAATTCAATAATTCGGAAGGGTAGCGAAGAGGCTAAACGCGGCGGACTGTAAATCCGCTCCTTCGGGTTCGGGGGTTCGAATCCCTCCCCTTCCATCCTTTACGGGCATAGTTTAAAGGTAGAACTAAGGTCTCCAAAACCTTCAGTGTGGGTTCAATTCCTACTGCCCGTGTTAATAATTATGGCGGGTGTGGTGAAGTGGTTAACACACCAGATTGTGGCTCTGGCATGCGTGGGTTCGATCCCCATCACTCGCCTATTTATTATTTATATTATTGGGGTATAGCCAAGCGGTAAGGCAAGGGACTTTGACTCCCTCATGCGTTGGTTCGAATCCAGCTACCCCAGTTATACTTTGCCGGCGTGGCGGAATTGGCAGACGCGCTGGACTCAAAATCCAGTGTCCGCAAGGACGTGCCGGTTCGACCCCGGCCGCCGGTATAGTAATAAAGACAAGGTTTTCGGACCTTGTCTTTTTTTTCTTTGTTGTGTGTCGAGTTACCAATTTTTTCCGGCTCTTTGTCAACTGTAGTGGGTTGATGAAAAGTTACAACCTGGAGAGGACCAAATTGGTTCTCTCCTTTTTTAAGATAATAATATTTTTGTCTTTAATTCTAAGTATGTTTGTGATAAAATTTAATTGTTCCATAAGGTTCTTTCTAATGAGGGTTTGGTCACTTTTTCATTATAGATCTTATGGAGCTTTTTTTTACAACAAAACAGACTCCATAATTCCTACAGTGGTTTTACCCACTACAGAAATTATAGAACCAATTTCAATAAGTGTGTTCTTTTTGGAGTATTCTATATATTCTAGGTAACATTATCATGGTATAGATCAGGAGAGAAACACCTCCAAATATGAATATCAGACCTCCGTTTATATCTTTTTGAAATAGATAAGTAAATACAATGGTACCTATCGGCATGATAGACGTATTTAGTGTGAACAAAGTACTCATTACTCTTCCTAAATAATTTGTTTCAATGCTACTTTGAAGATAGGTCATGACGACAATATTTAGAATAACAAGAGTGAATGCGATAATTCCCATAAATAAACCGCCAACGGAAGAAATAATCACTTGGGTGTTAGTAGTTGCAAATGTAATACCCAAACCAATGATAGCGATAGTTAGAAGAAAAAGTGGAATGCGAATTTTATTAGAGAGAAGTGTGTTATTTTCTTTTTTGTCTGGCAGTAGCGACATAGACACACTGGCTAATAACATTCCAACTGCAGACATCGTTTCTAAGATACCTACTGTTGCATTATCTAATAAGAGTTGCTCTTTGACTACAAATGGTACTCCAATGCTAATGGAAGTATAGAAAAAATTCAGTACAACACTAACAAGAATAATATATTTGACAATCTGATTTTCTTTTAAAAATCGGATAATTTCTTTAACCCCGTGTTGATGCTTTTCATTCTGTTT
The DNA here is from genome assembly GCF_016642265.1 of Streptococcus lactarius. Taxonomy (GTDB): domain Bacteria; phylum Bacillota; class Bacilli; order Lactobacillales; family Streptococcaceae; genus Streptococcus; species Streptococcus lactarius. Next base: position 2,102 of record NZ_MRXX01000008.1, read on the forward strand.
AATCTTGACTTCTTGCTCTCCGTGTTCATAGAAGAATTTCATGGTAAGTAAGACACCTAAAGAAAGGAGGTTTGCAATGATTTCTATGAGAATAAAGCCCGAGAAGCCTAACCAATTGTAAAAAATAACTCCAATAGCTGGGGAAAGCATGGTTGCGATAGCAATGGCGGTTTGTGTAACAGAGCTTAATCGTTGAATTTTTGTATCATTTACTAACTCGTGGATAGAAGCTGAATAACAAGTATCATTTATGTTAACTGTAATAGAGTGGAGTATGACAAACGGGATTACTAGATATAAGATAGTAGATGAATTCGTTAAAAAATAAAAAGCATAAAACAGAAGAAAGATTATAAGCCTAAAGATGAAATTATAAATTAAGATCTTTTTATGACGGTATCGGTCTACTAAATTACCGATTGGAAGCAAGAAAATCAAACTAACTAAAGGATAGATGATCATATTGATTCCAAAACTCATTGCTGATTTTGTCTGGTCCAGTAACATTAATCCTAAAGCAAAATTAAAAGCTTTTCCACTTAAGGAACTAATAAAACTGCTAATAAAGTCTTTGATGATTTGTCTATTAGACATTTGATCACTTATTAAATTTTTAATATTAACCCCCTCCATTCGTTTCAACACTGATTCGGTTATCTAATTCCATTCAATGAACTTGAAAGGTAATCAGACTATTAGATAAACCATAATTTTTGTTAATTAAGATTTTACCAATTATACTAATAAAAGTATATTAAAAAATGTAGAAAGAGAGTAAATTTTTTAAGATTAGTGGTTGTATTATTTAATAACTAAGAAATAAGATTATCGACTCACTGCTTATGGAAGTAGTTATTTAAGAGAGAAAGATGAGTTACTAAAAATTACTATTTAGGATTTGGGGAAATGGCTGCATCTATTGCTGATAATCAATTTGTAAAAATGCGTTTTAACTATTTTAGAAATGAATTAGTCGGTTTGAAGTATTTGAAGGAATATTTATATTTTTTAAGAAGTATAGAGTTTTCTTAGTTTTGTATTACTAATAGAGTGTATAATGAACTTATTGCTTCTCAGTATCAGAATACTTTTCCTTACAATATTGAGTATGATTTGAAAGTTTTCCTTCTCCTTTTTCTTTTTTTGTGATATAATTAACCAGTAAAACATTTACCGGTTAATGAGAAGGAGTTTATTTTGTCTGAAGTTGCTAATAAAATTGATCGTTTTTTAAATTCGATTTTATTATTATCTGAGAATCAGCATGAAATTCTAGTTGGTTCTTGTACTAGTGGCGTTTCTTTAACTAACACGCAGGAACATATCTTGATGTTGGTTGCTGATGAACCGCTGACAAATTCAGTTTTGTCTAAGAAATTAAATGTCAGTCAGGCGGCTATTACCAAGGCTGTCAAACCGTTGTTGAGTCAGGGTATGCTAGAGACCTATCGTGATGAAAATGATGCACGGGTACTCTATTATCGTTTGACGGATATTGGAAAGCCGATTGCATTGGAGCATCAGCATCACCATCTGCATACTCTTCATACGTATGAGGATGTATTGGGTAAATTTACTCAAAATGAACAAAGTGTGATTTCTCGATTTTTAGAATTATTAGAAAAGGAGTTGTGAGTTGAGGTATATTACGGTTTCAAATTTATCGTTCTATTATGATCGAGAACCTGTTCTGGAAGGGATCAATTACTACTTAGATAGTGGGGAGTTTGTTACCTTGACTGGGGAGAATGGTGCTGCTAAGTCAACCTTGATTAAGGCTAGTCTTGGCATCTTACAGCCCAAGGTTGGGACTGTTGAGATTTCAAAGACCAATGTAAATGGAAAGAAATTACGGATTGCTTATTTACCTCAACAAATTGCCAGTTTTAATGCAGGATTTCCAAGTACGGTTTATGAATTTGTGAAGTCAGGCCGTTACCCGCGGAAAGGTTGGTTTCGTAAATTAAATGAGCATGATGAACAACATATTCTTAAAAGTTTGGAATCTGTTGGAATGTTAGAGCATAAGAATCAAGCGATTGGATCTTTGTCTGGTGGCCAAAAACAACGAGCTGTTATTGCGAGAATGTTTGCATCTGATCCGGATATCTTTATTTTAGATGAACCGACAACAGGGATGGATGCCACAACAAAGAGTGATTTCTATGAATTAATGCACCATAGTGCGCATCATCATCAAAAATCTGTTTTAATGATTACCCATGACCCTGAAGAGGTAAGTCAGTTTGCGGACCGCAATATTCATTTGGTGCGAGACCAGAGCTCTCCTTGGAGATGTTTTAACGTCCATGGGACTGAAGGGGAGGGTTACCATGCTTGATTTATTTCAGTATGATTTTATGCAGCGGGCCTTACTAGCCATGATTGCGATGAGTCTTTTTTCTCCGGTATTAGGGATTTTCCTGATTTTAAGACGGCAGAGTTTGATGAGTGATACGCTGAGTCACGTTTCTTTGGCAGGGGTTGCTTTTGGGCTTTTCCTGGGTATTTCTCCAACGCTCTCGACCATGTTGATAGTGATTGTAGCAGCGGTCTTCCTAGAGTATTTGCGGACCTTATTTAAGGACTTTATGGAAATTGGGACGGCGATTTTGATGTCGACGGGTCTTGCACTCGCCTTGGTCCTGATGCGTGGTGGTGGAAAGAGCTCCATGAGCTTGGATCAGTATTTGTTTGGTTCGACCCTAACCATTACGGATGAGCAGGTGCTGGCCTTGTTTGTTATTGCCTTCGTTGTATTGGTGCTGACAGCCTTATTCTTGCGTCCTATGTATATTTTGACCTTTGATGAAGATACGGCTTTTGTGGATGGGCTTCCGGTCCGGACCATGTCTATCTTATTTAATGTGGTGACAGGGGTTGCGATCGCTTTAATGATCCCTGCAGCAGGGTCTTTATTGGTCTCAACCATCATGGTCTTACCAGCTAGTATTGCGCTGAAACTAGGGAAGAACTTTCGTGGGGTCATGCTGATTGCAGTCATCATTGGCTTTATAGGGATGTTTAGTGGATTGATTTTGTCTTATGTTGCAGATACACCAGCAAGTGCTAGCATCACGCTTTTATTTGTGGCTCTGTTCTTGCTTGTGAATCTTGGATCACGTTTGAGGAAGTAAATATGAAATATAAAAAAATAGGTTTAATGTTGTTGGTGGCTTTTGTCCTTATCTTGACAGCTTGTGGAAAAAGCCAGAGTAAAAATGGGAAACTGAAAGTGATGACCACTTTTTATCCTGTTTATGATTTTACAAAAAATATTGTTGGAGATGAAGGAACAGTGGATCTGCTGATTGGAGCGGGGTCTGAGCCTCATGAGTATGAACTGTCTGCTAAGGGACGTGCCATGATTCAAGATTCAGATGTCTTTGTCTATGAAAATGAAAACATGGAAACATGGGTGCCAAATCTTTTGAAATCCATGAAGGATAAGAAAACCAAAGCGATCGATGCCACCAAGGGCATGGTCTTGCTTCCGGGATTGGAAGAGGAACATGAACACAAAGGGGGCGAGGAACACCATCATGAATATGATCCTCACCTTTGGCTTTCTCCACATCGTGCCATGAAGATGGTAGAGTCGATTCGCGATCAGTTGGTGGCAGCTTATCCAGATAAGAAAAAGACGTTTGAGAAAAATGCGCAAGCTTATTTGAAGAAGTTACAGGCTTTGGATCAAGCGTATCAAGATGGCTTGAAAGATGCGAAGCAAAAGAATTTTGTGACCCAACATGCCGCTTTCCGTTATTTGGCACTGGATTATGGCTTGAATCAAGTAGCTATTTCAGGGCTTTCACCTGATAGTGAGCCATCTGCCGCACGATTGCGTGAATTGACAGAGTATATCAAGAAAAATGAGATCAAGGTGATTTACTTTGAGGAAAATGCTTCTAAGTCTTTGGCGAAAACCTTGTCTTCTGAAGCTGGTGTTGAGTTGGCTGTCTTAAATCCTTTGGAAAGCCTGACGGATCAAGAAATGAAAGATGGCGAAGACTACGTGTCTGTCATGAAGGAGAATCTGAAGGCGCTAGAAAAAACAACGTCACAAGCTGGCAAGGATATTCAACCGGAACATGAGGAAGATACTAAGACGGTTCAAAAGGGCTATTTCGAGGATAGTCAAGTGAAGGATCGTAGCTTGGCCAATTATGCGGGAGATTGGAAATCCGTTTATCCATACTTGCAAGATGGAACTTTGGATCAGGTCTTTGATTATAAGGCAAAATTAAATCCAACCATGACTGCTGCTGAGTATAAGGAATATTATACCAAGGGTTACCAAACAGATATTGATCGGATCAAGATTGATAAGGATTCAATGGAGTTTTATCAAAAAGGATCTTCTAAGAAATATACCTATAAATACGTAGGGAAGCACATTTTGACTTATAAGAAGGGGAATCGTGGTGTTCGTTATCTCTTTGAAGCCAAGGAGAGCGATGCGGGAGACTTCAAATATGTTCAATTTAGTGACCATGAAATTACTCCGGTAAAGGCAGCTCACTTCCACATTTTCCATGGAGGAAAGAGTCAAGAGGCGCTTTATGATGAGTTGGAAAATTGGCCAACTTATTATCCTTCGAATTTATCTGGTTTAGAAGTTGCACAGGAAATGGTGGCTCATTCATAATCCGTATGCAAAGAAGTTGGGAGGAAACTCTCAGCTTCTTTTTGGTCTAAAATAGGGAGTGAAGCTTGTAAAATACTGGAAAATACGTTACAATGAAAGGGCTTTAAATAAAAATGTATGGGGAATTTTAAATGAAAAAAGTTGGCGCAATGTTAATAGGTCTTCTCAGTGTGATCCTGTTGGTGGCTTGTTCGCAACAGGGAGCAAGCAAAAAATCAACCGCCTCATCTAGTAAAACGACGACCTCTTCTGAGGTCAAAAAGACGGATGCCTCTAGTTCGGAAGTGAAGGAGAAAGAAAAAAAAGAAGAGAAAAAAGAAGTGAAGAAAATGGATCTTGAGGCTATTGCTAATGGGGATTACAGCAGTATTGCTGGTGTCTGGCAAGATGATAAAGGAAACAAGCTGGTCTTTAACGATAAAGGGTTAGTATCACAAGAGTTAGAGGGCTATGGAGCTTCTTTGACGGATTATGGAACAGCTTCTGAAGGTATCTATGGAGGTCGCGATGGAGGCTTCTTGTTGGAGTATATTCCTGCTGGAGTGAGCATTGGTGACCAAGTCGACGACCAAGGGCAAGTCGTCTTTAAGGACTCCTCAGACGCCACTAAAAATCGCTTGTGGTCGGGTGTCGGACAAGCTAGTTTCGCAGAACAAGGATCTTTCTACTATCATGTCGGAGATCAATAAAAATACAAAAAGGGAATAGGACAGAAGCAACTGTAACGGGTTGTGCTTCTATCTTATTCCCTTTTTAATCTGCACTTTACGGGCTTTGTATCTTGAGTTTTCCAACTAGTATTTGGGCTTCGATGGTGATTTCTGTGAGACGGGTCCAGTTGATTTTTTCTTGGTCAACATGAAATAAAAGAGGGGTCATGGCGAGGAGCGCCTGACGTTCTTCAGGAGTTAAACTCTTGGTAAGACTGACCGTTTCGGATGAGAGGATCTGACAGTGATCTTCAAAGTACTCCAAAATTTCCTGGTTGGAGTAAGATTGCTTGGCCAATTGATCTTGGGCCAACTGACGAATTTCTTTTAGATGAGAAGAGGTTGGGACGACCTTCATGATGATCCCTTCTGCCTTTAAGACACGTTCAAATTCAGCGTAATTAGCCGGGGAGAAGATGTCCAAAATGACCTCCATACTCTTAGATTGAATGGGTAAATGAGCCAAATCTCCTACAAACCAATTGACCTTCCAGCTAGCGTCACTCTTGGCAGCTAGTTGTACGGATTCCTTTGAAAGATCGAATGCATAGAAGGTAACTTGGGGATAAACTTCTTGTAGTTTTCGGGAGTAATAGCCTTCCCCGCAACCGATATCTAGAATTCTGGCATCCCTGGTCGGAATCTTTTGTCCGATCGCTGTGAGAATCGGCTCATAAAACCCTGCTTCTAAGATCAGCTGGCGATTCTGGAAATTTTCTTTGTCATAGTCCTTTGATTGTTTGATCTGGGGAGCCAGGTTGACATAGCCAAATTTCGCCAAATCAAAAGAATGGTTTTTCGGACATTTAAAACTAGTCCCCACAAGTTCTAGGCCTAGTTGACAGATGGGACAGGCAAAGGCAGTGGCTGTTTGAAATCGTTGTAATTTTGGTTTGATCGGTGTATTCATATTAGTAGTGTAACAAAAGAGCCTCTAGATAGCAACCGATGCTTTAATGGGACTAAGTCACACTTTTTAAACGGTTCTACGCGGTATTGAGTGGACCTTGAGTTTCTTTATCTAATTTTGTCCACTGGATTGTTCAGGACAGTTTTCAATTCAGGACAATATTTACTTACCTCAAATTCAATGATCTCATATTGAGCAATCTCATTTTGATAGAATGGATCGTGTGTAATGATTTCTTGAACGGCTTCTTTATTTTTTGCTCTCATGAGAATGATACCGCCGGTCCTTGGATTTTTCCTTCCAGATGCGATAAAATGACCTTTTGTATAATACTGATTTAAAAAATCTATGTGTTTTTCTAAGAATTTTTCAACTTTATCAAGGGGCTTGATATAGGTAAGATTTACAATAAACATAAGTGACTCCTTTAAAATAAATGATAAATAGATTATAATACTTTACAAACTACCTGAATAGTAGGCACATTTTTGTAAGGAGAAAAAATGTTAACAAATAAAAATTGGAACTGTAGTATGTCTCGAGTCTTAGATGTGGTTGGTGGGAAATGGAGGATGAATATATTATGGGTTATAAACAAGCATAAGAGAGTTCGTTTCAATCAATTGAGAAGAGAAGTTGAAGGGATTACAACGATCAGTTTGACACGTGGATTAGATGTTTTAATAGAGAACCAATTGGTTGAGAAATATGATTTTGAGTCTATGCCGCTCCATACAGAATATGAGCTGACGGAAAAAGGTAAATCACTGATGCCAATTTTAAAGGACTTGAATCAATGGGGAAAAGAATGGTTGCAATAAATTTTCTTCTTTTTGTCACTTTCATCTTGCCACTTAGGTTCTCATTTTGACCGCTTATCCCAAAAGGCCGTTTTTTAAACGGCTTTTTTGCTAGACTGATACTGTCAAAAAGGAGAGAGAACATGATATTACAAGCTAAAAACATCAGTAAACGGTATGGAAATCATCTAGTGGTTGATCATATTCACCTACAGTTTGAAAAGGGAACGTTTAATGCGATTCTAGGACCAAATGGGGCGGGGAAATCAACGACGATTTCCATGTTGATTGGTTTGAAACAACCAACGCAAGGCGACATTATTTATGAACCTGGTACTAAAATTGGTGTGGTCTTCCAAACCAGTGTTTTAGATGAGATGCTGACGGTTAGGGAAAATCTGACCATTCGTGCTAGACAGTACAAAGGACTAAAACCAAATCGTGTGTCTGATCTTATTGATCGACTAGGCCTATCAGCTTTCCAAAAGCAGAAATATGGGACGCTTTCAGGCGGCCAAAAGCGTCGGGTTGACATTGCGCGTGCTCTACTGCACGGTCCAGATCTTCTGTTCTTAGATGAGCCAACGACAGGTTTAGACATTCAAACTCGGAAGTCTATTTGGGATTTGCTCTATCAATTGCAGAGGGAAGAGGGAATGACCGTTGTATTGACCACGCATTATCTTGACGAAGCAGATGAAGCTGATCAAATTTATATTGTAGATCATGGGAAAGTGATTGCTCAAGGATCGGCACTAGATATTAAGAGCCAGTATGCTACTAATATCTTAAAGATTCGTTTCAAGGAGAGACAGCAGATAGAAAGCCTCAAATCTTCGGGAATGTCAGTAGAGCAACAAAGTCAATTGGAGTATATTTTTCAACCCGAGAGTGAAAGGGAAGCCATTGATTACCTGGCGCAAGTTAGTGATAAAATAGCCCATTTTGAGTTTCGTCCAGGGACCATGGATGATGCCTTTATTGCACTGACAGGAAGGGAGGTTCGCTAATGTTAGCCTTACTAAAGCGAAATTTTTTATTGTATTTTAGGAATCGTTCAGGTGTTTTCTTCTCCTTGTTGGGAGCCTTGATTTCCTTTATTCTTTATATTATTTTTCTTCAAAAAAATCTAACAGATGCCTGGGCTCAGCTTCCCAATGGTGGTCCTGTGTTAAATAATTGGTTGATGAGCGGGACGCTGGCAGTGACAGGTATCACAACGAGTCTGGCTGTCTTGACTCAGTTGGTAAAGGACCGCGAACGTCAAGTAGATCAGGATCTTTATTTATCGGATCAAGGAATATGGCGGTTAGCATTTTCGTATCTAACGAGTGCAATCATCATTTCTTTTTCCATGCAGATCCTTATGTATGTGCTGATGTGTGGCTATTTTAGAGAAGTTCCAACCTTATCTCTATTACCTGAAGTGCTCCTCATTATGCTACTTAGTAGCCTACTTTCTAGCTTAGTGAATGCCATTTTTGTTTATTTTTTCCAATCAGTAGACAGTCTTGGGAAGTTTGCGACCATAGTGGGTACAGCTTCCGGTTTTTTGGTAGGGACTTATGTACCTTTGGGCGTTCTACCTAATTTTGCTCAACTACTAATGAAATGTACCCCGGCTACTTATATTGCTGCACTTTATCGACAAGTCCTCATGAAAGAAGCATTAAGTGAGACCTTTAAAGGTCAAGATAAGCTTCTTCAAGAGTTTCAAGAAAAAATGGGTGTTCAGCTCAAATGGCAAACTTTATTGACAAAGGAACAAACATACCTTATAGTGTTAGGAGGTATTCTTCTAGCTTTGGGGATTTGGATTTCCTTGGCAAAAAGATCGAGTAAAAGAAAGTAAGTGAGAATTGGAGTAGGAATGAAGATTCGTTTTGAGGAAAAACAAGATGTCCCAGAAAACGACCCCTGTGTGGTCATTCAAGCCAAGCAATTATCTGATCAAGCACGAGAGGTGATGGAGTATCTCGAACAATTTTCGACAGTGAATCAAGTAGTGATCCCTATCAAAACAGATGATCATTTGATCATGGTGAAAATTGATGACATTATTCTAGCCGAGATTGATAAGAATCAGCTAACCATTTATACGACAGACAAAACGTTCACCATCAGAGATACTTTGACAAATTTTCAACATCGGATTAATCGTCGTAATTTTTTACAGATATCACGCCACGCGGTGATGAATATCGACCATTTAGAATCGCTATCGGATAGTTTTTCAGGCAATATGATGGCTAAACTGACACGTGGAGTAAAATCAAGTGTCAGTCGGAAATATGTCAAATCCTTGATGGATTATTTAGGGGTATAGGAGAAAGTGATGAAACGAGTTATAGCTTATTTTGTATCTGGTATGAGGACAGGATCCTTCTTTTATTTGTGTTTGGTGTTATTATCCCATGTCTATACCAACATCGTATATCCTGCCGTGAATGTACGCAACATCCTAGCGATCTTTTTAATGAGTGGAACAATGGGAGTCTTGACGTTCATTCTTGAGGAAGAAGAGTTTTTGACCTATAGTTTGCGTGTGGCTTTGCATTTAGTTGTGACAGCTACCATCTTAGCATTAACTTACTTATTTTTTGGCTGGGGGGGAGCCTTATGGAGCCCGATTCCTTGGTTGATCTTTCTAGCCATTTACGGCCTGATCTGGCTGTACCAGATTTGGCAACTCCATAAAAAAACTCAACGAATCAACCAAGCTTTGTTGCATCGCAGAAAAGGGAAATAGTCTCAGAAAAAAGTGTATAAGAAAACCACGAAGTTCATACCAAACTTCGTGGTTTTACTTTCTTAATAAGTCAAAACAAAGTATTTTTTCTTACCGCGACGGATAACGGTCAATTCATTTTCTAATTTATCGCTATCGCTCAAGACATAGTCAAGGTCTTGGATGCGTTCGCCATTGACGTAGATCGCTCCATTTTGAACATCTTCGCGGGCTTGGCGTTTAGAATTGACCACACCAGCTGTGACCAAGAGTTCAACAATGTTGAGGTTGTCTTCTGCTTGGACATGGTAGTTTGGCACACCACGAAGTCCTTGTTTGAGTTCTTTGACAGACAAGTTCTTGATGTTTCCTGCAAAGAGTTGTTCCGTGATGTTGAGGGCTTCTTTGTAGGCTTCTTCACCGTGGACAAGGGTGACCACTTCACGCGCCAAGATCTTTTGAGCCAAACGTTCATGAGGAGCAGCCTCAAACTGCTTACGGATCTCTTCGATCTCGTCCAGTGACAAGAAAGTGAAGATCTTCAAGAAGCGTACAGCATCGGCATCCATGACATTCATCCAGAATTGGTACATTTCGTATGGAGACGTTTTATCTGCATTGAGCCAGACGGCGTTGCCTTCTGATTTACCGAATTTCTTACCAGTTGCATCTGTGATCAAAGGAACAGTCATAACATGACCCGTCTTATCTGCTTTACGGCGCATCAACTCAGTACCAGCTGTCATATTTCCCCATTGGTCAGATCCACCGATTTGAAGGGTGACATTGTGTTCTTGGTTGAGGACGTAGAAGTCGTAGCCTTGCATGATTTGGTAGGCAAACTCCGTGTAAGAAATCCCTGTCTCAATCCGTTTTTTAACAGATTCTTTACTCATCATAGCATTGACCGTAAAGTATTTTCCGACATCACGAAGGAAGTCAATAAAGCTAATGCTTCCGAACCAATCGTAGTTGTTGACCATTTCAGCTTTGTTGTCCCCATTTTCAAAATCGAGGAAACGAGACAATTGCCCTTGAATGGAGCGAACCCATTCTTGTACAGTTTCTTTTGTTTGGAGACTACGTTCAGCATCTTTGAAGGACGGATCTCCAATGAGACCAGTCGCACCGCCAACGAGCGCATACGGTTTGTGGCCTGCTAGTTGAAGGCGACGGCTCGTCAAGATAGCCACCAAGTGACCAAGGTGAAGGCTGTCAGCAGTTGGATCATAACCAGTATAATAAGAAACCTGACCTTCTTCCAGCGCTTTGCGCAAGGCTTCTTCATCCGTTGTTTGAAATACCAAACCACGCTCTTTTAGCTCATCAAAAATGTGCATGTATCTTTTCTCCTTTATTTATTCATTTGTTCATCCTTCTATTCTACCATAAACCAAGGAAATGGCAATGATTTCCATCATTTTCTTACATCTCTGATAAGGAACGATAAGGAACTATCAAGAATTCTTGCGCGCTTGTGATTGAAATCGGAGGGCCTAATCTGCTATAATATAGGGAACAAGGAGAAAGAATCAGTGAATCAATTCAAAGAGAAGATGCAGGAATATTGGAAGAAGATCCAACAATTCTTTTCAAAACTGTACAAAGATATTTCCAAGAAGGAAAACAATGAAGAAAGTAGCTGGTCTGTTGGCGATATAGTTGCGACCTGTTTGCGGACCCTCAAACTCTTGTGGGATGTGATGATCGCCCTGTTCGTGTGCCTCTTTTTATTTGGTGCAGGGATCGGGATTGGTTATGCAGCGAGCCTCTTTAGCAATGTCAAGGTTCCAAAGACAGAAGAACTGGTCCAGCAGGTTCGCAATGTGAGCAGTGTTTCAAAACTGACCTATTCCGATAAGAGCTTGATTGCAGAGGTGGACAGTGACTTGATCCGTACACCTGTAGCGGGAGATGCTATTTCGGACAATGTCAAAAAGGCTGTGATTGCGACAGAAGATGAGAACTTTGAAAGCCATAATGGGGTTGTGCCCAAAGCGGTTCTTCGGGCAACGCTCGGATCTGTTGCAGGTGTTGGTTCTTCTAGTGGGGGATCGACCTTGACCCAGCAATTGATCAAACAACAAGTAGTTGGAGATGCGCCTACCTTTACCCGTAAGGCAACGGAAATTGTAGATGCCTTGGCTTTGGAGCGGGGGATGGATAAAAATGAAATCCTCACAACCTACTTAAATGTTTCGCCTTTTGGACGAAACAATCGGGGACAAAATATTGCAGGTGTGGAAGCCGCAGCTCAAGGGATTTTTGGAGTCCCTGCCAAAGACTTGTCTGTCCCACAAGCGGCTTTTATTGCTGGCTTGCCTCAAAGCCCCATCGTCTATTCTCCTTATGCAGCAGATGGTAGCTTAAAGAAAAAAGAAGATCTTGAGCTTGGTTTAGCGCGTGCCAAAGACGTCTTGTTCAATATGTACCGGACGGGAGCCTTGTCGAAAAAAGACTACGAGACCTATGCTCAGTACGACTTGACCAAAGACTTCATCGCTCCAGATGGCATCGAGAAAACACCGCATGACTACCTCTACTTCCAAGCCATGGCAGAAGCTAAAGAGGCCATGTATGATTTCTTGATCAAGAGAGACAATGTCACCAAGCAAGACTTGAAAAATAATGAAACCGTCAAGGCTTACCAGGAATTAGCTGAGAGCGAGTTGCGAGAAGGTGGCTACACCATTCAAACCACGATTAACAAACCAGTTCACAATGCCATGCAGGCCGCGGTAGCGAATTTTGGAAGTGTCTTGGATGATGGGACGGGTCTTGTAGAAGTTGGGAATGTCCTTATGGACAACCGAACGGGTGCTGTTTTAGGATTTATCGGCGGACGGAATTTTGACGGCAACCAAAACAACCATGCCTTTGATACAGAACGTTCACCAGGGTCTGCTATCAAACCGCTGTTGGCCTATGGTATTGCCATTGATCAAGGCTTGATGGGAAGTAATAGTATCCTCTCAAACTACCCAACTAATTTCTCTAGTGGGGAGCCCATCATGCACGTGGATAGTAAAGGAACGGCTATGATGGACCTCCGGGAGGCCCTCAATACCTCATGGAATATTCCAGCTTACTGGACTTACCGGACCCTTCGTGAAAAGGGTGTGGATGTCCCATCCTACATGAAGAAGATGGGCTATGATATCCCTGAATATGGCATTGAGAGTCTGCCGATGGGGGGAGGAATTGAGGTCACTGTTGCCCAACATACCAATGGCTTCCAAACCATTGCTAATAATGGGAACTACCTCAAACGCTACATGGTGGAGCAAATCATTGATCGAGATGGGGATGTGGTGTATAAGCACGAGGCAGATCCAGTTCGTGTCTACTCTCCAGCAACAGCAACGATTATGCAGGATCTCTTGCGCGGTGTTATTACGTCTGGTGCTACAACGACCTTTAAGTCTCGGATTAGCCAAGTCAACCCAACACTGGCGGGTGCTGACTGGATTGGAAAAACCGGTACCACTAACTCAAATGGGGATATGTGGTTGATGTTGTCCACACCAAATGTTTCTTTAGGAGGTTGGATCGGTCATGACAACAATGCTTCCATGCAGACCTTGACCGGCTACAACAACAATGCCCAATACATGGCGCAGTTGGCTAATGCGATCTACCAAGCAGATCCAAGTCTCTTTGGAATTCAGGATAAATTTACCCTCGATAAGAGTGTGATTCGTTCGGATGTTTTGAAGTCGACAGGTGAGAAACCGGGACGTGTCAATGTCAATGGTAAAGATGTAGATGTGAGTGGGCAAACTGTGACGAGTCTTTGGGCTAAGAATGGTGCTCCGACGACTCAATACCATTTTGCGATTGGGGGATCAGACAGTGATTATCAAAGTGCTTGGGCAGCCATTTTAGGAAATGCTAGTGGTAGTCAAAACAATAACCGAAATAACAATCATTCAAACCGAAGCAGTTCAAATCGAAGGTGATCAAATTTTGCGCAAAGCCTTGATTTTTCAAGGGAAAAACGGTATAATAAAGATAACTAATTTGTCGTGTGCTTTATTTGAAATATTGTCCAAATAAGAGCTTACAGCAGTTAAATCATACTTGGATAAGTCGATTTAGCTGCTCTTTTTGTGCCTATTTTTATGGGAAAATCGTATTTGTTACACAAATTTAATTTTTCTAAAAATTACAAAAAGCGACGAATGAGGTGAAGAGACAGCTCTTCACGTGATGCAAATCACACAATTGTAGTTGAAACCGGATAGGTGGTGAAAGTCATTTTACCAAGCTATCCTAGTATGGAAAAAGGAGCTAAAAACTTTGGCAGGACATGACGTTCAATACGGGAAACATCGGACCCGTCGTAGTTTTTCAAGAATCAAAGAGGTTCTTGATTTACCAAACTTGATTGAAATCCAGACAGACTCATTCAAAGATTTCTTGGATCATGGCTTGAAGGAAGTATTTGAAGATGTGCTTCCAATCTCAAACTTCACGGATACAATGGAATTGGAATTTGTGGGTTATGAAATCCGCGAACCCAAGTATTCGCTTGAAGAAGCGCGCATCCACGATGCCAGCTACTCAGCACCAATCTTTGTGACCTTCCGTTTGGTCAACAAAGAAACAGGTGAAATCAAGACCCAAGAAGTTTTCTTTGGTGATTTTCCAATCATGACTGAAATGGGAACCTTTATCATCAATGGTGGAGAACGGATTATCGTATCTCAGTTGGTGCGTTCACCAGGTGTTTACTTTAACGACAAAGTGGACAAAAACGGTAAGGTCGGTTATGGATCAACGGTTATCCCAAACCGTGGGGCTTGGTTAGAGCTTGAAACCGATTCAAAAGACATTGCTTACACACGCATTGACCGTACGCGTAAAATTCCATTTACAACGCTTGTGCGTGCTCTTGGATTCTCAGGAGACGATGAAATCATCGATATCTTTGGGGACAGCGATTTGGTTCGTAATACCATTGAAAAAGATATTCATAAAAATCCAATGGATTCTCGGACAGATGAAGCCCTCAAAGAAATCTATGAGCGTCTTCGTCCAGGTGAACCTAAGACAGCTGAAAGCTCACGTAGCTTGTTGGTAGCCCGTTTCTTTGATCCACGTCGCTATGACTTGGCCCCTGTTGGTCGCTACAAGATCAACAAGAAACTTAATATCAAGAACCGCTTGTTGAACCAAACCATCGCAGAACCATTAGTAGATGCTGAAACAGGAGAAATCCTTGTAGAAGCTGGTACTGTCCTGACGCGCGATGTCATCGATAGCATCTCTGAACAATTGGATAATGGCTTGAACAAGATCACCTACATTCCAAATGATGCGGCTGTTTTGACAGATCCAGTTGAATTGCAAAAATTTAAAGTGGTCTCACCAAATGATCCTGATCGTGTCGTTACCGTCATTGGTAATGCAAACCCGTCTGATAAAGTTCGTGTTGTGACTCCAGCTGATATTCTTGCTGAGATGAGCTACTTCCTCAATTTGGCTGAAGGCCTTGGCCGTGTGGATGATATTGACCACCTTGGAAACCGTCGGATTCGTGCCGTTGGTGAATTGCTTGCCAACCAAGTCCGTCTTGGACTTTCACGGATGGAGCGTAACGTCCGTGAGCGGATGTCTGTACAAGATAACGATGTCTTGACACCACAACAAATCATCAACATCCGCCCAGTAACTGCGGCAATTAAAGAATTCTTTGGTTCTTCACAATTGTCTCAGTTCATGGACCAACACAACCCACTTTCTGAGTTGTCCCACAAGCGTCGTTTATCTGCCTTAGGACCTGGTGGTTTGACACGTGACCGTGCTGGATATGAAGTCCGTGACGTGCACTATACCCACTATGGTCGGATGTGCCCAATCGAAACACCTGAAGGACCAAACATTGGTTTGATCAATAACTTGTCTTCATACGGACACTTGAACAAATATGGCTTCATCCAAACACCATACCGTAAAGTAGACCGTGAAGCAGGCGTTGTGACAAATGAAATCGTCTGGTTGACAGCTGATGAAGAAGATGAGTACATCGTAGCGCAGGCCAACTCTAAGTTGAATGAAGAAGGTGGCTTTGCTGAGCCAATCGTCATGGGACGTCATCGCGGTAACAACCAAGAGTTCCCGTCTGATCAAGTTGACTATATGGACGTTTCTCCAAAACAGGTAGTTGCCGTTGCGACAGCATGTATTCCTTTCTTGGAAAACGATGACTCCAACCGTGCCCTTATGGGTGCCAACATGCAACGTCAGGCTGTGCCATTGATTGATCCAAAAGCACCATTTGTTGGTACGGGTATGGAATACCAAGCAGCCCATGACTCAGGAGCTGCGGTCATTGCCCAACACGATGGTAAAGTTACTTACGCAGATGCGGATAAGGTAGAAGTTCGTCGGGAAGATGGTTCTTTGGATGTCTACCATGTTCAAAAATTCCGTCGTTCAAACTCAGGCACAGCCTACAACCAACGTACTCTTGTTAAAGTAGGTGAAACCGTTGAAAAAGGCGATTTTATCGCAGACGGACCATCTATGGAAAAAGGGGAAATGGCCCTTGGACAAAACCCAATCGTTGCGTACATGACTTGGGAAGGGTATAACTTCGAGGATGCCGTTATCATGAGCGAACGCTTGGTGAAAGAAGATGTCTACACATCTGTTCACTTGGAAGAATTCGAATCAGAAACGCGTGATACCAAGTTAGGCCCTGAAGAAATTACACGTGAAATTCCAAACGTCGGTGAAGATGCTCTTCGTGACTTGGATGAAACAGGTATTATCCGTATTGGTGCTGAGGTTAAAGAAGGCGATATCCTTGTCGGTAAAGTAACACCGAAGGGTGAAAAAGACCTTTCTGCTGAAGAACGTCTCCTTCATGCCATCTTTGGAGATAAATCTCGTGAAGTGCGTGATACGTCTCTTCGTGTCCCTCACGGTGGAGATGGAGTCGTTCGCGATGTCAAAATCTTTACGCGTGCAAACGGAGATGAATTGCAATCGGGTGTTAACATGTTGGTTCGTGTTTACATTGCACAAAAACGCAAGATCCGCGTTGGAGATAAGATGGCCGGTCGTCACGGAAACAAAGGGGTTGTGTCTCGTATTGTTCCAGTTGAAGATATGCCTTACCTTCCAGACGGTACACCGGTTGATATCATGTTGAACCCACTTGGGGTGCCATCGCGTATGAATATCGGTCAGGTTATGGAACTTCACCTTGGTATGGCAGCTCGTAACTTGGGTATTCACATCGCAACACCAGTCTTTGACGGAGCAAGTTCAGAAGATCTCTGGGATACGGTCAAAGAAGCTGGTATGGATAGCGATGCTAAGACGGTTCTTTATGATGGCCGTACCGGTGAGCCGTTTGACAACCGTGTTTCTGTCGGTGTCATGTACATGATCAAACTTCACCACATGGTTGATGATAAACTCCATGCCCGTTCTGTCGGACCATACTCAATGGTTACCCAACAACCACTCGGAGGTAAAGCTCAGTTTGGTGGACAACGTTTTGGGGAAATGGAAGTGTGGGCCCTTGAGGCTTATGGTGCATCAAATGTCCTTCAAGAAATCTTGACCTACAAGTCAGACGATGTCAATGGACGTTTGAAAGCCTATGAAGCGATCACCAAAGGAAAACCAATTCCAAAACCAGGTGTGCCAGAATCCTTCCGCGTTCTTGTCAAGGAATTGCAATCACTTGGTCTTGACATGCGTGTCCTTGACGAAGATGATCAAGAAGTGGAACTTCGTGATCTCGACGAAGGGGAAGACGATGATGTGATTCACGTGGATGACCTTGAAAAAGCACGTGAAAAAGCAGCCAAGGAAGCTAAAGCAGCCTTTGATGCGGAAGAAGCAGAAAAATAATCAGTCAAAATGATTGTCTTGTGAGAAACGAATGTTTCTGATAGGATGATTCGATAATAAGATACAGACACAAGGAGGTGGTGAGAAAGTTGGCTTTCTTCCCCCACCTAAGACTGTATTTAAATGAAACAAGTATGAAAACAAGGAAAGGTAAGAAATAGTGGTTGATGTAAATCGTTTTAAAAGTATGCAAATCACCCTAGCTTCTCCAAGCAAGGTCCGTTCATGGTCTTATGGAGAGGTCAAGAAACCTGAAACAATCAACTACCGTACATTAAAACCAGAACGCGAAGGTCTCTTTGATGAAGTCATCTTTGGACCTACAAAAGACTGGGAATGTGCGTGTGGAAAATACAAACGGATCCGTTACAAAGGGATTGTTTGTGACCGCTGTGGTGTGGAAGTAACACGTGCCAAGGTTCGTCGTGAACGCATGGGGCATATCGAGTTGAAAGCACCTGTATCACACATCTGGTACTTCAAAGGCATCCCTTCTCGTATGGGATTGACCTTGGATATGAGTCCTCGTGCCCTTGAAGAAGTCATCTACTTCGCAGCTTACGTGGTGATCGATCCAAAAGATACACCGCTTGAGCACAAATCCATCATGACAGAACGTGAATACCGTGAACGCTTGCGTGAATACGGACCAGGTTCCTTTGTAGCTAAGATGGGTGCAGAAGCGATCCAAGACCTCTTGAAACAAGTGGATCTGGAAGCTGAAATTGCTCTCTTGAAAGAAGAATTGAAGACTGCAACTGGTCAAAAACGTGTGAAGGCTGTGCGTCGTTTGGACGTCTTGGATGCCTTCTATAAATCTGGCAACAAGCCAGAATGGATGGTCCTCAACATCCTTCCCGTTATTCCACCAGATCTTCGTCCGATGGTCCAATTGGATGGTGGCCGGTTTGCCGCCTCTGACTTGAACGACCTTTATCGCCGGGTAATTAACCGCAACAACCGTTTGGCTCGTCTCTTGGAATTGAATGCACCAGGTATCATCGTGCAAAACGAAAAACGGATGCTCCAAGAAGCGGTTGACGCTTTGATCGACAACGGTCGTCGTGGTCGTCCGATCACAGGACCAGGTAGCCGTCCACTGAAATCATTGAGCCACATGCTCAAAGGGAAACAAGGACGCTTCCGTCAAAACTTGCTCGGTAAACGGGTGGACTTCTCAGGACGTTCCGTTATCGCCGTTGGTCCGACTCTGAAGATGTACCAATGTGGTGTACCACGTGAAATGGCCATTGAGCTCTTTAAACCATTTGTCATGCGTGAAATCGTTGCGCGTGATATCGTACAAAATGTAAAAGCTGCAAAACGCTTGGTAGAGCGCGGAGATGAACGGATCTGGGATATCCTCGAAGAAGTCATCAAAGAACATCCAGTTCTCTTGAACCGCGCACCGACCCTTCACCGTTTGGGTATCCAAGCCTTTGAACCAGTCTTGATTGACGGGAAAGCCCTTCGCTTGCATCCACTTGCCTGTGAAGCTTATAACGCCGACTTTGACGGGGACCAAATGGCTATCCACGTGCCTCTTTCAGAAGAAGCCCAAGCAGAAGCGCGTATCTTGATGTTGGCTGCTGAACACATCTTGAATCCAAAAGATGGAAAACCAGTCGTTACGCCATCTCAGGATATGGTTTTGGGGAACTACTACCTTACAATGGAAGAAGCGGGTCGTGAAGGGGAAGGCATGGTCTTTAAGGACCGTGACGAAGCTGTGATGGCGTATCGCAATGGTTATGTGCACCTACACTCACGTGTTGGGATTACGACTGATAGCTTGAACAAACCATGGACAGAAGCGCAACAACACAAGATTCTCTTGACAACTGTTGGTAAGATTCTCTTCAACGATATCATGCCTGCAGAACTTCCATATCTCCAAGAGCCAAACAACGCCAACTTGACTGAAGGGGTTCCAGCTAAGTACTTCTTGGAATCAGGTCAAGATGCTAAATCAGCGATTGAAAAATTAGAATTGAATGTTCCATTCAAGAAGAAAAATCTTGGGAACATCATTGCTGAAATCTTCAAACGCTTCCGTACAACAGAAACATCTGCTTTCTTGGACCGTTTGAAAAACCTTGGTTACAACCATTCAACCCTTGCTGGCTTGACAGTGGGGATTGCCGATATTCCAGTTGTTGAAGACAAGGCCGAAATCATCGAAGAATCTCACAAACGTGTGGAACAAATCACTAAGCAATTCCGTCGTGGTATGATTACAGATGATGAACGATACAATGCTGTTACTGCTGAATGGCGTGCGGCCCGTGAACGATTGGAAAAACGCCTGATTGATAACCAAGATCCGAAGAACCCAATCGTTATGATGATGGACTCTGGAGCCCGTGGTAACATCTCAAACTTCTCGCAACTTGCCGGTATGCGTGGTTTGATGGCCGCTCCGAATGGTCGGATCATGGAATTGCCAATCCTTTCAAACTTCCGTGAAGGTTTGTCAGTACTCGAAATGTTCTTCTCAACTCACGGTGCTCGTAAAGGGATGACCGATACGGCCTTGAAGACTGCTGACTCAGGTTACTTGACTCGTCGTTTGGTAGACGTTGCCCAAGACGTGATTATTCGCGAAGACGATTGTGGAACTGACCGTGGTCTCTTGATCCGCTCTATCACAGAAGGCAAAGAGATGATTGAGTCTCTGGAAGAACGTCTGAACGGTCGTTACACTAAGAAAACCGTTCGCCATCCTGAAACTGGTGAAGTCATCATCGGCCCAGACGAATTAATTACAGAAGACAAGGCGCGTGAAATCGTCAATGCTGGTGTGGAAGAAGTCACTATCCGCTCTGTATTTACATGTAACACTCGTCACGGTGTCTGCCGTCACTGTTATGGTATCAACTTGGCAACTGGGGATGCGGTTGAAGTTGGTGAAGCAGTTGGTACAATCGCTGCCCAATCTATCGGGGAACCTGGTACACAGTTGACCATGCGTACCTTCCACACGGGTGGGGTTGCTTCAAATACCGATATCACGCAGGGTCTTCCTCGTGTCCAAGAAATCTTTGAAGCCCGCAATCCGAAAGGGGAAGCGGTCATCACAGAAGTCAAGGGTGAAGTTACAGCGATCGAAGAAGATGCTTCAACTCGGACTAAGAAAGTCTTTGTCAGTGGAGCAACTGGTGAAGGTGAATACGTTGTCCCTTACACTGCTCGCATGAAAGTCGAAGTGGGAGATCATGTTTCTCGTGGTGCAGCTCTGACGGAAGGGTCTATCCAACCAAAACATCTCCTTGCTGTACGTGATGTCTTGTCTGTTGAAACTTACCTCCTTGCGGAAGTACAAAAAGTATACCGTAGCCAAGGGGTAGAAATCGGCGACAAACACATCGAGGTCATGGTTCGCCAAATGATCCGTAAAGTTCGCGTCATGGATCCAGGAGATACCGACCTTCTCATGGGAACGCTCATGGATATCACAGACTTTACAGATGCCAATAAGGATGTCCTCATCTCAGGTGGGGTACCAGCGACAGCTCGCCCAGTTCTTATGGGAATCACCAAAGCCTCGCTTGAAACCAATAGCTTCTTGTCAGCTGCTTCCTTCCAGGAAACAACGCGTGTCCTTACAGATGCAGCAATCCGTGGTAAGAAAGACCATCTTCTTGGTCTCAAGGAAAATGTTATCATCGGTAAGATCATCCCAGCAGGTACTGGTATGGCTCGCTACCGTAACCTTGAACCACAAGCTGTCAACGAAGTTGAAATTATTGATGAGGTTCCATTGACAGATGAAGCAGCAGATGCAGTCCAAACTGCTGAAGTCGTGGAAGAATAAAAATGAAAAATCGGAGCCCTCGGGTTCCGATTTTTTTTGAAGAAAAACATAAAAATTTATGAATAAAAAATTGACTGAATAATTATTTAATTAATATTTTACCAAAAATATTAGCCCGTTAAAATATATGCATTTGCGCATCAGTGCTTTAAAACTAGTGAATATGTATTACAAAACCCAAAATAAATAAATGACTAACTATTAGTAATTAGTAAATAAAACCAAAATAATATTTGACAAGTACAGTCAGAGGGGGTAGAATGAGAAAAAGATGTACAAAAATTAACAATTTGTTGAGATAATCACGATCTCAACGGGAGAAGTTTATGGGGAAATTGAAGATCATGGTTGTGTTTGGAACACGACCGGAGGCCATCAAAATGGTTCCTTTGGTGTTGGAGTTACAAAAACATCGAGAGACGCTGGAGACAGTCACCGTGGTTACAGCCCAGCACCGTCAAATGTTGGACCAAGTCTTAGAGACTTTTCATATTCAGCCACAGTATGACTTGAATATTATGGGGAAACGTCAAACCTTACTCGAGATTACTGGTAAGATACTGGATCAATTGGATCCTGTGGTGAAAAAGGAAAAACCGGATATGATGCTGGTGCATGGAGATACGACAACTACCTTTGCGGCTAGTCTGGTTGCCTTTTACAACCAAGTCAGTATTGGGCACGTCGAAGCTGGTTTACGGACCTTTGATAAGTATTCTCCATATCCAGAAGAGATGAACCGTCAGATGACGGATAACTTAGCAGATTTGTATTTTGCGCCAACAAGCGAAAGCAAGGCCAATCTTTTAATGGAACATCATCCGGAATCTGCTATTGTGGTGACGGGAAACACAGCGATTGATGCGCTGAAACTGACGGTTCAAGAGGACTACCACCATGAGGTGCTGGATCGATTGGATCCAACGAAAAAATTGATCCTTGTGACCATGCATCGAAGAGAAAATCAAGGGCAACCGATGAGAGCAGTATTTCATGCTCTACGAGAAATGGTGGACAAGCATCCAGAGATTGAGGTGGTTTACCCCGTTCATTTGAGTCCGGCTGTTCAAGAAGCTGCGACGAGTATCTTAGGAAATCACGATCGGATTCATCTCATTGCCCCTTTGGATGTATTGGACTTCCATAACTTGGCTTCTAGAAGTTACTTTATCATGTCGGATTCTGGTGGTGTGCAAGAGGAGGCGCCATCACTAGGAAAACCGGTACTGGTCTTACGGGGTACGACAGAACGTCCAGAAGGGGTCAAAGCTGGTACCTTAAAATTAGTTGGTACAGATCCTGTAATGGTCAAATCCACAATGGAAGAGCTATTAACCAACGAAAGACTGTATGCTGAAATGGCCAATGCTCGCAATCCTTATGGAGATGGAAAAGCATCTGAGCGGATCGTACAAGCGATTCAACAGTATTATGGTTTAGGAGATGCTGTTGAAGAATTTCAAGAGGGAGAATAAGAATCATGAAAAAAACTGAGAAGTTAAGTCGATGGTTGCTGATTTTGCTTGTTTTCGAAGTCCTTCTTTTCCTATATTGCTTATTTTTTGCAAGAGAGATTCTGATTGAAGAAGGTTTGTTTCTTGTCTTGGGTTTGTTCACAATCATTGTTTTAACGGATTTATTGCTAACCTGGGTCATCCTTCTTTCCTTTGCTTTTGGAATTGTGTCGTTGGTCGCAGGCGTTGTGTATATTCCGTTTAACCAGGCCTTGCTCTTACTCTTTAGTTTTCCAGTCTTGCTTGGAATCTTGAGTCAAATTCGTTATCACCTATTTAAAGAAATTGCAAAAGTACAGGATCAAGAACCAGATGCTTATGTGGATTATCGCAATCGAATTGCAGCCTATAGTTCGCAGAGCAACGATCGCATTCAGGCTCTCTTAATTCATTGGTCGCATGAAGAATTGTTTTTCCAAATGCAACCTAGGGAATACAACCGAACCTTGAATCAAATTCATTACTTGTTATCCAATCATATCAAGCAAAATGGGAGTTTGTATTATGTATCAGATGGAAACTTTTTGTTGTTCGATTCAACTAGTCAGACCAATCTGAAAGACGAATATGAAACGGTGGTAAAACCCCAATTGGAAAGTCTCGTTTTTCGTGGTGAAGATGGGGTTCAAGCCATTCAATTTCAATCAGGATTTTTAGCGGTTGATCCTACTAACCGCACCAAGTATTATCGCTATAAAGAGATGATGAGTTATTTAAAACGTCAGTTAGAGACGGATATTATTGTGGAATATTAGGAGGAAACCATGACGCTCACAACTATCTTTTTTAATATCGCCATCAGCATCAGTCTGTTTTTTGCCTTGTGCTTTATTGTATTATTTGTAGCCTATATGATGATCTATCATCGTGTGAATAAAAACTTTAAGGCGGTGGACCATGATTAGTCAAATTGTGATGATTATTGCCCTGGTCTCCATTTGGCTGTCCTTGGGCTGGGCCTTAGTAATCCTTTTTTCAGCCGTTCATTTTTGGTTCAAACATAGTGATTTTCGTGTCGATACGGCGCCTCTTCCTTATTATCCTAAAGTTACAATCGTTGTGCCAGCCCATAATGAGGATGTGGTCATTGCCCAAACAGCTAAGGCCATTCTCGACCTCAACTACCCCCATGATCGTGTGGAATTATTCCTCTTTGCGGATAATTGTTCTGACAGGACCTATGAAGAATGCCTTGCCGTTCAAGCTCTACCAGAGTATGCGGGACGTGATGTAACCATTATCAACCGAAGTGGGACAGGTGGAAAAGCGGGTGTTTTGAATGATGCTTTGAAAATGGCGACGGGAGACTACATTTGTGTCTACGATGCGGACGCCATGCCTGAAAAGAACGCCCTTTATTTCTTGGTGAAGGAAGTGCTCAAAGATCCAGAGCGTCATGTGGCCTCTTTTGGTCGGAATAAAACGCGGAATGCCGGTCAAAACTTCTTGACCCGTTGTATCAACCAAGAAATTGTGGTCACCCAACGGGTTCACCATGTGGGCATGTGGCATCTCTTTAAGATTGGCCGGATTCCTGGGACTAACTTTATCATCCAAACGGAGTTTGTGAAGAGTATTGGAGGATGGAAGAATGGTGCCTTAACAGAGGACACGGATATTTCCTTCAAAATTATGCACAGTGGGAAATTAATTGCTTTAGCCTATAATTCAGAAGCCTTTCAACAGGAACCGGAGACCCTGAAGAGTTATTATATGCAACGGAAACGCTGGGCTAAGGGGAATTATGAAGTGGTGCTGTCAAACTTTAAGCATTTGTTTGGCAAGGGCAATTGGCGGGTCAAGCTTGAAGTCATCAATTATTCTTGTATTTTCTTCTGGTTTAATGCAGCGATTGTCTTATCAGACTTGATCTTTTTTGCAAATATCTTAGCCATGTGTATCCATACAGTGGTGCCTGGGGTTCAAATTCCATTCGCGTTTGACTCTGAGAATATCTATATTGCTCAATTGATGCTCTTTAACTGGATCTTGATGATCGGGCTTTATTTGCTTCAGATCAATGTAGCCTTGGCTTCTCAGTTTGGACAAGCTACAGTTAAGCAAATTTGGTTAGCCTTGGCTGCCTATTTCACCTATTCCCAACTCTTCATCATTGTGTCGATTGATGCCATTTCTTCGATTGTAATGGATAAAGTATTGCACCGTAAAGAAACCAAATGGGTTAAAACAAAACGATTCGCTGGATAGGAGAACTTATGAAAACAAAAAAGATGAGATATGTGTGGTTTCTAGCGATCCTTTGTATTTTCTGTTTGACCTTGTTTTTGGCGAGAACGAGAAGTAAGGTGGACATGCGCAATCGGATCTACCGTCAGTGGCAGGACCATTTTGTGGTCTCTAAAGGAAAAGAGTCCTATGTTCAAACAAACAATTCTAAGGATCAGACAGTGGTTCTATCAGAAGCGCAGAGTTATGGAATGGTGATCACGGTAGCAGCTGCTAAAAAAGGACAAGCACAACAAGAAGATTTTGAGCGTCTCTACCAATATTATTTGAATCATCGGATTGCGGATACTCAATTGATGTCTTGGAAACAAACGATTGTGGATGGAAAAGCTTCAGCTGAGGATCATAATGCAACGGATGGGGATCTTTACATTGCCTACTCTTTACTAGAAGCTGCTCAACAATGGCCAAAACAGGCCAAAAAATACCAAGACCAAGCTAAAGCTATTTTAGAGGATGTCCTCAAATACAATTACAATGAAGAAACAGGTGTTCTGACGGTTGGGAATTGGGCCAATCAGGATTCAAATTTTTACTATTTGATGCGGACGTCTGACACGCTGCCAGCGCAATTTCAACTGTTTTATAAGGTCACAAACGATTCTAAGTGGTTAGATATCAAAGATAAGATGTTGCACCAGTTGGATGTAGTGAGCTCAAAGACATCCTCAGGTCTACTTCCAGACTTCATTTGGGTGGATCACGATGGGGCTAGTGTAGCCGATCCAAATACCATTGAATCTAAGTATGATGGTTCTTATTCCTACAACGCCTGTCGTTTACCTTATAACCTCTCTCAAAGCAAGGATAAAACCAGTCAGAAATTGCTGAAAAAAATGCTTGGTTTCTTTAAAAAGCAACGAAACCTTTATGCAGGTTATGATTTAAAAGGGAAGGCCTTAAACGATCATCAGGCAGCCAGCTTCCTTGCACCGATTGTTTATGCTTCAGAGAGTGGAGAAGGGTATTTAAAATTGGTTCAACAGAATAAATATATTTTTACCCAAGATCTCCCTTTGAACAACTACTATGATGCAACCATGACTACCATGATTGCCCTAGAATTGTTTTAAGTAAGAAACATAAAAAAGAGAGTCTTGCAAGATGCTTGTTTCATGTTGTAAGGCTCTCTTCTTGTTTGTGTCTCGTAAAAAAGACCTCAAAGAAATAGGACAGCCATTTTTTAGAAAATGGCGCTGATATTTTCATGAAAAGAGGCCCTTAAAGAGGGTCTTGAGCACAAAACTTTTATTCTCAAAGGATTTTCTATATAATAGAGGATACAAAGGATGGAAGAGTTTATGTATCGAGTGATTGAGTTGTACGGGGATTGTGAGCCCTGGTGGTTTTTAGATAATTGGCAAGAGGATATTGTGGATAGTTGGAAGTTTGAGGACTATTACCAAGCTTTGAAAAACTATAAACAAAAGTGGTTGGAATTGAACGAACGTTTTCCTAGTTATAAAAGTAGGAGTGATTTGATGACAGCCTTTTGGGATCCCAAAGAGCAAGAGTGGTGTGAGGAATGTAGTGAGGATGTGCAATTGTTTCACTCGATTGTCTTGCTAGAAGATGGGCACAAAATTCCAAAAAGTAAACTCCGGCCTGGCTACGAAAAGGAAAAAGGAAGCAAGAAGCACCGCTCCTGCCAATATACCCTTAGTGCTAAGCAGGCTCCAAAAAACCTATAATGAATCCAGAAGATTTTTTAGATGTTTCTAGAAAATCTTCTTTTTTTGCGTTCTTTTTCGAATAGTATAAGTGAGAGGAGGAACTATGGTTCAAGAAATTGCAAAAAAATTGATTCGCATGGGAAAGAAGGAAGAAGCCCAGGATCTTTATTTTATCCCTCGAAGTGAGGGATACCAAGTCTTTATGAGGGTGGGAGATGAGAGGCGCTTTGTACAGACCTTTCCTTTTGAGGAGATGACAGCGATCATCAGCCACTTTAAATTCGTAGCAGGGATGAATGTGGGTGAAAAAAGACGCAGTCAATTGGGCTCGTGTGACTACCCTTTGGAAGAGGGGGTGGTCTCGATCCGTTTGTCAACGGTTGGGGATTATAGAGGCTATGAAAGCTTGGTAATTCGTCTCCTACATGATGAGGAGCGGGAGTTGCGCTTCTGGTTTGACCAGTTGCCGGAATTGCAGAAAAAGTTAGCAGGTCGGGGGCTCTATCTTTTTGCGGGGCCTGTTGGTTCGGGCAAGACCACCCTCATGCATGCTTTAGCGCAGGCCCGTTTTGCGGACCAGCAAGTCATGTCTATTGAAGATCCTGTTGAGATCAAGCAGGACAATATGCTCCAGCTCCAGCTCAATGATCAGATTGGCATGACCTATGACAACTTGATTAAACTCTCCCTACGCCATCGACCGGATCTTCTCATCATTGGGGAGATCCGAGATAAGGAAACCGCTCGTGCAGTGGTACGAGCTAGTTTGACAGGTGTGACGGTCTTCTCCACTATTCACGCCAAGAGTGTTAGAGGAGTCTATGAGCGCCTCTTGGAGCTTGGGGTGAGTGAGGATGAGCTAAAGATTGTCTTACAAGGAATTTGCTACCAACGATTAATTGCAGGAGGAGGTGTTGTTGATTTTGCAACGGAAAACTACCAAGAACACAAAGCCAGCCGCTGGAACCAGCAAATGGATCTCTTGGCTCAATCAGGATATATCCAGCTGGCTCAGGCACAAGCCGAAAAAATTATCTACAACTAAACAAAAGCAAATCATTGAATTGTTTTCCAATCTTTACTCGAGTGGTTTTCACCTAGCTGAAATTGTGGATTTCCTAGACCGTTCCCATCTGGTGGATGGGCGCTTGGTAGCTAAGATGCGGGAGGATCTTGCTCAAGGACGACGCTTCTCTGAGATGATGGCGGGAATTGGTTTTTCAGATGCGGTGACCACACAGTTATCTTTAGCAGAGCACCACGGGAACATTGAATTGAGCTTAGAGAAAATCGGAGCTTATTTGGAAAATATGCGCAAGGTCAAGAAAAAATTAATTGAGGTAAGTACCTATCCTCTTCTTTTAGTCGGATTTTTAATCCTCATTATGTTGGGCTTGCGCAATTATTTACTTCCTCAGATGGATAGCCAAAATATAGGAACGCAATTGATCAGCCTGTTTCCGCAAATCTTTTTGGCTCTCGTCGCGGGCAGTGGGATTTTGGTCCTACTAGGAGTGGCTTATTACCGGAAATCTGGCAAAATCAAAGTATTTAGTGCCCTGTCTCACCTGCCTTTTGGGAAAGGCATGATTCAAGCTTATTTGACGGCTTATTATGCCAGAGAATGGGGCAATATGATCGGCCAGGGATTAGAGTTATCCCAAATTTTTAGCATGATGCAAGAACAAAAATCTCAGCTCTTTCAAGAGATTGGAGTGGACTTGGTGCTGTCCTTGGATCGGGGTCAATCTTTTTCAGAGACAGTTGGCCACTATCCCTTTTTCAAAAAAGAGTTGCCTCTTATGATTGAGTATGGCGAAGTAAAATCAAAACTCGGAAGTGAGCTAGAGATTTATGCTGAGAAAACCTGGGAGGATTTCTTCCGCCGGGTTCACAAGGCTATGAATGTGATTCAACCCTTGGTCTTTGTCTTTGTGGCTCTTGTAATTGTATTACTGTATGCAGCTATGTTGCTGCCAATTTATCAAAATATGGAGGTTCATTTATGACATCATTAAAAAAATATACGGTAAAGGCGTTCACGCTGATTGAAATGCTGGTGGTTTTATTGATCATCAGTGTCCTATTGTTGCTCTTCGTGCCAAATTTGACCAAACAAAAAGACTCTGTGAAAGAAACAGGAAATGCAGCGGTTGTCAAGGTGGTCGAAAGTCAGGCAGAACTCTATGAACTCAATCATACTAACGATAAGGCCAGCTTATCAAAACTTATTTCTGAAGGCAATATTACCAAAAAACAAGCAGACTCTTATCGTGCTTATTATGCGAAAAATAGTGGAGAAACACGTGCGGTTGCAGATTAAGGCTTTTACCTTGGTGGAGACACTCTTGACCTTGATGATTGTGAGTTTCATATATATGGGTCTAACTGGATCTGTCAAGACTAGTTTTCAGCAGGTGGAGGAAAAAGTATTTTTTGCAGAGTTTGAACACCTTTACCAAGAAAGTCAAAAGATCGCTCTGGCAAAGCAAACAGAGCTAGATCTAGAAGTGAGTGCCAGTGAGAT
Source organism: Streptococcus lactarius (assembly GCF_016642265.1). GTDB lineage: Bacteria > Bacillota > Bacilli > Lactobacillales > Streptococcaceae > Streptococcus > Streptococcus lactarius. The sequence goes on from NZ_MRXX01000008.1 coordinate 31,542, forward strand.
TCGTACGCCTTACCAGACGGTGAGCATTCCTGCATCGGTGAGTGTACAAGACCCGAAAACGATTCAATTAGACCGAGCAGGTGGGAATTCCTCCCTTGCAAATCTTCATTTTACTACACAGAGAGGAGTGGTGACCTATCAGCTATCGCTTGGTAATGGAAAAATTAAAAAGAGTATCCAGCCCCGCTAGTATTCTCCTAGAATCATTAGTGGCCTTGAGTTTATTTGCCATGATTACGACCTTGCTCTTAGGAGAAATGAGGCGGTCACGAACAGAGCGACTAGCAGATTTCAAAGAAATGGAAGTGTTATCCGTCGCTCAAATGGCCCTACAGACAGGTAAGAACTCCTTAACGGTCAATGGAATTCAAGTAGAGGTTGAAAAAGATGCGCAACACATCACGGTCTACCATCAAGGAAAGGCGGTGCTACATGTGGAGTAAACGAAAGGTCAAAGCTTTCACCCTACTCGAAGCCTTGGTCGCTCTGTTGGTGCTTAGTGGCGGTATCCTGATCTTTCAAGGATTGACCAAACTCTTGCATTCGGAGCTGGACTACCAAGCTCACCAAAAACAGGAAGAGTGGCTGTTGTTTCAACAACAATTGCAGGTAGAATTGGATCGCAGTCATGTTGAAAAAGTGGAGAACAATCACATCTACTTGACTCAAGATCAAAAACCAATTGCGATTGGCCAGTCTAAGGAAGATGATATTCGGAAAACGGATGATCGGGGTAGGGGGTACCAACCCATGATTGCAGGTGTTCGCTCTAGTAAAATATGGCAGGAAGAAGATCTCATTCATGTGCAGATAAGCTTTGAAGAAGGCCTAGAAAGGGAGTATATCTACCATGTGGTTCCAGCGATTCAAAAAGAAAAGAGTTAAAGCGGGTGTCTTGCTGTATGCCCTCTTGATGGCGGCTGTTTTTAGCCTTTTACTCCAGTTTTATCTGCATCGCCAGGTTGCTGAAAGACGTATTCTCAAAAGTAGTGAGGACCGTCTGCGTGCCTATGCCTTGGTGCAGTTGGCTATGGGTCAGGAAACCAAGGAGGAGAAAACAGCGGATATTCATTTGAAATCTGGGACGGTTCACCTCAAGTGGGATGCTGGTTTTCTTTATGCCAAGGCTGAGATTCATCAGGAAAGCTATGACTTTGTTTTGCCTGTAAGCGAAGAAAAAGAGAGCAAGAAAGAGAAAAAAGAGAAGAAAGAGAAGAAGGAAAAGAAGTCCAAGAAAGAAAAAGCGATGCCAGATCTACCTTCTGAAGAATCATCAAGCGAGGAGAAGAAGCAAGCAGACAATAGCGAAAACGACTAATTTTTGGTATGATAGGGTGCGGAGGAAATCATGAATTTCGAAAAAATTGAACAAGCCTATACCTATCTATTAGAAAATGTCCAAAGCATTCAAAATGAGTTGGCAACGAGTTTTTATGATGCCTTGGTCGAACAAAATGCGATCTATCTGGATGGTGAGACAAGCCTGGAAGTCGTCAAAAACAATCACCAACGTTTAAAGGAGCTTCAATTAAGCAAGGAAGAATGGCGCAGGGCCTATCAGTTTCTCTTTATGAAGGCCGCACAGACCGAGCCCTTGCAAGCTAACCATCAGTTCACACCGGATGCAATTGGCTTTATCCTAACATTTTTGATTGATCAATTGGCCAAAAGTGACCAAGTTGATGTCTTGGAAGTAGGGAGCGGCACAGGTAATCTCGCTGAGACCATTGTCAACAATAGTCGCTTGGAAATGAGTTATTTGGGATTGGAAGTGGATGATCTCTTGATCGACTTGTCTGCTAGTATTGCAGATGTTATGGCGTCGAGTGTGGCATTTGTCCAAGGAGATGCGGTGCGCCCTCAAGTCTTGAAAGAAAGTGACTTGATTGTAAGTGACCTTCCCATCGGCTACTATCCTGATGATGCAATTGCACAGCGTTACCAAGTGGCAAGCTCAGAAGGGCATACCTATGCCCATCACCTGATGATGGAACAGGCCTTGAAGTACTTGAAACCTCAAGGAGTGGCGATCTTTTTAGCGCCCAATAATCTTTTGACGAGCCCTCAGAGCGATCTCTTGAAGGCCTGGTTGAAAGAACATGCCCAACTACTAGCCATGATGACCTTGCCCGAATCCCTCTTTTCAAACCCAGCTTATGCTAAGACTATTTTTGTCTTTAAAAAGCAAGAAGAAGGACAGATGCAACCATTTGCCTATCCATTTACAAATTTACAAGATCAAGATGAGATTGTTCGCTTTATGGAAAGTTTCCAAAACTGGTTACAGGATAGTGAAATTTGAGCAAAGATCTGTTATAATAGAGAATGTGAAAACGCTTGATGAGGTGAAAATATGTCGAAAACAATTTCAATTAATGCAGGGAGCTCCAGTTTAAAATGGCAATTGTACCAAATGCCAGAGGAAACCGTTCTTGCAAAGGGATTGATTGAACGAATTGGTTTGAAAGATTCTATTTCAACTGTTAAATTTGATGATCGTTCTGAAAAACAAGTATTGGATATTCATGACCATACACAAGCTGTAAAAATTTTGTTGGATGATTTGATTCGCTTTGATATTATCAAGTCATACGATGAGATTACAGGGGTTGGTCACCGAGTCGTTGCAGGTGGAGAGTATTTCAAAGATTCTGCTTTGGTAGATGACGAAGTTCTTCGAAAAGTGGAAGAATTGTCTTTATTAGCACCGCTTCATAATCCTGCCAATGCTGCCGGCATTCGTGCCTTTAGAGAGATCTGTCCAAATATTACCAGTGTCGTAGTATTTGATACGTCCTTCCATACGACGATGCCAGAGAAGGCTTATCGCTATCCTCTTCCAACGAAATACTACACAGAAAACAAGGTTCGCAAATACGGTGCCCACGGGACCAGCCACCAGTATGTAGCTGGGGAAGCGGCAAAACTCCTTGGGAAACCATTGGAAGAATTGAAATTGATCACTTGCCACGTCGGAAATGGTGTATCTGTTACAGCGATTGATAAGGGAATTTCTGTTGATACTTCAATGGGCTTCACTCCTTTAGGTGGGGTTATGATGGGAACACGTACAGGAGATCTCGATCCAGCGATCATTGCTTATTTAATGGAGCACACAGAAGACTTCAATACGCCTGAAGATATCAGCCGGATCCTTAATCGTGAGTCAGGCCTTCTTGGGGTATCAGAATCTTCTAGCGATATGCGTGATATCCACACAGCAATGCACAATGGCGATGAAAAAGCTAAATTGGCTTATGATATCTTTATTGATCGCCTACAAAAATATATCGGTCAGTACTTGGCTGTCTTAAATGGTGCAGATGCTATTGTCTTTACTGCTGGAATCGGTGAAAATGCAGTGAACGTTCGTTCGTCTATTATTAATGGCATTAGCTGGTTTGGTTGTAAGGTAGACCCTGAAAAGAACGTCTTTGGAGTAGTCGGTGACATTTCTACAGATGACTCCCGTATCAAAGTCTTAGTCATTCCAACAGATGAAGAATTAGTCATTGCGCGTGATGTTGAACGGTTCAAAAATCAGTAGATCAAACGGATAGGAGAAGGTCGGAGGTGTAAGCCTCGGCCTTCTTTTGGTCCATCCTCCTTTGCTAGCTATAGTCCTTTAACAAAGTTTGATGAGTCTGTACCCCCTTTCTATATGGTATGTCCGGATCAAAAAACGTTTTTTCAAAAAGGTCGATACGAGTGTCCCTACTTGCCGTCCTCAAAGAGAAACTTCTCCTTCATTTTCTTCATCGCATCAAGAGTTTTCTTCCATGATAAATTGTGATAAAATGGTAGGTACCAATGAGTTTTGATGGTGTTCCATCAGCTAGAGGCGAAGAAAAAATGAACCATCAACTGCAATCGGTCAGATGAGCTAACTCGGAGGTTTGGAACCCTTGTTCTGGCCTCTTTTTATATCGATACTCTCTGATTGCAAGGGAAAGGAGTTGGAAGATGACGAAATGGGTAGATAGGAAAGGACTAAGTGGCCAAGGGACCCTTCTTTGTGGGATCTTAAATGTCACTCCGGATTCATTTTCTGATGGCGGTAAGTATACGAGTGTGGATGCAGCCTTGCAGCAGGCGAGAAAACTGGTCCAAGAAGGAGCGCAGATCCTGGATATCGGAGGAGAATCGACGAGACCAGGCAGTCATTATGTGGAAATCCAAGAAGAGATTGACCGCGTGGTTCCGGTCATTGAAGCCATTCGGAAAGAAAGTGATGTCTTGATCTCAGTGGATACTTGGAAGTCCCAGGTGGCGGCCGCGGCACTGGAAGCTGGAGCTGATATTGTCAATGATATCACTGGTTTTCTTGGAGATCCAAAGATGGCCACTGTTGTGGCAGAGCATGAAGCTGGTACAGTTCTCATGTTTAATCCAGTGATGGCAAGGCCACATCATCCAAGCTCCACTATTTTTCCAACTTTTGGTTTTGAGCCAGCTTTTACAGAAGCAGAGCTTCAAATAATGGCGCAAGAACCGATTCAAGATGTGATGTGGACCTTCTTTGACCGTTCGCTTGCGCTAGCAAAAGAATCCGGTGTCCAGATGGACCGGATCATGCTAGATCCTGGGATTGGATTTGGTTTGACCAAGCGCGAGAACTTGCTCTTGTTGCAAGAGCTTGAAACCATCCACCAAAAAGGTTATCCGATCTTTCTAGGGGTCTCCCGCAAACGCTTTGTGGTCAATATTATTGAAGAAGCTGGATTTGAAACAGATCCTGCAACGGAGACTGGTTTTTGGAATCGGGACCTGGCTTCGAGCCATTTGACGAGTATTGCAGCCAGTCAAGGAGTCGAAGTGGTGCGGGTGCATGACATTCCCCTTCACAAGATGGCGGCCAGCTTAGGACAAGCCATTTTCCAAGCCCAAGAGGCAGCAGATACTAATTTAAAACAATACAAGTAAATGAAGACAAAAGAACATCAGTTGGATCTTCGTTGGCTAGAAGCCTATCGATCTCAAGATCCACATTTTGGCTTGGAGCGCATGGAAGCTCTCTTGGCTTTGAGAGGAAATCCTCACCTAGACTGTCGGGTCATTCATGTTGCGGGGACCAATGGCAAGGGCTCTACTATTGCTACCTTATCCCAACTTTTGAGACAGGCAGGTTTACGCGTTGGAGTCTTTACCTCTCCTTATCTGATCCATTACAATGACCAGATCACCATTAATGGCGAAGCCATCTCCGATCAAGACCTGCAAACCTATCTGGATAGCTACCAACAGCTCTTGGAAGCTGAAGAATCAAGAGACATCTTTCAAGGTTTGACGGAATTTGAGGTGATGACAGCCATTGCCTATGATTATTTTGCTCATGAGGAGCTGGATTACGTGATTATGGAAGTCGGTATGGGCGGACGATTAGACAGCACCAATGTCTGTCAGCCCGTTCTGACCGCGATCACATCGATTGGCTTGGACCACGTCGCCCTTTTAGGGCCGGATCTGGCTTCCATTGCCCGTGAAAAGGCTGGTATTATCAAGCCTGAAATTCCTCTGGTTTTAGGGAAATTAGAGCCTGAAGCCAGCCAAGTGATTGAAGGCATTGCGCTTCAAAAGCAGGCCCCGATAACAGCCTATGACAGAGACTACCAGATTGAGCTAGAAGCTTCTTGCCTATCGGGCCAATCCTTTTCTTATCACAGTTCCAAAAGAGAAAAAGCTTCTTATCAAGTAGCGCTTTTAGGTCATCATCAGGCCAGAAATGCAGCCCTTGCGATCAGTATCTGTGATGTACTTTTTGAAAGAGAAGGGCGTGGACTCTTGTCAAAAGAATTGGTGGATGAGGCCCTGCGTCAAGTTGTCTGGCCTGGTCGGATGGAAGTGATCTCTCAAAAGCCCATGATCCTGCTAGATGGGGCCCATAACCCCCATGCTGTTGCGCCTTTGATCGCAAGTCTTCGAGAACTGTTCCCGAGTCAAAAAAAGACCATTCTTTTTACCTGCATCCGGACCAAAGCCTTGGAAGAGATGCTGGAGCAGTGGCAGAAACTGGAAAATAGTCGCTTGGTTCTCACGACCTTTGACGATCCAAGAGCCTATTCTCAAGATAAAATGACAGCTGTTGCTAACAAGCACCAGCTTGAGGAAGTGGACTGGCGAGAATTTCTACAAAACTGGCAAGCTGGAGATGATGAGCTCCTCGTTGTAACGGGATCGCTCTACTTTCTCAGCCAAGTACGACCTTATTTATTAAAAACAGAAAAATCCAACTAGGAGATGATATGGATACAAAGAAAATTGAAGAAGCAGTGAAAATGATCATCGAAGCAGTCGGTGAAGATGAGAACCGTGAGGGACTCCTGGAAACTCCGACCCGCATCGCAAAGATGTACCAAGAGATCTTTTCAGGTTTGGGACAAACAGCAGAAGAGCATTTGTCAAAATCATTTGAAATCATTGATAACAATATGGTGGTTGAGAAGGATATTTTCTTCCATTCCATGTGTGAGCATCACTTCTTGCCGTTTTATGGCAAGGTACATATTGCCTACATTCCAAATGGCCGTGTTGCTGGGCTTTCAAAACTGGCTCGGACGGTCGAAGTTTATGCTAAAAAACCACAGATTCAGGAACGATTGACGGTCGAGATCGCTGACGCCTTGATGGATTATCTGGGAGCACAGGGAGCACTGGTCTGGGTAGAAGCAGAGCATATGTGTATGAACATGCGTGGTGTCCGTAAACCTGGGACTGCTACAGTGACAACGGCTGCGCGTGGATTGCTTGCGACAGATAAAGACTTGAAAAATGAAGCCTATAAACTCATGGGCCACTAATGGCTGACTATAAGAGGTGAAGAGAGTGGATCAATTACGGATCAAGGACTTAGAGGTATACGCCTATCATGGTGTTTTTCCGGCAGAAAAAGAATTGGGACAACGCTTTGTCTTGGATGTTTGGGTGGATTATGAAATGACCCGAGCTGCTCGTACAGGTGATTTGGAAGCTTCGATCCATTATGGAATCTTAGCGGAACAGTTGACCGAGTGGATACAGGCTGAAAAGATTGATTTGATTGAAACGGTTGCCTTTCAATTGGTGCAAAAAATTTTCGAAAGCTATGCATTTGTAGAAAAAGTCCGCCTGGAGTTGAAAAAACCGTGGGCACCAGTTCCTTTGCCTTTAGAGACTTGTTCGGTGACGATTGAACGAGAGAAAAAACGGGCTTTTATAGGCCTTGGGACCAATATGGGAGACAAACCTCTTCAGCTAGATACTGCGCTAGAAAAAATCAAGGATCGAGGGATTCGTATCCTGCAGACTTCTACAAGAATCCAAACAGAGCCTTGGGGTGGTGTGGAGCAGGACGCCTTTTTGAATCAGGTGGCAGAAGTCGAAACATGGATGACCCCGCAGGATATCCTAGAGACCTTACTTGCCATCGAGCAGGAAATGGGTCGAGTCCGTGAGGTCAAGTGGGGGCCACGTGTGATCGACTTAGATCTACTTTATATGGAGGACACCATTTGTTACAGCCCTAGCTTGATCTTGCCGCATCCTTATGTGGCAGAGCGCGCCTTTGTCCTAGAATCTTTGAACGAAATTGCCCCTCATTTTGTGGATCCTGTTCAAAGAAAGCCCATTCGCCAATTATGGGATGCTGTCAAATAGTCTCTCTTCTTTGCATCATAAAAAAATCCCTGCTCGAGGGATTGTTCAAATTGTAGACAAAGACTTCTTAAAAAACTTTCCTTAGGTGAGTACGGACGTCTGCGAACTTCTACGAAGTTCCAAGACTAATGATTGAGCCTGAGGTCTCAATCATTCCGAGTGCCTGAAACTGATTCGTTTCAGGCACTTTTCTCACGGCGGAAAGTTTCAGAATATGATTGAATAACTATAACGAGTATAATTTTTAAAGAATTGATTAGATTTTATTAAAGATTCGTTTATCTACACTCTCAACAATCCCTCGAACGGGATTGTTTTTGTTTGTCTTCAATTATTTACGATACAAGCGATCGTATTGGTAGACGGGATCCATGGTGACGTGGATACCGAGCTTGCGAAGGACATTCTTGTCTTCGTCTGTCAGCATAACAGTTGAATGGGCTTCGCTGCCTTTCAACTTGCCTAATTCTTGCATAGCAAGCTTAGCGTCTTCATTGCTCATGGCCGTAATAGCAAGGGCAATGAGGATCTCATTTGAGTGAAGGCGAGGGTTGCGACTGCCTAAATGATTGATCTTCAAGCCTTGGATCGGTTGCACGTACTCTGGCTCGATCAACTTAGTTTCTTTGTCAACGTGAGCTAATTTCTTAATGGCATTGATTAAGAGGGCTGCAGTTGGACCAAAGAGATCAGATGTTTTTCCAGTGACCATCTCGCCGTTTGGCAATTCAAGGGCCAAGGCTGGCTCCCCTGTTTCTTCTTCTTTCTGACGGGCAAGGACGGTCACTTTCCGATCATTTGGTGTAATGCCCAAATCATTCATCAAGAGCTCAATCTTTTTCACAGCTCCTTCACCGACACGTTCTGCCTTGACATCCAAGATGGTTTGGTAATAGCGACGGATGATTTCTTGTTGGGAAGCTTCAATCGCAGCATCATTGTCCACAATGGCAAAGCCAACCATGTTGACACCCATGTCTGTCGGAGAAGCGTAAGGGGAGGTTCCCAAGATCCGTTCCAACATGCGCTTCAAGACAGGGAAGATTTCGATATCGCGGTTGTAGTTGACCGTTGTTTCCCCGTAGGTTTGGAGGTGGAAGGGATCGATCATATTGACATCGTCTAGATCGGCAGTCGCTGCTTCATAGGCCAAGTTGACTGGGTGGTGCAAGGGAAGGTTCCATACTGGGAAGGTTTCAAATTTAGCATAGCCAGATTTGATGCCATTCAATTGGTCATGGTACATATTGGACATACATGTTGCCAATTTACCAGAACCAGGACCAGGAGCCGTCACAACGACCAAATTGCGGCTGGTCTTGATGTAGTCATTTTTCCCCATCCCTTCAGGAGAGATGATGTGGTCCATATCAGTCGGATAGCCCTTGATCGGATAGTGTAGATAAGAGGCAATCCCACTTTTATCCAGTTGCTTACGAAAGGCGTCCGCAGCGGGTTGTCCAGCATATTGGGTGATCACGACCGAGCCTACAAAGATCCCCAATTCGTTGAATTTATCGATCAAGCGCAGGACTTCTTGGTCATAAGAAATCCCAAGATCCCCACGCGCTTTTGAGTGCTCAATGTTGTTGGCATTGATGGCAATGACAATTTCCACCTGGTCCCGCAATTCTTGGAGCAACTTGATCTTATTGTCTGGTTCATAACCAGGCAGGACTCGAGCAGCGTGGAAGTCCTCTAACATCTTGCCGCCAAATTCGAGGTAGAGTTTGCCATCGAATTGGTTGATCCGCTCGATAATGTGGTCCCGTTGCAAATTCAAATACTTTTCAGAACTAAAAGCTTGTTTTTTCATCTAAATCTCCTGTAAATAAGGGAAACCTGCTCCCTACACGAAATATTCATTCTTTCATATTATATCAGAAAACAGATGGAAGACAAACTATTCTCTGTCGCTTTCCATAGAAGAGATTAGACATCATAGAATTTGATTGTTCAGGCATATTTTTTACATAAAATAACCTAAGTAATGATAAACAAATAAAATGAGGTAGTCTATTAAGGTCATTGCAGGGGGCGCTTAAACTTTCCGCTGTGAGAAAAGTGCTAGAAACACTACTGTTTCTAGCACCCGGGGGTTTTGGGAGTAAAACAGTTTGAGAAACTGTTTTAGCCTGAGCCAAAAAAATGAAAAGCGAAGGGTCCAAAACTAAGTCATAGAACTTCTTGGATCGCTGAAATCATCCACTGGATAATTTCACCTAACGTCCGTACTCACCTAAGGAAAGTTTTTAAGAGGATTTTATCCTCTATCTAAAGCCCCTTACGGGGCCTCGTGCTCAATGCTCTTAATAGTGTTTGATCAAATCAACTGTTGAGCGATCCAATTTCTTAACCAATGCTTGCAAGAAGGCTTGCGCTTGTAAGAAATCATCCATAGCATAGAGGGTTTGGTGAGAGTGGATGTAGCGGGCACAGACACCGATGGTGGTAGATGGCACTCCGCCATTCTTCAAGTGTGCGGCACCGGCGTCGGTTCCACCTTTACCACAGTAATATTGGTATTTGATACCGGCTTCTTCAGCAGTTGTGAGTAAGAAATCTTTCATATTAGGCAATAGGATGTGACCAGGATCATAGAATCGGATCAGGGTTCCTTCGCCAATAGCACCTTGCCCTCCAAAGATATCAGCAGCTGGGGAACAATCGACAGCAAGGAAGACTTCCGGATCAAATTTAGTGGTAGAGGTATGGGCACCACGAAGTCCCACTTCTTCTTGAACATTGGCTCCGACATAGAGTTCATTGCTCAAGTCTTGATCAGAGAGGTTCTTGGCCAATTCACTGACCATCAAGACGCCGTAGCGGTTATCCCATGCTTTAGAGATCACATTTTTACCATTTGCTGTGAGAATAGCAGAGCTGTCTGGCACCAAGGTGTCCCCAGGATGGACGCCATAGCTTTCAGCCTCAACTTGGTTGCTAAATCCAGCATCAAAGACAATGTCCCCAATAGTAGGAACGGTTGGACCGCCCGCACCACGTGTCAAATGTGGAGGGACAGATCCAGAAATAGCAGGGTATTCACGGCCATCGCGTGTCAAGAGTTTGAAACGTTGGCTGCTGACCACCATCGGGTTCCAACCACCGATTGGCACCACACGGAAAGTCCCGTCAGCTTTGATTTCGCTGATCATAAAACCAACTTCGTCCATGTGGGCAGCGACTTGGACGCGAGGGGCATCACTCGCTGTTGAGTGTTTGATCCCAAAGATTCCACCGAGACCATCGGTCACGATCTCATCCACATGAGGGGTCAATTGTTGGCGCAAATAGTCCCGTACAGGTGCTTCATGGCCTGAGATAGCGGGAATTTCAGTTACTTCTTTGATTTTAGAAAATAAATCAGTCATAGGTTACCTTCTTTCTGATGTTATTTTATCATTTTTTTGGCGAGGATGGTAGCCTCATGGGAGAGGCGTTTCTGTTGGAGGGCCAGGAGGAAACCCTAGCTCGACCATTGTCCCCTTGCTGATTTTGTGTTACAATAGGCACTATGAAAGCAAAAAAAATTATTTTATCGAGTCTGGCTGTCGCAAGTGCCGGAGCTCTTGCGGCTGGTGTTTATAAAATTGCCAAAGATCAAAAGCGCCTTCGTACCCAAGAAGAGTTGGTCGCAGAAGTGCGGGAGCAAATGGAAGCTATGGGGACGATTGCGACCCTGTATGTGGAACTCTACGAGTCCAGTGAAGAACGTTTGGTAGGGGGCGTTATCTTTGAGGATGAGCGCCATTACCGCTTTGTCTACGAAGACGGCCTCTTGCATTATGAAGAGGAAAAACTATGATCACACCTCATTCTTTCGAAGAAATCGCCTCCTATATAGAGCAAGAAGGCAAGAAAGTCTTTGTCTTTTCAGCAGATTGGTGTGGGGATTGCCGTTATCTCCAACCTTTTTTGCCGGAAATTGAGGCGGAAAACCCTGAATTTACCTTTATCTTGGTGGACAGAGATGCTTATATGGAGCTAGCCAAAGTCTGGAATGTGTACGGAATTCCGAGTCTGGTCGTACTGGAAAAGGACAAGGAAATCGGACGGTTTGTCAATCGTGATCGAAAAACCAAAGCGCAGATTACGACCTTCTTAGCAAGATTAAAATAGGAGAAGAACATGATTGTAACATACAACAAAGAACAAGTCGGCGATGTCTTGATGCTGACCTTGAAAAATAGTGGAGAAGCAAAGCTCGCTGTTGAAAGAAAAGGAAAGGTGGCTCGCGTTTACCGTGAGGACAAGCAAGAAACGGTTGCCTGGAATATCTTTGATGCCTCGTCTTTCTTCGTCATCGAAGGCAATGGCCAAGTCTTTTTGACAGATGAGCAAGTAGATCGGTTGAACCAAGAGTTGGAAAGCGAAGGCTTTGCAGAACGCTTGGTCAATGACCGCGAACCGAAATTTGTGGTGGGAGAAATTCTTGAAATGGTAGCCCATCCAGATAGTGACCACTTGAATATCTGTCAAGTAGCAGTTGGGCCGGATAAGACAGTTCAGATCGTGGCAGGAGCTCCAAATGCGCGTGTCGGTCTCAAGACCATTGTCGCTCTTCCAGGTGCCATGATGCCAGATGGCAGCTTGATTTTCCCAGGTGCCCTTCGTGGTGAAAAAAGTTATGGCATGATGTGCAGTCCTCGCGAATTGCACTTGCCAAATGCTCCTCAAAAACGAGGCATTATTGAATTAGATGACGCAGAAGTGGCAGGAACACCTTTTGATCCTGCCCGTCACTGGAACGGATAAAAAAGAAGATTCTAGGATGCTTGCAGTCCTAGAATTTTTTTATGGGAGCACCTCCATTTTTGAAGATTTTTTCGAATAAATAGATAGGAGGTAAATGATGTATAATAAAGTTATTTTAATCGGTCGCCTAGTAGCGGCTCCAGAATTGCATAAAACCAGCACAGATAAATCGGTTGCTCGAGTGACCGTGGCGGTCAATCGCCGTTACAAGGATCAAAATGGAGAGCGGGAAACCGATTTTGTCAATGTCGTTGTTTGGGGGAAATTGGCTGAAACCATGGCTAGTTATGCCAGTAAAGGCAGCTTGATCTCTTTGGATGGAGAGATCCGTACCCGTCGCTATGAGAAAAATGGGGTTATGCAGTATGTGACAGAAGTCCTCTGTCAGAGCTTCCAGTTGCTTGAGAGCCGGGCTCAAAGAGCGATGCGTGAAAATGGTGGGACAGGAGATCTTGCTGATATTATCTTAGAAGAGGAAGATTTACCTTTCTAGAAAGATCGAACCATCAGGCTTTGTGGGTGGAATGAGGCTGGGATAAAAGTCCTAGCCTCTCCATTGTCTTTGGATTGTCGAGCAA
>NZ_MRXX01000008.1:44591-105062 GCF_016642265.1 Streptococcus lactarius
AATCGAATTCTAACGAATGACCGATTTTTGTCTCCCTCTCTCTTTTTTAGTCTTAGAGAAAGCTTGGTAAATCTCCAAAGATAGGGGAAATGGAATCGTTTTTGCCCTTTTCGAACTTGAAGATTCTCTGCTTTATTTGAGGTGTTTTTTTCTTGACTATTTCTGACCAAGTGATACAATAGAAACATAGGTTAGCACTTGGGTGATTAGAGTGCTAAAATACAAGTATGGAGGAACGACAATGTTAAAACCATTAGGAGACCGCGTGGTCTTAAAAGTAGAAGAAAAAGAACAGACTGTTGGAGGTTTTGTTCTCGCTGGTGCGAGCAAGGCCGATACAAAAACAGCTGAAGTAGTAGCTGTTGGTGAAGGAGCTCGTACCTTTACGGGTGAGTTGATCGCACCAAGTGTAAAAGCAGGAGATCAGGTCTTGATCGAAAGCCATGCAGGCATTGAAGTCAAAGATGGGGATGAAACCTACACCATCGTTGGAACATCAAATATTCTTGCAATTGTAGAGTAAGAGAAGAAAGAGGTAAGAAAAATGGCAAAAGATATTCAATTTTCATCAGACGCACGTTCTGCCATGGTCCGTGGTGTCGATATTTTAGCAGATACAGTCAAAGTCACCTTAGGCCCTAAAGGGCGCAATGTAGTCCTTGAAAAATCCTTTGGTTCACCATTGATCACAAACGATGGGGTGACCATCGCAAAAGAAATCGAATTGGAAGACCATTTTGAAAATATGGGTGCCAAATTGGTGTCAGAAGTGGCTTCTAAGACAAATGATATCGCAGGTGACGGTACAACAACCGCAACGGTCTTGACCCAAGCCATCGTCCGTGAAGGGATCAAAAACGTCACAGCAGGGGCTAACCCAATTGGCATCCGCCGTGGGATTGAGACCGCTGTTGCAACAGCAGTAGAAGCTTTGAAAAATAATGCGATCCCAGTATCGAGCAAAGAAGCGATTGCTCAAGTAGCTGCCGTGTCTTCACGTTCTGAAAAAGTCGGTGAATATATCTCCGAAGCCATGGAAAAAGTTGGCAAAGATGGGGTCATCACCATTGAAGAATCCCGTGGGATGGAAACAGAACTAGAAGTCGTAGAAGGTATGCAGTTTGACCGTGGTTACCTTTCTCAATATATGGTCACTGACAATGAAAAAATGGTGGCTGATCTTGAAAATCCATACATTTTGATTACGGACAAGAAGATTTCAAATATCCAAGAAATCTTGCCATTGTTGGAAAGTATTCTTAAAAGTAGCCGTCCACTCTTAATTATCGCAGATGATGTAGATGGAGAAGCTCTCCCAACGCTTGTCTTGAACAAGATTCGCGGTACCTTTAATGTCGTCGCTGTCAAGGCACCAGGCTTTGGAGATCGTCGCAAGGCCATGCTAGAAGACATTGCGATCCTTACAGGTGGTACGGTGATCACAGAAGACCTCGGCTTGGAATTGAAGGATGCAACGATCGAAGCCCTTGGTCAAGCAGCGAAAGTCACTGTTGACAAGGACAGCACGGTGATTGTCGAAGGGTCTGGTAACCCAGAAGCGATTGCTAACCGTGTCGCTGTCATTAAGTCTCAAATCGAAACCACTACATCTGAATTTGACCGTGAAAAACTTCAAGAACGCCTAGCCAAATTATCTGGTGGCGTTGCTGTGATCAAGGTCGGTGCTGCGACAGAAACAGAATTAAAAGAAATGAAACTTCGTATCGAAGATGCATTGAACGCTACTCGCGCAGCCGTCGAAGAAGGGATCGTTGCCGGAGGTGGTACAGCCCTTGTCAATGTCATCTCTGCAGTTGCAGCTCTTGAATTGGAAGGGGATGAAGCAACAGGACGCAATATCGTCCTTCGTGCTTTGGAAGAACCTGTTCGTCAAATTGCTCACAATGCTGGCTATGAAGGTTCCATCATTATTGACCGTTTGAAAAATGCAGAAGCTGGAACTGGCTTCAATGCAGCAACCGGTGAATGGGTGAATATGATTGATGCTGGTATCATCGACCCAGTCAAAGTAAGCCGTTCAGCCCTTCAAAACGCAGCTTCCGTTGCCAGCCTCATTTTGACAACCGAAGCAGTCGTAGCCAACAAACCAGAACCAGCTGCCCCAGCAGGACCAGCAATGGATCCAAGCATGATGGGTGGGATGATGTAACACGTTACAAATGATTGAGGCTTTGCCTCTAATCATTTGACGCCAACCGCTATCAGGCGGTTTGGCTAATCGTCTTACTAGCTCAAAGGGAGGAAAGTAACGTTCCTCCCTTTTCACGTCGTAATCTATGTAAAACAAAGAAGGCATTATCGGCCCTCTTTATTTTCTGTCGTAACCTGCGTGTTTGATCGAGGCTATGCCTCTAATCATTTGATGCCAGCTCTATTAGGTGGCTAGCTGTATCTTCTGGCATTATAGGATAATATTTTTATTTTAAATTTGTAACAAAAATGATAAATACTAGTTAAAGAGGAGTTAGTGAAACCCTTTATTTTCTAGTGTTTTCGGCGTTTTTGAATCAGGATAAAAATGCTAACAAATTGCAATATAAATTAACTGAATTTGTAACATTGTTAGTGTAAACTAATAAGGGTAGATCTTAGATCTGCATTGTTGCAAGGGGAGAACTTCCCACATACATGTCTATTGACAATAAAACTTGATCGTACTATCGCTGTCAGTAAAATGAGAGTTTGAACGTGGCGTAGATTATATCGACCTTTTTCATATTAAAAATATTTTTCAAATTCCCCTTGCGCAAGCTCTTCCGGATTCCTCCGGGAGAGTTTTTTTCTTTGCAATAAAATGGTTCTTCTGTACTCGTCCTTCAAGTATTTGGATAGTTCTTGCTATTCTAAAGATCTAATGGAGGACTTTTTTATTACATGCTAATAGAAGAAATCAATGCCGTAGTTTTCTTTTAGATAGGTCGCTAACTCGGCTTTTTCTTCCTCTCTAAATCGACAGAGGCTAAGGGCGAGACGCAATTTCAAGGTGCTTGTATTGATGATGATGTTTGACTTAGAAATATCTGCTAGCTGGGTGACTTCTCTGAGGTTAAAATCTAAATAGCAAGCCTTGCTGTTTACATGATCAGGGTCGCTAACATCCACTTCAACATAAGATGCTCGCAACAATTCTTCTTTGGGGATGAAGATTCCTTTTGAGAAGAAAAGCCCAGGATAGACATATATACCTTCAAAGGTGAATTCAAAGGAGACTCTGTGGTTAGTCAGTCTTTTGATGCCTGCAATCGTTGCGTAGATAGCAGCGAAAAAGAGGACGGTTGGAATCACAGTGAGAAGATTTAGTTGAGAAAAGTCGATCAATCCATGTATGAGAAGAAAGAAAATTTGAATGAATATAGCCGATGCAAAGAGTAGATAACCGACACCAACAAATTTTGAATAATAGATTTTCATAGGAAGCTCCTTGTATATAATAGAACTCGCCAACGCTTTTTCAAGTAGAAGACGTTTAGGTCGTGCAGAGTTAAAATTTTAGGTATCCCCATCATATCCTATGGAGCGAAGTTCTGTCAACCTTTTAGCAAGCTGCGGCTCTTAGCTATTCTATGACGTAGCAAGTTGGTTTGTGTTGTACTTGGATAAAAGCATTCCAAACTTTGAGAACTTATTTTCACAAATAGAAAGAGGTCAATATGTTTTTTTTAGACGACGTCGCTTTTATATCGGACATCAAGATCGTTCATTGAGAACGATTTTTTTATCTAATCCCTTATTTATTTTGTGTTATAATGAGGGCTAAATGTATGGTGACGGATGCTGAAATTAGGAGAAGCAAATGAAAAATAAACACAAATTTATCTTTTGTTCACTCGTTTTTCTTGTTCACTTTGAAGCCGATCTACCAATATATTTCATTTTCTAAGATGGATGTGAATAGTAGTATGGTTCAATGGATTCAAGATAAAAATGATCAGGATTGGCAAGCTCTTGATAAGCATATTCATCTAGTGCCCTCAAAAGAAAATGGAAAGAACATCGGCCTTATCTATATGGTGGATGACTATAATCAAATTGAAAGTAAGATTTCTTCTGAGAATCAAGCGGTATCCATCAGTTACAATAATCGATTACAAGGAGACGAGAGTGTTGAAATTAGTTGGTTAAATGGGGAAAAGCGGTTGTATCATGCTGGGAGATATTTGAAATTAGCAGGTGAAAATCAAGCTGTGATTGAAAGTAGCACAGGTTCTTCAGTGACCGTTTGGGAACAACGTTCGGAGAAAGCTAAAAAGCGATTATATGCAGTTGTAGAACTAATGAAACAAACTGTTTTAGAGCATCTGTTCCAGCAAATAGTGCTTAGTTCGTTAGCTGTTATTTTCTTTCTTTTAGGGTGGAGAATTTACGGTGCTTTCAGAAAACGTGGAGATTCACCATCATTAATGTAGATGATAACACGGGCCACTTTGAAGCGCGAGTGGTGAATCGGTAAACTTGAGAGATCTGTAATTAGCCCAAAGAACTGGGGCGATGTGACCGTCAAGGATATTTGGAGAGATGATTTATCTAAAAACTAGAAAATAAGTTCTTTCTTTCATAACAGAAAAAGCGAGCTTTGTCATGAAGCGCGCTTATTTGTATTCATTAAAAATGTGGGGCAAATGATGGGGCAAATCAGTTATAGACAAGCAAAAAAGCCTTGGTTATCAAGACTTTTTCCTGTTGATTTAGATGCCCCCTACAGGGCTCGAACCTGTGACCCATAGATTAAGAGTCTACTGCTCTACCAACTGAGCTAAGGAGGCAAATATAAAAAGCTGTATTGGTGCCGAAACTTCACGATTTGTATTGAACCCGCGCAATTAAGCAGGTGGGCAACTCGCTCTAACTGAAGCTGCTTCCGCGTGAAACGGCCTGCATGCTGTTAGAAGTCTTTTGTTTCCCTAATAATACAAAAATAGTCGGTCAACACTTAAGTGTGAGTTCGTACACCACAGCGTTTCTATATGTATATGATACCACATTTTGAAAATATTTCAAGAAAAAATCTCATTTTTTTGAAACCGATGTCACTTTCTCTTGAGCTGATCGATCTTCTCCTTGGTGGCTCCGAGGGCACGCTCGTACTTGCCATTTTCATTGGGAGTGAAGTAAGAAGCGTGTTTGATCTTGTCTGGCAGATAGTCTTGCTTGACCCAGTTGCCAGGATAGTTGTGGGGATATTTGTAATTTTGCGCATTTCCCAGTTCCTTGCTTCCAGCATAATGGCCATCACGGAGGTGGCGGGGAATAGGGAGATTGCCAGATGTCCTCAGATCAGACAGGGCCTTGTCCATGGCAACATAGGCTGAGTTGGACTTAGGCGAAAGGGCTAGGTCGATGACGATGTTGGCGATGAGAATGCGGGCTTCAGGAAAGCCGATGCGCTCCGCTGCCTGAAGGGCTGTTACGGTATGGATCTGGGCATCTGGATTGGCCAGACCGATATCCTCATAGGCAATGACCGTCAAGCGACGAGCTAGACTGGGTAGATCTCCGGCTTCGATCAAGCGGGCTGCATAGTGGAGACTAGCATCGACATCCGAACCGCGGATAGATTTTTGTAGTGCAGAAAGGACATCGTAGTGTCCGTCTCCGTCCTTGTCCATGGTGATGTAGCTCCGCTGGAGGCTATTTTCCATGATCTCTAGCGTAATATGGCGGACGCCTTCTGCATTTTCAGAGGTCGATAGCACCGCCAGATCGAGAGAATTAAAGGCGGAGCGAAGATCTCCATTTGTTGAGGTCGCGATGAAATCCAAAGCGTCCTCGTCGAGTACGACTGGAAAATCAAAGCCACGCTCGGGATCATCTAGCGCTGCCTTCAGTGCCTGCTTGACCTCTTCCGTCGTCAAAGGTTCCAGCTCAAAGATCTGTACGCGGCTACGAATAGCGGGTGTGACAGAGAAAAAGGGATTTTCAGTCGTTGCACCGATCATGATGACCAGACCGCTTTCGAGCAAAGGCAAGAGAAAATCTTGCTTTGTTTTATCAAGACGATGGATCTCGTCTAAAAGCAGGACCAAGCCACCAGAAAATTTGGCTTCCTCTGCGATTTCTTGGAGGCGTTTTTTACTGTCAACCGTTGCATTGAAGGTCCGAAAAGCATACTTGGTCGTTCCTGCGATGGCAGAAGCAATACTGGTCTTTCCGATCCCCGGAGGTCCATAGAGAATCATAGAGGACAGACGATTGGCTTCGACCATGCGACGAATGATTTTGCCTTCTCCGACCAGGTGCTGTTGGCCGATGACCTGATCAATCGTCCGTGGGCGCATACGGAGTGCGAGATTGTCGGGCATTTCCTTCTCCTTTCTAGCTTTGTCTCCTTTCAAAGAGGCGTTTTTTATGGTAAGATTGTAGTAACTATTGTATCATATTCCGCTCTAAGAGTGGGAAATTAGAAAGAGGACATGATGTCTAAATATGGATTTTTGGATGTTTTAGAAGAGGAAATGGACAAGGTTTTTCCCTTTGATTATGAGATCAATTGGGATAAGAAAAATCATGCGGTAGAAGTGGCTTTTCTCTTGGAAGCACAAAATACAGGAGGGGTTGCACTGGTTGATGAAGCTGGCGAAGAATCTGACGAGGATATCTTCTTTGAAGAAGCCGTTCTCTTCTACAATCCAGCCAAGTCTCATGTGGACGAAGACGCCTATTTAACAGCGATTCCTTATGAGCCTAAGAAAGGCTTGTCTCGTGAGTTTCTAGCTTATTTTGCGACCTTCCTCAAAGACACAGCCGAGCTGGCCTTGGATGAGCTCATGGATTTCTTAGCAGACGAAGAGGCAGAGAGCTTTGAGATCGTCTGGAACCAAGAAGTTTTTGAAGAAGGCAAGGTTGGCCTAGAAGAAAGCACTTTTTACCCTTATCCGAGATATTAGAAGGGAAAGCTCATGCTTGAGGATTGCTTAGAAGAACGGTTTGACTTTACGGGTTGTAAAATTGCCTTATTTTGTGGGGATAAGATTCTAACCATCTTACGGGATGATAAAGAGACGATTCCCTGGCCCAATATGTGGGAACTACCAGGAGGTGGACGGGAAGGAAATGAGACCCCTTTTGAGTGTGTGGCGCGTGAGGTTTATGAGGAATTGAGCATCCAACTGTCGAAAGATGACATCATCTGGTCTTGGATCTACCCTAGTATGCTAGATGAGAACAAAAACTCCGTTTTTTTAGTTGGGCAGTTGACACAGGAACAGTTTGACAGTATCGTCTTTGGGGATGAAGGACAGGCCTATAAACTGATGTCTATTGAGGAATTTCTCAATTCTAAACAGGCAGTGCCTCAGCTCCAGGGGAGATTGAGGGATTATTTGGAGGAAAGTTTATGATAAGACTTGAGAGAGCAGGGGCGGAAGATTTAGAAACCATTATTGCGATTCAAAGAGCCAGTTTTAGGGTAGTTTATGAAAAATACCAGGATGAATATGATCCTTATCTGGAGGACCGTGAACGAATTAAGTGGAAACTAGTCGAGCGTCCCAATAGCTATTACTACTTTGTGAAAGAAGATGAAGAGAAGATTGGTTTTTTACGAATTCAGACCAATGACGAGTTAACGAAAGCTTGGTTGGGAACGGCAGCGATTTTGCCCCAATATCAAGGAAAAGGGTATGGATCTAAAGGTTTGAGCTTGCTAGAAGAGGAATTTTCAACCGTTAGACAATGGGATTTGTGTACGGTGTTACAGGATGTAGGCATGGTTGCGTTCTACGAGAAGAATGGCTACCATCAAACCCATATCGAGCCTGAAAAAGAAGGCATGGATATGGTCTACATGAAAAAATTGATAGAGAAATAGAAAGGACGGTTCAGTTAAATTTTTAAACTGAACCCGCCCTAAACACGGTGCCAAAAAGATAAACTTCTCAGAGACACAAGCGTCTTCAGAGAGTTTCCTATTTTGGCTTTGTGTTTTACGGGCTTGGTATCTTAATAATGGAAACATGGCAAGAGTTAAAAGTTACAGTCAAGCGTGAGGGAGAGGAGCTGGTTTCTAATCTCTTGATCGAGTTAGGTGCCCAGGGTGTTGCAATCGAAGACAGCATGGACTATGTGGGCAACGTCGATCGCTTTGGTGAGATTTTCCCAGAGGTCGAACAGCAAGAAGAAATCGTGGTGACGGCCTACTATCCGGAAACGGTCGATGTAGCTGCGGTTGAAGCGGACTTGCAGGCTCGCTTAGCAGAATTGATAGACTTTATGGATCTGGGTGAGGTCAAGATGGGGACGACTGCTCTGGCTGAGGAAGATTGGGCCGACAACTGGAAGAAATACTACGAACCAGCTCGTATCACCCATGACTTGACCATCGTGCCGTCTTGGACAGACTATGAGGCAACAGCGGGAGAAAAGATGATCAAGCTAGATCCAGGCATGGCCTTTGGAACTGGGACTCACCCAACAACCAAGATGAGCCTCTTTGCCTTGGAGCAGGTTCTCCGTGGTGGCGAAACAGTGCTAGATGTAGGGACTGGTTCAGGTGTCCTTTCTATTGCTAGCTCGCTTCTGGGTGCCAAGAAGATTTTCGCCTATGATTTGGATGATGTAGCGGTTCGAGTCGCTCAGGAAAATATTGAGCTCAATCCTGGTATGGAAAACATCCATGTAGCCCCAGGCGATTTGCTTAAAGGAGTGGAAATTGAGGCAGATGTCATCGTGGCCAACATTTTGGCGGATATCCTCATTCATCTGACAGACGATGCTTATCGTTTGGTCAAGGATGAAGGTTACCTCATCATGAGTGGCATTATCAAGGACAAGTGGGACATGGTCCGTGAATCAGCAGAAGCAGCTGGATTTTTCCTTGAAACCCATATGATTCAAGGGGAATGGAATGCCTGCGTCTTCAAGAAGACCAAGGATGTCTCCGGTGTGATTGGAGGCTAGCATGCAGCAGTATTTTGTAAAAGGTCTTGCCACATCTCCTATCACTATCGAGGACAAGGAGACCAGCAAGCACATGTTTCAGGTCATGCGCTTGAAAGAAGATGATAAGGTGACCCTAGTTTTTGATGATGGGATCAAGCGTTTGGCGCGCGTGGTCAATGTAGAAGCCTGTCAGTTTGAGTTGGTTGAAGAATTAGCTGACAATGTAGAACTACCAGTCCAAGTGACCATCGCATCAGGCTTTCCCAAGGGGGACAAGCTGGAGTTCATCACTCAAAAGGTGACAGAGCTAGGTGCAAGTCAGATCTGGGCCTTCCCGGCAGATTGGTCCGTTGCCAAATGGGACGGCAAGAAATTGGGTAAAAAGGTTGAGAAGTTAGAAAAAATTGCCCTTGGTGCAGCCGAGCAAAGCAAGCGGAATCTTGTCCCAAGCATTACCCTTTTTGAGAAAAAGGTAGACTTTTTGGCTCAGTTCGACCAGTTTGACCGCATCGTGGTGGCCTATGAAGAGTCGGCTAAAGAAGGAGAGGCAGCAGCACTGATTCAGTCGCTGACAGGATTGGAAGCTGGAGGTCAACTGCTCTTTATCTTTGGACCAGAGGGTGGCCTCTCTCCTACAGAAATTGAAAGTTTTGCAGCTAAAGGAGCAGTCCTTGCAGGACTTGGGCCTCGCATCCTAAGAGCAGAAACAGCCCCACTCTTTGCCCTCAGCGCAGTGAGTGTTGTCACAGAATTAATGAACTAACGAAGTGAAAGAATCGCTTCGTTATTTTTTTTACAAAAATCTTCTATTTTCAAAAATTTTTACGAATTATTAAAGTGAGAGTAATAAATTTGAAAACTAAATAGTGTAAAGTGATACTAATACCACTTTATGGAGGATGAAGATGAAAGCAAAAAGAAAAATTGGCCGTTATATATTGGGAGTGTTGGTTTTGGGAGTCTTGATATGGGGAGGACTACTTGTAAAGAATCATCTTGATTTTCAACATGAAATGCTTCAGATTGCCCATAGCAAGGAAGTGGAAAGGTTGATTGTACATGATCTGAAATTGAAAGATCCTAATGCATTTACAACAAAGGGAAAGATTCAATCGTATGAAATTGATGACAAAACGATTGAACACAACCCAATGGGGGGGATTATGTTTGATGTGATCATAAATGGTGATAAAGAGATAACTGGTAGCATAGGCTTGTGGAAGACTAGTAAAGATGGTCCGATTGAGTCTGTGGGAATGGATGCCTCTGAAGGTCTTCAAAAACTGACGAAGGAGTAAGAGAGATGTATACCGATCAAGAAAAAAATAGGATTGCGTGGAAAGAGTACTCAAAATTTAATGTTGGGAAAGAGGTTGATATTGAGAGTAGTGATGGGAAAAGAGAAAAAACAATAGGCTATGTTTCTGAAATCTTTGGTCAACCACCAGAAGAAGATATGGTCACCTCACTTGAGGATTTTGTAGCACGGTTTGAAGGTGATATGTCTGGTTTGAATGGCTATATTGTAACTGATAAAAAAATCACTCATGAAACCAGACCTGAGGATGTGCATGAGGTGACAATTTTGTTTGAGGGATCGGAAGCACATTTTGATAAAAAATTTATGGAGGCTATGGATGATTGGGTGCTCACTGATGCTCCAACTGCTTTACAAATATCAATGGCTAAAAGACTTGGAATCAAAACAGGGAAAACCTCCCAGCTTGATGCAGCTTCGAAAGAAGTAAAAGCAGCAATGAAGAGATATCCGAATGCGCGTTTTAAATTCTATGCCCATTCTTTAGGTGGCTTAAATATCCAAGCTTCACTTGCTTCTTTGGAAGATAAATATTTAGATAGAGTTGATGCGGCTTATATTTATGAAGCGCCCAACCTTTATCCACTTTTAAGTGATGAAGAAAAGAAGCAGGTCGATAAGATAAAATATAAAATTTATAATTTTGTAGATAAGCGAGACTTGGTCACATGGGAACATTATGATGAAGGAAACGAAGGAGTTGTTGGAACACTTGTTCGAATTGACAGTAAGGATGCTGGCAATTTAGGAAAACAACATATGTGGGGAGGTTACGACTACAAGGCTGGTTACTTGAACGTCAAAGAAGAGAGTTTAGATGATTATCGGTTAGCTCGAGTAAAGCAGGCAAAAGAACAACTACAGTTAAAGAAAAAAACACTGGAGTCTTGGAAGAAAAGAGGTCTCTCTGAAAGTGACCTTATTTTCATGGATACTACTCAGGCAACGGGGATAGTGGAATCGCTAAAGGAATTTGCTCTCATTGCCTCAGATTATATTTTAGCTGTCTGTGATTTCGGTATTGCTGATGTGAGAGGATCGTGGGATTCACTATTAGCTTCTTGCTATTCATCTGTATCTGGAACTCGTTGTACAATGAGTGATATTGTCAATGCACTTTCTCAAATTGGTGTAACAATGGAAACAATTGAAGGGAATCGCATCACAGAATTAGAAAAAATTAAAAAAGATACTCTAAAAATAAAAGAAAGTATTTTTAGTCTATCAACAGATATAGCGAAAGGGATTGCAACTGTTGCAGGTACAGATATTGCTCTAGCAAGCCAACTTCAATTGCAATGGTAAAGAATGGAAAACAAAGAGTTTGAATGTATTAATGCAATCAGAAAAGTAGAAGAAAAATGGAATAGGGCTGAAGAGGAGTTAAAAATGGAGATAAAAAAACTGGAGAACAGAATGCATCAGATCCATAACCAGTACTATTTTACAAAACAGAGCATCGAAATGATGGAAGAGGAAGTTGGCTATTTCTCAAAGTCGATGGGGAATATGGAATTTTTATCAGATTATTATCGGGAGTTATCGGATGTTTATGAAGAATTACATTTTGACTACCACCAAGAAATAGCCAGTATTGAAGAAGTTCATCAGCTAAAACAAAAAGAATTACAGGCAGTCTCTGAACAATGTGCCAATGAGATTGCAAAATTACGAAAGGACATGTATGTCGAAAATTGATGTTTTAAATGATCTTACTTATGAAGATAAGCGTTACATGGCGGCTATCATTAGCGTTAAATTTATGGGGAAAATTGCATTAACCAAGGCAGCAATTGATCAAAAAGGTATAAAAAATAGAATTTCATCGAGTTTAACTGAACTTGAAAGTTCTCTAGATCAGGTCATTGGAAGTATTGATAAGGATTTGGCTGGAAAATTTTCAAACTCTGTTAAAGAAGGCGTTGGAAGAAAGAAATTGGAGTTAAACGCTTTGCAAGAGTTTTGTAAGACAAAGTAGTATCCGTATATGAAAGTAGCTTCATTGGTTTTCATCTGCTTCTAAAAGTGTTAAAATAGTATCCAAGAAACTGGAGAAAATACATGCCGAAAGAAGAGAATTTAACTGGGGACCAAGTTGTTGCCCTTACAAAAAAATATTTATCACCTGAGGATGTTGCCTTTGTGCAAAAGGCCATGTTTTATGCGGTTGATTGTCACAATGGCCAATTCCGTCAGTCTGGTGAGCCTTATATCATTCACCCGATTCAAGTGGCCGGAATCCTTGCTAAGCTAAAGCTAGATGCTGTGACGGTTGCCTGTGGTTTTTTGCATGATGTCGTGGAAGATACGGACGCAACATTGGATGATCTTGAGCGTGAATTTGGTCATGATGTGCGCGTGATCGTCGACGGGGTGACCAAGCTCGGGAAGGTCAAATACAAGTCCCACGAAGAGCAGTTGGCGGAAAACCATCGCAAAATGCTTATGGCTATGTCCCAAGATATCCGTGTCATTTTGGTCAAATTGGCTGACCGCTTGCATAATATGCGCACCCTCAAGCATTTGCGCAAGGATAAGCAAGAACGCATTTCGCGTGAGACCATGGAGATCTATGCGCCACTCGCCCACCGTCTCGGGATTTCTAGCGTCAAGTGGGAGCTTGAAGATTTGTCTTTCCGTTATTTGAATGAGACAGAATTCTACAAGATTTCTCACATGATGAAGGAAAAACGTCGTGAGCGAGAAGAGTTGGTGGAAGAGGTTGTCCACAAGATTGAGACCTATGCGGCAGAACGCCACTTACATGGGAAAATCTACGGTCGACCAAAGCATATCTATTCGATCTATCGCAAGATGCAGGATAAAAAGAAACGCTTTGATGAAATCTATGATTTGATTGCCATCCGCTGTATCCTGGATACTCCAAGCGATGTCTATGCTATGCTGGGCTACATCCACGAACTCTGGAAACCAATGCCGGGGCGTTTTAAGGACTATATTGCCAACCGGAAGGCCAATGGCTACCAGTCCATCCATACGACTGTCTATGGCCCGAAAGGACCGATTGAATTCCAGATCCGAACCAAGGAAATGCATGAAGTCGCTGAGTACGGGGTTGCGGCGCACTGGGCCTACAAAAAAGGTATCAAAGGTCAGGTCAACAGCAAGGAATCGGCTATTGGGATGAACTGGATCAAGGAGATGATGGAACTCCAAGACCAGTCAGGGGATGCCAAAGAATTCGTAGAAAATGTAAAAGAAGATATCTTAGCAGAAGAGATTTACGTCTTTACTCCAGATGGAACTGTACGCTCTCTTCCAAAGGATTCCGGACCGATCGATTTTGCCTATGAAATCCACACCAAGGTTGGGGAAAAAGCGATTGGGGCCAAGGTCAACGGCCGGATGGTGCCCCTCAATACCAAACTTCGGACGGGAGATCAGGTGGAAATTATCACCAATGCTAACTCCTTTGGTCCGAGTCGTGACTGGTTGACCCTTGTTAAAACTAGCAAGGCGCGCAATAAGATCCGTCAATTCTTTAAAAATCAAGACAAGGAATTGTCAATTAACCGGGGCCGTGACCTCTTGATGGCCCAATTCCATGAGCATGACTTGGTAGCTAATAAGTTCATGGATAAAAAGCACATGGACAAGGTGTTACAAAAATCCAGTTACAAGACGGAAGAAGCCTTATTCGCGGCGATTGGGTTTGGAGAGATCGGGGCGATCACTATCTTTAACCGCTTGACGGAGGATGAACGCCGTGAAGAAGAGCGGGCCAAGGCACGCGCAGAGGCAGAAGAGCTGGTCAAAGGTGGCGAAGTCAAGGTTGAAAATAAAAAGGACACTTTGAAGGTCCGCCACGAAGGTGGCGTAGTCATCCAAGGCGCCTCTGGGCTCTTGATTCGGATCGCCAAATGCTGTAACCCAGTTCCAGGTGATGAAATTGTCGGCTACATTACCAAAGGTCGTGGTGTTGCCATTCATCGCCAAGACTGTATGAACCTCCGGGCTCAAGACAACTACGAGCAACGGTTGATTGACGTCGAATGGGAAGAAAATAATACAACCAAAGACTACATTGCCCACATTGATATCTACGGTCTCAACCGTACAGGCCTTCTCAATGATGTGCTGCAAGTCTTGTCCAATACGGCAAAAATGGTTTCAACCGTCAATGCCCAGCCAACTAAAGACATGAAATTTGCCAATATCCACATTTCCTTTGGGATTCCGAACCTATCGATGTTGACAACGGTTGTGGATAAGATTAAGAGTGTGCCGGAGGTTTATTCTGTTAAGCGTACCAACGGCTAGCCGGCTACTAAGTTATCTTTTATAGCTTCGTTAGCTCGCCTTGCCGTACTGAAGTACTGTCTGCGTCTCGCTGCCTTGTCTGATGTCGATTTTCATTGAAGCATGTAGGACGTGGTCAGAACTCTTTTATAGCTTCGTTAGTTCACCTTGCCGTACCGAAGTACTGTCTGCGTCTCGCTGTCTTGCTCTAAAAGCAACTGAGCAGCCGTCGCTTTTCAGCTAGTGTGACTGCGTCTCACTGCCTTGTCTGAAGTCGATTTTCATTGAAGGCTAGCAGTGAATGTCCAATAGATTTATAAAATAGGATAATAAAATGAAATTAGTGATTCAACGGGTCAAAAGTGCCTCGGTTTCCATTGATGGTCGGGTCTACAATGCAATCCAGCAAGGTTTATTGCTCTTAGTGGGAGTTGGGCCTGAAGATCAGCAGGAAGATTTGGATTATGCTGTGAGAAAGATTGTCAATATGCGTATCTTTTCAGATGACGAGGGCAAGATGAATCTCTCTGTCAAGGATATCCAAGGAGAGATTCTGTCAGTATCTCAGTTTACACTTTTTGCTGATACTAAAAAAGGCAATCGTCCAGCCTTTACAGGTGCAGCCAAACCAGATATGGCGGAAGCTTTCTATCAAGAATTTAACCAAGAACTAGCCAAGGAAGTTTCTGTTGAGGCAGGAGTCTTTGGAGCAGATATGCAGGTGGAACTGGTCAATGATGGGCCAGTAACCATCATCCTTGATACAAAAAATAAATAAAAAGAGGCTCTATCTTATCTGCATATAGCGGATAAGATAGAGCCTTTGTTTGTCAAATCTAGTTCTAACCGTTAAATATGATAGTTGAGTAAGATACAGGTTAACGATTCATTATTTTATTCTTTATCATTCCATACGAATAGAGCACCTACAGCATTGATGATGTAAAAGATGTATTTTCCAACATTGGCAAAATTTCCTTGGATACTAGCTTTTGTTAATTGAACGAAATTGTAAACCAACCAAAATTCCCATTGAGTTGTTAATTTAAGAGCATTCAAAGCATTTGCAATCAATGAAAGGCCAAATGCAATCGTTGTAACGTAAGCAAGGAGGTTCATCTTGCCCCCGTAGCCAATATAGTTTGTTGCAAAGGCAAATAGGAAGGCTAGAACTGAAATGATGATGGCTGCCCATTTCAATTGTTTTTGGCTCATCTTGTTTGGTCTTCCTTCTTGTGAAGCTTCCCATTTCTTAATGGCAAAGGTATAAATGAGAAAGGTGACGGGATAGGTGATAATCGCAGCCTTATTTCCGAGGATATAATCAATGGTACCAGATAGGATTGTATTGACAATTCCGTAATAATTCCCCCATTTACTCAATTTACCAGTAAAACGAGTGGACAACATTGAAATCCCAACGTTAGTAACTGAAATGAGTCCAAATGGAACCAATGCGGTCCATGCTCCCCAATCAACAAACTTGTCTAATCGTGAATTAAGGTAGCCTGATGCAATCGCTATACCGACAACTAAAGCCACACCAAACAGGTCAAACCATTTTGATGTAGCGAAAACTTTGAGTGATTTTTTCATAAGATGGTCTCCCTCCTCTTTGTTGCGTCCATTTTATACCTAAAAAAAAGCAAAGTCAAGTCATATAGCAATATAAAACCCTGAAAATAGAGCTTTCAGGGTTTGGTTTTTAATGTTAATGACTCAGTTGATTTTTTCTACATAGAGTTGTTGGGCGATCACTTGGTTGATCGAAATTTCTTGTTCATGGATAACCAAGTGATAGAGACCTGTGTAGTCATCGTACCGTTGAAACGCGATGGTATCACCAATTTGGAGATGGATCTGGTCTAAGAATTTTAACAATTCATAGGTGTCATAGACCCTTTGCAGAATATACAGACCAGGTTGGGTCGTTTCACTGAGACGGTCTTGGTAGGCTTCGACCAGCCGTTCACCTTTTCTTGGAATTGTCCCACCGTGAGGGCAGGTCTTAGGAGTTCCAAGCATGTGATCCAGCCGGTCGATGAAATGTTCAGAAACGGTATGCTCGAGAACTTCTGCCTCTTCGTGGACTTCTTCAGTTGTGTAGCCAAGATTTTCCAGCAGAAATACTTCAATCAAGCGGTGCTTGCGGTAGAGATCAGAGACCAATTGCGAGCCTAGATCTGTTAGCAAATACCCACTAGCCTTGTCCTTCAACAAGAGGCCCTCAGAAACCATGCGCTTAATCATCTCGGTCACAGCGGGCGGAGAGACCTGCATGCGACTGGCGATTTCCTTATTACTGATTTTTTCTACTTCTGTGCCAATTTCATAAATGCACTTGAGGTAATCTTCTTTGTTTGGTGTCATGCTTTCCTCTTTTCTTCGCTTACTTCTAGTATATCAAAAAAATCCTCAAAAACGCTAATGGAGTTCTGAGAATTGTCTCAAACTTCAAAAGATGGTAGTATAGAAGCATAGAAAGGACGGCACTATGAACAGAAGGGAATTAGCGAGACTAGGTTGGAGAGAGCATAGTTTAGCCTATCTAGAGAAGCACTTGCAGGGATACAAAGATTCACAAGCCTACCAAGAACAATACCAGTCTGTCTTTTTCTTTGCCAGTCCTCTATTTCAAAAAATGTGGGAGAAAGAACTTCAAAATTTGGATGAAGTGGCTGCCCAAGACTTGCTGAGGGGAGTCATGAAACTGCTTCTCATGCCAAGTGACCTGTCCGGAACTTGTGAAGAAACAGCCTTTCTTCTGAGTAGGATAGCTCCAGATTGTCCGCCAGGCTCTGACTTTTGGAAGGCTTTCTCACGCGTCGTGCAAATCGCCTTTGAAAAGGATCCCTTAGCAGATCAGTCGGGAGATCAGCTCTTGAAACGCCAGGTTCACCAGTTGCGCTACCTACTTTCCAGTTACCAAGCCCAATGGATTCGGACGCATGAGGCCAGAGCTGTACAGACTGACGAGGAGGCCTTACAAGCTTACCTACAGGAGGCTAGAGCGATTACGGTGGATGCTTATGCAGCAGCTCGTCTCCACAATAAGGTCTCCGTGACATCAGATGGTCACCTTCATTATCCTTCAGGGGCCTCTCAACAAGTCAATTTCAAGATTCTACTGAATTTCCACACGGAGTATATCCTGGACCAGGATGGCCAATTTCTCAACGAAGTAGACCCATATCAGATTTCTGAAAATGGCATTGTCAATGGGGCTAGTTTTAACTACGGGTTGGCTAGGGGCCGGACCCATAAGGACTTGGATATTGATCCCGTTAAAGCTTGGGATCCACCTTTTCGAAAGCAGGTCCTCTATCAGCAGGGTATTCGCTATCTAGCCCCTAAAAATGATCGCAGTGTCGAAGGCTACTGGAGTCGAAAAGGAGTCTTTGCACAAGGAGGCAAGAGCTACAAGCAACAAGTGGCACAGCGCGTGCGGCGTTTCCTCAGAGGCATCCCTCGCTTGCGCTGGCGGGTTCTCCTCCAGAATGGACTCCATCGGATTTTATAGTAGTCCTCTTTCGGATTGAAGAAAAAGGACTCTTAGAAACTTTCCTTAGGTGAGTACGGACGTCAGCGAACTTCTTCGAAGTTCCAAGACTAATTATTGAGCTTAAGGTCTCAATAATTCCGAGTGCCTGAAACAATTATGTTCCAGGCACTTTTCTCACGGCGGAAAGTTTCAGTGTATGTTGAATGAACCTAATAGTGTCCACCTCATTTTAATTTTTTTCAGCATCATTTAGGTTCTTTTATGTAAAAGTAGTTTGTCTACGTTCTAAAAAGAGGTCGCAGACCTCTTTTTTCATTTATCCCAGTGCTTTGACAGCTTCGATTGCAGCGTCGTAATTTGGTTCGCTGTTGATATTGTCTAGGTATTCAACGTAAGTAACCTTGTTATCCGCATCTAAGACCAAGACAGCGCGTGCGAGCAAGTGCCATTCATTGATCAAGAGGCCATAGGCTGTTCCGAAGGAATGGTCGAAGTAGTCTGAGAGCATGATGGCATTGTCGAGCCCTTCAGCAGCACACCATTTTTTTTGAGCAAAAGGAAGGTCAACAGAGACCGTCAAGACGACAGTGTCTTCCAAGTCAGATAAGGTTTGATTGAAGTGACGCGTTTGAGTGGAACAGATCCCTGTGTCAATAGAAGGGATCACGCTGAGGACTTTTTTCTTGCCAGCAAAATCAGCTAACGATTTCTTCTCCAGAGCTGGAGTGATCAATGAAAAATCATGGGCGATTTCTCCTACTTGAAGTTGAGACCCAGTAAAGGTAACAGGATTTCCTAAAAATGTTGTCATAGAAAAGACTCCTTTTTTATTTTTATTGTACCCTAATGGAGATGAAGGAGCCACTGATTTGTTTAGAAAATCTGAAGGTC
Source organism: Streptococcus lactarius (assembly GCF_016642265.1). Taxonomy (GTDB): domain Bacteria; phylum Bacillota; class Bacilli; order Lactobacillales; family Streptococcaceae; genus Streptococcus; species Streptococcus lactarius. The sequence continues at coordinate 63,461 of NZ_MRXX01000008.1, forward strand.
CTACTGACTCAATCCTTCTGCGATCTTGTCTAAGTTCCACTTCATCATGCTGTAGTAGCTATCACCCTTTTCTCCTTTTTTGGCAATGGAATCCGTGAAGATCTTTGCATGGATTGGGATATGGGTATCCTTAGCCACAGTTTTCATAGGACGTTCATCGACACTGGATTCGACAAAGAGGGCTGGGACCTTGGTTTGCCGGAGCTTTTCTACCAGCGATTTAATTTGGTCAGGTGTGCCTTCTTCTTCCGTATTGATTTCCCAGATATAGGCAGATGGGACGCCGTAGGCTTTGGAGAAGTACTTGAAGCAGCCTTCACTGGTTACAATCATCTTCTTCTCTTCTGGGATATTGTTGAATTTTTGTTTGGCTTCTTGGTCGAGCTTGCTGAGTTTTTCAGTATAGGCTGCTAGATTTTTTTCGTAGAAGTCCTTGTTTTTCGGATCTTTGGCGATCAATTGCTTGGCAATGTTTTTAGCGTAGAGGATCCCGTTTTCGAGATTGAGCCAAGCGTGAGGGTCTTCTTTTCCAGCTTGGTTTTGGCCTTCCAAGTAGATGACGTCAACTCCGTCGCTAGCAGCGAAATAGTCCTTATTTTCTACTTTATTGGCATTTTTGACCAATTTAGTGAACCAGGCATTGCCACCGGTTTCTAGGTTGATCCCATTGTAGAAGATGAGGTCTGCTTGCGAAGTCTTTTTGACATCTTCTGGTAGCGGTTCGTATTCGTGAGGGTCTTTGCCGACGGGAACGATACTGTGCAGATCGATCTTATCCCTAGCTATATTTTTGGTGATATCTGCAAGGATGGAGTTGGTGGTGACCACTTTCAACTTACCAGAAGCTCCAGAAGAAGATCCTTTGCTACAGGCCAACAGACCAAATAAGAGCGCCACAAAGAGGGCGAGGATAGAAGCGATTTTTTTCATGTGTTTCTCCTTTTATGAGTTGAAAGAGCGTGCCTGTTCTTTCTTTGCTTAGGAGCGATAAAGAAGCTGATGAGAAAGAAGACGGCAGAAGTGAGGACAATACAAGACCCAACGGCGATGTTGAAACTATAGCCAATAAAGAGTCCCAGGATGGAGGCTAGGGCACCTAATCCGGATGAAAGGAGCATCATGGACCAGAGGCTATTGGTGTAGAGATAGGCTGTCGCAGCGGGTGTGATGAGCATGGCGACGATGAGAATGGTCCCGACACTTTGCATAGCAGTGACAGAAACCAAGGTCAAGAGCACCATGAGGAGGTAGTGATAGGCCTTGACCCGAACACCCATGGATTGGGCCAGAACGGGATCAAAAGAAGTGAGCAGCAAGGGACGAAAGAGCAGGACAATCACCAGTAAGACTGCCACACCAATACCAATGGTCATCCACATATCCTGGTCTTGCACGGCCAAGATATTTCCAAAGAGGATGTGGAAAAGGTCGGTGGAACTTTTAGCGACTCCAATCAAGATGACCCCTAAGGCGAGGAAAGAAGAAAAGGTAATTCCAATCGCAGTGTCGCTCTTGATGATGGAGTTGCTCTTGATATAGGTGATGAGGACAGAAGCTAAAAGGCCAAAGACAATGGCGCCAATAAAGAAATTGATGCCCAGGATAAAGGAGAGAGCCACCCCTGGAAGGACCGCATGTGAGATGGCATCTCCCATGAGAGACATGCCTCGTAAAATAATGAAACATCCGACCGCACCAGCGACAATTCCGATGGCGATAGCAGTAATAAGGGCGTTTTGTAGGAAATGAAATTGCTGTAATCCATCGATAAATTCTGTAATCATCCGACTCCACCTCCTATAAAGAGTTCATGTCCGTAAGCGGCATGCAGATTCTCCTTGGTAAAGGTATCCTCTGTTTTTCCAAAAGCAATTAGCTTGCGATGAAGGAGGAGGACTTGGTCAAAGTAAGCTGGAACCTTGCTGAGGTCGTGATGGACGATCAGGATGGTCTTGCCTTCTTTTTTCAAGGTTTTTAGTGTCTGCATAATGATGTCTTCGCTGACAGAGTCAATCCCTGCAAAGGGCTCATCCAAAAAGATGACATCTGCTTCTTGGACCAAGCAGCGGGCGATCAGGACCCGTTGAAATTGCCCTCCTGAAAGTTGGCCAATCTGGCGATCTGCTAGATCAAGAAGATTGACAAGCTTCATCGCATTTTCCACCTTTTGGAAATCTTCTTTGCTTTTTCTCCTGAAGATCGAAAGGTGGGGATAGAGACCCAGTGAGACACATTCTCGTACTGTGATGGGGAAGTGGAAATCAATAGCTGTTTTTTGCTCGACGTAGGCTACTCGTTGAAGAGCTTGGCTGAGATCTTTTTGATCTAGCTGGACCTTTCCCGCATGAGGAAGAAGTCCCAGCATGGCCTTGATTAGGGTTGATTTTCCAGCCCCATTGGGGCCAAGAATGCCTAGGATAGTCGGGCCCTGGATGGTGAGGGAAAGGTCCTCTAGGGCCAGCGTTTGCTGATAAGTAACACGAAGGTTTTCAATTTGAATCATGAGTTTCCTCCTTTGATATTAATATACATGAATAAAAAAATTAAGTCAAGTTAATTTATAAAATAATTTAACTTAAATCACTTGAAATCATTGAAAAAAGTTCCTATTTTTGATAAGGTTATTACAAAAGAATGAAAGTGAGAAGATCATGGTACGTTTACAAGATGATTTTTATGATTACGTCAATGGGAAATGGGCTGAAACAGCAGTCATTCCTGATGACAAACCGTCAACCGGTGGTTTTATGGACTTAGATCGAGACATCGAAAACTTGATGTTGGATATTACTGGAAAATGGCAAAGAGGAGAAGAATTGCCTGAAGACAGCATTCTGCAAAACTTTGTCAAATACCACAAGATGGTGGCAGATTTTGATGCACGGGAAGTGGCTGGTGTTGCCCCAGTCATGCCCTTGATCAATGAAATCAAGGCTCTGTCTTCCTTTGAAGACTATACCAGTAAGCTGGGAGCCTATGAACTAGCTGGCAAACCAAATCTCATGCCATTTAGCGTGTCACCAGACTTTATGAATGCCCAAATGAATGTCTTGTGGGGAGAATCTCTTGCTCTTATCTTGCCGGATACGACCTACTATGAAGAAGGCAACGAAAAAGGTCCGGAATTGCTGGTTATCTGGCGTCAGATGATGGAAAAACTCTTGCCAAAATTTGAATTCTCAGAAGTAGAAATCAAGGATATCCTAGATAAGGTTATTGCGGCAGATGCAGAATTGGCTAAGTATGTCTTGTCAAATGAAGAAAAATCTGAATACAACAAACTCTACCATCCCTATGAGTGGGAAGAATTCAAGTCCTTAGTTCCAGAACTGCCACTCGACACCTTCTTTGCAGAAGTAATCGGACAAACTCCAGATAAAATTATCGTGCCAGAAGAGCGATTCTGGAAGGAATTTGCGCCAAAATACTACTCAGCAGCCAACTGGGAAACCATTCATGCCAAATTGAAACTCGGAGCAGCCTTAGATTGGACGTCTTTCTTAACCGAAGAAATTCGTGTCTTGTCTGGTGAGTATGGACGGACCATTACAGGGATTCCAGAACCTCGTCCAAAAGAAAAAGCAGCTTTGGCCTTGGCAGAAGGCCCTTATAGCCAAGCGCTTGGACTCTGGTATGCGGGTGAAAAGTTCTCACCAGAAGCAAAAGCAGACGTAGAGCATAAAGTAGCGACTATGATTGAGGTCTACAAGGATCGTTTGGAAAAAGCAGACTGGCTCGCTCCAGAAACTCGCGAAAAAGCCATTGTCAAACTCAATGTCATCACACCGCATATCGGCTACCCTGAAAAATTACCAGAAACATATGCCAAGAAGATCATCGATGAGAGCAAAAACTTGGTAGAAAATGCCCAAAAATTGGCTCAAATTTCAATTGCCCATAGCTGGAGCAAGTGGAACCAACCAGTCGATCGGAGTGAGTGGCATATGCCAGCTAATATGGTCAATGCCTACTATGATCCGCAACAAAACCAAATCGTCTTCCCGGCAGCGATTCTGCAAGCACCTTTCTATGACCTTCACCAACCATCATCAGCCAACTACGGCGGAATCGGTGCGGTTATTGCCCATGAAATTTCGCACGCCTTTGATACCAATGGTGCTTCCTTTGATGAAAATGGTAGCTTGAAAGACTGGTGGAAGCCAGAAGATTACGAAGCCTTTACCGCTCGGACCCAAAAGGTTGTTGATCAATTTGAAGGCCAAGACTCATACGGTGCTAAGATTAACGGGAAATTGACCGTTTCGGAAAACGTGGCAGACCTCGGAGGGATCGCTGCAGCCCTTGAAGCCGCTAAGAAAGAAGCAGACTTCTCCGCAGAAGAATTCTTCACCAACTTTGCTCGCATCTGGCGGATGAAAGCTCGGACAGAGTACATGCAACTCCTCGCAAGTGTTGATGTGCACGCACCAGGAAAACTCCGTACCAATGTTCAATTACCCAACTTTGATGAATTCTTTGAAGCCTTTGATGTCAAAGAAGGAGATGGCATGTGGAGAAAACCAGAGGATCGTGTAATTATTTGGTAAATTAAGATAGGAGAGACGATTCGGTTTACCGAAACTTCCTGCAGAAAAATAGGAAATCAATGCCGCATTCCATGAATGTCAATTGATTTATCTTTTTTCAAAAGGAAGTAGTCTCGACTTCAATTAGGCAATTGATTGACTTTCTTGACCATGCGGGCCATGCCCACCAGTCAATCTCTCTTTTTCTCGATGCTCGTGAAAAAACTAAAAAATTCCCAAAGCCAAGTTTTAACCTACTGAAACTAGCTTTGGGAATTTTTGAATGGATTAGAAATAACAATGGATATTATGATCTAGAAAAACTTGCTGGTAGTCATATAAATCTTCGGGATGCAAAGCTTTGACATTTTCCATTTGATAACGTCTTCCAAGTAGTTTGTATTTATTCTCGCCAAATTGGTGAAATGGTAGTAATTGTACTTGATCAATATCTAAGGAGTTGAAAAGAGTGGAAAATTCTTCCGCATCGGCAAGAGAGTCGTTGAATTGAGGTATCACAGGTATACGTAAAACAATTGTTTTTTTCTCTTTAAAGGCGTAATGGATATTTTTAATAATTAAACTATTTTGAACTCCAACTTTCTTTTTATGTTTGAGGCTATCGTAGTGTTTCAAATCGGTATAAATGAAATCAACATATTGGATCAGGTCAATAAATTTTTCGTGTTCAACAAAAGCAGTTGTCTCAATGGCAGTGTGAAGACCTTTTTCTTTAGCAGCTTTCAGTAGTGCTTTTGCAAATTCAAATTGGGCAAATATTTCACCACCAGACAAGGTCATACCGCCTCCAGATTCCTCATAGAAATCAATATCTTTCATAACTTCATTAATAATTTCATCTACTGTTTTTTCTTGTCCAGTTGTCCCGGGGGCTTTAGTAACCGCATCCAGCATCGGTTCTGGGTTCATTCTCTGTGACTCAGGATTAGAACACCACGGGCAACGTAGTGGGCATCCTTTTAGAAAAACAGTTGTTCTAATTCCTGGACCATCATGAATACTGAAATGTTGAATGTTGAAGATAATACCACGTGTCGTTTCCATATCTACTTCTCCTTCTGACTTATAATTGTATTATATATTTTTTTAGAAACAAAATCAATTACGAATGAAAGTTTTTATTCTTGTGTTTTTTTGAAAATTTTTGATAAAATAGAGGGGAGGTAAGAAATATGAAGCGTTTAGAAGAAATTTTAAAATTAGTTTCTCAGTATGAAAAAATTGATGTCAATACGTTATCCGAAGCCTTAGAAGTTTCAAAAGTAACAATTCGAAAGGATTTGGATAAATTAGAATCTAAGGGACTTCTTCATAGAGAACATGGTTATGCTGTATTGAATAGTGGAGATGATATAAATGTCCGTTTATCTTTTCATCATGATACAAAAAGAAAAATTGCCCAAGCAGCAGCAAAATTGGTGCAAGATAACGAAACTATTCTTATCGAATCGGGCTCCACATGCGCTCTACTAGCGGAAGAAATTTGTCAAACAAAGAAGAATGTGAAGATCGTGACAAATTCTTATTTTATTGCAGACTTTATTCGAAATTATGATTCTTGCAAAATCATACTATTAGGGGGAGAATTTCAAAAAGACTCCCAAGTGACAGTAGGTCCGTTGTTGAAGGAGTTAATCCAATCTTTTCGTGTAAAAAATGCTTTTATTGGTGCAGATGGGTATGATGATGAATTGGGCTTTACTGGTAAAGATATGATGCGAAGCGAAGTTGTTCAATATATGTCTCAGGTTTCTGAAAATATAGTGATCCTAACAGACTCAAGTAAATTTCAAAAGAAAGGTAATGTTAGAAATTTTGCGTTATCTCAAGTTCAACGAGTGATTACGGATAAGGGAATAGCACCGGAGGCGATGAAAAAACTAGAACAAGCAAGTATATCCCTTACCATGGTATAGTTAGGAGAATAATTGTGAAATATGAACGTAAAAAATTATTGGCTAAGCTTGCTTACCTATATTATATTGAAGAAAAGAGTCAGTCAGAGATTGCTGCTGAAACTGGCATTTATAGGACAACAGTCAGTAGAATGTTAACTGAAGCTAAAAGGGAAAGAATTGTCAAAATTGAAATTGAGAGTTTCGATAGCAAACTATTTCGTTTGGAGAATTATGTCAAAGAGAAATATCATATTAGCGAATTAGAAATTGTACCAAATATTGAGGATGAACCTTTGTGGGATTTGGAACAACGTCTAGCTCGATCGGTTGCTGGTATGGTTCGTTCTCTTTTACAGGATGGAATGAATATTGGTTTTTCCTGGGGGAAAAGTCTCAGCCTTCTTGTTGATCAAATTGGTAGTAAGCGCTTAGAAAATGTACATTTTTATCCACTAGCAGGAGGACCCAGTCATATCCATGCCCGTTACCATGTAAACACCTTGATTTATAATATGACTAGTAAATTTCATGGGGAGTGTCGTTTTATCAATGCGACAATTATTCAGGAAAATAAGGAATTGGCAGAAGGAATCCTAACATCGAAATATTTTGATGATTTAAGAGAGAGCTGGGAAAATTTAGATATTGCAGTGGTAGGTATTGGTGGTCCTGCAGATACACATAATCCACAATGGTTTGATATGCTTACGGACCAAGATTTTTCAAAATTACAGTCTGAAGAAGCAATTGGAGAGGTTTGCTGTCGTTTTTTCGATAGGAAAGGAAAACCGGTGTATCAAGATTTACAAGAAAGAACCGTTGCTATAACACTGGAAAAACTGAAGCAAATTCCTAAAACAGTTTCTTTGGCATATGGAGAAAGAAAAGCAGGGGCGATACTTTCGGTTATAAAAGCAGGCTATATTAATCATCTCGTAACCGATGAAGCGACGATTTTGAGAATGTTAGAGTTAGATGACGATTTTACTTTCAAAAAATAATTATAAAGCTACTCAAAAATTGAGTGGTTTTTTTCAATAGCCTCGAAAGCACAAATGTGCGTTATATAAAAATAAACAAACATATGTCTAAAAAAATATTGACAGTCGATATCAAGGATGATATATTACTGTTAAGAAATAAAAGCGCTTTCAAAATAAAAGGAGGTTTTACTATGGAAGTCATTGTAGCAGATCAAATTATTATGGGATTAATTTTAAATGCTGGTGATGCCAAACAGCACATTTATCAAGCTTTATCATTCGCTAAAGAGGGGAACTTTGATTCCGCAGATAACGAAATCGAAAAGGCAAATGCAGCTCTTTTAGAAGCACATAACTTGCAGACACAATTTTTGGCCCAAGAAGCAGGTGGAACAAAGACAGAGATCACTGCTTTGTTTGTACACTCACAAGATCACTTAATGACATCAATTACAGAAATAAATTTGATTAAAGAAATGATTGACTTACGTAAAGAACTTTTAGTGAAATAACGAGGAGGAAAGTAATATGAAAATTGGTTTGTTTTGTGCAGCAGGTTTCTCAACAGGAATGTTAGTAAATAATATGAAAGTTGCAGCTCAAGAGTTAGGTATAGATGCAGAAATTGAAGCATATTCTCAGGCTAAATTAGCTGATTTTGCACCAGATCTTGATGTTGCATTATTAGGTCCACAAGTTGCCTATACTTTAGATAAATCGAAGTCTATTTGTGACAAAAATCATGTTCCAATTGCAGTTATTCCTATGGCAGATTATGGAATGCTTGATGGAAAGAAAGTTTTAAATTTGGCTTTAGAGCTCATTGATGCAGTTTAGGAGGTTATCATGGCTAAAATAGATTCTCAAAAAATCATTGGCCCAATCATGCGTTTTGTGAACATGCGTGGGATTATCGCACTTAAAGATGGGATGTTAGCAATTTTACCGCTGACAGTAGTTGGTAGCTTATTTTTGATTATAGGTCAACTACCATTTGAAGGATTAAATCAAGCTATTGCAAGTGTTTTTGGTGAAACTTGGACAGAGCCCTTCATGCAGGTCTATTCTGGGACATTTGCCATCATGGGGTTAATTTCTTGTTTCTCAATTGGCTATTCATATGCAAAAAATAGTGGGGTTGAACCTCTCCCAGCAGGTGTTCTTTCCTTGTCTTCTTTCTTTATCTTGCTAAAATCTTCTTATGTGCCAGCTAAAGGAGAACCTATAGGGGATGCTATAGCAAAAGTTTGGTTTGGTGGTCAAGGTATTATCGGAGCAATTATTATTGGTCTGGTGATAGGGGCCATTTATACACTTTTCATTCAAAAACATATTGTAATTAAAATGCCTGAGCAAGTCCCTCAAGCTATTGCAAAACAATTTGAAGCAATGATTCCAGCTTTTGTGGTGTTCCTACTTTCCATGATTGTTTACATTATTTCAAAAGTTGTCACAGGTGGTGGTACTTTTATCGAAATGATCTATGATGTAATTCAAGTTCCATTGCAAGGTTTAACAGGTTCATTATATGGTGCAATCGGTATTGCATTCTTTATCTCCTTCTTATGGTGGTTCGGGGTACATGGTCAATCAGTTGTTAATGGTGTTGTGACAGCTTTACTACTTTCAAACCTAGATGCTAATAAATCTATGTTAGCGACTGGGAAGCTATCTGTTGAAAATGGTGCCCACATTGTAACACAACAATTTTTAGATAGCTTCTTAATTCTATCTGGATCGGGTATTACCTTTGGGTTGGTTATTGCAATGCTATTTGCAGCAAAGTCAAAACAATATAAAGCTTTAGGTAAAGTAGCTGCTTTTCCAGCAATATTTAATGTCAATGAACCAGTTGTATTTGGATTTCCAATTGTTATGAATCCAGTTATGTTTCTACCATTTATTTTGGTGCCTATATTAGCAGCTATTGTTGTGTATGGTTCGATTGCTATCGGATTTATGCAACCATTTTCAGGAGTTACTCTACCTTGGAGTACGCCGGCTATTATTTCAGGATTTATGGTTGGTGGATGGCAAGGTGCCATTGTACAGATAATTGTTTTAGGAATCTCCACACTTGTATACTTCCCGTTCTTTAAATTTCAAGATAAATTAGCTTATGCGAATGAACTAGAAGCTGAAAAATAGTGTTCGAAATGGCAACGACACATTTGTGCTATTTTAGTTAAAACTAGCTATTCTACAGAGTATTTATTGAAATTTAAACGATTAAATGCTACTATAGTTACGAAAGAAAACAAAATAATTTCAAAAGAAAGGTTTATCAGATATGACAAACACAGTAGAAGTAGCAAGAACCTCCATCAAAACAGACTATTTTGGTAGTCTGACTGATCGGATGAATAAATATCGTGAAGATGTCTTAAACAAGAAGCCTTATATCGACGCTGAACGTGCCGTTCTTGCAACTAAGGCATATGATCGTTATAAGGAACAACCAAATGTTCTTAAACGTGCCTATATGTTGAAAGAGATTCTTGAAAATATGACAATCTATATTGAGGATGAATCCATGATTGCTGGAAACCAAGCATCCTCTAATAAAGATGCTCCGATTTTCCCAGAATATACTTTGGAGTTTGTTCTTAAGGAATTGGATCTTTTTGAAAAGCGGGATGGCGATGTCTTCTATATTACGGAAGAAACAAAAGAGCAACTCCGTAGTATTGCACCATTCTGGGAAAATAATAATTTACGTGCAAGAGCTGGTGCTCTTCTACCTGAAGAAGTTTCTGTCTATATGGAAACGGGATTCTTCGGTATGGAAGGGAAGATGAATTCAGGAGATGCCCACTTAGCAGTAAATTATCAAAAATTATTGCAATATGGTTTGAAAGGTTTTGAAGAAAGAGCTCGTCAAGCTAAGGCAGCTCTTGACCTTACGGATCCAGCTAGTATTGACAAGTACCATTTTTACGATTCTATCTTTATTGTAGTTGATGCTGTTAAGGCTTATGCTCAACGATTTGTGGAACTTGCTAAACAACTTGCTGAGACAGCAACTCCTGAACGTAAGAAAGAATTGCTCGAAATTGCAGAGATTTGCTCAAAAGTTCCATACGAGCCTGCAAGTACATTTGCAGAGGCTGTTCAGTCTGTTTGGTTTATCCAATGTATACTTCAGATTGAATCAAATGGACACTCACTTTCATATGGACGTTTTGATCAATATATGTATCCATACGTTAAAGCTGATTTGGAAAGTGGACGGGAAACTGAAGAGAGTATTGTTGAACGCTTGACTAACCTTTGGATCAAGACTATTACAATTAACAAAGTACGTAGTCAAGCACATACCTTCTCATCTGCAGGTAGTCCGCTTTATCAAAACGTTACGATTGGTGGTCAAACACGTGATAAGAAAGATGCCGTCAACCCATTGTCTTATTTGGTGTTGAAGTCAGTTGCTCAAACTCACCTTCCTCAACCAAACTTAACTGTTCGTTATCATGCTGGTCTGGATGCCCGCTTCATGAACGAATGTATCGAGGTTATGAAACTCGGATTCGGTATGCCTGCTTTCAATAATGATGAGATCATTATTCCATCCTTTATTTCAAAAGGTGTTCTTGAAGAAGATGCTTATGATTACAGTGCAATTGGTTGTGTAGAAACAGCTGTTCCAGGTAAATGGGGATATCGCTGTACAGGTATGAGTTATATGAACTTCCCTAAAGTTTTGCTCATTACGATGAATGATGGAATCGATCCTGCTTCTGGCAAGCGCTTTGCACCAAGCTTTGGTCACTTTAAAGATATGAAGAGCTTCGATGAATTGCAAACGGCTTGGGACAAGACCTTACGCCACTTAACACGTATGAGTGTGATCGTAGAAAACTCTATCGACTTATCTCTTGAAAGAGAAGTGCCAGATATCCTCTGTTCAGCTTTGACAGATGACTGTATTGGACGTGGAAAACACCTAAAAGAAGGTGGAGCTGTCTACGATTATATTTCTGGTTTACAAGTGGGTATTGCAAACTTATCCGATTCACTTGCAGCAATCAAGAAATTGGTATTTGAAGAAGGGCGCTTAACGCCACAAGAGCTATGGCATGCTCTGGAAACCGATTACGAGGGCGACCGTGGAAAAGAAATCCAAGAGATGCTTATCCATGATGCACCGAAGTATGGAAACGATGATGACTATGCGGACAGCTTAGTTCGAGAAGCATACGATATTTATGTGGATGAAATTGCTAAATATCCAAATACTCGATATGGACGTGGGCCAATCGGAGGAATTCGTTACTCAGGTACATCTTCTATTTCAGCCAATGTAGGACAAGGTCGTGGCACATTAGCTACTCCTGATGGTCGTAATGCTGGAACTCCGCTAGCAGAAGGATGTTCTCCATCCCACAATATGGACCAACATGGCCCAACATCTGTTCTAAAATCTGTTTCCAAATTACCAACAGATGAAATTGTTGGTGGTGTTCTACTGAACCAAAAAGTAAACCCACAAACTTTAGCAAAAGAAGAAGATAAATTAAAACTTATTGCTTTACTCCGTACGTTCTTTAATCGTCTACATGGATACCATATTCAATACAATGTGGTTTCTAGAGAGACATTATTAGATGCTCAAAAACATCCGGAAAAACACCGTGACTTAATTGTACGTGTCGCAGGCTACTCGGCTTTCTTCAATGTACTATCAAGAGCTACACAAGATGATATTATTGGACGGACAGAGCATACTCTATAGTAAAGAGGTATGTATATGGAATTTATGCTTGATACTTTAAATTTAGATGAGATAAAAAAATGGGCACGAGTGTTACCCCTTGCTGGGGTAACTTCGAACCCAACAATTGCCAAAAAAGAAGGGGATATTGATTTTTTTGATCGTATTCATAAGGTGCGGGAAATCATCGGAGGTTCTCCTTCCATTCATGTTCAAGTTGTCGCAAAAGATTATGAAGGAATTTTAAAAGATGCGGCTAAAATTCGCGAACAATGCGATGAAAATACCTATATTAAAGTCCCAGTTACACCTGAAGGACTTGCTGCAATTAAAGTGTTAAAAGCAGAGGGTTACAAAATTACTGCAACAGCAATCTATACTGTTTTTCAAGGACTGTTAGCGATTGAAGCAGGAGCCGACTATTTAGCACCTTATTACAATCGTATGGAAAACTTAAACATTGATTCAGCTCAGGTCATTTCTCAGTTAGCGAGTGCCATAGAGCGTAATCATTCATCAAGCAAAATTCTAGCAGCTTCCTTTAAAAATGTGGCTCAAATTAACAGAGCATTTAAAGAAGGAACACAAGCAATTACGGCAGGAGCAGATGTCTTTGAAGCAGCTTTTGGAATGCCTTCTATTGCAAAAGCAGTAGATGACTTCGAGGCGGATTGGTCAGCTGTTCATCAAAAGAATACAATCTGATAAAGGAGGAATGTATGAGAAATTTTGCAAGTCCATCCCGTTACATACAAGGTGAGAATGCTTTATTTCAAAATGCAAAACCTATTTTGGAACTAGGAAGTCATCCTGTCTTACTATGTGATTCAGTAGTCTATGATATCGTAGGAGAACGTTTTGAAAAGTATCTCCTCCGGTATGGCTTTACAGTCTTACCAGTGTTCTTCAATGGTGAAGCTTCTGATAATGAAATCAATCGTGTGGTCAGTCTGGCAGAAGAAAATGGCTGTGATTTGGTTATTGGACTTGGTGGAGGAAAGACCATCGACAGTGCAAAAGCGATTGCCGATCTTTTACAATCACCAGTTGTCATTGCTCCGACCATTGCCTCGACAGATGCTCCGGTTTCGGCCTTGTCAGTTATTTACACGGATGAGGGAGCCTTTGCTCGCTATATCTTCTATTCTAAAAATCCAGAATTGGTCTTGGTAGATAGTAAAGTGATCTCTCAAGCACCAAAACGTTTGCTCGCTTCTGGTATCGCAGATGGATTAGCGACTTGGGTCGAAGCGCGTGCGGTAATGCAAGCCAACGGAAAAAACATGTTAGGCAAACACCAAACTCTAGCGGGTGTCGCCATTGCGCAACGTTGTGAAGAAATCTTATTTGCTGATGGCCTCCAAGCTATGGCTGCTTGTGAAGCTAAGGTCGTAACTCCTGCTTTAGAAAACATCATTGAAGCCAATACCCTTCTCAGTGGGATCGGGTTTGAAAGTGGTGGCTTGGCAGCGGCCCACGCCATCCATAATGGCTTTACGGCCCTTGCTGGGGATATCCACCATTTGACACACGGTGAAAAAGTAGCTTATGGAACCTTGGTTCAATTGTTCTTGGAAAACCGTCCAAAAGAAGTTTTGGATAAATACATTCGCTTCTATCAACAAATTGGCATGCCAACGACTCTGAAAGAAATGCATCTTGAAAATGCAAGCTACGAAGATCTTCTCAAGGTTGGTCAACAGGCGACAATTGAAGGAGAAACTATCCATCAAATGCCATTTGAAGTGAAAGCATCTGATATTGCCCAAGCAATCGTAGCAGTAGATGCTTACGTTCTAAGTTTAGACTAAATTAAAATCTGTCATTCATTAAGAACGTGATTTCTTTCAAATACAAGAACTCCCATACCTTACGGTAATGGGAGCTTTTTTCTATTTCCTTCTATTTGGATCTGTTTGTTTAAAGATCAGGTATAAAATTCCAGCGGGTAGGAAGCAGAAGATCCACATGATATCGAATCCTTTTTTCTTGTTGCTGGAGTTGGATTGTTGGGAATTACTGATCGCGATTCCAGGCTTGATACTTGGGGAGACCTGCTTCAAGCCGTTTTGAACCACCAGTCGCTTGTTTTCTAGTTTGATAGCTGGATTGGTCCCTTTTTTGACGGTTGCATAAAAGTCTTTTTCTAAGTGAACAGTTTGGCCATCAATCTCGTGGTCACCTGCAGAGAGGACCTTTTTATATTGATAATCCGCAAACATTTTCTCAGCTAAGGCATTTCCGATTTGATTGCGGTAGCTTTCTGCGATTTCAACATCATAGTTCCCAACCCCTAGGATCACTTCGATGATCCGTTGCTTGCCTCGTTTGGTGGTTGCCGTGTAGTTGTAGTCCGCAGTTGGGCTCGATCCAGTCTTGAGACCATCTGTTCCCTTGAGTTCAAACTTCCCGCCTTCTAGCGAGGTATTGTAGTTGTCATAGCTTTGCTCATATGGAGTGCCTGGCATGATGGTCGTGTGGGCCTGTTTGGTGTATTCCAGCATTTCCGGTAAGTCATTGACAATGTGATAGGCAAGGATCGACATGTCTCGCGCTGTAATCTCATTATTGGCGTTCAAGTCGTGGTGTTGTGGATTGTAGTAGCCCTGTAAGACGGAAATCATCGCCCCGTTTGGGTTATTCCATTTGGTATGGACCATGCCCATTTCTTGCGAGTACTGATTCATCAACTCTAAGAATTTGTCTGGATCATTGTCTGTGACAAGATTAGCCAGCATAATCACAGCAGCACTTGAAGATGGGACAAAGAGCATCTTGAGTAATTCGGATACCTTATACTGTACACCAGCAACGATCGGAGAATTGCTCAGAAGGTTATTTTCTGAGATGGCTTGGTCCGCTTCGGTCGCAGTGACAACAGTATCGTAAGTGATTTTTCCTTCTTTGATTGCCCGAAAAACCACGTAAGCACTCATGAGCTTGGCCATGCTTCCGGAATCGCGAACAGTATCAATATTGTCCCCGTAGAGGATGGCTCCAGTATTGGCGTCAATGACAATGTCTGCTTTGGGCTTGTAAAAGTTATCAAAGTTTAATCCGGCATCGGATGCAATTTTCATCACATCCTCTTGCTGGTAGATGTCGTCCGCAAAGGCAGTGGAAATGGATCCAACTGTCATTGTTCCCACAAGTAGGCCTAAGAGGGTATGGTTTCGTAATTTTTTAAAGAATCTCCAATCAATCATAGCCTCTATTATACCATACAGTGAGGGGATGTGAAAGAGTTTCAAGTCTAAAAAAAGGATTGGTGGAAAGGCAATTCTGTTTCAAAATAGAGACGAGGGGGCCATCACTTCCCTATCTGTTTCCGCCTTTTTCTTTGGTGGATCCTTTAAAAATCGCTTAAAAATGGTATAATAGGAGCATCACGAAAATTGGAGAGACGCTATGAGTTTTTACGATCATAAAGAAATCGAGCCTAAGTGGCAAAAATACTGGGCTGACCATCACACTTTTAAGACAGGAACAGACGCCTCAAAACCTAAGTTTTATGCATTGGATATGTTCCCTTACCCATCTGGAGCGGGTCTGCACGTAGGACACCCAGAAGGTTATACAGCGACGGATATTCTCAGCCGTTTCAAACGTGCACAAGGCTACAACGTCCTTCACCCAATGGGTTGGGATGCCTTTGGTTTGCCTGCAGAGCAATATGCGATGGATACTGGTAATGACCCAGCGGAATTCACAGCGGAAAACATTGCTAACTTCAAACGCCAAATCAATGCGCTTGGTTTCTCTTACGACTGGGATCGCGAAGTCAATACAACAGATCCGAACTACTACAAGTGGACGCAATGGATCTTCACCAAACTTTACGAAAAAGGCTTGGCCTATGAAGCTAAAGTGCCAGTCAATTGGGTTGAGGAACTAGGAACAGCTATCGCCAACGAAGAAGTTCTTCCTGACGGAACCTCTGAGCGTGGGGGCTATCCAGTTGTCCGTAAACCAATGCGCCAATGGATGCTTAAAATCACGGCCTATGCGGAGCGCTTGCTGACTGACTTGGATGACCTTGACTGGCCAGAGTCTATCAAGGACATGCAACGCAACTGGATTGGAAAATCAACTGGTGCCAATGTCACTTTCAAGGTGAAAGGAACTGACAAGGAATTTACCGTCTTTACGACTCGTCCAGATACCCTTTTTGGTGCAACTTTCACTGTCTTAGCGCCTGAGCATGACTTGGTAGATGCCATCACAAGCCCAGAACAAGCTGAGGCAGTAGCGGACTACAAACACCAAGCCAGCCTGAAATCAGACTTGGCTCGTACCGACCTTGCTAAGGAAAAAACAGGGGTTTGGACGGGTGCTTATGCCGTCAATCCTGTCAATGGTAAAGAAATTCCAATCTGGATTGCCGACTATGTTCTTGCTAGCTACGGAACAGGTGCCGTCATGGCCGTTCCTGCCCACGATGAGCGTGACTGGGAATTTGCTAAACAGTTTGGACTTCCAATCGTAGAGGTACTGGAAGGTGGAAACGTTGAAGAAGCTGCTTATACAGAAGATGGCCTTCACGTCAACTCAGACTTCTTGAACGGTCTTAACAAAGAAGAAGCGATTGCCAAAATTGTGGCTTGGTTGGAAGAAAAAGGCTTTGGTCAAGAAAAAATCACTTACCGTCTTCGTGACTGGCTCTTTAGCCGTCAACGTTACTGGGGTGAACCAATTCCAATCGTTCATTGGGAAGATGGGACTTCAACAGCTGTTCCAGAAAGTGAATTGCCACTTGTCTTGCCAGTCACCAAGGACATCCGCCCTTCAGGTACTGGTGAAAGCCCACTAGCTAATTTGACAGACTGGCTGGAAGTGACTCGTGAAGATGGCGTCAAAGGTCGTCGTGAGACCAATACCATGCCACAGTGGGCAGGTTCAAGCTGGTACTACCTCCGCTATATCGATCCACATAACACAGAAAAATTGGCTGATGAGGACCTCCTCAAACAATGGTTGCCAGTCGATATCTACGTGGGTGGTGCAGAACACGCCGTTCTTCACTTACTTTACGCTCGTTTCTGGCATAAATTCCTCTATGACCTCGGTGTCGTTCCAACTAAGGAACCATTCCAAAAACTCTTTAACCAAGGCATGATTTTGGGAACCAGCTACCGTGACCACCGTGGGGCTCTTGTGGCGACTGACAAGGTTGAAAAACGTGACGGTTCCTTCTTCCATGTGGAAACAGGAGAAGAATTGGAGCAAGCACCAGCTAAGATGTCTAAATCCCTCAAGAACGTGGTGAACCCAGACGATGTGGTGGAACAATATGGTGCCGATACCCTTCGTGTCTATGAAATGTTTATGGGACCACTTGACGCTTCTATCGCTTGGTCTGAAGAAGGTTTGGAAGGAAGTCGTAAGTTCCTCGACCGTGTGTACCGCTTGATTACAAGCAAAGAAATCGTTGCGGAAAACAATGGTGCTCTTGACAAGGTTTACAACGAAACCGTTAAATCTGTCACTGAGCAAATCGAGTCCATGAAATTCAACACAGCCATTGCCCAACTCATGGTCTTTGTCAATGCAGCTAACAAGGAAGACAAACTCTACGTGGATTACGCCAAAGGCTTTATCCAATTGATTGCCCCATTTGCGCCTCACTTGGCAGAAGAACTTTGGCAAACAGTGGCAGCAACAGGTGAGTCTATCTCTTACGTAGCTTGGCCAACATGGGATGAAAGCAAATTGGTCGAAGACGAAATCGAAATCGTCGTCCAAATCAAAGGAAAAGTCCGTGCCAAACTCATGGTCGCAAAAGACCTTTCACGCGAAGAATTGCAAGAAGTAGCTCTGGCTGATGAAAAAGTCAAAGCAGAGATTGACGGTAAAGAAATCGTGAAAGTGATTAGTGTACCGAACAAGCTTGTAAATATCGTAACGAAATAAATTTAAAAGTCCTCCAGAGGTAGACTCTGGAGGATTTTTGTATTGCTATATGCTATAATAGTTCCAACTAAGATAAAAACACAGTTCTGGTTGGTAGTCCAGACGTAGGCAAGCCTATCAGTAACCTTCCTCCTTGGTTGTCCATTCTTAGGGATAGATTTAAGGAGGTGCTGTCGTGGAAACAATTTCAATTGGATTGACAGTTTATTTTGAAGATGGATTTTGGCATGGTTTGTTCGAACAAGTGTATCGAGAAACTTATCAAGTTTGTCGTGTGACATTTGGTCAGGAGCCAAAAGATGATGAAATTCTAGAGATCTTACAGACTCAGTTTACTCAATTATCTTTTAGTCCAGAAGCTATAGTTAAGCAACATGTAAAAATCAAGAATCCTAAACGATTACAGCGAATGGTAAGGAAACAAGTAAATCAGAAAGTTTCTTCCAAGTCGAAAGAACTATTGCAGTTACAGTATGAGGAAAGGAAAAAGATTTCAAAACATCAATCTAGTGTCCAAAAGCAATTGCTAAAACAAGAGAAATTTGAACGCAAACAGCAAAAACGAAGAGAGAAGCATAAAGGACGTTAACCCTTGTCTCTCTCATAAAAAAAGCTTCGGTAGGACGTACCTACCGAGGCTTTTTAACATGTAGTGAAGGATTGTTGAATAGCTGGGTCATTTTCCCAATCAGCTCGATCGTAGCTGCCTGTGATGGTGTGTTCTTCAGAAAAGAGGAGGACCCGTTCGACAATCGGTGCGATTTGCTCGAAATGGTGGGAGGAAATCACAATTGTTTTTCCGGCTGTTTTGAGTTCTTGCAGCAAGGCGACAATCAGCTTCTGGTATTTTGGCGAGAGGCCGTTAAAGGGCTCGTCAAATAGCAAGAGACTAGGATTCATGGTGAGGACACTGGCGATAGCGACTAGTTTCTTTTCGCCACCAGAAAGATGGTAGGGAATACGATCTCTCAGGTGTTCAATCTCTAGAAGACCGAGCGTATCCTTGACGCGTTGGTCGACTTCGGACTCGGCTAAGCCTAATTGACGTGGTCCAAAAGCCAGTTCATCATAGACGCTTGTATTGAACAATTGCGTATCGCTGTTTTGAAAAATGAGTCCAACTTGCTGGAAGAGTTGTCCAGCACGATGGGGATCTTTCAAGAAGTCTTGGTCAATGGTCCAGTCCTTGAAGTGGTACTGACCAGACGAGAGGGGCAAGAGCCCAACTAGAATTTTAAAGAGGGTCGATTTTCCAGCTCCGTTTGGGCCCATCAAGCCCACGGTTTCCCCTTTTTGAATCTGGAGTTGAATATCGTGGATACCAGTTTCTTCGGTATAGTGGTAATTTCCATCCTGAATGGTAATCATAGGGCTTCCTTTCTAGCCAAGTAAGGTCGTGAAGGTCGTGAGAGCCACCAATTCCAATAGGAAAAAGACGTCTTCCTTCTTCCAGTGGAAGGCTTCTTTGCGCTTTGTATCCATGCCGTAGCCGCGAAGAATCATCGCTTCGTACACTTCTTTTGTATGGTGTTTGGTGGATAGGTACAAGAGACCAAGTAGGGAGCCAAAGAGATTGAGATTCACTTTTTGTCCAACCGTTCTCAACTGGACGCATTCGATTTGTTGTTGCAAGTGTTTCCCTAAAATATAGCCATACTTGAGGGTGATATCAATGGTTTGCACAAAGGTTTTTGGAACACGCAACTGACGCAGGGCCTCAACCAGTTGCACACTTGTCGTCGTGGCTAGAAAGAGGGAAATATTGAGGACAATCATCCCTGCACGTAGCAAAAAGAGCCCTCCATTTTGAAATCCTTGAAATAAGATGCTAGGCAATATCACAATTGTGGAAATCAACAGCACCTTGAACAGGACCTTAAAGAGGTGGAGTAGGACCTCTCCAGGAAGCATGGCAATGTGCATTAACAAAAGGATACCGATCAACCACAGTTGGATGGGATGGTGGGCGGTCGTGATGAGGATCGCTAAAATTAAAAAGGAAACGAGCCGCATCCAAGACGAGGTTTTGGCCTTGAATGCGGGAGTCGTTTGTTTCATTTTGCCAAGAAAGTGGCGCAATGTTTGAAGATTCATTTGTAAATAGTGATGGCTTTTGGATGCTTCAAGAGTTACTTGCTCTTGATTGAGCCAGTCAGGGAGTTTACGCATGAGAAGTTTTTTCTCCGTTCATTGATCGAATGATTTTACTAATGATATAGAAGATAAGGACGGCTGTCACGGCTGAGAGGATATAGCCGATCGCAATTTTCGTTCCAGGAATGGTGTAATCACTAAACAAGGCTTCAAATGAGAATCCATTTTTGATTCCTGTTGGGACTTTACCATGAAGCAGGCTACCTAATTCTTCGGCAGACCATTCACCAAAGGCTGTTCCGTTTGCGAGGAGTCCAAGTGGGCTGAGTACGATCAAAGCAAGGAGGACCCAGCGAATTTTTTTAACAAATGAAGTTGTATTGACGGTACTTGGTGTGTACAACTCTGCAGGAGCAACTTGTTTTACAAAACGGTAAATGACAACGGTGAAGAAGGCTTCGACCCAACCTGCGACAAGGAGGTGAGCTCCCAACATGGCAGGAACCGTGATACTCAATCCATAAGGATTATAGAGTGGCTGACCAGCTTCTGACGCGATGAGGGGTTGTAATCCCAATTCAACACCAGCTAAGAAGGCGGCAGCATTGATCGAAAGATAAGAGCCGACAATGACGCCAAGCGTTTCCTGATGGTGCTTGCGGAACAAGCTATAAATAGCATAACCAACAAAAGGCATCACAATGGCCATGTTGAAAATATTGGCCCCAAGAGCGAGAATGCCTCCATCTCCAAATAAGAAGGCCTGTAGGAGTAAGGCGACCGTCAGCGCTAGAGATGCCGCATAGGGGCCTATGAGAATGGCAAGAAGGGTTCCTCCAACAGCGTGAGCGGTCGTTCCACCAGGGACAGGAACATTAAACATCATTAATAAGAAGGACAAAGAAGCAGCGATCCCAAGCATCGGAGCTAGCTCTTTGTTTTCTTTTAATTGGACCTTGACTTTTTTGACAGACAAGACAATAACAGGTGCAGCAGCAACCGCTAAAACAGCACAACTTGCAGGACTAAGGTAATTATCTGGTATATGCATAACAAATTCTCCATTAGTATGATTTATTCTCGTTAACAGATTACCACACTCCAAAAACAGGTGTCGATGCAAAACGAGGACAACATTTGTTACTTTTACTAGAAACAAGGCTATTTTACTAAAAGAAAGTGGTAGAAAAGAAGGGATGAACACTACTTTGAAGGCTATAAGGGCTTTTTAAGGTGAATTTAGATAAAATTATTGGTTCCATATCGAAATAGTTGACAGGTGTAATGAACAGTGATACAATGGCTGTGATATTTCGATATAGAAATAAAAAGGAGACAAAATGGACAAGAAGCAAGGGGGCTACCAAGCTTTACAGATACGCTTGTTGAACGGGCGACTGTTTCAAAAACTCTTGAGCAAGGAACCAGATGCCCAATACCGAAGTGAACAGGGGAAAATTTTAACGATTCTGTGGAAGCAAGAATTGGGGTGCGCTACCGCAACTGATATTGCTCTTGCGACAGGTCTAGCCAATAATACATTGACCAGCATGGTTAAAAAATTGGAAGAACAAGGCTTGGTCACGATTCAACCTTGTACGCAGGATAAAAGAAAAAAATATATCTCTTTGACAGACCTAGGGTGGGCGCAAAAAGAAATTGGAGATCGTGTCAGCAAGGAACTGGGTGAGATTTTCTACCAAGGTTTTTCTGACCAAGAAATCCGAGAATTTGAGGCCTATCAAGAGCGGATTATCTCAAATCTAAAAGCTAAAGAGAATGAACTGTAGTAGAGGGGAAAACGCTTATGATTGGAATAACAGGTGTAACAGGGGAATTAGGCTCTTTTGTGGCTGATCTTGTCGATAAGAGAGGAATGGCTTCTATCCATCTGGCAAGAAGCCCAGAGCGTGCAACAGTCTACACGACTGCGGAAATTCGTAAGATGGTGTATGCCAATACTCCAGAGGTGGATGAGGCCTTAAAGGGGATCGATGCCTGGGTCAGCACCTATACATCTATCAAAGTTGGAGAACAAGCTGGGGTTTCAACAGATGTTGAAAACGTTCTAGGGCGTCCAGCAACTAGCCTATTGGATATTCTTAGAGACAGACAACTTATTGAGGAAGAACAATGATTGAATACAAACATGTAGCCTTGCGCTACACAGAAAAAGATATTTTAAAAGATGTCAATCTCCGTATTGAAGATGGAGAATTTATGGTCCTCGTAGGCCCGTCAGGATCTGGAAAGACCACCATGATCAAGATGATCAATCGGCTTCTTGAGCCGACTGATGGCAATATCTACATGGATGAAAAACGCATCAAGGACTATGATGAACGGGAGCTACGTTTGTCTACTGGCTATGTGCTTCAAGCCATTGCCCTATTTCCTAACTTGACAGTTGCGGAAAATATCGCTCTTATTCCTGAGATGAAGGGCTGGGGCAAGGAGCGAGTGGCTTCCAAAACAGTCGAACTTTTAGAAAAAGTAGGTCTTCCAGCTTCTGATTATGCCGATCGAAAACCCCATGAGCTCTCTGGCGGGGAGCAACAGCGTGTCGGAATTGTCAGGGCTATGATCGGGGAACCAAAAATCTTACTGATGGACGAGCCTTTCTCTGCTCTGGATGCCATTTCTCGCAAACAGTTGCAGGCTCTGACCAAAGACTTGCACAAGGAGTTTGGCATGACCACTATCTTTGTGACCCATGATACGGATGAAGCCTTAAAATTAGGTGACCGGATTGCGGTGCTAGAAGAAGGAGAGATTGTGCAGGTGGCCGATTCCAAGACCATTTTAGCCCAACCAGCCAATGATTTTGTCGCAGATTTGTTTGGAGGTGCTCACCATGTCTAAACTACTTACAACCTTTCAAGAGCGTTTTGGGGACTGGCTCACAGCCCTTGGCCAACACCTGCAATTGTCTCTCTTGACCCTTATGATCGCTATTTTCATCGCAGTACCTTTAGCGATTTATCTTAGCACACGTCACCGAGCAAGTAACTGGGTCTTACAGATCGCAGGAATCTTTCAGACCATTCCTTCCTTGGCGCTTCTAGGACTGTTCATTCCCATCATGGGAATTGGAACGCTGCCTGCTTTAACCGCTCTGGTCATCTATGCATTATTCCCGATTTTACAAAATACCATTACCGGTTTACGTGGGATTGATCCCAGTTTAGAAGAAGCGGGGGTCGCCTTTGGGATGACCAAGTGGGAGCGCCTCAAGAAGTTTGAGATTCCTTTAGCCATGCCTGTGATGATGTCAGGCGTGCGAACTTCGGCAGTCATGATTATTGGAACAGCGACTCTAGCGGCCTTGATCGGAGCTGGAGGGCTTGGTTCCTTCATCCTCCTCGGTATTGACCGAAGAAATTATAGCTTAATTTTGATTGGGGCCCTTTCTTCCGCTCTTCTAGCTATTTTGTTCAATAGTATCTTGAAATGGATGGAAAAGGCCAAGTTGCGGACCATTTTTGCGGCTTTTGCTGTCATGGTCCTTGGTTTGGGAGTTAGTTATGCCCCAAGCATACTTCCTCACAAAGAGAAAGAAAAGCTGGTGATCGCAGGTAAATTGGGTCCAGAACCTGAAATTCTCATGAACATGTACAAACTTCTCATCGAGGAAAATACAGACATGACGGTGACGGTGAAACCCAACTTTGGGAAGACCGACTTTCTTTACCAAGCACTGAAAAAAGGGGATATCGATATCTATCCAGAATTTACTGGTACGGTGACGGAAAGTCTCTTGAAGGATAAACCAAAGGTGAGCCACGATCCGAAAGCGGTTTACAAGGTGGCGCGTGATGGGATTCAGCAGCAAGATCATCTGAGCCTCTTGCGACCGATGGCCTATCAAAATACCTATGCAGTGGCTGTGCCAAAGAAAATTGCCCAAACGTATGGCCTCAAGACCATCTCAGATCTCAAAAAAGTAGAAGGTCAGCTGAAAGCAGGATTCTCATTAGAATTTAATGACCGCGAAGATGGAAATAAGGGCCTTCAATCCCTTTATGGTCTGAATCTCAATGTGGCAACCATGGAGCCGGCGCTGCGCTATGAGGCAATTCAGAAAGGAAATATCCAAATTACCGATGCCTATTCAACAGACCCTGAAATTGCTCAATATGATCTAGTGGTTCTGGAAGATGACAAGCAACTCTTCCCTCCTTATCAAGGGGCGCCACTGATGAAAGCTGAATTACTGAAAAAACATCCAGAATTGGAAGGCATTCTTAACAAGTTAGCTGGCAAAATTACGGAAAAGCAGATGAGTCAAATGAACTACCAAGTTGGCGTAGAAGGGAAATTCGCCGCTAAAGTAGCCCGTGACTTTTTGGTTAAAGAAGGGTTTATCAAGAAATAACCAGACGAGGATGGGACAAAAGTCCTAGCCTCTCAATTGTCTTTGAATTTTCGAGCAAGAGAGTGGGCTCTACTAGGCTTATTTCATCAGCTTTTACAGCCNNGAAATCAAATTCTAACGAATGACCGATTTCTGCCCCACTCTCTTTTTGTCTAGTGAGCGGGTGTTGAAGATGGAGAAGCTGGACTTTCTTTTCAAAAACTCTCCGTTGAGTCTCTTTTGAAATTGTGTTACAATATGGCATGAAAATAAATGAAAGTATATGGAAACAAGTATGAAAAAAAGACCAGTGATTGGAATTACAGGAAATGAAAGGCCCTTTCCAGATGATCCAGACGCGAACATGAGTTATGCGGCAACTGGCTTTGTCGAAGCGGTCAAAGAAGCAGGAGGGATTCCCTTGATCCTGCCAATTGGAGATGCCGACTTGGCCAAGCATTATGTCGCAATGATCGACAAGCTCATCATCACTGGTGGACAAAATGTCCTACCAAAGTTTTACGGAGAAGAAATCACCATCGATAGTGATGACTATCTCTTGAAGCGTGATCTATTTGAGCTGGCCTTGATTGAGGAGATACGGATAGCGAAGAAAGCCATTTTTACAGTTTGCCGTGGAACCCAGCTATACAATGTCGCCCTTGGTGGAACCTTGTACCAGGAGATTGAGCACCATTGGCAGGACACCCCCGGTCAATACACCAGCCAAGAGTTGGTGACTGAGGATCAAACGATCCTACATGAAATCTATGGGAAGACCAGTCGCATCAATTCTTTTCATCATCAAAGTATTAAAGACTTGGCAGCCGGCTTAGAAGTGATCGCGCGAGATCCAAAAGATAAGATCATCGAGGCGGTTCAAGCTACTGATGAAAGCCGTTTTCTAGGAGTTCAGTGGCATCCGGAACTGCTGTTTGACAAGAGCCCAGCAGACCGCAAGCTTTTTGAATACGTGGTGAATGAGTTATAAAGAAAAAACTTAGTAGAGTAGAAGATCTGCTAAGTTTTTTAGTGACTGACTTCAAAATCTTCGTGCCGTTCACGCCCTTTGTATCTTAAGGTTTTCTTAACTAGACCAATTTTCTTGAATTTCCTAGTTGACAAACCGAAAGAAGCATTGTATACTGACTCCGCTGGTTATTTTTTAGGTAAATTAGACTAGACCAATTTTTTAAAAAGTAACTGAGAAATCGACCATGAGTCGTTTGACTAAGTAAAGGGGAAAGTATAGCAAGGGCTATATCGTAAAGACTATGTGCGGAATCGTTGGTGTTGTAGGAAATACAAATGCTACGGATATTTTGATTCAAGGACTTGAAAAGCTCGAATACCGAGGCTATGACTCTGCAGGTGTTTTTCTGGCCAGTGAAGGCAAGAGCCAATTGGTAAAGGCAGTTGGACGAATTGCAGAATTATCAGCTAAGGCAGCAGGTGTTGAAGGGACAGCCGGGATCGGACATACCCGCTGGGCAACTCACGGAAAACCAACTGAGGACAATGCTCATCCACACCGTTCAGAGACCGGTCGCTTTGTGTTGGTCCACAATGGGGTTATTGAAAACTACCTTGAAATCAAGGAAGAATACCTAGCAGGTCACCATTTCAAGGGGCAAACCGATACAGAAATCGCGGCCCACTTGATCGGAAAATTTGCGGAAGAAGAGGGCTTATCGACGCTTGAAGCCTTCAAAAAAGCCCTCCACATCATCCGTGGAGCTTATGCTTTTGCTTTGATGGATGCCGAAGATCCAAGCACCATCTACGTGGCAAAAAATAAATCACCACTTTTGATTGGTCTTGGCGATGGTTACAATATGGTCTGCTCGGATGCCATGGCCATGATCCGTGAAACTAACCAATATATGGAAATCCATGACCAAGAATTGGTCATTGTCAAGGCTGATAGCGTTGAAGTCCAAGACTATGATGGACATGTCCAAGAACGGGATAGCTACACGGCTGAACTTGACCTTTCGGATATTGGAAAAGGGACTTACCCATACTACATGCTCAAGGAAATTGATGAGCAACCAACTGTGATGCGTAAACTCATCCAAGCCTACACCAATGAATCTGGTCAAGTAGTGGTAGACCCAGCTATTATCAAAGCGGTTCAAGAAGCAGACCGCATCTATATCCTTGCGGCGGGTACTTCTTACCATGCTGGATTTGCGTCTAAGAAAATGCTGGAAGAATTGACCGATACCCCAGTAGAGCTCGGTATTTCCTCTGAGTGGGGCTACGGTATGCCACTTCTTAGCAAGAAACCACTCTTCATCTTTATCAGTCAATCTGGTGAAACAGCGGATAGCCGCCAAGTATTGGTCAAAGCAAATGAAATGGGCATTCCAAGCTTGACAGTGACCAATGTTCCAGGTTCCACTCTTTCACGGGAAGCGGACATGACGATGTTGCTCCATGCGGGTCCTGAAATTGCGGTCGCTTCCACCAAGGCTTATACGGCTCAAATCGCAGCCCTTGCCTTTCTTGCAAAAGCTGTTGGGGAAGCCAATGGCAATGAAAAAGCCAAAGCCTTTGATTTGGTGCACGAATTGTCGATCGTTGCCCAATCGATCGAATCAACCCTTTCAGAAAAAGAAGTGATCGATGAAAAAGTCCGTGGTTTGTTGGAAACAACCCGCAATGCGTTCTATATCGGGCGTGGCCAAGATTACTATGTTGCCATGGAAGCCAGTCTGAAACTAAAAGAAATTTCTTACATCCAATGTGAAGGCTTCGCAGCGGGTGAGTTGAAACACGGTACTATCGCTCTGATCGAAGATGGTACACCGGTCATCGCCCTCTTGTCTGATCCAGTCCTAGCCAGCCACACACGTGGGAACATCCAAGAAGTGGCAGCACGTGGGGCTCATGTCTTAACCATTGCAGAAGAAAATGTTGCTAAAGAGACAGATGATTTGGTCTTGACAGCGGTTCACCCTTACCTCTCTCCAATCTCAATGGTGGTACCAACTCAATTGATTGCTTACTTTGCAACCCTTCATCGTGGGCTCGATGTTGATAAACCACGGAACCTTGCTAAGTCCGTAACGGTTGAATAAACTTGTCTATATAGAAAAAACATCCTCGTTAGGTTTTTCCTAGCGAGGATGTTTGCTTTATTTGTCAAAACCTTGCAAGGCTTTGAGGCGTTCTTCTGTTTGTCCCTTGGCATCTAGTTTTTTACCTTGGTAAACAGCAGATTCCCATGATCCATACATTGGATTTGGGAAGATGATGAATTTTTCACCAAATTCTTTTTGCAATTCTTCTAATTTCTTATCGCGATCAGCTTCAGAGGTCTTAGAGAAGTCTGCAAAGTCGACCAGATTGTCCCCAAAGAGCAAGACAAGATTGGTTTTTTCTTGTACGGCTTGGCGACGGCCTTCTTTTGATTTGACCCCTTCTTCTAAGAACATGAGGTGGTCACGTCCTTGGACAGGAATGCCTTCTTTTTCAAGATTCTTGATGGTATCATCTACTTGAGAGGTGGTACGGTCAGAAATGTAGTAGATTTGAACTCCGTTTTGATTCGCAAATTGAAGGAAATCTTTGGCACCTGGCACTGCTTTTGCGGCTGCCTTTTTCACCCAAACATCCCAATCTTTAGGATTGAAGGCCGTACCGTCTTTGACGTTTTGAACTTGGTAAGGGCTATTGTCTAAGACAGTTTCGTCCAAGTCTAAAACGATTGAGTAAGGCTTATCAGAAGGCGTTTTTAAGATTTCTTTCAAACGGTCCGTAGCGACATTGTATCCTTGTAAATACAAGGCCTTTGTTTCAGCAGCCTTTTGGTACCAGAGCACCGACATGGTATTTTCTTGCGAGCGCTGTTGGTCATAGGTCAATGTGACCTGATTTTTAGAGCTAGTTGAGTTCGCTTCTTTTGTTTTAGTTGTGTTGCTTCCACAACTGGTCAATAAAATGACAGAAGCAAGAGCAGAAACGATGGTAAAGGTGGTTTTTGTTGTTTTCATAAACCGTAGACTCCTTAAAATTATTCTAAGGAAATTATACTCCTTTCGATTTTGACTGACAAGAAAGAGACAGAGACAGTTCCCGCGATAATGAGGAGACTTGAGACCACAAAATGTTGATCGAATAGGATTCATGGTACCAAAATACCTATTTTTTTATTCTAAAAAGAGGGGTATAGTTTTATGTTATAACCGGATCAAGAAAACAGCAAAGCTGTCTTTTTTTTCTATCATCAAAAAATGGATAAGAATGCGCGCAAGTCTTTATTCGCAAGGACTTGTGCGCTTTTGCTACTCGCTTCAATAAAGAAATTTTAAGGACTTGATAGGGAAAATATATTAGTCAGTGATCTTTCCAGGTGATATCATGGTTACAAATTTCAGAAGTGGTGAGGTAGAACAAAGGCGCTACTCGCCAAGAGTTGAAGGAGGTTGACACATCATGAGTAAAAAAGAGTTGGTTCTTTCTGCCATTCGGGGTGAAGCAGTTGAGCGAATCCCTGTAGGATTTTGGCTCCATTATGTGACCCAAGAAGAAAAAGAGTTGGGTCTAGACAATCCGGCCGTAGTTGAAAAGAGTATTAAAGGACACCAAGAGTATGTTGAAAAAATATCCCCTGATTTTGTCAAGATTATGAGCGATGGCTTTTTCCGCTATCCGAGTGCTCTTTATTCGAGAGAGATCCAATCGATCCAAGAATTGAAGGACATTCAACCGATTGGAGAGCACCATCCTTGGATTGAACAGCAGATTGAAGTCGTCAAGGAGATTCGTTCCCATTTTCATGAGGAGATTGCTTCTTTCTACAATATCTTCTCGCCCATTTCTTATTTGAAACGCTGGTTCCGTACGGATCAATCCCGTGGAGACCAAGTGATTGCAGACTTTCTCAAGGAAGATCCTGAAACCTTGGCCCATGTCCTTGATGTGATCGCAGGAGATATTGCCATTCTTAGTCGTCGCTTGATCCAAGAAGCAGGTGTGGAAGGGATTTACTTCTCCACCCAGCAGGTCCAAGATGAGCGTGTGACGGAGGAAGAATACCGTAAGTTCATTGAACCGAGCAACATCGCTGTCCTAGAGGCGGCTAATGAGGCAGGTGGCATCAATATCCTTCATATCTGTGGCTTTGAAGGAGCCAGCAATGAAGTGGACCTCTTCAAGGATTATCCAGCCCAAGTCATCAACTGGGCAACCCATCATGAAGGCCTGAGCCTAGCAGCAGGTCGCAAGCTCTTTGGGGATCGTGCCGTTTTGGGTGGCTTTGTCAATGGCAAGAACGGCCTGCTCTATCAAGGTGAAAAAGAAGCGATCGAGCAAGAAACGCGTCGCTTGGTGGCAGAAGCGGGAAGCCGTGGCTTAATCCTTGGAGCAGACTGCACGGTACCAGACGATTTCCAATTGGAACGCTTAGATTGGGTACGCCAGGCAGCCGTCTTGTAAGAAGAAAGGAGAGGGAGATGAAAAAAATTCATGTGTGGTGTATCGTGATGACAGTCTTGTTTTTAGTCTTAGGGCTCGCAAAAGCTACTGCAGCAAGTACTCAGGACAAGGCGAAAAAAGATCCAGATATGGCAAGGCTGGAGAAAATCCCAGCCCATAGCCTCTCCCTCATTCGCCCGTCTGATGTGGCAGGCATTCTCCTACTAGATGGCCAGTGATAAAAAAAGATGAAGGCCTTGATAAAAAATATATATTAGTCAAAGCAGGATTGCCGTGTTAAGATAACAAGCAAGAAAAAAGAGAATGAGGTAAGAAGATGTCTACAAAAAGAGAATTAGTGTTAAAAGCATTCAAAGGAGAAGCAGTTGATCGTGTGCCAGTTGGATTTTGGCATCATTTCACGACAGAAGAAGAATGGTTGAAAGGCTTCTCCAATCCTGAAATTATTGAAAAAAATCTGAAGGGTCATAAAAATTTCCTTCACAAGGTCAAACCAGACTTTGTCAAACTCATGAGCGATGGCTACTTTGCTTATCCCAATCCAGCCATTCACAAAGGTCTTGAAAACATCTCAGACTTAGCAGGGATTGAACCCCTCGGGGCCGATCATCCATGGATCACAGAACAGGTCGAATTGGTCAAAAAAATCCGTGCCGGTTTTGAAGAGGACATTGTAGCCATCTACAATATCTTTGCTCCGGTGACCTACTTCAAATGGTTGGTCGGAGAAGTTTCAGGAGGAGATGACTTGATCGCAAACTTCATCGATCAAGATGCTGCAACTCTTAAAAAAGTATTGGATACGATTGGTCAAGATATTGCAAGTTTGAGCCAACGAATCATTAAAGAAGCAGGAGCAGACGGGATCTACCTCAGTGTTCAAAGTATCCAAGATGCGCGCGTGAGCCAAGAAGTGTACAAACAAGTCATTGCGCCAAGTGAACGCCATGTCTTAGAAGCAGCCAATGAAGCCGGTGGGGTCAATATCCTTCATATCTGTGGCTACGAAGGAGCTCGCAATGATATCCACCTCTTCACAGACTACCCAGCCCAAGTCTTTAACTGGGCAGTCGGACCAGAAGGCATCAGCTTGGCAGAAGGACGTGAAATCTTCGGTGGTCGTACCGTCCTAGGTGGTTTTGAAAATGGCAAAAATGGCCTTCTCTACACAGGAGACAAGGCTGCGATTCAAGCAGAAACCAAACGCATCATCGCAGAAACTGGGACCACGGGCTTGGTGATCGGTGCCGATTGTACCATTCCAAGTGACATTGATGAAGAACGAATCGAATGGGTTCGTGAAGCTGCAGCAGAATAAGGAAAATAGAAAGAGGGAGAACAACATATGAGTAAAAAAACATGGATTATCGGTGGAGTGGCAGTTCTTGCCATTGCAGGTGCAACGATTCTTGGACGGAGCTTGAACCATGCAAACGACAGCAAAGGCTCAACAGGATCGAACAAGGTAACCACCTTGAAAGTAGCCCACACGCAAAACTATGTGCCTTACGATTTTGTCGATGAAAAAGGACAATCAGATGGTTATGAAGTAGCTGTTTTGAAAGCCATTGATGAAAAACTGCCAGACTACAAGTTTGAGTACACTGGAACGAGTGATGACGATCTCTTGATCGGCCTAGAGTCTGGTAAATACGATATCGGAACCAAGGGAGCTTGGTATACCGAAGAACGTGCCAAGAAATTTATCATTCCAAAAGAGGCAATCGGAGCCAGTATCATCGGATTTACTGTGAGAAAAGAAGATGCCAAGAAATACAAGAGCATCGATGACTTTGCCAAAGAAAAAGGGAAATTGGTTCCGATCTCCCCACAAAATGCGCAATGGAATGTCATCAAAGAATACAATGAAAAGCATAAGGACCAACAAATCGAATTAACAGCTGCTGAATCGTTCAAAGTGGCAGATGCCTATGCTTGGGTTCTAGAAGGTCGTTATGATGGCTTCTTTGACATCAAGCTTTCCTTTGAAAAAGCTGTCACAGATAAAGAAGGTTCCTACCACCAATATGCCGACAAACTCAGCTGGTTTGCCTATAAAGGAATTCCAACTTACCCATTGATTCATAAGGATAAGAAAAACGAAAAATTTGCGGAAGAATACAGCAAGGCTATCAAAGAATTAGAAAAAGATGGGACACTTGCTAAATTGTCCAAAAAATATTTCGGTGAAGATGTCTTCAGTTATGTAGATAAAGAGAAATAAGATGGAACTGGGTGCGCATAGCCCCAGCTTCCTTATTTCTATCCGGATACAGAAAGGAAAAGAAAGATGGTCTCATACGACATTTCCAAGGTCTGGTCATTTCTTCCAACCTTGGTCCAAGCCTTGCCAGCGACCCTAGCTTTAATGCTGTTAACGACGGTTCTTGGTTCTGCTTTTGGCTTGGTTTTGACCTGGGCACAGGTATCAGAAGATAAGGTAGGAGCAGGTCTTGCAAAAGGCTATGTCTTTACCTTGCGCTGTACCCCTCCGATTGTCTTGCTCTTTTTGGTCTTTTATGGACTCCCCCAATTTTTGAACTGGTGGTTAGGCATTGACATTGATCACTGGTCCAAGTTTGTCTTTGTCCTTGTAGCCATGTTTCTTCTCTTTGCTGCTATGATCTCTGAGGTCTTCAAGGCCGCTTATTTGGCCATTCCAAAAGGACAGATGGAAGCAGGATTGAGTATTGGCTTGACGCCAGCTCAAACCATTTGGCGCATTGTCCTTCCCCAAGCCTTTCGTGTAGCTCTTCCCAATATGACGACTGCCATCTTGAACCTTATGCGCGATGCCGCTTTGGCTTATACCATTGGCTTTATCGATATCATGGGAGCAGGAAATAACTTGATCAGCCGCAATCTTGGGAACTATTCCCTCGAGACCTATACAGCTGTAGCAGTGATCTACTGGGCGATTGCCCTTGTAATCTCCTTCTCCGCTCAACTCCTTGAGAAACGACTCAGTGTAACAGAAAGGTAGCTTATGGATTTTAATTTTATTAGTAAAACATTTCTAGCCACCTTGGGTGGTGTTCCAGTGACCCTTCTGATCATGGTTGTGTCGATCCTCTTGAGTTTTTTTCCAGCCCTCTTTTTGGCGCTCGGTCAGATCTATAAGGTCAAAGGGGTCCGCAGTTTCTCAGTGATTTACTTAGCCTTTATTCGCGCGACACCTCCGATTCTCTTGATTCTCTTCTTTTATAGTCTCTTTCCTAGTCTCTTAAATAGCTTTTTTAAGAGCATTGGTAGCCACTTTAATGTCTTTGAGATCAATCCCATTTACTATGCCTTTATCATTTTTAGCCTGATGACAACAGGAAGTCTGGCTGAAATTCTCCGGTCAGCCATTCTGACGGTGGATAAGGGCCAGCTAGAAGCAGCGCAAGCCATCGGTTTGACCAACCGCCAAGCCTATATCCGCATTGTTTTTCCACAAGCCTTGCGTGCAGCCCTGCCCAATCTGTGTAACCTGGTCATCAACTTGGTCAAAGGAACCTCTCTTGTCTTTGTCATGACCATCAAGGATATCACCGCCATTGCCAAGGTTGAAGCCTCTTATGGCTATCAATATTTTGAATCCTATCTCGTGATTTTTATTCTTTATATTGTCATTTGTGGCCTGATTCAGTGGGGATTTAATCTCTTGGAAAAACGCCTGACACTCGCATAGAAGAAGGAGAAATGAAAAGATGTTAGAAGTAGAACACGTATCGAAAAAATTTAAGGACCACCAAGTCCTGGTAGATGTCAATCTCAAGGTTAATCAAGGGGACGTTGTCGTCATTTTGGGCCCATCTGGATCAGGAAAAACAACCTTCCTTCGCTGCCTCAACCACTTGGAAAAGGCGGATACCGGTCACTTAACCCTAGGTGGAAAAGCATATGACCTCTCCAGACTCAGTAAAAAGGAAATTTTAGAAATCCGCCAAAAGACAGCCTTTGTCTTCCAGCATTACAATCTCTTTGCCAACAAAACAGCACTTGAAAATATCTTGGAAGGATTGATTGTAGCTCGTAAGATTCCAAAAGAAGAAGCCATCCAACGGGCGGAATCCGCCCTTGAAAAAGTTGGTCTCCTCGCTTACAAGGATTACTATCCTTCTCAATTATCAGGTGGTCAGCAGCAACGGATCGGAATCGCACGTGCCATCGCAGTCAAGCCAGATGTGATCTTGCTGGATGAGCCGACTTCAGCGCTAGACCCAGAATTGGTTGGGGATGTCTTAGATGTCATGAAACAATTGGCTCAAGAAGGAGTGACCATGGTTGTCGTGACGCATGAGATGAGCTTTGCGCGTGATGTGGCCAACCATGTCATCTTTATGGATGGCGGGCACATCATCGAAGAAAATGAACCGCATGAATTTTTCAACAGTCCAAAAGAAGAACGAACCAAACAATTCCTATCACGGATTCTATCCGACGCCACTTATAGTGTCGAATACATGATTTAACAAGCGACACACCTATGTAGGGTGTGTTTTTTAGGTTCTGGAAAAAATTTTTAAAAATTAGGTCATTTTTTAAAAATTATTACGAATAATATAAGTGAGAGGGAAATATGACTGATAAAAAACAACGATTTGTACTACTATTCTTACTGACTTTGTTTCTAGGAGGATGTAGCCTTTTTATAAATCAATCCGCTCAGAGGCGAGAAATGCTAGATATTGCAGAGAGTAAGCAATCAAAAATAGTTCTCGAAAATATATTGAGACAAGAAGATCCCCATGCATTAACAGCAAAGGGAATTGTAAAGTCATATAAAATCAACAAAGACCGACTGAGGTACAACTCTATGGGAGGATTGACGATAGAAATGGTGATTAACAATGATGAGAATTTAACTATTACGACAACCTTAACACAAGAGGATGATGGCCATCTAGAACAAAATGGAGTGGTCATTTCAGGGGAATTATCCAAGAAATTAGTAAATAATAAGGGCTTGCTTGAGAATGAATAAAAGATACAGCATAGTTGTAATCATGGTCCTATTGAGCCTACTTCCAAGTGGCTGTAGGCTCATTACCGGACACTCCACCAATAATCAAGAAATGATTGAGATCGCTGAGAGTCAGAAGATGAAAGTGGCAGTCGAAAATCTGTTAAACAAATTAGATCCAAAAGCCCTTACACCAGAGGGAAAAATTAAAACTTATAAAATTTCGAAATCTGACTTGGATTACAATCCAATGGGAGGGCTAATGATCAAAATTATTATAAATGATAACGAAGATTTATTATTAAATACAACTATCCAAGAGGACTCGACAACTGGTGAGTATGAAGAAACGTATCTTAGTAAAACAAAAGAGTTAAATGACCTTCTAACTATCCAATAATTTAAACAAATTTTTCTAAAATGTAAAACTGTAGATTTTATCTAGACTGAACCTGTATATTACATCAATAAGTAGTGCTTGTAACCTTTTAGCAATGTTTTTTAACAAAAGTAACATTTCAGACGTTGATGGAATTTTGTATAATAAATTTTAAGAAAACTAGAGAAAGAAATGGGAAGAAATGAAAAAAAGTAAATTAATTGTATTGGTATTGGTAGTATTTGGTCTGAGTATAGGAGGCTGTAGTCTCATTACCGGACACTCCACCAGAAAGCAAGAAATGATTGAGATCGCAGAGAGTCAGAAGATGAAAGTGGCGATTGAAGAATATTTAAAAAACCTGGATTCAGAGGCATTAACTCCAAATGGTAAAATAAAGTCTTATAGAATTTTAAAAGATAAATTAAAATATAATCCAATGGAAGGGATTAATATTGCGATTGTTATAAATAATGATGATAAGTTAATTGTTGATATGGTAGTGATAGGAAGGGAATCAGGATCATATCATGTTGCAGCATCCAGCACACCTACAGAGTTGGACGAACTTTTAGAAGGAAAATATTATGGACAATAATTCTATAGATTCAGATTATCTACATAAGGAAATAGCATTATTAGAATATGCGTCATTAGAAATTGGTAAAAAATTAACTATTGAAAAAGGAAAATATTATATTGGCCATACTGCTCACATCTATGATAATGTCAACGGACATGAAGAGCAGGTCTTTGTTCTTACAAATAATGGTCAAGGTGAAAAACAAAAAGCAGTTCCTTATGATGCCTCCGATGAAGCACGTGCTCAAGTTCAAGATGTTACGGTTTTGATGAAGGGATCTGAAACCGGAATGGATCCAGGAAAATTACGCCATGATACCATTACCGATTGGCTAGGGACAGATTTACCAACAGCTATTCAGATACTGACTCCTGGTGGTGCTAGCAATCATGTAACGGAGTATGCGAAGAAACTTGCGCGAGAAAAGGGTAAGGATTATTTTAATAATACTGTTGAAGCTTTTGAAGATGCGATTCTTCCGAACTCTTTGGCTCTTCCACCAGATGCTACGCCCTTAGGTAGGTTTTGGAAAAAAGTGCTGGATAATCCTGTCAGTAATTTCGTACAGGAAAAAGCATCAGATGCGGTCGGCTATTTTGCGGAAAGAACGGTTGAAGAACAGCTTCGATTTTCTTCTTTAGTAGGAGCTGCTCTTTTTAAAAAATACAATGACAAAAATGGTACATTTCCACCTCCGCAATTCAAAGATGCTGCAACTCATTTGAAAGAGGTGATTCAAAAATACCCAAATGCCAAGATTGATCTATACGGTCACTCTCTGGGATCCATGGATATTCAGTATGCTCTCGCCTGCTTGACGGAAGAGGAAGCTGCTCACGTTGGAACTGTCCATGTATACAATGGCCCGAATATTTACAATATATTAACGTCTGAGCAGAAAAAACGGTTAGATGCTCTCAAATACAAGATTTATAATCATATTGACCATAAAGATTTAGTTAGCCTTGGATATCTGGATTCTGGAAGTCAGGGATCTAGTGGGATCGTCAAGCACCTCAAAACAAAAAATCTAAAAAATACGGGCCTTCAGCACATGATGCATGGCTATATCTATGATCAGAATGGAAATCTGGTCCTTGAAAAGGGAACAGAAGCCATCACTCGGAAGGAAATCATTGAAGAGCGGATGAAGGTTTATTACCGCCTGAAGGATAAATTAGAAAAAACAGGTGGTGGTCTCAGTTCGAATGAGAAAATTTATCTGGACGCTTTGCAGACACGATTGGCCGCAGATGAGCTGATTCGCGTAGTAGATGAAGGGTTGGATCAAGCTCAGAAGCTAAAAACACACCTGGCTTCAGATTTAGAAAATGTGGAGAAGGCCTTACATACCGTTCCAAGTGGCCTTATCCTCAGTCCAACCGAAATCGAGGAAGCCTATGCAACAGCTGGTGCGACAAGACAAACACTCGTCACAGAAGTGAAGGAAAAGTTCGACAGACGTTTGTCTACCTATCAGTCCTTATCTCAGGAATTTCATACCTTTAAAGAACAAGTGAATTCAGGTATTGAGCTCTTGAAGGCAAAAGATCAAGAAATAGCAGGAGAAATGAATCAGTGGGATCAACTAGCCTATTAATCCAGTCATCTCATTCAAAAAAGGAAAGTACACTAGATCGTTTAGAAAGAGATTACCATCAAGCACGCTTGGAGCTAGATGCAAAACGCAATCTACTCGAAAAAAAGCAACAACAGTTCACTCAGATGCTGGAAGAGGAATATGCCATGGCAGCCTCCTTTTTACAAAAGCAAGAATTGGATGTGGAATGTGAATGGCGGGCCCTGAATCACTGCATAGAACTGTATGATCTAGAGGCAAGAGAAGCCTCGCAAGCCTGTTTGAGACAGATTGAAGCTGAGGAGGAAAGCTTGTGGCAGTCTTATCAAAAAGAGAGACGCCAATTGGAAGAAAAAATAGAGCGAGAAACAGATCAATAATCGAGAAGGGGAGAAAATATGGGAGATCAGTTGGTTAAAGATTTTTTTGATTTAGACATGAAGGAAAAAATGCAACTCATCGAAAGTCGGAAGAAAATTGAAAAAGAGTTGGTACGAATGGTCTATGCACCAGTCTTAATGATGTATACATCGGGGCTTGAACGGCAGTACAACCGTGATTTAAATGGAATTGTATCAGCTGCTAAAGAAGATATCCAGGTTGTTGGCAAACAAATAGACCAGTCGGTAACTGGACAATTTGCTAAATCTGTCAAGACCACGATCGAAGAAAAAACTAAAAAGTTTAGTTCGATCTAATTGAATTCCTTGTCAGAAGAAAGTATCTGGATTTGCATCCAGATTTTTTAACAAAAAGTAAAAATTTATGTAAAAAAGTATTGACAAGGTTTCTTTTCTATATTATAATAATTTATGTAAACAAATAGTAATCAAAAGCTAAGAGTTTACAAGATCAATAGTGTGAAAGGAGATTGTGTGATGCTATTTCCAAAACTAAGACAACTAATTGATAAAAGGAAGAATAGAAACGGATAGCCCTTGAGGCTATTATTAAAACGAAAACAAAAAATTATGTAAACAAATAAATAAAAAAGCAGTCATTTGGTCTGCTTATTCCTAAGAATAAATAAAAATTATGTAAATTAGAGGTGACAACTATGAATAACAACTTTAACAATATGGATGATCTTTTCAATCAACTGATGGGAAACATGGGTGGTTTCCGTTCGGAAAGCCGTCGCTACATGATCAATGGTCGTGAAGTGACACCGGAAGAATTCGCCATTTACCGTCAAACAGGTCAACTTCCAGCTGATGGTAGTGAACAAGCTCAACACAGCCAAGCTAAAGGCATGAAGCAAGATGGGATTCTTGCAAAACTTGGTCGTAACTTGACCCAAGAAGCACGTGAAGGCAAATTGGATCCGGTCATTGGACGTAACAAAGAAATTCAAGAAGCTGCGGAAATTTTGTCTCGTCGTACCAAGAACAATCCGGTCCTTGTTGGGGATGCCGGTGTAGGTAAAACTGCAGTAGTAGAAGGTTTGGCTCAAGCTATTGTGAACGGTGATGTCCCAGCTGCCATCAAGAACAAAGAAATCATCTCGATTGATATTTCTGGTTTGGAAGCTGGTACGCAATACCGTGGTAGCTTCGAAGAAAATATCCAAAACTTGATCCAAGAAGTCAAGGCAATGGGAAATGTCATTCTCTTCTTTGATGAAATCCATCAAATCCTTGGTGCAGGGAGCACAGGAGATGGTCAAGGATCAAAAGGCCTTGCAGATATTATCAAGCCTGCCCTTTCACGTGGGGAATTGTCCGTAATTGGGGCAACGACCCAAGACGAATACCGCAACACCATCTTGAAGAATGCGGCTTTGGCTCGTCGTTTCAACGAAGTTAAGGTCAATGCGCCGTCTGCAGAGGATACCTTTAAGATTCTCCAAGGAATCCGTGACCTTTACGAAAAACACCACAATGTCATCTTGCCGGATGAAGTCTTGAAGGCAGCAGTTGACTATTCTGTCCAATACATTCCACAACGGAGCTTGCCTGATAAAGCGATTGACTTGGTCGATGTGACAGCTGCTCATTTGGCAGCCCAACATCCAGTAACAGATGTGCACGCTGTAGAACATGAAATCGAAGCTGAAAAAACGAAACAAGAAGAAGCTGCGGCAAAAGAAGATTACGAAGCGGCTTTGAAGGCAAAAGTACGCATCGAAGAGTTGGAAAAGAAAATTGCCAACCATACAGAAGACCATAAGGTGACAGCAACGGTCAACGATGTTGCAGAATCAGTAGAACGGATGACCGGTATTCCAGTATCACAAATGGGTGCAACGGATATCGAACGTTTGAAAGAAATGGGTCATCGTTTGCAAACCAAGGTCATTGGTCAAGACAAGGCTGTAGAAGCAGTAGCGCGTGCCATCCGTCGGAACCGTGCAGGCTTTGACGAAGGGAACCGCCCAATCGGTAGCTTCCTCTTTGTAGGTCCTACTGGTGTCGGTAAGACTGAGTTGGCTAAACAATTGGCTCTAGATATGTTTGGTACCAAAGATGCGATCATTCGTTTGGATATGTCAGAATACAGCGACCGCACAGCTGTTTCTAAATTGATCGGTACAACAGCTGGTTATGTTGGTTATGATGACAACAGCAATACCTTGACAGAACGTGTTCGTCGTAACCCTTACTCTATCGTCCTTCTGGATGAAATCGAAAAGGCTGATCCTCAAGTGATCACCCTTCTCCTCCAAGTCTTGGATGATGGTCGTTTGACAGATGGTCAAGGAAATACCGTCAACTTCAAGAATACAGTGATTATCGCTACTTCAAACGCTGGCTTTGGTTACGAAGCGAATTTGACAGAAGATGCGGACAAACCAGAACTCATGGATCGGTTGAAACCATACTTCCGCCCAGAATTCCTCAACCGTTTCAACGCTGTGATTGAATTCTCTCACTTGAGCAAGGAAGACCTTTCGAAGATTGTGGATTTGATGTTGGTAGATGTCAATAAGACCCTTTCTAAGAAAGAAATTGACTTGGCTGTGAGCGAAGCTGCCAAAGCTTATATGACCGAAGAAGGATATGATGAAGTCATGGGTGTTCGTCCACTCCGCCGTGTGGTTGAACAACAAATCCGTGACAAAGTTACCGACTTCCACTTGGATAACTTGGATGCTCAACATCTAGAAGCCGATATGGAAGATGGAGTACTGGTTATTAGAGAAAAAGAATGACAAAAGAAGAAGGAACAGATCAATAAATCTTATCCTTTAAGATTTGCTGATGAAAATGAAGACTGCTATACCATAGCGGTCTTTATTTTTTCTTCCCACCTAGGGGAAATTATTCGCTGATTTAGGGTAAATTTCACTAATTTGGGCTAAAAAAACATCAATAATTAGTGAAAATTATAGTATTTGAGCACAAATATTAATAAATAAAGAAAATAAGTATATAATCTATACAAGAAAAAAATTGAGGAATGGGAGAACAATGAACAATTCAATGGATATCTACTCAACTCCAGAATATAGAAAGGTAGAAGCCGTTGTTCAGCTGATGGTGGATGGACGCTTGACGAGTTACCGTGTTGCTACTGAAACCAATATCAGTAAAATGAGCTTGGCGACCTTAACCAAGGGAACGAGTAAGATTAAAAATATCACCTATCAAACCGCATTGGCCTTGATTGATTGGTATGAAGAAAATCATGAAAAGTATGGCATTACAATTGACTAATTAGTCGCCCACTTTTCGTGGTTTTTCTTTTTGCTTTAGCTTTGGTTCCATCCTTGAAACAATGGGTGAATTTTTGCGGAAATAGATGGGAAAGCTTGAAAAGACAAGCAAAATTTGATATAGTATACCATATATTGAAAATTTAAGGAGAAAGATATGCCAAACGCAAGTTTTCTGATTGTTCTCATTGCCATGTTTGCTTTGATGTTTTTCATGAGTCGTAGCCAAAAGAAACAATATCAAAAGCGGATGGAAAGTTTGAATAAACTTCAAAAAGGAAATGAAGTCATCACAATTGGTGGTTTGTATGGAACAATCGATGAAGTGGACACAGACCGTAAGACGGTTGTCTTGGATGTAGATGGTGTCTACCTGACCTTTGAATTGGGAGCCGTTAAAACAGTTCTTCCAGTTTCAGAAGGATCAGCAGAATCTACCACAGAAGAATCTGATTCAGCATTCGAACAATAATCATCTAGAGAGTGGGACAGAAATCGGTCATTCGTTAGAATTCGATT
>NZ_MRXX01000008.1:105133-149183 GCF_016642265.1 Streptococcus lactarius
TTTGTCCCAGCCTCTTTTAGTGGATGAGAGTGCATTTTTTTTTGATGAAAAGCCCTGCTCCTCCAAATAAT
The DNA here is from genome assembly GCF_016642265.1 of Streptococcus lactarius. Lineage (GTDB taxonomy): Bacteria > Bacillota > Bacilli > Lactobacillales > Streptococcaceae > Streptococcus > Streptococcus lactarius. The sequence goes on from NZ_MRXX01000008.1 coordinate 105,205, forward strand.
AGGCCAGAGTCCCTATTTTAAGGGGATTTATGGTATAATGAAGCGATCAATATTGAAATAGGTAGAAAAACATGTTTCCTTTTAAGAAAAAAGAAAAAAACGAAATTCCCTTAGAAGTCCCGAAACATATTGGCATCATCATGGATGGCAATGGCCGCTGGGCGAAAAAGCGGATGCAACCGCGTGTTTTTGGCCATAAGGCAGGAATGGAAGCCCTCCAAGAAGTGACCATTGCGGCGAAAAATATGGGGGTTCAGGTCTTGACGGTCTATGCCTTTTCTACGGAAAACTGGACGCGTCCGGAAGAGGAAGTCAAGTTCATCATGCACTTACCGGTGGAATTTTACGATCGCTTCGTTCCTGAATTGCATCGCAACAATGTCAAAATTCAAATGATTGGCGATACCAAGAAATTGCCAAAAGAAACCCTAGAAGCTTTGGAAAGAGCTGAAGAAAAGACCAAGGACAACACAGGCTTGATTCTGAATTTTGCCCTCAACTATGGGGGACGTGCTGAAATTACTCAGGCTGTGAAGCAACTGGCTCAAGAAGTGCGGGATAGCAATCTGAGCCCAGAAGAGATCACGGAAGATCGTATTGCTGATTGCCTCTATACGCAAAGTTTGCCTCGTGATTTGAGGGATCCAGATTTGATTATCCGGACCAGTGGAGAGCTTCGCTTGAGCAATTTCCTTCCTTGGCAAGCTGCTTATAGCGAGCTTTATTTCACAGATGTGATGTGGCCGGATTTTGGAGAGGATGCACTACGGAGTGCCATAGTAGATTATAGCCATCGCCATCGGAGATTTGGCGGTGTTTAGGAGAAAATGATGACAAAAGATTTACAAAAACGTGTGATTTTTGGTGGAATTGCCCTGCTCTTTTTCATTCCAACAGTGATGGTTGGGGGGGTATTCTTCCAGATTGTAATTGGCTTGATTGCCATGCTGGGTGTTCATGAATTGCTGAAGATGAAGGGGCTTGAGACTGCGACCTTTGAAGGGGCGCTCGCTATGTTGGCAGCCTTTGTATTGACCTTGCCGATTGAGGACTATTTGACTTACCTGCCCGCAGATGGCAATATGATTGCCTATGGTTTGGTGGTCTTGATCCTCATGGGAACAACGGTTCTCGCTCAACAGTATAACTATGAAGATGTGGTCTACCCCATTGCGTCCAGCTTCTATGTAGGGCTTGGTTTCCATTCTCTAGTAGATGCGCGCATCGCTGGTATTGACAAGGTCTTGTTGGCGCTCTTTATTGTTTGGGCGACAGATTCAGGTGCCTATCTGGTTGGTAGCCAGTTTGGCAAACGCAAGCTCATGCCTGCCGTTTCTCCCAATAAAACAGTTGAAGGCAGCCTAGGCGGGATCTTGTCAGCCGTTGCAGTGACCGTGATCTTTATGATGGTTGATCGCTCAGTGGCAGGTGGACATGGGTTGATCGCTATGATCTTCTTTACCATCCTCTTTAGTATCGCAGGTCAATTTGGTGACCTGGTAGAGAGTGCGATCAAACGCCACTTTGGTGTGAAGGATTCTGGGAAATTTATCCCCGGACATGGCGGTGTTTTGGACCGTTTTGATAGTTTGATTTTTGTATTTCCCTTGATGCATTTCTTAGGCTTGTTCTAGAAATGAATCGTTAGAAAGGATAGTGCGGATAGAACGATGCAATTTATTGCTTTTATTGTTATTTTTGGAGTGATCGTACTTGTCCATGAGTTTGGTCATTTCTATTTTGCGAAAAAATCGGGCATCCTGGTGCGAGAATTCTCAATCGGGATGGGACCCAAGATCTTTGCCCATATTGGTCAGGACGGGACAGCCTATACCATTCGGATCCTACCTTTAGGTGGCTACGTTCGGATGGCTGGCTGGGGGGAGGACACGACGGAGATTAAGACTGGTACTCCCGTCAGCTTGACACTCAATGAGGCTGGTAAGGTCGTCCGGATCAATCTTTCTGGAAAGAATCTGGATCAGACAGCCCTTCCTATGAATGTTACCCAGTTTGACTTTGAAGATAAATTAGAAATCACGGGCTTGGTTCTCGATGAGACAAAGACCTATGATGTCGATCATGATGCAACCATCGTTGAGGAAGATGGGACCGAAGTGCGGATTGCACCGAGAGATGTTCAGTATCAGAATGCCAGCATTTGGGGACGATTAATCACCAACTTTGCGGGTCCTATGAACAACTTTATCCTCAGTATTATTGTCTACTCACTCTTAGCCTTTATGCGCGGTGGTGCGATTGACTATTACAGCAACAATGTTCAGGTAACACCTGATGGTGCGCTGGCTAAGGTTGGTGTCAAAAGCAATGTTCAGATCCTTCAGGTAAACAACGATACCGTGAGCAACTGGGATGAATTGACAGATGCTGTGGAAAAGGCGACCAAGGACAGCAAGACTGCTCCGGAGTTAACCTTGAAAGTCAAGACAGATGGCAAAGAAAAAGAAGTCAAAGTGAAACCAACCAAATCAGGAGATCGTTACTATCTGGGTGTGACAAACGGGATCAAGACAGGCTTTATGGATAAGCTCTTGTCTGGTTTTACAGATACCTGGAATACAGCGACTCGGATTTTGGGAGCTTTGAAAGATATCATTTTCCACTTTAGTCTCAATAAACTGGGTGGTCCAGTTGCCATCTACAATGCCAGCTCACAAGCAGCTCAACTAGGAATTCCTGCTGTGTTATCCCTCATGGCCATGCTCTCGATCAATATTGGAATTTTCAATCTGATCCCGATTCCAGCCTTGGATGGTGGAAAAATCTTGATCAACCTGATCGAAGTGGTCCGTAGAAAACCGCTCAAGCAAGAAGTAGAAACCTATATGACGCTCGCAGGTGTAGCTCTGATGGTGATCTTGATGATTGCTGTCACCTGGAACGATATTATGAAATTATTTTTGAAATAGAAAAGGAAGTTGTTCATGAAACAAAGTAAAATGTTGATTCCAACGCTTCGCGAAATGCCAAGCGATGCTCAAGTCATTAGTCACGCTCTGATGTTGCGTGCAGGGTATGTTCGCCAAGTCTCAGCTGGTGTCTATTCTTACCTACCACTAGCTAATCGTGTAATTGAAAAAGCCAAGGGCATCATGAGACAAGAATTTGAAAAAATTGGAGCGGTAGAAATGTTGGCTCCAGCTCTCTTGAGTGCGGATCTCTGGCGTGAATCAGGCCGTTACGAAACTTATGGGGAAGACCTCTATAAGTTGAGAAACCGCGAAGGATCTGACTTTATCTTAGGTCCAACCCACGAAGAAACCTTTACTGCTATTGTGCGTGATTCAGTGAAATCTTACAAACAATTGCCCTTGAATCTCTATCAGATCCAACCAAAATACCGCGATGAAAAACGCCCACGGAATGGTCTTCTTCGGACCCGTGAGTTCATCATGAAAGACGGCTATAGCTTCCATGCCAACTACGATAGCTTGGATGTGACTTACGATGAGTACAAGGCAGCTTATGAGCGCATCTTCACCCGCAGTGGTATTGATTACAAGGCCATCATCGGTGATGGTGGAGCTATGGGTGGAAAGGATAGCCAAGAGTTCATGGCCGTCACACCAGCCCGTACAGACTTGGATCGTTGGGTTGTGCTAGACAAGTCTGTCGCTTCTTTTGATGAGATTCCTGCAGAAGTTCAAGAAGAAATCAAAGCAGAATTGCTCAAATGGATGGTTTCTGGAGAAGATACCATTGCCTATTCAAGTGAATCGACCTATGCTGCGAACTTAGAAATGGCGACCAATGAATACAAGCCAAGCAACCGAGTGGTCGCTGAAGAAGCCATCGAACGTGTCGCAACGCCAGGTGTGAAATCTATTGATGAAGTGGCAGCCTTCTTAGATGTTTCAGAAGAAGCCACGATCAAGACCTTAGTTTATGTTGCGGATGGTGAGCCAGTTGTGGCCCTTCTTGTCGGCAATGACCAACTCAATGAAGTCAAGTTGAAAAACTACCTGGGAGCTGATTTCTTTGAGCCGGCTACTGAAGCGGAAGTCAAAGAATTCTTGGGAGCTGATTTTGGCTCACTGGGTCCGGTAGACCTCCCAGAAACTGTCAAAATCATCGCAGACCGCAAGGTCCAAGATAGCCGAAATGCAGTCGTAGGAGCAAATGAAAATGGCTACCACTTGACAGGTGTCAATCCAGGTCGGGACTTCACTGCAGAATATGTGGATATCCGTGAAGTACGTGAAGGTGAGATTTCGCCAGACGGTAAAGGAATCTTGAATTTTGCGCGTGGGATCGAGATTGGTCACATCTTCAAACTTGGGACTCGCTACTCAGCCAGCATGGGAGCAGAAGTCTTGGATGAAAATGGACGTGCCGTTCCAATCATCATGGGATGCTACGGAATCGGTGTCAGCCGTCTTCTTTCAGCTGTCATGGAACAACACGCTCGTCTCTTTGTCAACAAAACACCAAAAGGGGAATTCCGCTATGCATGGGGAATCAATTTCCCTAAAGAATTGGCCCCATTTGATGTGCATTTGATCCCAGTCAATGTCAAGGATGAAGGAAGCCTAGCTTTGACCCAACAAATCGAAGAAGCTTTGGTGGATAAGGGTTATGAAGTCTTGGTGGATGATCGAAATGAACGCGCTGGTGTGAAATTCAGTGATAGTGATTTGATCGGTCTTCCAATCCGCGTAACAGTTGGTAAGAAAGCAGCGGAAGGTATCGTTGAAGTGAAAATCAAAGCGACAGGAGATACCATCGAAGTTCATGCGGACAATCTTCTTGAAACCCTTTCAATCTTGAACAAATAAGAAAAAGCTTTCTGAGCTCTCACCAGGGTGGTGATGAAACTCAGGAAGCTCTTTTATTTTTCTTCTGTAAGACCGTTGTCCTTGAAATAGGTAAAGAGATCTTGAGGTTTACCTTTTAGATACTTCAACATTTGGGAGTTTTGCTCCCCACCCTGCTTCTCAATTATTTTTGCAAACTCTTCTTTTTGGATTTGAGAGAAGTCAATATGCATGATGTTGGTATATGTTTTTTTATCATCAGCAATTTGAATGTCCGGATGCAGGCCTGCAACGTTAGTGAATCCGTTTTGGGAATTATTTTGGTCGATTTCAGGTTTAAAGGTTTCTTTTAACTCAGCAACATCTAATTTTTGCATATCTTCCGGTATTGGGGCAACACCCATGATGGTCATCGACACAATCTCATCCTTCTCATAACCAATTTGAATTTTATTTTTGTGGTTGTCCCCCAAGTCTTTGACAAAAGTTTTGGTTTTCACCTCGTCTGTTTTGGTTTGAGAGGTTTGGTGACTGGCAGATGCAGTAGTTGCTTTTTTAGCTTCTTGTCCTTGACCACAAGCTGTGAGAGTCAGCAGACAGGCGCTGGCTAGTAAAAATTTTTTCATAAACACTCCTTTTAGGATTTCATTTGTGTTTAGCATCCGTACAAACAGGTTTCTAAACTGTTTCCATTATACCATAATGAAAATAAAAATGGCAATTTATGCAATTTATTAATTTATTTCTAGAAATTATACAATAAAGTCGACATTTTTAATGGATGTGTTGAATTAACATATAGAAAAAAATGGAGGTATAATTTCTTTGCATTATTACTAAATAAAGACTGTTGGGGGAAGGCTTTTGAGAAAATTATTACATTTCTGTGACAAATAATTACAGAGTTGTAACAAAGTTACAATGTTTTATCAGATGGTCCTCTAATCTTGACATTCAAGCGATATTTCATTAAGATAGTGTTAAGTAAATAATACAGACAGGGAGAAAAAGGTAAAATATACAGTTATCTGGTATTTTACTAATTCGTACTAAAGTATTGTTTATGAAAAAAATAAGGGTATCAGCCCAAAAGGAGAAACATATGGCTCAAATTAAATTAACTCCAGAAGACCTACGTCAATCAGCTCAACGCTATGCACAAGGGTCTCAAGATATCGATCAAATCCTTACTACTTTGACTCATGAACAACAAGTCATCGATGCAAACTGGGATGGATCTGCATTTGATAGCTTTGAAGCACAATTCAACGAATTGTCTCCAAAAATCAAACAATTCGCTCAATTGTTGGAAGACATCAACGGTCAATTGATCAAAGTTGCTGATATCGTTGAACAAACTGACCAAGATATCGCAGCACAAATCCACTAAGATGGTCTTGGAGGTGATCTTACTTCTCGTAGGTAGATCACCCTTTTGTCTTTTGATATATAGAAAATAGGGGTTAGATTCTTAATTCCTAACCCCTATTTTGTATCTATGATTAGAAAAAGGAAAAGGTATGGAAGCAAAACATAAAAAATGGTTAAAATACATTGGTCAAAGTGCAATGGTGCTCCTTTTGATGGGAACTGTTGTCGGTTTATATACGTCTGTTCAGAAAGATCAAAGACAGAGGGAAGCAAAGGCCGTCCAAACCAAGGAAAATACCAAGCTCAACATCGCTGTAGTGAATGAAGATCAAGCGGTTAAGTTAAATGACAAAGAGTACAACCTCGGTGCGAGTTATGTAAAAAACATCGAGCGGGATAACTCACAAAACTGGTCGGTCCTTCCTCGTGGAGCAGCTGAAGCGGGACTTGCCGACGGAAAATATCAATTGTTGATTACAATTCCAAGTGACTTTTCTGAGAAGATCCTTGAAGTCAATGCGGTCAATGCAGAAAAGACGACAGTTACCTATAAGGTCAATGCTGCTGGAAATGCGCAAGTTGAAAACGAAGCCAATAAAGTTGCAAAAGATATTGTATCAGATCTCAGAAATCAGTTGGTGGATATGTATATGGTCAGCATTTTGAGCAACCTCTATACAGCTCAGAAAAATGTTGAGACAAGTAACAAGGTACAATCGACCAATATCGGTTCTTACCGGAGTAATTTGTTGGATTCAGCTCTGGATTCAAAGAATATTTTCCCAAGTCTTTATAGTTTATCGACGTCATCTGTCGAGTCAAATAACGCCTTGAAAACAGTTCTTGAATCGTATACACAGGCTTTTGACCAATTGAGCCAATCTCAAAGTCAATATGGTCAGAATTTTGATAGCTTGATCAAGCAACGCTCAAGTGACAAGATCAGCCATGAAGAATTCATGAATCAGCTTATGACCATGAAACAGTCTGTGTTGAGTACACAGACGCAGGATTTGTATAAAAATCTGCAACAAAATCAAGATGCTATTACCAAGCAATTGAGCAAACCGGCTGAAGGCGATACCTCTGGGACAAAAACTTATGCAAGTTTGACCCAGGATGTTAATGATCGGATTTCTGAACTGGAAAAAGGGATCCAAACAGAGCGCCAAAAACTGGATGACCATGAGAAGAACATCGAAACTTCTGTAAAGGCAAAAATCCTAGACTACTATGGTTTAAAAGAAGGCGACAAGGTGACCCTTCGTACCTTGCTTGGAAAGCAAAGTATTGATACCATCAGCAAGTTACGAACCAAAGCAGATGATGCCATTCGTACAGCCATTGAAAAACTTCCATCTTTAGACCCTGCGAGTCTGAATCTCAACAAGTATGGAAATCTCAATGCAACGATTGATTTTGATAGTGCTTTTGCTGCTGGAATAAAGGCGCAACCAAAAGGGAACGCCGATGATTTGAAACGATTGGCTGCTGAAGTAGATGCCAAATCAACTGCAGTTGCAACGATCCTCAATGCCAAATCTGGGAAACAAAAGGTTAGTATCCAAGTACCTACCGGAGTCAAGGTGGATACCTGGACCTATGATGGAACGACTTATTCAGGTAACGCTGAGCAGGAAGTCGAACTAAAAGATGGCAAACCAATTCAAATTCACCTCGCTGAAGATGGAGGGGCCATGCCAAGTACGATTGATGTTGACGTCCTTGTGAATGGGGTTTCTTCTACCAGTGTGACCGTTTCTGCTGATGACTTGAAATTAGCTGTTGCCAACTATGCGGCGAAAGCAAGTGAAATTGCCTTGAATTATCAACGTGCAGGAGCATTGATCGATGCCTACTATCCTGCAGATGAAAAAGGAAATCGCCATTCAATCTTCGATCCGATTGAGGATATGGATTTGACGGGCGCTCTAGTCGATGTCGTGAAGACTGCAGTCGAAGGCAATATCAAGGAATACCGTACCAGCATTGATACAGACGGAAAAGGGGATGCGACTAAGGGCGTGAGGGCCCAATTAGACGGTACTCTTAAACAATTGAAAGACTTGGGACCACAATTGTCTGCAAATCTTTTAGCTATTGAAAATGCTAACAAAAATCTTACCGCAAATATCAATGATCAATTAACACAATATGCTGAACTTCAGAAAAAATTAGATGCTATCTCGACGGCGCAGGAAACAGACAACCAAGCGCAAACGAAGACAGATGCAGACTTGTCATCTCTCGGTTCTGAATACACCTCTCTTTTGAGCTCAACCGAAGGGGTTAAGAGTTCTTCTAGAAGCAATGTCGAAGCTGCCAATTCTACCAATGAAATCTTTAACCAATTGAATAAGGAATTGCAACGGGCACAAGGCAATACAGAGAAATTGTCCAACAATGCAGAAAGCTTGATGGGTGAATTTGATAAGGAATTGTCTGAAAACGGAAACTTTGTTGAATCCTTCCGTAAAGTCTTCAACAATGCCTATGAAAACGGGGTTCCTAATGAAGTCTTGTTGGACTTCTTGTCAAATCCAGTCGCAGAAAAATCTTCTTCTGTCAAAGCCACTATCAACGTCTACCGTCCATTTATCTGGATCTTTATGTTGGAAGTCTTGAGCCTCTTTACGGCTTATCTCTTTGCGACACAACCGATCATCCGCAAGGTCAAAGACCGCTTTAAGTTGGATCGCTTGCAAGAATCCGATATCTTATCTGTTGGTGTCCTCGTAGGGCTTTCCCTCATCTTGGGCTTGGTGACTGGTATGGTTTCAAGTATTCAACTCTCAGTTGGTCGTGAATACGTGCCTTCTTGGGTCTTGTTAGCGGTATTGGCAGGCTTTGTTCTCGTACAGCTCCAATACTTCCTCTTGAAACACTTCCGTGTGGTTGGAATGGGAATTTCCTTCTTCATGCTGATCAGCTATGTCTACCTGTCCAGCGCGATCGGAACGACCGCGACCTTGTCAGGCCTTCCAGCCTTTGTGAAAAATGTCAACCTCCTTTCTATTTTAGAAGGACAGTTTGCGGGTTACTTTGATGGACAAACAGCCAGCTTTGGCGTCTTCTTTGGATTATTGGTCTTCTTTGGACTTCTAGCTGTGGCCAATATCTTCATTCCAAAGAAATTCACTCAAACAAAGGAAATTGAATCAAGCTTATGAAAAAAATGATGTATCTTCTCTTTGTCTTTAGTCTCTTACCAGTGGTTGTGGCGTCTGCAGATGATTTTATTGACAATCGTCTGCAGGTCAACAACTCACGTCTGGAGACGGATGAGGAAAAGACGCTCGGTGGCCAATTGGATGCGACGGAGTCTCTTTTCAACGAGAAGGATCAAAAGAAATTAGCAGATGAAAAACGCCAGCAAGAGAAACAATTGACCGATTCAGACGGCCAGTTGTTTTCTGCTATAAAGGCAAAGAAAAAAACAGGGCCTGAAGCGGACCTGTTTCAGCCAGGAAATCAGAAATTATCTAAATTTGAGTCCCACGAGGAGAACAATTCGGCTAGCTTGTCGGATTTCATCCCAGCTTTGCAGATGCTGGCTTGGAGCGTTCTGCTCTTTGGAACGGCTGGCTACATTTCCTATCGAATCTATAGAAAAGAGGCCTAAATGGACCAACATATCAATGTCACTTTCCGTATGAATGGGGCAAGTCATGACCTAAGGATCCCGACGCGGGTGGAGGTGCGACGCTTGATTCGGGAATTGGATCAGATCTTTGGGTCTGCTCTAAATCCTAGAAGCAAGTATCAGTTGCGCGTGGTAAATAAAGGCATCTTGCTGGATGAAGGCAAGGTGGTGCAAGACTATCCGATCACAAGTGGTGATCTGATCGAGATTGAGGAGTGGTAAGGTGAAAGAAGAACAATTTACACTGGAAGAGCAAGTCTTCCGTTTTGAAAAAGAAGAAACCAGCTGGCGTCTGGACCTCAAGCGTTCAGAAGTGGATAGCCAGGATTTACGCAATTTATGGATTTTGGATCTCCATCATCCTTTGTTTTTGGAGCAAAGCATGACAGCTGATCAAGACCAGATTCATCTGACCTATCAGACAGACGCGCTGGGCTTGACTGCAGAAGAAATCAAGGAATTACCGGTATCAGACCGTCTGCGTCTAGCCATCAATGTCTTGGATTTAGCTCCGGCCTTGGAGCTTCCGGTGACCTTTATGGTCCATCCTATCAATTTGTTTGTGACCAAGGACGCCCAAGTCAAGATTGCCTACCGCGGGGTTCCGGGAATGATGGTGCCACGCAAGTGGGATCAGGTTGAATTCTTGCGCCAGGCTAAGTGCTATGCCGTTACTCTTTTTGGTGACTGGGACTTCATGGAGCTCTATCAAGGGACACTTGAATTAGAAGATCTCCCTGATTTCTTGGTGGAAATCCGTGATGCCGCTAGCTTAGAAGAGATGAAAGTACTCTTAGAGAAAGCTTATCAAGAGCGTAAGGAAGAGGAAGAAAAGACCTTGACCTTGGTATCCAGTCGTCAACACCGAATCTTTAAGTTGGCAACGGTTTGGCTCTCAGCTGTAGTGGCCCTCTTACTCTTGCCCTTGATTTACTTGGTCTTTTTCCAAGCGCCCTTTAAAGAAAAATTGCTTCAAGCAGACACAGCCTACCTCAAGGTGGACTATACTGGGGTGATCGATGAGTTGGAAGGCGTGGCTCCAAGCAGTCTGCCAATGACACAGAAATATGAGTTAGCAACGTCTTACTTGCAAGGCTTGAATTTCTCAGAGGACCAAAAGAAGGTCATCCTCAACAATGTCACGCTTAAGTCAGACAGTCTCTATCTCCACTACTGGATCTATATCGGCCGTCATGACTTTACCCAAGCCCTTGATGCCGCTAAGCGGATCGATGATTCAGACTTGATCATCTATGCCCTTCGTAAGGAAATCAAGGCGACACGTGATAGTGAAAAACTTTCTGGCGAGCAGCGTGAGAAGAAACTCTCTGAGCTTGAGGGCGAATACAAGAAGTACTGGGATGCCCGCTCCAAACTCTTGGAAGCAGAGACAGATGAAACCAAAGCTTCCACCAGTGGCTCAACAGCGGCGTCCTCCACAGCTTCCTCTACAGAGGGTTCCTCAACTGAAAGCTCGTCCTCGACCGCCGCAAGCTCTAGTGCCTCTAGCGAACACAAGGAGTAGTCTATGAAAAAACGTATCATACTCTATAAAAAAGGTTTTCGCTATGAGCTAGCGCTAGAAGAGGGGAAAACAGCGACCGTATTGAATCAAGAAATGGCTCAGTTGACCCTTGCTTCGCAAGAAAGTCCCCTTCATTTCCAATGGGATCAAGAAGAAGTCTTCTACCAGTATGGTGAAGACAAAGGTCTACTTAAAAACAGCAAGATCCTTGGGGATGTGGTCTGCTACTTGGCGACAGGAGAAGTCCATACCTATGAACTGCTCGACAAGGAAGAAATCCTGGTAGCAGATGAACAGGGTGCGGATGTGCGCGTGCATTATCCCGTGCGCTTTCTCCTTGTGAAAAAAGACCAGGCCTGGACTTGTCAGCTCCTATCCGGAAAACTCTACCATAACCACAAACTCGTTACTGAAGCGACTGTTCCACTGGCCTTTGGGGATGAGCTTGCGATTGGAGATGTGACCTTTAAGCTCTATCCGGAAGAATTTGGCGTGGAAGGGACTGTCGAAGTGAGTCCTTATCTGGTGCCGCGTTTGCATTCGCGCTACGACTTTTACAAGGACTATCCAGAATACCACCGGTCTCCTCGGATCATCTACCGGAGTTCGGAAGACAAGATCTTGATCAATCCTCCGGGAGCGGAGCCTCAAAAGCCATCGGATGAACTATTGAAGTTGATCATGCCCCCTCTCATCATGGTTGGGGTGACCCTCTTGATCACCATATTCCAACCGCGGGGGCTCTATATCATCGCGACAGTATCCATGTCTGTGGTCAGTGTGATCTTTTCAGTCCAAAGCTTCTTCAAAAATCGTAAGAAATACAAAGAAGACAAGAAAGAGCGCGTGGAGCTCTACCATCTCTATCTCAAGGACAAGGCCAAGGACTTGGAGCAGCTCTCTCGCAAGCAACGAGAAGGCATGTTTTACCATTTCCCAGCGATCGAAGACTTGACCAAGATGGTCAAACGCTATGACTCACGGATCTACGAAAAAACACCGCTTCATTTTGATTTTTTGGCCTATCGTTTAGGATTGGGCAAGGTCCCAACCAGCTATGAGCTCAAATATGGTCAGGAAGAACGCAGTGGGAAGAAAGATGCCTTGGAAGAAGAAGGCTATGCCCTTTTCAAGGCCCATCAAAAGATCGACAATCTTCCGATTGTAGCTAGCCTTAATCGGGGACCGGTCGGCTATGTCGGTCCTCGTCCTATCGTGCTCGAGCAGTTGCAACTCCTGGTTGCCCAATTGGCTGTATTTCACTCTTACCATGATCTGACCATTATTCCGATCATTCCAGAAGAGGAAAAAGAAAGCTGGGATTGGATGCGCTGGTTGCCTCATGCGACCTTGCAAGATATGAATGTCCGTAGCTTTGTCTACAATCAGCGGACACGCGATCAGGTCTTGAACAGTCTCAACCAAATCCTCAAGCTCCGTAAGGCGCAAAAAGAGGAAGAAAAAGCCAATGACACCAAGATCTTCCACCCTCACTATGTGGTGCTCATCACCGATGAGACCTTGATTTTGGACCATGTCATCATGGAGTTCTTCCGCGAGGATCCGACTGAGCTCGGCTGCTCCATCATCTATGTGGCAGACGTGCTCTCATCTCTTTCTGAAAATATCCAAACGGTTATCTCCATCAAGGACCGCAACCAAGGGCAATTGCTCTTGCAAGAAGGGATTCTTCGGGAGCTTGACTTCCAATTGGATCACTTCCCTGAAGGTTATGACAAGGAAGCCATCTCGCGCGGCCTTGCGCCTCTCAAGCATATCCAACAGCTCAAGAGCTCCATTCCAGACTCGGTGACCTTCCTTGAAATGTACCAGGCGGAAACTTTCAATGACCTCAAGGTCTTGAGTCGTTGGGAGAGCCATGCTCCTTACCAAAGTTTGGCCGTGCCGATTGGGTTGCGTGGGAAGGACGATTTGGTCTACCTCAATCTCCATGAAAAAGCTCATGGACCACACGGCTTGATCGCAGGGACAACCGGTTCTGGTAAGTCTGAAACCATTCAGTCTTATATCCTGAGCCTTGCCGTCAACTTCCACCCACATGATGTGGCTTTCCTCCTCATCGACTACAAGGGTGGGGGAATGGCCAATCTCTTCAAGGATCTGCCTCACTTGCTGGGGACCATCACCAACTTGGATGGTGCCCAGTCCATGCGTGCCTTGGCCTCTATCAATGCGGAGATCCATCGTCGGGAGCGGCTCTTTGGTCAATATGGGGTCAACCATATCAACCAATACCAAAAGAAATTTAAACTGGGTGAAGCGACTGAACCGCTTCCTCATCTCTTCTTGATCAGTGATGAGTTCGCCGAGCTCAAGGTCAACCAACCAGACTTTATCAAGGAGCTGGTTTCTATCGCGCGTGTCGGGCGTTCCCTCGGGGTACACTTGATCCTTGCGACGCAAAAACCTTCAGGGGTCGTGGATGACCAGATCTGGTCCAACTCCCGCTTCAAGCTAGCCCTCAAGGTGGCTGACCGTGGCGACTCCATGGAGATGCTAAGGACGGCAGATGCGGCTGAGATCACGCAGACCGGTCGTGCCTACCTCCAAGTCGGGAATAACGAAGTCTATGAACTCTTCCAAACTGCTTGGTCAGGAGCAGACTACCAGCCTGAGAAGGACCAGCTAGGGATCGAAGACCATACCATCTACTTGATCAATGAACTGGGCCAATACGAAGTCCTCAACCAAGACCTCTCTGGTCTTGATATGGCAGAAGAAATCAAGGAGGTGCCAACAGAGCTGGATGTCATCGTGCAAGAGATCAATCACTTACACCAAGAAGAAGGCATCGCAGCTGTGGCCCAACCATGGTTGCCACCTCTCAAAGAGCGGATCACGCTGGATGAGTTGGACAAGATCGTGCCGATTGAGGCTTGGCAAAAACGGACAGCTCCGAGCGTCTTGATCGGGGTCGCCGATATCCCGCAAGCGCAAAAGCAAGAAGCGGTCGACATCGATCTGTCAAAAGATGGGAATATCCTCCTTTACGGAAGTCCAGGTACAGGAAAGACCACTTTCCTACAGACAGCCGCAATGGATCTGGCCCGCAAGCAGAGTCCAGAAAATCTGACCATGTATCTGCTGGATTTCGGAACCAATGGTCTAGCACCCTTGACTCAATTGCCACATGTGGCCGATAGTCTCTTGCTCGATCAGACGGAAAAAATCCAGAAATTCATCCGGATCATCAACCGCGAGTTGGATCGTCGTAAGAAACTCCTCTCTGAGCATGGTGTCGGCACCATCGCCCTCTACCGTGAAGTGACCGGCAAGCAAGAGCCAACCATGGTTATCCTCATGGATAGCTATGAGTCTATGAAGGACGAGCCTTATGAGACAGACCTCTTCAAGCTCTTCATGCGGATCTCTCGTGAAGGTCTCAGCATCGGTGTGCACTTGATCATCACAGCTAGCCGTCAGAACAACCTACGGGCTCAGCTCTATTCCAACTTTAAGCACCAGCTGACCTTGCCACAAAATGACATCTCTGAAGTCCGCGGTATCGTGGGAGCAACCCCACTAGCATCTACAATGGAAGATATCAAGGGACGGGCCCTCATGAAGCGTGACGAAGTCGATGTCGTCCAATTCGCCCTACCAGTCGCAGGGGACAATGATATCCAAATCATTAACAACCTCCGCGACCAAGTCCAAAACCTCAAAGAGATGTGGACAGGCCACACACCAGCAGGCATCCCAATGGTGCCAGATGAGTTGACAGAAGCAGCCTTCTACGGACGTGAGGATGTGAAAGAGTCTATGGAAAATCTAGAATTTCCAATTGGACTTGACTTTGAAATGGTCAAAACGGTCAAGATTCCATTTGATCGCTTGAAAAATCTGGTATTTATGGCAGACTCTCCAGAATCACTGGAAAATCAGCAAAAACATTTGTTAAATACAGCACTTCAATTTGGATCAAAATTACATATCATGCTAGTGGATCCATTAGAAGAATGTATTGCCTATAAGGATAGAGTTTCTACTTATATTAGTAGTAGCCAAGAAATCTCTGAAATTGCTAAACAATTAATCTATGAGGTTGATCGTCGTCTTGAAAAAGATCTGTATTCAGACTGGTTGATCATGATGCCAACTATTAAGCCTATCGTCGATCAGGGACTTACAGAAAAAGATTTACGCTATCTATTTGACAATGGACCACGAGTTGGTATGCACTTTGTAATAGGAAGTGAATATGCCTATCTTGGAAATAACATCAATGAAGTACCTAAATATCTCAAAGGAAATGCTCAATGGTTTATGATCGGTATGAGATTGATGGACCAACTGTTCCTAGATAAGCCTTATAATAATCGAGAAGCGCGTCTTGCTTCAGATGAAATCTACTTGCATGATCGCAAGCAAGCAATTAAACTTAAAATCACCAAGAATGGATAGGGAGGTAACTATATGACACCAATACAGAGTAGAGAAGATGTCGCAAGTACAATCGCTTCAGGGATAGCGAGGGCGGCTGGAAGTATAACATCAGCTGATACCGTCACACTGGATGGATCAAGTGAGTATCCAGGAAACAGTACAGCTGCAGAAAAAATTCCAGAAGAAGCCAACTATGCGGCCTCAATTAGTGGTGTGCTAAATGATTTTGTAGGATTGATCCATGGGGTTGCAGCAGAATTTGTAGCCATGGATAGTAATATCGCGTCTAACATCGATGCCAATACATCTAATTTGCCAGAAACCAGTGCAGCTCCTGGTGATAGCGGAGAGTTTGTACCAAATTCAGGATACTTTGCGGAATAATGAAACCAATCACCTTAGAAGAGATCGATAAAAAGAAGAAAAACATTGCCCAATCGCTCGATCAACTGAACTTAGAAAAAAGGAAAGTGGAGCGAGCAGAGAAGGAAATGTTTGAACTACATCGACAAAGCTTAAAACCTCTTCGTCAGATCTTAACGCTTCCTATATCTTCCAAAGACTACCAAGTCTACGAAAATCTAATCGTGAGTGTAGAAGGCATCGGAGCTATGGTTGAAGAATGGTCTGAAGGACGAAGAGCAGATATTAAGAAGCGAGAAAATCAGCTGGATGAGCAATTAAATGAACTCTACCACGCTAGAAAGAAACTATTAATAGAACAGGAGTCGAAAAAGTAATATGGTCAAAATGGTATTAGGATCATCGGATACACAAGGACAGACCATGTCTTCCGTTGGAAAGGCTAGGGTAACAGCCTATAACTCAGCCGTCACAGCTCTCTCTAATTTTAATGGAGCGGGTGACTTACAAGGGAGTGCCTATGATTCAGGTAAAAAATATGGAGTGAGTGTGATTACGCCACTAATTAAAGGGGCCATCATGTATTCGGAGTACCTCAGCGAAGCCGTACCCAAACTCCCGTCAAAATATCGTTCAGAAGTTGGAAACGAAGATCTGGATTCAGCCGTACTTGAAAGTGAAATTCAAAGCCTCGAGAGTAGTATTAGTGGAATCAGAGGTACTTTTCGTGCTATGGAAGGAAGCGACCATGCGGATAGAAACGTACTCAAAAGTATATCTGATCGTATGGATACCCTCACATCTCAAAAAAATGAGAAGATGGATAAATTGCGTAAGTTGAATCTATTTGCAGGAAGTTCCAATGAAGTCTTTGAAGGCGATGCTAAAAAGAGCATGGACACTGTGGTGAAAAATCTCTCAGCAGGTCTGAATATGATTCATGGTGATTTTGCAAGTTTCGGTGGAACCTTCCCCAAACATTCTGGGAAAACGTTGAACTGGGCTAAGAGTATCGAAGGCGAATGGGATAAGAAAGCCAAGATAGATGAAGATTATCAGAAGGTTCTTGAGAAAGCAAATCAAGGTAAGGAACTATCTGATGATGATGTGAAGAAGATCGAGGCATATAAAAATAGATATGGAAGAGAGCTTCCAGATTCGGTAACTAAGGCAGTTGCACAGTTTGTAATTAAAAAAACTAAAGTTGTTGCCCGTGGTAATTCTAAGAATGATTTAGAAAAATTATACAAGAATATACAAGATCTTGATGATAATGACTGGTTTAAGAGAGGTGCGCAAATACTTGGTTTAACACCTGAAAAATTGACAAAGGCTTTCCTACAATCAGATGGTATAATAGGATTATTAGATTCAGTTGATAAAGGAACAAAAGGTAGGAAATTTGTAAGTGGTGTAATGGACGCGATGGCCTGGTATGAATCATTAGGAAAAAGAGGCAAGATTGTACAAACGATTTTTGAAAAAATTTCTGATATAGCAAATCCTGTTGAAGCCATTGTAAAAAAAGGATTAGAAGGTGTGAGAGACACTGGATTAGCGAAATTAGGTAAATACATGAAAGGGGGAGAAGAGGCATCAGGATTATTAGGAAAAGGTCTCAAATATTTTCCAAAAGTAGCTAAATTTTTGGGCAAGGCGGGAACAGTACTAACATTTGCGGATCTTGGAATCACAGCAATTTCTAGTGGAGCAAACGAATATAGCAAATCAAAAGATATAGGAAAAGCTGCAGGAAAAGGTGCACTCTCTGCAATAAGTAGTGTCGGGCCTTTAGAAGGTGCAACTATAGGTGCAGCCGTAGCGAGTTTCATTCCAGTACCAGGTGTCAGTCAAGCTGCTGGAGCCGGAATAGGTTTCTTTGTTGGAGCAGGAATTCAAGGTATAAAAGCTTTGAATCCAAAATTCTTTGATAATCCTGTAAAAGAGACAAAGAAAATGATTGATGGTGCGGGTAAAGCTTTGAAAGATTTTGGAGGAGCTATATCTAAGGGAATTGGTGGAATTGGGAAGGCATTGGGATTTGGTTGAGAGATATGAGTAAATCTATTTTTTATGCTAGCTTTTAAGAGAGTTTTAATTTATTAGATGATGTATCACTTCAGTTTGCTAAGAAAGATTATTACGAACATTTAGGGAAAGGTTTGAATAATGGGAGACCAAGTATTGGTTCCAGGATAAAAAGTGTTATTTTCACTATTTTATTTGTATTTGGGGTGAATTTTCTCCTTGCCTTATTCGCATTTTCTCTAAATGATGCAGATCCTAAAGATTTATCAATACCAATTTTCAAGCTTCAGTTATTAACACCAGAATTTTTTTAATTTGGTTTTGTATTGAATTTAATTTATTAGGAATAAGAGTGGCTTTACCAACCTTGAAACCATTAGGTATCTATTTTCTACTACTAATTATTGGGCTGTTATTTATTCGTACTGAGAATAAAAACTTGTATAATCGTTTTTTTGGTGAAAACAGTGGTGCTACTATACTTGATAGAGTAACGCGTGATATTGCTCTATATGATTCAGGTTTATTAGGTATTGCTGTAATTATAATAATAGTTTTATCCTATTCAGGACTAGCAATTTCACAAAATTTAACCCTATTAGCTTTATCATTGATAGGAATCGTCCTAGATATCGAATTCTTGACAATGGTTGTCTTTATGGACTTCACCTTCTTTTTAGGAAGTTACTACAAAATTAAAAATACTCTGAAGAATACCGTGAATGGGAAGGGGGAACCGTGGAATAATGGTATGGAAAAATATAAAAAAAACACAAGGAGGTATTAAAATTGGATTTGAGTAAAAAAATGAAAAAGAAATCAATTTTTAAGGCCAGTTTTGAAGAGAGTTTAAATCTGGAAGATGATGGGTTTATACAGTATCAATTGAAAGAACAAGATAAAAAAGTATCTAAAACCCCAAGGAATATAGTTGGCAATTTCAAAAATGCTCTCTTATATGGTCTATTGACACTCATTTTTCCGATCGGATTGAACTTCTTATTATTTGCTTTTTCAATAATGCTTCATAGCAGTGATCCAAAAAATTTAACTATTCCTATATCTAATCACAATTTTTTAACAGCTCCAGTTTATGTAATTGGGTTATTGATTTGGCTTTCCTTCGTGTTAATTGGAAAAACTTTCAAGCCCTTATTTATTATCCCTTATAGAACTCACTTTCACGTCACAACATTTTTGATTTGGTTTGTTATAGAGTTCAACCTCGCTACTCTTGGTTTAGCATTGCCATTTATAACAACTTTAGGATTTTTTGCCCTAGTTTGTATTTTTTTAACCTTAATTTATTGGATGTTAAGAACAGAATTTAAAAGTTTGAAAAGCCGAATGTATGGAGAAGTTAATACCCCTACCTTACTAGATAAAATTGCCAAAGGTATTTCTATTTATGGAGTAGGTATACTGGGTTTGGGTGTGATTATTAATTATATTTTAAAATCCTTATCCATTAATTTTTCCCCTTCCGTAACTCTTTTTGGTCTCTTCATATGTTGGATCGCAATGAATATTGGTATAATTGCCATGCTTATTTTTATGGAGTTTCCTTATTTTCTTTATGCTTATTACAAATGGAAATATCCTGAAGAATACCGTGGCTGGGAAGGCAAGTCAGTAGAAGAGTGGTATGGGAAAAAATATTTAAAAAAACACAAGGAGTTATTGAAAAATGAATAATAAAAAAGAATTATTACCGTTAGGTAGCATTATATATCTTCAAGAAGGAACACAGAAATTAATGATTGTTGGTCGTGGAGTTATTTTTGACGACGAAGAAACGGGAGAACAAGTGTTTGCTGACTACATGGGTGTCTTATACCCATTAGGTCTTCAAACAGAATCGACGATTTTCTTTCAACATGAAAATATTGACAAAGTGGTATTTGAAGGCTATTCAGATGAGGAAGAAGACCGCTTTTTAGAAATTTATGAGAATTGGACCAAAACACTTAAGGTTCCTAGGAAAGTGATCAAGTAATAAGATTGGAGAGGGAAAAGCTCTATGTCTGCACGATTCAAATGTCTTGGGTGGACTGTTTGAGTTGATAGATAAGGAAAATTTTTTCTGTCATGAAATTATTTTAGGAACTTTAAAACGGCCACATCCATAGGAAATTTGTTTCACAAGTTTTTCCTCACTTTAAAAAATTACTTTGATCTATCATTCACTGTATTAAGCTAGTTTTTCGAATATTATTTTGAGAGGCTATACTTTTGTTCAGTGTTAAAGAATTATGTTTTGAAGAATATACTCTTAACCACCTTTGGGTGGTTTTTTATCTTGTGGTAGTATTTTTCCCTTAAAATACAATCCATTTTAAGGGAAAAAACAATTTTTAAGGGGAAATATTATAAATGAGAAGGGAGGGGACTGTGATTTATTTCTATATCTTTTCTCAACTTTCTCCACTTAGTAACGAACTTGCTCTTCAAACTAATTTCCAGTATGATAGTAGAAAATGTTTTTGAATCTCACTCAATCATAAAAGGAGGGAAATGATCCATGAAAAAGATGCTAGTATTGTTGGTGAGTGTGCTTGTTTTAACAGCTTGTGCTCAGACGAAAAAAGAGGCCAAGGAGGCAACCGCAAGCAAAACGGAGCAAACTACAAAGGCCTCCTCGTCTGCTCAAGAGGAACAGATCTTGAAATTTGTAGTGGCTCCTCAATTCGAAGGAAAGACATCAGATTTGATGGAACTGGGGAAAAAGTTAGTTAAAGAGCATCCGGAAGTTGGCGATCAAGGAGATATCACTGTGTATTATACAGGGAACACCTATACTGTAGAGCAACAGGAATATGCAATGTTTATGTTGCTCTACAAAACGACAACGAATATTGATCATGATGCGACCTTTAAAATTAGCTGGAGTTATGATGGCCAATCTGTTTACCAAGATCAAGTGGTCCAGTATAGTCTATCGAATAACCCTAAGTTATCGACCCAATCTGCGACTCTCTTATTGCTTCCTTTGACGAGTGAACAAAGCTCGATCGTAGAGAAGATATCAGATGAAACGAAGATGAGTCTGAGTATCACAGATATTATGATGAAGTAGGTGATGAGTATGCCCGATATCAGAATACTTATAGTAAGTGGTATGGCCACTATTGGATTTTCCTTGTTTGCCGTACTCTTTTTTGGTCATTTTTATAAAAGAGAAGTTAGGATTAGAGCCCTCTCGTCAAAGAGCGTTGAGGGAGTGGTAGTTGGCTATAAGAGGACACAGATTGTAGATGTCCCAATTGTAGAATATAGAGTGGATGGTCAGAACTATCGAAATAGCCTGAAATATTATCGGGTAGTGCGGGCAACACTTCCTTGGAAAACGAATCAAGTGGCTAGCGACATCGATTTGATGGCGCAAAGGAATCAAAAACGTTGGTAATGCTATCGATTCAGGTTTTAAATCAATTCAGAAAGTGTTTGGGTGGTAAAGGTGAAAATTAATTTTAGAGGATTAGATGTTGCTTATTTTGATGTGTTAGAGATGGGAGAGAAAAAGTATGTTCTCGATTCCAACTCCACGACACCAAAGAGTTATTATTGGGGACTTTCCCCTGAAACTCTTGAAGTGGATTTGATAGAACTTGATAGTCAGAATAAAAATTTTGACAAAAGAATTAATATGGGGCCTTCAGGAATGAGTATGGTAGGTGGTTTTTTTGGCCTTCTTTTGTATAGAGTAGCAACATCAATTTTTAGATATTATGATATTAGTCATAATCTGTATTTAAAAGTATCTTTATTTCCTATATCTATTTTGGTAGCTTATATTGTCTATCAAAGTATTTTAATGAAATCTAGGAAGGAGATTTCAAGTCGTTTATCGCAGGAAAAGAAGAGGATTAAAATAGTCTTTCAGAATACTAAGAAAAAAAGACAATTCCATGCCTATCTGTTTATTCTTTTACATGCGATCGCTTTAGCCATTTATATGGGAGAAGATGATGGAACAGAAGCTGCCATTCTAGTGTTGAATGGTATGTTGGCTTATGTATTTATTTGGATTGAATCTGGCGTTATTCCGTTGACTTATGCTTATCAAAGGAAATACTTGGAATTTAAAGAACTTAAAAAGGTATAAAGTAACTTATAACAAAATTTAAAAAGTGTTTGGGTGGTAATTTTGGAATTAAAATTTAGATATTCGAATATAGCGGTTTTTAGAATCGTTGAGTACAACAATAAAAAATTCATTTTAGATTCTACTTCGATAAAAGGAAAATCCTATTTCTTGGGTTGGCTTCCTAAGAAAGTTATAGCGAATATGGTTGAGTTATCTCCTTCCAATAATAGTTTTGAAATAAAATCTAAAACTCGGTTAGGAACATCTACTGTAGCCATTATGGTCCAACCACTGGTTGGTATTTCTTATAGGTTCATGAAACAGGTGTTTATTAACTGGGGAGTCAGTCAACAAATTATTTTAAAATTGGGGATATTTGCTTTCTCAATGCTTTTATCTTATCTAATGGCCGTTTGGTATGGAAAACGTGCCAAACTGACATTTGACTCGAGAATTCCTAAAGAAAGCAAATCATACTGTCTTGTTTTTGAACCAAAAGGAAAACGAATGTTTGATTGGTATATCACAATAATAGCTAATATTGTTTGTTTGAGTTTTTTTATAGGAACTAATAATGGAACTGAAGGAGCATTATTAATTGTGAATGGTATTATATCGTGGTTTGGTTTTGTGTTTATGAGGATGCCACAAATCCCAGAGTACTATAAGACTCTAGTATTAAATGAAATTAAAGAATTGTAATATAAGTATATATTTAAAAATATTTTTGGAAAATAAATTATAGATCTAGGAGAAAAAATGTCAATATTACCGATTGGAACAATTGTATACTTAAAAGAAGGAAGTCAAAAACTCATGATTCTTAATAGAGGTGTGACTATTGATCAAAATGGAGAAAGTGTTCTTTTTGATTATTCAGCTGCGCTCTATCCGATAGGGTTAAATCCAGAACAGTTATTCTATTTTAATTGTGAAGATGTAGATAAAGTTGTGTATCCTGGTTATAGCGATGAAGAAGAGGAGCGATTTGCTGAAATCTATCAACGTTGGCTTGATGAGAACTCAGAGACTATTAAAAAAGGTGTAACGAAATCTAAATAACACGATAGAATTTTATCATCAATAGTTTATACTGAAGATCTATACTATTAATTTTAGAGAGAATCACGGTTCTCTCTTTTTTATCCCTCAACTCTCTCCACCTAGTGACGAACTTGCTCTTCAACCTAATTTTCGGTATGATAGTAAGGATTGCATTATAAATAATGAATGAGGAGTAACCGATGTCAAAAGAAGCTTACTTACAGCTGAAAAAAGAATTTTTGATGCGTTTTGCGTTTAATCTGGGGATTGCGGGGATCGGTCTGGTGTTATTGATCGTTATGATCCTTAATCAATCGCGCTATATTCCTTACTTGCTCGTGGTCATGGGGATGATTTCCTTGATGAACCAAGTCTTGGTCATGCCAACAAAGACCAAGAAAGTTGCTTGTGAGAAAGAGCATCCTGAGTGGAAGGACTTGTCAGTCAAAGGCGTCAAGGTTGACTCTCAGGAGCAGTCAAAACGCTATGGGGTGAGCCTGATTGCTTTGCTCGTAGTCATCGGGGCTTTCTTTGCCATGTACCGTCCGACCCTCCAAGCGCAAAAAGAGCAAGAGGAAAAAGTGGAAGTCCAGCAGAAATTGCAGCCAGCTGTGGAGAATATCCAAAAGAAAGAACAAAGCTCAAGAGAAGCGGTCCAGTCGCAGATGAAGGACTTGCTGCGGACACCGAGCTCCAGCTCAGAGACAGAGGCGACAAGTGGAGAGTGATCAAGATTGCCTGCTGTTGACCAATCATCGAGAAATCACCGTCCTAACGGTGATTTTTTCGTCTTCACTTCTCCCTCGAATTAATCCTTAAATTGTGATAAAATAAGGGTTACGAATGTTTTGGAATGGTCTATTTTCCAGCTAGAAAGTAGGCCGCTCAAAAATGAGCAAAAGAATCAAGATCAAGGGAGAAACAATGTCCAACACCTTTGAAATTTTAATGGATCAGCTGGATATGCCGCTGGAGATGCGATCTTCCAGTGCCTTTTTGCATGCGGAGATTCAAGAAGTCGTGGTGCACAAGGTTAGTCGGGTCTGGGAGTTCCGCTTTGCTTTTGCGGAAGTCTTGCCGATTGCTTTGTTTAAGGAATTGCGCCAGCGCTTGAAGGACGAATTTTCAAAGACGGGAAACCAAGCGACCTTTACCATCCAAGTGGCCAATCCGGCCTTTTCTGCGGATTTATTGCAGGCCTACTATCGTGAGGTCTTTGAGGATGGCCCTTGCGCGAGTCAAGGCTTTAAGGGGCTTTACCAAGACTTGCAGGTGCGCGCAGAAGGGCAGGAGTTGATCATCTCAGGGCCTTCTTCGGTCGATACGGAGCATTTCCGTAAGAACCATTTGCCCAATCTTGCCAAGCAGTTGGAAGCCTTTGGTTTTCCGCATTTCACCTGTCGAGTGGAGTCTGATGAAGAGTTGACAGAGCAAGAAGTGGCGCGCTTTGAGCAGGAAAATGAAAAGATCTTCCAAGCAGCCAATGAAGAGACTTTGCGGGCTATGGAATCCTTGGCTCAGATGGCTCCGCCACCAGCAGTTGAGGAAAAGCCGGCTTTTGACTTCAAGGCTAAGAAGGCGGCGGCTAAACCTAAGCTAGACAAGGCTGAGATCACTCCGATGATCGAGATCACGACGGAAGAGAACCGGATTGTCTTTGAGGGTGTGGTCTTTGACGTGGAGCACAAGGTGACACGGACCGGTCGGGTCTTGATCAGCTTTAAGATGACCGACTATACTTCTAGTTTTTCCCTTCAGAAATGGGTCAAAAATGAGGAAGAAGCCCAGAAGTTTAACATGATCAAGAAGAACAGCTGGCTCCGGGTGCGAGGAAATATCGAAATGAACAATTTCACGCGCGACTTGACCATGAATGTTCAAGACATCCAGGAAGTCGTGCATTATACCCGTAAGGACCTGATGCCAGAGGGTGAGCGTCGGGTGGAATTTCACGCCCATACCAATATGTCGACCATGGATGCCCTGCCGGAAGTCGAAGAGCTGGTTGCCAAGGCAGCTGAGTGGGGCCACAAGGCGGTGGCTATTACCGACCATGGCAATGTGCAGAGCTTCCCACATGGCTTTAAAGCAGCCAAGAAAGCTGGGATCCAGCTGATCTATGGGATGGAAGCCAATATCGTAGAAGACAAGGTGCCCATCACCTATAACGAGGTGGATCTGGACCTCAATGAAGCGACTTATGTGGTCTTTGACGTGGAAACAACGGGACTTTCAGCCATTTACAATGACTTGATCCAGGTTGCCGCTTCTAAGATGTACAAGGGCAATGTCATTGAGGAGTTTGACGAATTTATCGATCCGGGCCATCCTCTGTCTGCCTTTACGACCCAATTGACTGGGATCACCAACGAGCACGTCCGTGGGGCTAAACCTTTGGTGCAGGTCTTGAAGGAATTTCAGGCCTTTTGTGAGGGAACGGTTCTTGTCGCCCATAATGCTACCTTTGACGTGGGCTTCATGAATGCCAACTATGAGCGTCACGGCTTACCAAAGATTACCCAGCCAGTCATCGATACCCTGGAATTTGCCCGTAACCTCTACCCAGATTTTAAACGGCATGGCTTGGGACCTTTGACCAAGCGCTTTGGAGTGGGCTTGGAGCACCACCACATGGCCAACTACGATGCGGAAGCAACGGGACGCCTGCTCTTTATCTTTATCAAAGAAGTCGCTGAAAAGCATGGGGTGACCAATCTCAAGGATCTAAATATCGATTTGATCGATGAGAATTCTTATAAGAAGGCCCGGGTCAAGCATGCGACTCTCTATGTCAAGAATCAGACCGGCCTTAAGAACATGTTTAAACTGGTCTCGCTTTCTGGGACCAAGTATTTCGAAGGAGTCCCACGGATTCCCAAGACCGTGCTGGATGCCCACCGCGAGGGCTTGATCCTTGGCTCAGCCTGCTCAGAAGGGGAAGTTTTTGATGCGGTCATGTCGCAAGGGGTGGATGCGGCGGTCGAAGTGGCCAAGTACTACGACTTTATCGAGGTTATGCCACCGGCTATCTATGCGCCTCTCATCGCCAAGGAGCAGGTCAAGGACATGGACGAGCTCCAGACCATTATCAAGAGTTTGATCGAAGTGGGAGATCGCCTTGGCAAGCCCGTTCTTGCGACAGGAAATGTCCACTATCTGGAACCGGAAGATGAGATCTATCGGGAGATCATTGTCCGCAGTCTAGGTCAAGGGGCCATGATCAACCGGACCATCGGGCATGGAGAAGATGCCCAGCCAGCGCCACTTCCTAAAGCGCATTTCAGAACCACCAATGAAATGCTGGATGAATTTGCCTTTTTGGGAGAAGACTTGGCGCGCAAGATTGTTATTGAAAACACCAATGCGCTGGCAGAGACCTTTGAGCCGGTTGAAGTGGTCAAGGGCGACCTCTATACACCATTTATCGACAAGGCCGAAGAAACAGTTGCGGAATTGACCTATAAGCGGGCCTTTGAGATCTATGGCAATCCCCTCCCTGATATTGTGGATCTGCGGATCGAAAAGGAATTGACCTCTATCTTGGGGAATGGCTTTGCCGTGATTTATCTAGCTTCGCAAATGCTGGTGCATCGCTCCAATAAGCGGGGCTACTTGGTTGGATCGCGTGGATCCGTCGGATCTAGTTTCGTTGCGACCATGATCGGGATCACTGAGGTTAATCCGCTCTCGCCTCACTATGTCTGTAGCCAGTGTCAATACAGTGAGTTCATCACAGATGGGACGTATGGATCTGGTTTTGATATGCCGGACAAGGATTGTCCAAACTGTGGCCACAAGCTCAGCAAAAATGGGCAGGATATTCCTTTTGAAACCTTCCTTGGGTTTGATGGAGACAAGGTACCCGATATTGACTTGAACTTCTCTGGGGAAGACCAGCCCAGTGCCCACTTGGACGTGCGAGATATCTTTGGCGAGCAGTATGCCTTTCGGGCAGGGACGGTTGGTACCGTCGCAGCCAAGACTGCTTACGGTTTTGTCAAGGGCTATGAGCGTGATTTTGGCAAGTACTACCGAGATGCTGAGGTCGAGCGCCTCGCTCTAGGTGCAGCTGGTGTCAAGCGGACGACCGGTCAGCACCCGGGGGGAATCGTTGTTATTCCAAACTACATGGATGTCTATGACTTTACTCCGGTCCAGTATCCAGCAGATGATGTGACCGCTGAATGGCAGACCACTCACTTTAACTTCCACGATATCGATGAGAACGTCCTCAAGCTCGATGTACTGGGGCATGATGATCCGACTATGATTCGCAAGCTTCAAGATTTATCAGGCATTGACCCCAATGAAATTCCTATGGATGATCCAGACGTCATGGCTCTCTTTTCTGGGACAGACGTTCTAGGAGTAACTCCTGAGCAGATTGGGACTTCTACGGGTATGCTGGGAATTCCAGAGTTTGGGACAAATTTCGTACGTGGGATGGTCGATGAAACCCATCCGACGACCTTTGCGGAGTTGCTTCAGCTCTCTGGTCTGTCTCACGGTACCGACGTATGGTTGGGAAATGCCCAAGACTTGATCAAGGCGGGTATTGCCGATCTATCGACTGTTATCGGGTGTCGGGATGACATCATGGTTTACCTCATGCACGCGGGGCTCAAGCCTAAGATGGCCTTTACCATCATGGAGCGTGTGCGGAAAGGCATGTGGCTTAAGATCTCAGAAGAAGAGCGCAATGGCTACATCCAAGCCATGAAGGAAAACAATGTTCCTGAGTGGTACATCGAATCCTGTGGAAAGATCAAGTACATGTTCCCCAAAGCCCATGCGGCGGCCTATGTTATGATGGCCCTTCGTGTGGCCTACTTTAAGGTGCATCATCCTCTCTATTACTACTGTGCCTACTTCTCGATTCGCGCCAAGGCCTTTGACATCAAAACCATGGGGGCTGGCCTTGAGTCCGTGAAAGCTCGGATGAAGGAAATCGCTGAGAAACGCAAGAACAACGAAGCTTCCAACGTAGAGATCGACCTCTACACCACCCTTGAGATTGTCAATGAGATGTGGGAGCGGGGTTTCAAGTTTGGCAAGCTAGACCTCTATCGTAGTCAGGCAACAGAATTCTTGATCGATGGGGATACCCTGATTCCACCATTTGTCGCGATGGATGGTCTAGGAGAGAACGTTGCCAAACAAATCGTGCGGGCGCGTGAAGAAGGAGAATTCCTTTCTAAGACCGAGCTCCGTAAGCGTGGCGGTGTCTCCTCAACCCTGGTTGAAAAGATGGATGAAATGGGCATTCTTGGCAATATGCCAGAGGATAATCAGTTGAGTTTGTTTGATGATTTGTTTTGATGGGGGAAATCCATTCACAAAAGTTGATTAAGTTTCATCTAATTAAGACTTAACAGTAAAACCAGTAGAGATGATTTTTTATGATTTTCATTTCTACTGGTTTTTAGATATGATAGAATATAAATAAGTTTTTATCCAAAGACTAAAACTTTAGGAAGTTATATATTGAAATTGTCAAAAATGATTGCTATAAATTACTAATAATGATACTCTCAAACAAGAGTAAGCTTAACGGAAGTAGTGTTTGCTATACCTTAATAACTTTTCGATATGGAATGGAGATAAGTATGATTTTAGGTGAAACTTATAGGAAAATAAGAGAAGAAAAGGGGATTTCTATTTCTTCATTAGCAGGTGCTGAAATTTCAAAATCTCAAATATCTAGATTTGAATTAGGAGAAACAGAGATTTCTGTCTTTAAGTTATTGTATCTTCTTGAAAGAATAGGAGTAACACTAGAAGAATTTCTGCTTATCTGTAATCATTATCAACCTTCGGATTTTAGTACCTTAATAGCTTCTATTAAACAGGCTGCATATAATGAAGATGCTCAAGCATTACTAGATATGGTAGAGAAAGAAATAGAACTTTTTCATGGGACAAATTCTCATTACCATAAATTAAATGCTATTTTCATTGAAAGTATTGTTTCAGGAATGGATAAGAATCATCAATTGAGTCGTCAAGACGCCTCTTATCTTACAAACTATTTATTTTCTGTTGAAAACTGGGGTTATTACGAAACGCTCATCCTTGGAAATTGCTGTCGTGTTCTATCTCCAGATTTATTATTCAGATATGCCAAAGAGGCGCTCAACAAAGGGAAGTTGTATAGTTCTATACCTAGAAATAGACAATCTCTCATTCAACTACTTCTCAATTCTTTGATTATAATGATTGAGAACGACTTATATGAGGAATCTTTATTTTTAAAACAGGCTACGAAGAATATATTAGCGGATTCCACAGATTTTTTTGAACAAACTATTTTGCTGTATTTAGATGGATATTTGGAACTGAAATTCTATCATAATCAAAAATCGCTTTTAAAAATCGAAGAAGCTTTAAAAATTTTCAAACTCTTCAATAAAATAATCTACAAAAATTACAAAGAATACTTTGAGAAACACATCATTCATTTAGTAGATTAGGCCATTTATCTATAAGGTAATAACGTGATCAAACTCTTCCAATATTTCTGGACTTTGATCATGAGTAATGACAATAACAATTGCATCTTTAATGGATAGAATGTAGTCCATCATTGCTTTGGCTTTTATTGGATCAAGGTTGCTTGTAGGTTCGTCAAATATATATACAGAATATGGTTTGACTAAAAACCTAGCTAAATCAATTCGTTGCTTTTCTCCTTCTGAAATACTTTGGCCTGATTGAAATAGACTCTTATTAAGGAAGTCTTCGTTAAATCCTAAGGCTTTTCTTAATTTTTCAGTTAAATAAAGGTTTCTGGACAGTTTGATATTCTCTAGGACATTGCCTTCAATCAGAAAGTCATTTTTTTGCACAAATGCGATATCTTTATATAACTCCTCTGAGGGAATATCAATATTCTGTTTTCCGTTGATTTGTATTTCCCCATCATAAAGATTTTTGGAATAATAATTTAGTATTAATTTTACTAAAGTTGTTTTCCCAGCTCCTGAAGCACCTATAATCGCATAGCGTTTGCCTTTTTTAAATTCATAGGAAAAATGATCAAATAATATTTTATTTTCAATTTCATAATGTAATTGGCTAATAGAAATGGTCGAAATGTTATCACAATCAATTGTACTTGTTTTATGGAAAGTTCCATGATTTGTCTCATATAGATTTTCTTGGATATTATCAATAATGGACTTGCTACTGCTGATTAAATTTTTATTGTAAAGAATAGATTGTAATGGAGCAAAAACACCGTTTAATAATTGAATACTTGCTACGAGTAATCCAATAGTCAGTAAGTTATTTCTTACAAAAAAGATACCAGCGACCATACAGGATAGTTGAGAGCCAAAACTTAGTAAAATTCCAGTAGTTGAAGCTAAGTCTTTTAAAAATTGATATATTTTTCTGGACTCTTCAAATTCTAAACTGATTCCCTGAATTTTTTCTTGGGTCCAGCTTTGAATATTTAATAACTTAATTTGTTCAAAACCATTAATAAAGTTTGTCATTTTTGACAAATAGTGATTATTTTGTAGAGAATAATTATTAGTTGATTTAGTCATTAACTTTCCAGGAATTTGTGATAGAAAAATCGTTATACTCGACAATAAAAGAAAGACTAATGCTAATCGCCATTCTATATAGATAATAGCAACTACACTCATGATAAGGCTCCCTAAATTTGCAATTAGAGAGATTTTAGGGATTAATAAATTTTCTTGAATAAGGTCACTGTTTTTGGTGATATTATTTAAGAAATCTGAATGGTTACAGTTGTCAATTTGGTTAAACTCACGCGATAAATAATGTAATAAGAGACGCCTTTTTAGATCTAAAATAACTTTTTTTACATATTGGTTTTTAAGATAGGAATAGGAACAAGAAATCAAGAACCACAGTAAAATTGAACCTACAGAAATAGTGATATGAAAGAGTAATCCACTATTTGAATTAGATATACTATCAAGTATTCTTCCTAATTGCAGAGAGAAGAATGTCATTAAAAGAGCACTTGTCAGACTTAATAAAATGAGCAAGAAATATAGTAATTTATATTGTTTCGTAATCTGGTTCATATTTTTCACCTCTTAATCTATGATAGCAACATTATATTCTAAAACTAAAACTCAGACTGAGATCTCCCATATTTGGGACATTAATTTTATTTCTTTACTATATTTTGGCTTATAGACATCCGTTGTATATCCAATGGATTTACAATAACCTTCTTTTTGTTAAAATAGTCTATAGAAAGAAGGTGAGAATATGTCAAAGACGAGCATGAGTATTCGTTTGGATAGTGAGGTTAAGGAACAGGCCCAACAGGTATTTAATCATTTAGGAATGGATATGACCACGGCTATCAACATTTTCCTTCGTCAGGCTATTCAATATCAGGGCTTACCTTTTGATGTTAAATTAGTCGACCATGGGAAGTTGCTCCAAGTCGTAAGGGATGTAGAGCAAAATCGGAACATGAGTCAGCCCTTTGAATCGGTCTCAGACTTGATGGAGGACCTACGTGTTTAAGATTCGTTAGTGGCAGACAATGTGCTACTCCTTTCCACTGCCATGCTCTAAGGAGCAATGGCTCTAGCCGGCTTATGTTCAGCCTTGAAAGATTAGATGATAGCCTCTATTTTCTTTTTGAAAATAGAGGTTTTTCAGTCCTCTCAGATCTGATAGGTGTTTTCTTTGGCCCTAGAATGTGTTAAAATTTTTAGTAACAAGTGTTTGTGAGAAGCAACCCGAAAGAAAGGGATTTTCTTCAAAAAAGATGAAAGAGAGGACAGGGGTGTGGCGAGATATTTAGTAGGGCCTTACAACAATAGTTGGAACTTTATGGATGCGGTTGAAAAAGCGCAGGATGGAGATACCATCGAGTTTGAAAATGGGTACGTCTTTCAATGGCCGACAAATAAAGTGATCGAGATCGATAAAAGCCTTCATTTTGTGGGGCATGTGGTTCCAAATCCAAATGGCAATGGACGCATGTTTAACAACACGATTGAGGCTTGTTTCCGATTTGTAGAGGGAGCTCAGGTGACATTTGAAGATCTGTGGTTTAAAGTTGGTGGGGATTATACGGCCTTGCTCTTATGGAATGGCTCAGACATCACTTGTAAACAGGTCTATTTTGAAGCAACCACTCCAACAAATAATGAATTTTTTATCTATATGGATACGCATTCGAAAATGACTTTGGAAGGAGTCGGAATGAAGGTTCCGGAAAAACACCAAAGTGCCATCGGTATTTCTGCTTCGGAATTGTCCATTCGGAATTCAACGATTTTTTCTAAAATAAAGCTGAATGAAGGCTCTAAGTTGACCTTAGAAAATGTCCAAATTGAAAAATTTGGTAATAATACGATCCATGCCAAGGACTCAGAAGTGATCGCAAAAAATTCAACGATTACAGGTGGAGATCTGGAAAATGATTTTCCACCAGTTTGGTTGAGGAATGTCATCTGGGAATCTGAAAACTGTAAAATAGAGTTACCTACAGGAACTGGAATCTGTCTTGACAACAATGTTCAATTCAATTCGGATTCGGATCGTATGACCTCCATCAATTCATACAATAGTATGATCCGAGCTCACCAGGCTACATTTACAGAATTTTTATGCGTCTATGAAGAGTCCTTTGCTTCTTTGACTGGAGAAACGACTTTCTTGAATGAGAATGCCCAAACCATTTCATTTGGAGTTTTTGATGAGAGTGTGCTGATGGCTGAGCATATGATTTGTCATAAGATTGCGGATCCCAATATCCGGCTTCAAGGTGGGGCCTTTGTGAAGGCAGGAACCATAACCTATATACAGGGCGATGCGCGTGATCTGACCAAGGAAATCGAGGATGGTTGTGACTATCTTATCGGTAGAGAAGTAGCCAAGGGCAATGTGCAAGTGGCTTCCACGGGACCAGTATCGGATGCAACGGTGGCATCAACCCCTACAACGGGGTCTGGACCAGAGAAGAAACAAGATGCTCTTCAGGAACTCAATGGCCTGATCGGTCTTGAAAAAGTTAAACATGAGATCAAGAAAATGATCAACATGGTGGAATTTAACAAGAAACGAATCGCCAGTGGCAAGGCTCCTGAAAAGCAAACACTCCACGCAGCCTTTATGGGGAATCCTGGTACAGGAAAGACCACTGTGGCCCGTCTCTTGGGACAAGTGCTCTTTGATGCGGGTGTTCTCTCAGGAGAAGAATTCCGTTTCGTGGAAGCAACGGAGTCCGATCTGATCTCTTCGAATATTGGAGGAACAGCTGAACAGACCCAGGCCCTGCTCGAAAAAGCGCGAGGAGGCATCCTCTTTATTGATGAAGCCTATAGCTTGGATAAAAAGGACAGCGGTGCGGATTTTGGGATCGAGGCGATCAATACCATCCTCAAGTTTATGGAGGACAATCGCGATGACATTATGATCATCTTTGCCGGCTATACCAAGGAAATGGAAGAGTTCTTAAAGACCAATCCAGGCCTTCGTTCTCGGGTGCCAAATAATTTCATCTTTGAAGATTTCACGGGAGATGAGATTGTCCAACTAGGGGAAATGATTTTAAGCAAAGGGGACTACAAGCTCGAAGACCGTGACTACTATGCGCGGCATATTAAGCGGGCTTATGATGCCTCACTAGATAAGAGCAATGGTCGTTGGATCCGTAACCTCGATGAGCAATTGACCAAGACCATGGCAGATAGGGTAGTGGCCCAAGGTTCCGATGATATTGAGACTATTTTGAACAGTGATATTGATGCTGTCCTGAACCAAGGCAAGTACCAGGCAGGAGCTGACAAGGAAGAAGATGGAATGGCCGCCCTCAACCGTTTGGTTGGCATTGCCAAG
This sequence comes from Streptococcus lactarius, assembly GCF_016642265.1. Classification (GTDB taxonomy): domain Bacteria; phylum Bacillota; class Bacilli; order Lactobacillales; family Streptococcaceae; genus Streptococcus; species Streptococcus lactarius. The sequence continues at coordinate 139,290 of NZ_MRXX01000008.1, forward strand.
GTGAAAGAGCAAGTGGAACAGTTCGTAGCCATGGCTGAGTTCAACCAAAAACGGGCCGAACAAGGAGGAACCGTCGAAGATACGACCTTGCACTCCCTCTTTCTTGGAAATCCCGGTACAGGGAAGACCACTGTTGCCCGCATTTTAGGTAATATCCTCTTCCAAAAAGGGGTGATCAATCAGAAGAAATTCATCGAAGTGTCGCGGAGCAATCTGGTTGGAGGCTACCAAGGTCAAACAGCCTTGAAGACGCGCGAAGTTTTAGAGAGTGCACTGGGTGGAGTCCTCTTTATCGACGAGGCCTATACGCTCTTTACCGGTTCAAATGATGATTTTGGGAAGGAAGCTTTGGATGAAGTCCTCAAATTTATGGAGGACCACCGTCGTGATATCGTGATTATCTTTGCTGGCTATACCAGAGAGATGCATGACTTCCTGCAGGTCAATTCAGGACTGCAAAGTCGGATCCCGACTACATTTGACTTTGAAGACTATAGTCCAGATGAAATCGTCGAGATCGGTCTGTTGGGATTGCGCAAGCAAGGCTACCAAGTCAACGAAGTCCTTTATGGAGAAATTGTGAGAGAAAATTATATGCGGGCCAATGACCATAGTAATGGTCGCTGGGTTCGTAATCTCAATGAAAAACTCTTGCGCCAAGTATCTACGCGAGTAACCCGTGAAGGTAGTACAGATTACAATTCAATTTTAGATCAAGATTTGGAAGCTTTGAGAGGGAATGGCAATTCTGGGCATCCCCATACAGTAGATGATCAGGGCTATGTTCTTCCTTGATCGAGAAAGAAGAATTAGGATTCTGCAGGAGCGGAATCCTTTCAGTTGAAGACAAAATCTTCTTAGAAACTTTCCTTAGGTGAGTACGGACGTCAGCGAACTTCTATGAAGTTCCATGACTAATTATTGAGCCTAAGGTCTCAATAATTCCGAGTGAGGCTGGGACAAAAGTCCTAGCCTCTTCTTGTTTTTGGATTGTCGAGCAAGACGCAGTGGTTGAGTGGGCTCTACTACGCTGATTTCATCAGCTTTTACAGCCCTACTCAACTGTGCGGAGGTGGGACGACGAAATCGAATTCTAACGAATTACCGATTTCTGTCCCACTCTCACTTTTCTCACAGCGGAAAGTTTCGGTATTTCTTGATTCGTTCTAAAAAGAACTCATTTTTATTTCATTTCAGAATCACTTAACCTATCTTATATTAAAAAAGGTTGTTTACGTTCTAAAAGAATTCTACATGGACTTATGGTATACTAGGTAGAGATCATCACTTATGAAGGAGTCAATATGGTTTTACCAAATTTTAAAGAAAACCTTGAAAAATATGCGAAATTGTTGGTGGCAAATGGCATCAACGTGCAACCTGGCCATACCTTGGTCTTGAACATCGATGTGGAACAAAGAGAATTGGCCCACTTGATCGTGAAGGAAGCCTATGCCTTGGGGGCGCACGAAGTGATTGTCCAATGGGCAGATGACTTCACTACTCGGGAAAAATTCCTCCATGCGCCAATGGATCGCTTGGACAATGTGCCAGACTACAAGATTGCAGAGATGAACTACTTCTTGGAACACAAAGCCAGTCGTCTTGGTGTCCGTTCTTCTGATCCAGGTTCCTTGAACGGCGTCGATGCAGAGAAACTTTCTGCTTCTGCTAAGGCTCTGGGCATGGCCATGAAACCAATGCGCATCGCCACTCAATCCAACAAGGTCAGCTGGACAGTTGCTGCAGCAGCTGGTTTAGAATGGGCGAAAAAAGTCTTCCCAAATGCGACTAGTGACGAAGAAGCAGTGGATCTCCTGTGGGATCAAATCTTCAAGACCTGCCGGGTGTACGAAGAAGATCCAGTTAAGGCTTGGGAAGAGCATGCGGCTATTCTCAAGAGCAAGGCAGAGATGCTTAATAAAGAACAATTCTCAGCCCTTCATTACACAGCGCCAGGAACCGATTTGACCCTTGGTTTGCCAAAAAACCACGTTTGGGAATCTGCCGGAGCCATCAATGCCCAAGGCGAAGGCTTCTTGCCGAACATGCCGACAGAAGAGGTCTTTACAGCTCCTGACTTCCGTCGTGCAGAAGGCTATGTCACTTCTACAAAACCGCTTAGCTACAATGGGAACATCATCGAAGGCATCAAAGTGACCTTTGAAAATGGAGAAATTGTGGATATCACAGCTGAAAAGGGCGATCAAGTCATGAAAGATTTGGTCTTCAAAAACAAAGGAGCGCGTGCCTTGGGGGAATGTGCCCTCGTACCAGACCCAAGCCCAATTTCTCAATCAGGGATTACTTTCTTTAATACCCTCTTTGATGAAAATGCCTCTAACCACTTGGCCATCGGGGCAGCCTATGCAACTAGTGTAGAAGGTGGCGCAGAGTTTACAGAAGAAGAACTCGAAGCAGCTGGGCTCAACCGCTCAGATGTCCACGTCGACTTCATGATCGGCTCAAGCCAAATGGATATCGACGGCATCCGTGAGGATGGAACACGCGTACCACTCTTCCGTAATGGAGATTGGGCAATATAAGGAGAAACTATGATTGGAAGTATGTTTGTCGGTCTTTTGATCGGACTTCTAGCTGGAGCTATCACCAATCGTGGCGAACGCATGGGATGTTTTGGGAAAATGTTCCTGGGCTGGATTGGTGCCTTTTTAGGACAATTACTCTTTGGTGCTTGGGGACCAAGCCTAAACGGTACAGCCATTATCCCATCGATTCTTGGTGCCATGATTTTATTAGCCATCTTCTGGGAAAGAGGAAGCTAGGTTTAACTTGCTAAAACAGATAGAGTGGTTGGAAATCTTCCAACCTCTTTTTTAGTCAAAACTTGATCATCAAAGTAAAATCAGGTATGATGGAAGGTATGTTTTGTTATGAATAAATAAGATAATTATGGCTGTGGTAGACTAGTGAAAAGTTAGTTCAGATTCTCCGTCTAGGAATGAAACAGTATAGAAAGTAAGAGACGTGTATGTTTAAACCAGCAAAAATCGAACGGTTGCCGAAAATGAACTTTCGCTATCATTTGTTAAAAGTCGATGGAGAGTGGTATTTGATGGAGGTCGATCGGCCGATTATCATCACCTATTTTCTGCCATGGTTTATTTATTTTATTCCTCATAAAGCCTATCAGCTGACAGAGGCTGAAGTAGAAGTCCTAGCTCCAAAAGTATTTGAAAGAGACAAGAAGCATCAGAGTTTAGTGAATAACAAAATTGGGAAGACCTCGCTTGGTCTAGGTGTAACCTCCATGTTATTAGCAAGGGCATTTCCAATAGAAAAATACCTCAATTTTACCTCTCACTTGCTTAATCTATCCTTGATGATGTTGATTTTAATTTTTGTAGTGGGACTTCGGATCTGGATGGGTAGAGGGGAAGGGATGCATGAAATTGTGGTAGATAAAACACCTCGGAAAGTGTATTGTTTTCCAAGTGAGATAAAGAAAATACTATTGATTCTAACTTTAACATTATTTGCTTTAGTAGTATCAATTGCAATATACTACGTGATTCTTTTAAACCTTAGTCCTAATTTTATTTTTCATATAGTTTTATTAAGTATTTCATTTCTATTTTTATCAGCTGGGGATTTAATTTTTTATTCCCCAATCATCTCTTTCAAAGCTAAAGTCAAGTAGATCCAGTCGAGTGAAACTCAGAAGTAGGAGTAGTCTTAATCTGCTTTTTACCTTAAAAGAATGTTTTAGAAAGGAGCATGTTATGAAAAACGAAAAGAAAATGGATATTGAGCAGGCTAACAAAATCTATTTTCAAAGTTTAGCCAATACACGCGCTTCAGCGAATATGATGGTTATTTCCTGGGCAGGAGCTTTTGGTATTGCAATTTTCTTACTATTTCAATATTTTTACCTATCTAAGGGATATGGAATAAATCCATTCAGTAATTATTTTTATGATTTTATTTTGATCTATTTTATCTATCTAGTGATTGCGAATTTGATTCCATTGACAGGCTCTTTCATATATAAGAAGCAAATTCAATCTACAATTTTATTGCTGATTTCTTACACAGGGATCTTTCTGTCCTTAATTCTCTTAGCGTATATTATTTTAGTTTATTCAGGACATAATTTGCGAGAATATAATCAACGAGCTGAGATAGTGATCCCGTTTCTAATTCTCTGTGTGATCGCCGGTTTTGTCTATCATTATTTTGGGCTCAAACAACAATTAAAAGCAGGATTTTCAAAGAAAAGAACAATTGGGAATTATTTTGCAAAATCTAGTGTCTATAGTAGAAATTCTATCTACATTATCTTTGCCTGCTCCATGCTAGGAGCTATTCTTTCAGGACATTTAGGAATGATGTTAGGGATCTCGGGTTCGATACTATTCAGTTATGCCTTTACTCAGTTGCTGACAGAAGTGGGCTACCTCTTATATTTGAAAACAAAAAGTAAGGAATACTGGGAGGATGAACCTGAGGATAATCCAACGTTGTTGGATTTACTATGGGATTGGTTGAAAGGCTTCAGTCTGAAAAAAGCTAAACATCGTATTTTATTAGAAATTTTAGTTTTTATATCCTTTACAATAATTGCCTATAATTTAGGATATTCTAAACCAGGTATAAAATATCCATTTTGGCTAGTGTGGGGAGTAAGAATTTTAGTTTATACAATCGTGCTTGATCTATTTATCAGTATAGTGCACTCCATCATACATAAGTTTTCAAAGAAAAAGCAAGGCAAAAAATAACAAAAAAATACCTAACCGAGAGCTTCCTCAGTTAGGTATTTCTTGTTAATTACGCCCTTTGTATCTTAGCGGAATCGAACACGGGCTGCGAATTTTGTCAAAAAGATGAATACTCCTAGAATCTTTTGGATTCTTCGTCGTATTCCCTATTTTGACTGTATCCGCTACGCCCTTTGTATCCTATTCTAATATCAAAAGGCCTTCTTTAATTTCAAATGGGTTGTTTGGGTTGATATGGTCGTAGAACATGATGCCATTGGTGTGGTCGATTTCGTGTTGGACGACGATGGAGTTGTAGCCTTTGAGTTTGATGCGTTTCTTTTCCCCATCTTTTGTGAAGTACTCAACGGTCACGCGCGCATGGCGGACCACATAGCCTGGGACGTTGCGGTCTACTGAGAGACAGCCTTCCCCGTCTCCGAGAGCCGCATCTTGAACAGAATGGGCAACAACCTTTGGATTGTACATGACTTCTTGAAGGCTATAGGCTTCTTTTGGCGGGTTGCCATCAGCGTCTTCTAGGTTTGGAACCAATACAGCGATAATGCGTTTTGAGATATCCAACTGTGGTGCGGCAAGTCCAACGCCTCCACGGAGGCCAAGTTTTTCAGCCATGACAGGATCTTGAGAATGGTGCAAGAATTGCAACATTTTTTCACCCAGGATGATTTCCTGATCGGACAAAGGGAAGGTCACATCTTCAGCGACTGCTCGAAGTGTTGGATTTCCTTCGCGGATGATGTCATCCATATCAATCAAATGGGATGCTCTTGTAACTTTTTCAATTGTTTTCATTGTTTTACTCTCACTTTCTTTCTACCTTCCATGATAACACAAAAGAGCTTGAAATTAAAGTTTTCTGTCAGTTGTTTCCGTGTGTTTGATGGACAAGTCGCCCATTCTTTTTTTGTCTAAAATCGTATAGATCCGTCTTTCTCTTTTGATCAACCCCTCGTCAATCATCTGCTTGATCACGCGACTGAGATGGCGGTAGCTAATACCAAAAAGGAGGGCCAATTGGTTCATCTTGGGCTTGATGGTGCCCTGTTCATCGCAATGCTCAAGGAAATGAGTGGCCACGCGCTTCTTGACCGAGTAGTGGAAATTAGCAGGGGCAAAATAGTTGATCTGGTGCAATTTTTTAGCCAAGGTCTTGGCGGTGGAACGCAGAAAGGTCGGGTCCTGCAGTAGGCGGTCTTTGAAATGACGAGCAGAGAGCTGAACGACCAGTGAATCCTGATCGGCAATGACCGATGTGATACAAACCCGATCGAGCAGGAGTTCGATCTCCCCTAATAGACCTGGTTTTTCTTGGATTTCAAGGATGGTGTCGCTGCCGTTTTCAAGGCTGTGGACGATTTTCAGTCGTCCTTTGAGAAAATAGGGAATGACCGCTTGCTCTGTTCCTTGACGGCAGATGTAATCCCCTGCCTGGTAGAGAACGAGTTCAAGCTGGCTGAGGCAGTCTTTTGGAAAAACCTGCTCCAATTGGTAGTCTGCAATCATTGTTTGAAGTTGGTTAGGGTGGTGAATTTTTTTCATCTGGATCTCCAAAAATAGGACAAATGTCCTGTTTTTCTTTTGCTAAATTGATTATACTAGGATTCGATTGAAAATACTAGTTTGAATAGTTTCTGAAAAAAACTAGTTGGATCAAAATGTTCCCAGTAAGGTATAGGAAATACAAAATGAAACAAACAATGGAAAGAATCAGTCTTTTGAGCTTGTCTCTTATACTGATTTCATCTTTTTCGATTACAGCTGGTTTACCAGCCATGAAGGACTATTTTGGCCAGTTGGGCTATTCAGGGGCACAGGTGGAGCTATTGGTTTCCTTGCCGGCCTTCTCAGTCGTGGCCATGCTCTTTTTAAACAGCTTTGTCGAGCGATGGTTGAGTGAGCGCCAGATGATTATCATTGGTCTATTGGTGATGTCGACCAGTGGACTGGTGCCTTTGTTCCTTCAAGACTATTCCCTTATTTTTCTGAGCCGCATCTTCTTCGGCCTGGGGACAGGAATGATCAATGCCAAGGCCATTTCCATCATTAGTGAGCGCTATAAGGGGAATGATAAGACGCGCATGCTTGGCTACCGTGGCTCTGCTGAAGTGGTGGGAGCAGCCATCTTAACCTTTATGGTGGGCCAACTCCTACCGCTAGGCTGGCCAGCCATCTTTTCCGTCTATGGTGCAGGCTATTTGATTTTACTCTTGTATATCTTCTTTGTGCCCTATCCCAAGAAAAACAGGCAAGTAGCTGTAAAGGTGCAAAAGAAGGGCAATTTCCTCAGCCTTCGTCCGCCACAATGGCGCTTTAGCCTCATGTTAGCAGTGATTGCTGGTGTGATTATCTGTTTTAATTCCATTATCAGTCTGCGTCTGCCTGAGGTGATTGTCGATGCTCGGATGGGCACGGCAACAACCGCGGGGACTGTCTTAAGTATCATGCAGCTGATCGGGATCGTTGCAGGAGTTGGTTTTGCCAGCTTGACCCATCTCTTCAAAAAACACCTGTTGATGATCATGTGTTTTGGCTTTGGTCTAGCTTTAGCCTTGATTGGCTTGTCCACTCAATTATGGCTCCTGGTTTTAGCTACTTTACTAGCTGGATTTACTTACAGTACGGGGATTACCGGGATCTTTTATCACCTGTCTGAAAAGATCCCAACCAATCTTTTGAATCTGGCGACCTCTCTTGTTTTGATTGGCTGCAACCTCGGATCAGCCCTCTCTTCATTTTTCCTTCAGCTGGTCGCACCTCTCGCTCCAACCAATGCCCTCCTTTTTCTCCTGATTGGAGCTTTGATGGCCCTGACCGGAATCTTTGCCTCTCACTTGTTAGCAAAAACGAAATGATTCAGCAATCATTTCTTCAGATTAATACCAGGTCATCTTAGAGACTTTCCTTAGGTGATTACGGACGTCAGCGAACTTCTTCGAAGTTCCATGACTAAGTTTTGAGCCTAGTGTCTCAAAACTTCCGAGCACCTGAAACAAAAATAGTTCAGGTGCTTTTATCACGGCGGAAAGTTTCAGTGTATGTTTGAATGATCCTTGAAAAAATATTTCATTTTAATTTTTGGCATTAATTAGGTTGGTTGATAGAAAAAATAGTTTACCTACATTCCAACGAAATGATACAGAAATCATTTCGTTTTTTTAATTCTATCTATTGCTTCCTTTTACTAGATCGTGTTATTATAGAGGAAGTGTGAAAAAAGTTTAACTTAAAGGATAACCTCATGAAAAAAATCATGGAGAAGGTGAGTATTCTCGCCCTTTCATTTATTTTGACAACCTCATTTTCGATCTCCAGTGCCCAGTCGGAAATGTTTGCCTACTATAAGGACATGCCGCACAGCATGATCGAGCTCTTGGTTTCTCTTCCTTCGGCTGGGATTATGGTCTCGCTGATTTTTAATAAATGGATCGAGCGCCTCTTGTCGGAGCGCCAGATGATCGTGACCGGTCTGGTAGCCTATGCTTTGTGTGGTTTTATTCCCTTGATCAGTCCGGCTTACCCAGTTGTTTTTCTGTCTCGGATTATTTTTGGGATGGCGGTAGGGCTCTTAAATGTATCTGCCATTGCCATCATCAGTGAGCGCTATAAGGGAAAAGAACGCATCCAGACCTTGGGAATCCGTGGTTCGGCAGAGGTTGTGGGGACCGCTGTTTTGACCTTCGGGGTGAGTTTTTTGATTCGTTTTGGTTGGCAGGCAGCCTTTCTCGTCTATGGCATTAGTATTCCTATCTTGCTCTTGTATTTACTCTTTGTCCCTTATGGGAATTCTGATGAAATCATCGAGGAGGAGCATCGAGATACCAAGATGACAGGGGGTCAGTGGCGGACCGCTCTTGGTCTCGCTGTCGTTGCGGCAGCCATCGTCTTGTCCAATGTCATGATCACCGTCCGTATTCCAAGTGTGGTGGAGCAAGTCGGACACGGCACTGCCCAAACGGCAGGCATCATCCTAGCAGCCATGCAATTTGTCGGAATTCTAGCCGGATTGGCCTTCTCTCCTTTAACCCACTTGTTCCGTGAGCGGTTGCTACTGGTATCAGGTGTGGCCTTTGGCTTGACCCAGCTCTTGATTGGATTTTCTTCCAATCTTCCCATTTTGGCACTGGTGACCATTGCTTCAGGTTTTACCTATAGTGTCGCGCTGACAACTGTCTACCATGTTTTATCGGATAAGATGCCAGCAGGAGTCTTGAGCCAAGCAACTTCTATTGCGGTCTTGGGTTGTAGTACAGGATCGATCGCAACAACCTTTGTCCTCAGCCTACTAGGAACAGTCTCATCTGCTCCAGCCTTTATTTTTGGCTTTTCTGGACTGCTCATGATTTTGGTATCTGTTTTTGGTCTATGGATTGTCAAACATAGTGGGAAATAAGCATGCGATTGGATAAATTTTTAGTGGATTGTGGTGTGGGGAGTCGGACGGAGGTCAAGCAGCTTCTCAAGCAAAAGAAAATCGCAGTGAATGGAAAAAAAGAGACAGCAGGAAAGCTGCAGATCGATCCTGACAAGGATCAGGTGACCTTTATGGGAGAAGCGCTGGTCCATGAGACCTTCGTTTACTACCTGCTCAATAAACCGGCTGGGGTCATCTCTGCGACAGAAGATGACCATCACCAAACGGTGTTGGATCTATTAGACGAAACAGCTCGTCACAAGGAAGTCTTTCCTGTCGGGCGCCTGGATATTGATACTCATGGCTTGCTCCTTTTGACCAATAATGGCAAGCTCGCTCATGCCATGCTCTCTCCCAAAAAGCATGTTTCAAAAATCTACCGTGCCAAGGTAGCTGGGATCATGGATGAGGCAGATGTGGCCCGTTTTGAAGCAGGCATTGCCCTCAAGGACTTCACGACCTTACCTGCAAAACTGCAGATCTTAGAAGTGGATGAGGCAAGCGCCAGCTCCTATGTGGAAATCGAAATTGCAGAAGGAAAATTCCATCAGGTCAAGCGCATGGTCGCTGCCTGTGGCAAGGAAGTGGTCGATCTTGAGCGGATTTCCATGGGGCCTCTAGCGCTAGATTCAGGCCTTAAATTGGGAGAGTGGCGAAGGCTTTATCCTTCAGAATTGGCCTCTTTAGAGGTGTTTGGAGTTTCTTTATAAGCAAAAAACCAAGAGGCTGGGACAAAAG
>NZ_MRXX01000008.1:149266-151542 GCF_016642265.1 Streptococcus lactarius
CCCACTCTCTTTTTTCTTTGTATCAAAAAAATGTACTTAAAATACAAAAAGCATATATATTAGCTTGTCTTATCAAATTAAATCGATTATAATGAAAAAAGATGGGTTGTGCTAAAAATCACAATATGTAGTGATAATTTTTTGATCAGCCTACCTTATCTAGTAGATTATGAAAAAGGAGAATCTTCGTTTATGAAACAGCGGCTCTATTCTGTTGTGTCAACAGTTGCCCTATTTTTGTTAGTGGCTTTAGGATTTGCAAGGCCTCATCATCTCACTAAAGTACAGGCAGATACGATCAATGATGTCGTGACATCTGTAAATATCTCAAAATCCACGGGTGGCGCGATTACAGATCCACTGGGAGTGTGGGAAAGTTTTCAGGTGGAAGCCAACTTTGTCCTTCCAAATGGGCGAGTAAAAGCAGGGGATCAGACCGTTATCCAACTTGGAGATGGCTTTAAGGTCTTTGAAATGGACACCATTGACCTGCTCGATCCAAGTGGTCAAAAAGTTGCGACGGCAACGGTCGATGATCAACGAAAAGTCATCACCGTGACCTATACAGACTATCCTGAAAGACTGGCCAATGTGACAGGAAAACTGCGCTTTTTTGCGCGTGTAGACCATGCGGTTGTGAAGGAGAAAAAGACGCTTGACTTTACGCTAAAAGTGGACAAGAACGTCATTTCAGGCGGAAAGATCGATTATAGAGGAGTCAATCCAGGCGAGAACCCGCCAACTCCGGAGGTCTTTAGCAAATGGGGCTGGACCAATTCAGGTGACAAATTAAAATTAACCTATACCTTGAACATTAATCAAGGACATACAGCCCTCCATAATATTGATATTTCGGACCAATTGGCCTTTACAGATGGGAAGATCAAGCCTGATTCGATTCGAATTCATACAGGGACTTGGAAGGTTAGCGATGAAGATGGTGCCTATCATTTGCGAGACACCACGAATGTTACCAAGAATTATTTACCTGTAGTGAGTGCAGATGGGCAATCTCTGACTGTCCACATTGGCGATCTAGAGCCTGCACAGGGCATGACGATTCGCTATGACGTCTATTTGGATAAGGTTCCAGCCATCAATACCAAATACAAAAACAATGCGACCATGACTGCGACAGAAATCAAGGAGCAAAATAAGGATGCTGTCATCCGCTATCAATTCCTTGATGGAAACTTTGATGGGGAGAAATATTCATTCACCATCCACAAAAAAGGAGAAAAAGGTCAAGCTCTTGCGGGCGCTGTCTTTGCTGTAACGGCAGACGCTACGGGTGAGCAAGTCGGAACCATCACGACGGATAAGGACGGTAAGGGAACTGTGAGTGGATTGACCAAGCAAGCCTATACCGTGAAGGAGATCCAAGCTCCAGTAGGCTATGTGCTCTCTGAAGAACCCCTCAAGATCAGCCCGGACGATTTTGGAAGGGGGAATAACCTTGAAATCGCCCGTGAAGTCGTGAACAAAAAAGAAAAAACCATTATCTCTGGTCAAAAAACATGGAATGACAATGACAACCAAGACGGCAAACGACCTTCAAAAATCACTGTCAATCTCCTTGCAAATGGTGTCAAAGTTGCTTCTAAAGAAGTGAAAGCTGATAAAGATGGAAATTGGCTCTATCAGTTTGACAATCTTGATCTAGTCGACGATGCTGGCCATGCTATTGCCTATAGCGTTTCAGAAGAACCTGTGAAAGGCTATGTCGCAAGTGTTGAGGGGACCAATATTACCAATATCCGTACACCAGAAGTGACAGAAGTTACGGTTAAGAAAGTCTGGGATGACAAGGAAAATAAAGATGGCCTGCGTCCAGATAAGGTAACCGTTCGGCTCCTTGCTGATGGTCAAGAAGTAGCTAGCCAAGAACTAAGTGCAGCGACTGATTGGAAGACAGCCTTTACGAATCTTCCAGTATACAAAGCAGGTAAGAAGATTGTCTACACCCTGACAGAGGATTCAGTAGCGGGTTATACAGCTAAGATTGATGGCTTCACCGTCACCAACTATCATACCCCAACGACTCCGCCAACTACACCTTCGACAACTCCTCCTACAACACCATCAAGCACGTCGGAGAAACCTCAATCGTCAACGACACCAAAAGCAGGAAAGAAAAAAATTCTTCCATCAACAGGTGAAGTCGTTGCCTACGGATTGATCGGAGTTGGTTTACTCTTAGCAATTGTAGCAGTCGGTTTGCTCTTACGTGGAAAACGAAAAGATAAATAAGATTTTGATAATGAAAAGAGAGTGGG
>NZ_MRXX01000009.1:0-55878 GCF_016642265.1 Streptococcus lactarius
GACAGATTTATTGTTTTTTTATTGTTCAGTACTATAACCTTTGTTATAGTGCCCTGCACATTGGTTCGTCTTGTTCAGTTTTCAAAGGTCTTTGTCGCTCTCTTGCGACAACTATATTAGTATATCACGCCATTTCTTATCTGTCAATACTTTTTTCTAAGTTTTTTTATTTTGTTGGGGGATTATTAAAAAAGGCCCTAGAATTCTAGGACCATTCTGTTTATTCTTTAACTTCTAATAAGCCAATATCTCCATCTTCTCTTCGATAGATCACATTGGTCGTGTTATCTTCAGCATCTCGGTAAATGAAGAAATCATGAGCTAATAAATCCATCTGAAGGATTGCTTCTTCTAAGTCCATTGGTTCAAGATCAATTGTTTTTGAACGAACAACTTTTTCAATTGTGCCAGCTTCTTCAACTACTGCATCTGTAAAGAGTTTGCCTGCACCAGATTTTACACGATTTTTCTTTTCGATTTTCGTTTTGTTTTTACGAATTTGGCGTTCAATCTTATCTGTAACAAGATCGATGGATCCGTACATATCTTGTGAGACATCTTCAGCACGAAGAGTAATCGATCCTAATGGGATAGTGACTTCTACTTTTGCAGTCTTTTGGCGGTAGACTTTTAAATTAACTCGGGCATCTAAATCTTGGTCTGCCTGAAAATATTTTTCAATCTTTTCAAGTTTAGAAACGACATAGTCGCGAATGGCTTCTGTTACTTCTAGGTTTTCACCACGGATACTATATTTAATCATATAAGTACCTTCTTTCTAAACATTTTACTTTATATGTTTATTATAACGCTTTCACTATGATTTTGCAAATCTTTTTCTTACCTTGCAATTGAAAATGTCTTTATTTCTTTCACACCTTTTTCAGTTAATAGTTGCTTCATCAGCTCGATTGTTTTACCGGTAGTATAGATATCATCAACGATTAAATACTGTTTATTCTTTTGAACCTTCCCCTTTAAACGGAAATGTTGGCTTGTTTTTAACCGTTCTTCTCTTGTTTTTTTAGATTGCGCTACCCCATCCTTTTTTTCAAATATATCACTATAGTTTATCTTTGCATCATCTAATATGGTTGAGATTTGATTAAAGCCCCTTTCTTGCTTTTTCTCTTTACTAATGGGTGTTGGAACAACTATGTAATTCTTATATTTTTTTAGTTCTGTTTTTAATCTTCTTGAAAATACTTTTCCTAGTAGTTTATCTCCTTCAAACTTGTAACGTTTAAAGTATTCTTTCATCGATTCGTTGTACCTATATATAGCTTCATGATGGACGATATTCCCCTTTTGTTCCCACAATTCACAGTCCTTGCAGATCTGTTCTTCTTTCTCTTTAAAACATCTTGGGCAATGAATGCTCCCAATCTCTTGAAACGATTCTTTACATTCTTTGCAAATCCACTCTTCTTGATGACATAAAAGGAATAGCTCTCTAAACTGATGGTTCTCTCTTAATTCTTTTTCACAAAGTAAACATTGTTTCAAAAGCCTGCCTCCTGATTCATTTCTTTAATTTCCTTTACAGCGTTTTTCATGGCTTTTGTGTTTCCATCAGCTAAAAAGAGTAACTGTCCTGTTGGTCTTTCTTTACTACGACCAACTCTTCCTGAGATTTGTACCAATGTACTTTTCGTAAATAAGCAATGATTACTTTCTATAACAAAGACGTCTACTAAAGGAAAGGTAACTCCTCTCTCTAAAATGGTGGTTGAAACCAAAATGGATACTTCTCTATTTCTAAACTCCTCAACGATCCGTAATCGGTCCTCTGTTTTAGAAGAAACAAATCCAAGTTTTTCCTTTGGAAAATATTTCGTTAAAACATCTTTCAATTGTTTACCTAATTCAATTTCTGATACAAATAGTAGCAAGGGATAGGTTGTTTGTCTTTGCTGTTTTATAAGCTGCAGTAAATCATGTGGAATTTTTCCTTTTTCTATCTTCTGTCTAATTTTTGAAACCCATTTTATCTCAGGAACTACTAAGGGGTTGCCGTGAAATCTTCTAGGTAGACTATAACGACTGACTTCCTTTTTCTTTACTTTCTTGTCCAATTCATCTGTAGAGGTTGCAGTTAAATAAAGGGTGTTGCCTTCTTTTTTAATTGCATTTTGGGCTGCTTTATATAACACGGGATTGTCCACATAGGGGAAGGCATCCACTTCATCAATGATCAGAAGATCAAATGCTTTGTAAAACTTTAACAATTGGTGTGTGGTCGCGATCACCAAAGGCGTTCTAAAATAAGGCTCCGACTCTCCATGAAGCAAGGATATGGGGCAGGAAAAATCTTCCTTCATTCTTCGGTACAATTCGATACAAACATCAATTCGTGGTGTTGCAATACAAACTGCTTTACCATTCTTGATCGAATTCGCTACAACTTGGTACATCATTTCCGTTTTTCCGGCACCTGTCACAGCGTGGACCAAAGCATTCTTGTTTCCTTTCACTGCTTGGATCAGTCCATCAGATACCTCTTGTTGATATGAAGTTAAGGTTCCTTTCCAGTTCAATACCTCTTGGCCTTCAAAGTCTTGCTGCGCTATGGCATACAGCTTCTGATCACTCCGGAGTCTTCCCAATTGGATACAGGCTCTACAATACAATACATCTTCACTCAACCTCCATAGTTTTTGATCAATCACACTACCACATCTAAAACAAACGTTGGCCCCATTTTGTTTTTCTATTGCTGGAATTTCTTGGGCTATTTTATATAAATCATCTGTCATTTGACTCTTGGTTAAGAGCCTTCCATAAGTATCTTCAATCTTCATACTTATTAATTCGTAAAAATTGGTGAAAATAGTTCTTTTTTTGTAAAATAAAACTATGGAATATATTACATTTAAAGTTGACGGTACCGTCCAGGAAGAAATCAAAAAATCTAAATTTATTTGTCATGTTAAACGTGTCTCTTCTGAAGAGGAAGCTAGAGATTTTATCAACGCGATCAAGAAGGAACACTACAAGGCTACACATAATTGCTCTGCTTTCATCATTGGAGAACAAAGTAACATCAAACGGACTAGTGACGATGGCGAACCTAGTGGAACAGCGGGTGTACCGATGTTGGGAGTTTTAGAGAATCATCACATCGCCAATAGTTGTGTCGTGGTTACCCGCTATTTTGGGGGAATTAAATTAGGCGCTGGCGGTCTGATTCGTGCATACTCTGGAAGTGTTGCTCAAGCGGTTCGAGAGATTGGGCTGGTAGAAATCAAAGAACAAGTGGTCCTAAGGATTACACTTTCTTATTCCCAATACCAAGAGTTTGTTAATTTTTTAAAAGATCATCAATTGACGGAACAAGATCCGCTGTTTACCGATCTGGTGACGACTACTATCTTTGTAGATAAAGAAAGCCAAAGTTCGATCACAGCAGCTTTAGTCGAATTTTACAATGGCAAAGTCCATATAGAAGATCAAGGGATTCGTGAGGTTGAAGTACCCCTTCTTTTCCCTGAGAAGCAATAAAGCACTTAAAATAAACAAAACCTATTGGCAACGATAGGTTTTGTTTATCGCATCCATAAAAATTCTATATTTTACTTTCTTCCCGTAAGAGACTATACTAGATAATATCAAGAGAACCTAGAATTGAGGTATACTATGGCTATTTATGAAAATATTACAGAATTGATTGGAAACACTCCGATTGTCAAGTTGAATCGTCTTGTTCCTGAAGGAGCTGCAGATGTCTATGTTAAACTAGAAGCTTTCAACCCTGGATCATCTGTCAAAGACCGGATTGCTTTGAGCATGATTGAAAAAGCTGAAGCAGATGGCAAAATTAAACCAGGTGATACGATTGTTGAAGCAACTAGTGGAAATACTGGGATTGGTTTGTCATGGGTTGGAGCAGCAAAAGGCTATAAAGTTGTGATTGTCATGCCTGAAACCATGAGTGTGGAACGTCGTAAAATCATCCAAGCTTACGGAGCTGAACTCGTTTTAACCCCTGGTAGCGAAGGAATGAAAGGTGCTATTGCCAAAGCTGAAGCAATTGCTGCAGAACGAAACGGTTTCCTTCCTCTTCAATTTGAAAACCCTGCTAACCCAGAGGTTCATGAAAGAACAACTGGACAAGAAATCGTTGATGCTTTTGGAAAAGAAGGCCTTGATGCTTTCGTTGCAGGTGTCGGTACTGGTGGTACTGTTTCTGGTATTTCTCATACGTTGAAAAAGAATAATCCAGCAGTTAAAGTCTATGCTGTTGAGGCCAATGAATCTGCAGTCCTTTCTGGTGAAAAACCTGGACCACATAAAATCCAAGGGATTTCAGCTGGTTTTATTCCAAATACTTTAGACACAAATGCTTATGATGGCGTTCGTCGTGTGTCTTCTGAGGAAGCTTTCGAACTAGCACGTGCTATCGGGGGAGCTGAAGGATTCTTAGTCGGTATTTCTAGTGCTGCTGCGATCTATGCTGCGATTGAAGTAGCTAAAGAATTGGGTAGCGGCAAAAAAGTTCTTGCTCTTGCACCAGATAATGGCGAACGTTACCTTTCTACTACTCTTTACGAATTTGAATAATTCTTAATATAAAAAAACTTCGCTAGGTTTTATCAACCTAGCGAGGTTTTTATTTCTTTTCTTGTTTCCCAAAAAATGCTTTTCCTTCCTTGACCCAGGTTGGCATTTGTTGAGCTAAGGGTGCAAAACCAGTCTTGTGACGGTCATTTGAAAAACGATGGTGGCGAATCGTTCGCTGCGGTGTTTCTTCCAGCGTTCGCAAAGAGAGGCTGGCTTTCTTAGAATATTCATCAACATCAATAACTTGGACAAAAACCTTCTCTCCAATTGAAAGAATATCCTGGATATGATTAACATAACCACTACGGATTTCTGAAATATGAATCAATCCCGTATCTCCCGAGGCGAGTTCAACGAAGGCTCCATAGGGTTGAATGCCTGTGATGGTTCCTTCTAACTTATCTCCAATTTTCATATTAGTCCTCAATTTCGATAGTTTGAATCACGACATCTTCTACTGGTTTATCCATCATACCTGTCTCAACAGCCGCGATTTCATCCAAAACGGCAAACGAAGTTTCATCCATCAATTGACCAAATACTGTATGGCGTTGGTCTAAGTGAGGAGTTCCTCCTTCTGTGGTATAGACTTCAGCTATTTTTTCAGGCCAACCACCACGGACCAATTCCTTTTTAGAATAAGGAAGATGTTGATTTTGTACAATAAAGAATTGGCTGCCATTTGTGTTTGGTCCAGCATTGGCCATCGAAAGGGCTCCGCGAATATTGTACAATTCTTTTGAAAACTCATCCTCAAAGCTATCACCATAGATAGACTCACCTCCCATACCAGTACCTGTTGGATCTCCCCCTTGGACCATGAAATCTTTGATAATGCGGTGGAAAATAACTCCATCGTAATAACCAGACTTAGCAAGGGCCACAAAATTTGCAACTGTTTTTGGTGCTTGATCCGGAAATAATTGTATTTTCATCTCACCGTGATTTGTTTTAATCACAGCGATAGGGCCTTCAACCGTAGCAAGATCTAACTGTGGTAATATCAATTCTTTTTCAACCATATTTAACTCCTCTAAGGCATGGAATATGCCATCTTCTTCTAAATTCTTGGTAATATAATCTGCTTTTTCTTGCAACTCTGGTGCTGATTTCCCCATTGCGATGCTAATTCCAGCATAATCAAACAGCTCCATATCATTTAAGCCATCTCCAAATGCCATAACATTTTCCGGTTTCAAACCTAAGTGATGGACAACTTGAGAAACTCCTGAAGCTTTTGAAGCTTCAAAGCTAACAACATCTGACGAATGGGGATGCCATGATACTAAGCGAAGTTCCTCTTGTAAGGAAACTGGTAACTCTATATCACCGTCGTGTTCATCAAAGGTCCACATTTGGAAAATAGGTTCTTTCAAATGCAGATCTGGATCTACGGGTAAGTTGGGATAAATAACGTCAATAGCATCACTAATCATAGGGGTTCGTCGAGAAAGGGCAGCTTGATGACTAGCAACTAAACCGTAATCAATTTCGGATTTATTTGCCCAATCCACAAAAGAAGAAACGATTGCTTCATTGATCGGTGATTGGTAGATAACAGTTCCTTTTGTATCTTCTATATAGGCACCGTTTAAAGTTACTAGAAAATCAGGCTTTAAGTCCATGATTTCAGGAACAACTCCAAAAATTCCTCGTCCAGTTGCAATTCCTGTTAAGATTCCCTTCTCTTTTAGCTGATGAAAGACGTCTTTAACAGATTCTGGGATCAATCCTGTTTCTTTTGCACGTAGTGTATCATCAATGTCAAAAAAGACGATTTTTACTTTTTTTGCTTTATAACGTAATTTTGCGTCCACTTGTCTCCCCCTTCTTATCATGCTCTATTATAGCATGTTTTACCTTAAAAATCTTCTTGATTCACCAGATGGTGTCGGAAGGCATAGACGACCGCTTGCGTTCGATCACTAACTTCTAGTTTTGATAAAATATTGGAAACATGGGTCTTCACTGTTTTCAGGGAAATATAGAGTTCGTCTGCTATTCGCTGGTTTTCATACCCTTTGGTCAATAAAGCCAGAATATCTCGCTCTCTAGCTGTGAGATCATCATGCAAGGCGGCATGATTCTTTCGTGACTCAACCTTTTGGCTAACTTCTGTCTCAATCGCAAACTCCCCCCTTGCAACTTTTCGAACAGCCTGTAAGATTTCAGTTGCTGAGGATGTTTTTAAAATATAGCCCTTTGCGCCTGCATCTAGGACAGGGTATATCTTTTCATTATCCAAATACGATGTCAGAATGACAATTTTGGCTTCTGGCCATTCTTTGAGGATTGCAAGAGTCGCATCGATCCCGTTTAGTTCTGGCATCACAATATCCATAATGATGACTTCTGGTCTTTCTTTCAGAGCTAACTCTACTCCTGCCTTACCATTTTGAGCTTCCAATACTTTGTCAATATCGGTTTGCATGGACAAGAAGCTCTTCAAACCTAATCGGACCATTTCATGGTCATCTACTAATAATACTTTCATACCGTTTCCTTTTTATCTTTTTCTTTTACAAGGAGGGGAACACGAATATCCACCGCCACTCCCTTTTGGGGACTTGTTCGAATTTTAATGGTGCCCGCCATATCTTCTACTCGCTCTTGAATATTTTTCAAGCCATAACTCAAGCGTTCCAATTTTTCCTGCTCAAATCCGATGCCATCATCCACCATCCGTAAATGAAGTTGTTTTCCTTCCTGATTCAAATAAACATCCATTTGTTGAGCTCTGGCATGTTTCAAGGTATTGCTGACGATTTCTTGTACAATTCGAAAGAGGTGTTCTTCCATATCTTTTGGAATACTCACTTCATCGTGGTGGAAGAGAACGGTTAGGTTACTTTTTTCTTTTAGTTCCCTAAAAATCATCTCCATCCCTTCTACCAAACTTTTTCCTTCCAACTCTGTTGGCCGTAAGTGCAAAAGTAAGACACGTAAATCGTTTTGGGCTGTCCCTAGAATATCCGATACACCATTTAGTTGTTGCTCAATCTGTTTTTTCTCTAACTCAAGGACCTGAGCCGCCACTCCAGACAAAATCATATTAGCCGCAAATAATTCTTGACTAACCGTGTCATGTAGATCGCGCGCAATTCTCTTACGCTCGGTTTCTACAATTTCTTCTTCATTTCGCATAACACGATTTTCGCTTCTTTGTAAATTTTCTTCTAGACGATGGAGTTTTTTCTCCAATGCATTCAACTGTTGATTCAGTTCTTTGGGAGCAATTTCTTTTTGCTCTGAACCATTCATCATAGCTTCTACTTTTTGCTGAACCGCGTGGACGGTTACAAATTGGGTCATCTTCATAATCAAAAAGACCAAAGCCGTCAGTGCCAGTGTCAGACTGAAAATCAAAAATAGGAAGGATTGAAGCAAGGAAAAATTTGTAAAGAGGTCGTTCCAATGAAAACCAACAAAACTAAAAATGGTGTGACAAATCACTGCTATGACCATTAAAGAGTAAAAATAAAGTAATACATAGTCCATTTTTTTCATCCGCGCACCACCTCTACATCCCCAACAATACCAGCTAGGACGATTTTGATTGACCGATGGGAGCGACGATAATGGGCTGTTTCTATATCGAGCGTTTCGTTACGCATTTTACGAATGGGTAAATCTAAAAATGTCAGATCACCATAAAGCGTATTGATTTGCAAGTGCAACTCCAAATCAATCGGTAAAATAATTTTTGTATTTCCAAAACCTT
Source organism: Streptococcus lactarius (assembly GCF_016642265.1). Taxonomy (GTDB): domain Bacteria; phylum Bacillota; class Bacilli; order Lactobacillales; family Streptococcaceae; genus Streptococcus; species Streptococcus lactarius. The sequence continues at coordinate 8,282 of NZ_MRXX01000009.1, forward strand.
TACGGATGATGATGATATTGTCCCAATCACACATCGCAACCTCTTCCAAGTGAAGGGTATCATTTCCAAAGACTCGAAGCACATTTAGGTCTCGATAGCCTCGACTTTGTTTTGAAAAATGCTGCAGTTCACCAATCCAACGCATTTTTTCTTGATAAATTTTTGTATCTTCTTCAATATCAAACACAATGGCTTCATTTTCCTTGTACATATAAGGATAGGCAATCAATAAGCCATAAATTACCGCAAATAAAATGGCTGCAATCACAAATGGATTGAGCATGACGATAAAAAATAGGAGCACACTTAGTGCAATCAGTAGGAAATTCGCTTTGTGTTTGCCAAAATAATAATACAAAAGCAGCAAAAAAAGGACCATTAAAACGATGAATCTCGAGAAATCAACTGATAAAATAGTGAGCGCTGCTAAGGTTAATAAAATTGCTTCAACAAAGATAAAAATTTGTATTTTCCACATAGTCCACCTCATCTTTACCTATTCTATCAAATTTTCTCTTATTTGACTTCCGTCTGTGGTTGTAGAAGTTTGAGAGATCAAAAAACACCCTCCGGATCGCAATCCTTTGGGTGCCTTCTAGTTAGAAATTTTGTTTCAAAATCCTATTTAGCAGTACCAATTCTTTAATTTCCAGCAGCTGTACTACTTGAACTTTCAGTGTCTGATCGTTCAGAAGAAGAGGAGCTAGAAGTTTCTGAGCTAGAAGAGGAAGCTTTTGTACTAGATGAAGAGGTTACTTTCGGTTCATAAACCGTCAAGACAATTCGTGTACGATTGATATCGACACTACTTGAAGCCTCTGGTGATTGGCTGACAATCTGACCAGCGGATACGAATACTCCATCTGGTAGATGATCGGTTTTCTTCAATTCAATATTCGCTTCTTTGATTCCATAGATTTCAATCAAATTGCTTCGAGCAAAATCATAGGTTGATCCAATATAGTTTGGCATTTCAACAGACGTTGATTCTTTGGCTACTTTCAATACAATCTTAGTTTTTGAGTTCAAAGAGTATTGTTCACCCGGTGCCGGTGTTTGCTCAATAACCGTTCCAGGTTCATAATCAAAGGTTTCAACCTCTTCAATACTGATCATCTTACTAGATACTTTATAGGTATTTTTGAGATCATCTTCAGCTTTTGCTCGTGTTTCACCTACGTAGTTTGGCATTTCAAAACTGTTTGGCCCCTTGGAGACAATCAAATCAATTCGACTCTGTTCCTTCTTTTGAGCCCCTGCATTCGGACTGGTACGGATCACATAGCCTTCTGCAACCGAATCGCTGTATTCCTCCTTTTCATCTCCTACTTGGAGATCTTGTCCTTCAATCAGTGCCCGCGCTTCTGCAACAGTCTTGCCAGAAACATCTGGTACTGTTTTATTAGCGGGACTCATATACAATAAGAACGCAAAAGCAGCGAGGACCAAAGCGATAGCTACAAACAAGACCTTGTAACGTGTGCGTAATCGTCTTCTTGGCTTTTTATTTGGTGCCACCGTCTGCGGATCTGTAGATGGACGATTCGCATCTATCGAACTAATTTCACTACGTACTTCAGAGATGGGAACTGGAGCAGTTTTTGGAGTTGGGTTCACTTTAGGAAGTGTTTTGGTGTCTGCCTTCGTTTGATCTTCAAAAACTAGTTTGGGTTCGTTTCTTCTTTCATACGACAAACAACTTGAAAGATCCACGTACATCTCAGCTACTGATTTGTACCGATCTGTCAGTTTCTTAGCTGTCGCTTTGATGACGACATTTTCTAAAGCTTGGGGGACGTTCTTATTTTCCTCACGAATCGAAGGTAGAGGTTTTTGGAAATGCTGCAGGGCAATTGTAACAGCACTATCTCCATCGTATGGAATGTGCCCTGTCAACATCTCATAGAAAATAATCCCCATAGCGTAGATGTCACTTTGAACCGTAGCTTTTGATCCACGCGCCTGCTCAGGTGACAAATAATGAACGGATCCTAGCATTGAGTTGGTCTGAGTCAAACTAGTTTCCGCAAAGGCTACCGCAATCCCAAAATCCGAAACTTTAGCAGTCCCATCAGGAGTTAAAAGGACATTTTGCGGTTTTAAATCTCTATGAATGATACCACATGTATGGGCTAGGCGCATTGCTAGAAGAATTTGTCCCATCAAACGAACGGCTTCTTCATTTGATAGTGGCGCATTTTCTTTAATGTAACGCTTCAAATCTAAACCGGCAACGTATTCCATTGCAAGGTATTGTTGCCCTTCTTCTTCACCGATATCTGTAATCCGAACGATATTTGGATGGTCCAGTTCTGCCATCGCTTTTGCTTCACGCTGAAAACGTGCAACTGCAATGGGATCTGTCTGGTAATTTGTACGCAGAACTTTAACAGCGACTTCTTCACCATCCAAAATTAAATCACGCGCTAGATAGACATCTGCCATCCCCCCGCGACCAATTTGTTGGATGATTTTATATCGTCCGGCAAAAATTTTGCCGATTTGAATCATGCTGCGTCCTCCTCAGTAAAGTGGAGCAATACAGCGGTAATATTATCAAGACCTCCAGCATTATTGGCAAAGCGAATCAAAGTCTCAGCCTTTTCTTCAAGCGATACGTCACTTAAAACAATATCTCTAATTTCATCTGGTCCGATCATATTGGTCAACCCATCACTGTTGATCAGAATATAATCATCTGCTTCAACACCAATCAAGCCATAATCTGGCTCTAACTCATCTTTTTGGCCAATGGACTGGGTAATGATATTCCGTTGCGGATGATGAGCTGCTTCTTCTTCTGTAATTTGACCAGCTCGCAAGAGGGCATTAACAAGAGAATGGTCACTGGTCAATTGTTGGTATTCCCCGTGACGAATCAGGCCAATACGTGAGTCACCCACATGGGCGTAAATGACTTGACCTTCTACAAAAGCTAAAGCTTCCAGCGTAGTTCCCATTCCTTTGTGTTCATCATCTTGACCTGCTAAATGAATCCGACGATTCACTGCTTCTAAATGATCTGCGAACCATTCCCGTACTTGATTGACTGTCTCAATTTCAGAAGTAACCCAGGCTGTACCTAGGTCTGTGACTGCCATTTCGCTTGCAATATTGCCGGCACGGTGTCCCCCCATACCGTCGGCAAGAAAAATCATCGATTTCCCAGCCTTATTTTTATATTGATTTGCATAGTCTTGGTTATTTGTCCGTCTTTGACCTACATCGGTTAAGATCGAAATATCCATTCTGTCAGTTCCCTCCTGATTTTAAGATATTCTCTTGAAACGACTGATAAAGAAACCGTCGCTCCCGTACAGTTCAGGTGTAATCAATATACACCCATTTTTGAGAATATCTTTTCTTTCGTGATTCAATGGGACGAGTTCAAAATTCGGGTGGTTTTCCAAAAACTTGTGGACCACCTCAAAATTTTCCTTTCCCATAATCGTACATGTACTGTACACTATTATACCATCTTTACGTACACTTTGACAAACGCTTTCTAGAATTGCCAATTGAACAGATTGCAAGGAATCAAAGTCTGCGCTTTTTTTCGTGTACTTGATATCCGGCTTTCTCCTTATGAGACCAATCCCCGAACAAGGTGCATCTACCAATATTTTATCAAAAGCATCCGTTCCAAATGTTTCAAAGACTTTTGTCGCATCTAATTTTTTTGTCAAAATTTTGTCTGCAACATGAAGCCGATTGGCATTTTCTTGAATCAATTTTAGTTTGTAATCATAAAGATCCAAGGCTGTGACTTTCCCAGTTGTGAGATAAGAAGCCATGTGAGTTGTTTTACCACCAGGTGCTGCACAAGCATCTAGAACCCATTCATCTCCTTGGAGTTCTAAGGCTGGTGCTACCAATTGACTAGATTCATCTTGAATGGCAATTTTTCCTTCTTTAAAGAAAGAGTGCCCAGCAAAATGCCCTTGTTCTTTTACTAGAGCACTTGGAGCTAGCAAGGATTCTTGCGCATCTAATAACTGGGCAAGAGTTTCTTTTTCACCCAGCTCAACAACACGAATACTCGATTTATTGCGCTGGTATAGACTCTCAAAAATAGCCCGAGCCCGTTCTTCACCATATTCTTCAATGAGCTCTTTGACCAACCAGACAGGTAAGGAATACTGCACTGAATAGCGTTTGTTTTTTCGCTTGATGGTATCAATATCTGGCAGGCCCTCACGGAGAAGCTTTCTGAGGATAGCATTGACAAACTTCTCGCTGCCTTCTTTACGTCTTTTAGCTATCTGGACAGCTTCATTGACAACGGCATGGTCTGGAATGCGATCCAAATAGACCAGCTGGTACAAACTCATCATTAAGAGGTCATAAAGCCAGCTATCCAATTTTTCACGGTCTTCAATAACATGAGCAAGGTACCATTCAAGCGTTATTTTGCGTGCCACTGTACCGTATACAACTTCTGTAACAAAGCTCTTGTCCTTATCTGAGAGCAAAGATTTTTCTAGCGCTTGATTCAAGGCGATATTGGAATAGGCTCCCTGATCAAAGACAGCTTCCAAAATATGGAGGGTCTCTTCACGCGCATTGATTTGTTTAACTTCCAAAGTGATCTCCTACTTGTAATTGACGACCGGCGCCGTTTAAAAAGTCTGTAATCGACATTTTCGGTTTTCCTGCTGGCTGCACAACTTTGAGGGATAGCGCACCTTCTCCAGTAGCAACGATCAACTCTTTTTTGGTGAGATGAAGCACTTGACCTGGAGTTCCGTTGCCCTCACATGGCTTCGCTTCGTAGATCTTAAACCGTTGCCCATTTAGTATAGTATAGGCTACCGGCCAAGGATTCATCCCTCGAATCTGATTAAAGACTTGGCGATTGGTTTTGGTCCAATCCAGCACTTCTTCTTCTGGCAAAATATTCGGTGAAAATGTCACCAAACCTGGATCTTGTGGCCTTGGTTTGATCTCACCTGCTAGGTAGGCTGGCAAGGAATCTAGCAGCAGGTCACGTCCTAGGACAGCCAATTTTTCAAACAAGGTTCCTACATTGTCCTCATCTAAAATGGGGAGAGAACGAGCAGCAATCATATCCCCAGCATCCATTTCTTTGACCATTTCCATAATCGTAACACCGGCTTCATCATCACCATTGATCAGGGCATAATGAATGGGCGCCCCTCCTCTATATTTCGGTAATAAAGAAGCGTGGACATTCACCGCAAATTGGAAGTTCTCCAACAATTTTGTTGGTAAAAACTGGCCAAAAGCAGCCGTCACAATTCCTTCAGCATCTAGCGACAGAAGGGATTCCATTTCTAGGCTTCCTGACAATTTTTCAGGCTGTAAAACCGGTAGTTGATGTTCCAAAGCCACTTGCTTAACAGGGGTCATTTGAATCTCTTTTTTGCGGCCTACTTTTCGATCAGGCTGTGTTACAACTGCTAGAATTTCATAGCGGGGATCCGCTAACAAGCCCTTTAGAACAGTTGCTGAAAAATCGGGTGTTCCCATAAAAATAATTTTTGTCATCTTATCTTCCTTACATAAAACTTTGCGGTTCATTATCGATGCTAACACGCAAGTCTTTATTTTCTTTCTCTTGAGTAAAATCCAAGACCTGATTCAACACCTGTGTGATGCCTTCTTCAAAGCGATATTTTACAATGATTTGATAGTGATAAAGATTATGTGTACGTGCAATGGGCTTTGGAGTTGGGCCTAGCAGTTGAATCTGATCAGATAAGCCCGAGCGAAGAATTTCCATCACTTGATGAGCCTTTTTTACCACAACTTCTTCATTCTTATGCGATAAAGTCAAACCAACCGTAAAATAATACGGTGTATAGCCCAACTGTCTGCGAATCTTCATTTCATAGGCAAAAAAGCCTTCATAATCTTGCTCCTTAGCAAATTGAATTGCATAATGATTGGGATTATAGCTTTGAATAATCACTTCTCCCTCTTTATCTGCCCGACCAGCTCTTCCAGCCACCTGGGTTAACAGTTGAAAGGTTCTCTCTGAGGAGCGATAATCCGGTAAATTCAGAGACGTATCTGCATTAAGAACTCCTACAAGAGTGACATTGGGAAAATCAAGTCCCTTAGCAATCATTTGGGTCCCCAATAAAATATCCGCCTCTCCATTTCCAAAAGCCTCTAATATGGCTGCGTGACTTCCTTTTTTTCGGGTGGTGTCGACATCCATACGCAGAATTTTAGCTTCGGGAAAAATCTCTTGCAACTCATCATATGCTTTTTGTGTGCCTGTCCCATAATAACGAATGGAACGGCTTTGGCAATTGGGGCAGTGCCGAGGAATTGCCTTGCTATAGCCACAATAATGGCAGTTCATGGCCTTGGTATCCATGTGAAGGGTCAGAGAAATATCACAATTGGGACAAGTATCCACTGTCCCACACTCGCGACACATGACAAAGCTAGAATAACCACGACGGTTCAGCATCAGGACCACTTGCTCTTTCTTTTGCAAACGATCTGCAATTGCTTCAACAAGAATCGGAGTATAGTTACCAGCTTCATTTTGACCAATATAATCCCTAAAATCAACCACTTTGACTTTTGGAATGTTGGCTGAGGGATTGGCTCGTTTGGTTAAACGAAGCAATTGATACACTCCTTTTGTGGCACGCGCCCGCGATTCCAAACTAGGTGTGGCTGAGCCAAGAAGCAAAACCGCTTGATTGTACTGGGCTCTTAGTACTGCTACTTCTCTCGCATGGTAGCGAGGGTTGCTATCTTGTTTGTAGGAAGCCTCATGTTCCTCATCGATAATGATCGCTCCTAGATTTTTTAAAGGTGCAAAGATAGCTGAGCGTGCGCCAACGACTACCTTGGCCTCTCCGCGTTCGACCTTTCGCCACTGGTCATACTTCTCTCCGTTTGATAAGCCTGAGTGTAAAATGGCAACTTCCTGACCAAAACGTGAGATAAAACGGTTGGTCATCTGAGGTGTCAGGGAAATCTCAGGGACCAACATAATAGCTGTTTTCCCCTTTTTAAGGACTTCTTGAATAATCTGTAAATAGACTTCTGTCTTTCCACTTCCAGTCACCCCTTCTAAAAGAAAGGGGGTCGAAGTTTTTCCAATTTGGGAAACAACCGCCTCTACCGCTCTTGCCTGTTCTTGGTTTAAAATCAAGGCCTGGCTTTGTTTTTTTCCTTCGAAGTATTGAGCAGCACGATTGACTTCACGTTCGCTAACCTTGAGGGCACCTTGCTCCACAAAATAGGCTACTACCGGCTTTGAAAATTCCTTATACAAATCTGCCAACGGTTTTTCTTGCGTCTCTAATTGTAATTTTTCTTTCAAAACCAGACGCTTTTTAGCTCTGGCAGACGGTTGAAGTTCTTTCAACTTTTCTTGGTCAACACGATACCATTTTTCTGTTTTGATCTGTTTCTGATCCTTGGCCTGGTATTCTAAGAGAAGATCACCCCTCCTCACCAATCGCATCACTTGGGCTTGATCGGCTACATCTAGTGAAGAAAAAGCCACTTCCTGTTTCGAACCAAAGAGTTTTGTTTGGATTGATGGATCTAATGAAGATTGGGGATACAAGATCTTATCATAACTCGAATTCAAAAGAGAAGGCAACATGGATTTCAAAAGAGTGATTTTATAAGAAAACACACTTTTTCGTAATTGGTCTGCTAACCAAAATTGTTCTTGATTTAAAACTGGAGTGTAGTCTAACACCTCCACGATAGACTTCAATTCCTCGGGCGTGTCTACTTCTTTTGATACTTCGGTCACAATTCCTTGAATGAGACGGTTTCCTATACCAAAAGGCACATGCACACGCATCCCTGCTTCTACCATATCTTCAAACTCTGAAGGGATCTCATAGGAATAGGGTTTATCTGTCTGCATCAATGGAACATCCACAATCACTTTTGCTATCATGTTTTCACCTCCTGTCTTCCTTGTATGCGTTTGACTCTATCACGAACCTCTTTAAATAGCAAAAAATAAGATTGAGAAGCCCCAACCTTAAATTTTTTCACCTTCTTCTTTTTCTTTGGCAATTTGTTCCTTAATTTTGCGCTCTTCTTCTTCCTTACGAATGCGCTCTGCTTCCATACGGCGACGAAGCGATTCCCGTTTTGCTTCTGGATCAGGATGGACAACGACATTTCCTGATTCAATCTCTTCAAGTGCTTGCAAGGTTGCTTTCACCGACTGAAATTCTTGGGTTGGAGCCGCACCACTTTCCAATTCATGAGCTCGTTTTGCTTCAAGAATAACCAATGAATATTTTGAAGGTACTTTGTCGAGCAACGTATCAATAGAAGGTCTTAACATCATAATTTTTTACCTAATTTCTAATTTTTTATCTCGTAGCCACGGTTTGTGTTTTGGGCAACATGTCCATGTAATGGCCAATCACACGGTCCACACGGAAGTGTTCAGCTTCGATCACCCGTTTAACCCGTTCAGCTGCAAGAGGAACTTCATCATTAACAATCGCATAATCGTATTCACGCATCATAGCAATCTCCTCTTTTGCTCTCTCAATACGCTGTGCAATCACTTCTTCACTATCTGTTCCGCGTCCCACCAATCGATCTTGCAATTCATCCAAATCAGGCGGCGTTAAGAAAATAAAGACAGCATCAGGTACTTTTTTCTTGACTTGGAGAGCGCCTTGAACTTCGATTTCTAGGAAAACATCAATTCCTTTGTCCAAGGTTTCATTGACATAGGTCAAAGGAGTGCCATAGTAATTTCCAACATACTCAGCATATTCCAGCATCTGACCTTGACGGATCAACTCTTCAAACTCTTCACGTGTCCGGAAGAAATAGTCTACTCCATCCACTTCACCAGGACGTTGTGCACGTGTCGTCATAGAAACAGAATACTGGAACTGATTGTCCGAGTTTTCAAAAATCTCTCGTCTGACCGTTCCTTTTCCAACCCCGGATGGGCCTGAAAATACGATTAATAAACCACGATCCGCCATGATATCTCCTTCAATGTCTTTCTATCTAGTGTAACAAAAATCAAGCGATTTTTCAACTGCTTTATGATTGAAAAAAAGCTTGAGATGCGAAATCTCAAGCTTTTCGGCTATTTTGCGTAATCTACTGCACGCAACTCTCGAATAACCGTAACTTTAATATTTCCAGGATATTCGAGGTTGGACTCGATCTTCTCACGAATATCATGCGCTAAGATCGTAACCTTATCATCCTTGATTGCCTCAGGGCTGACCATAATACGGATTTCACGTCCTGCTTGAAGGGCGAAACTTGTCTTGACTCCTTCAAAACTATTTGCAATTTCTTCCAGATCTTGCAAGCGTTTAATGTAACTTTCAAGCGATTCACTTCGTGCTCCAGGTCGAGCGGCACTTAAAGCATCTGCTGCAGCGACAATGACTGCAATGACACTTTCTGGTTCAACATCCCCATGGTGACTGGCAATGGTATTGACAACCACTGGGTGTTCCTTGTACTTACGTGCCAATTCAGTCCCAATTTCAACGTGACTACCTTCAACCTCGCGGTCAATGGCTTTCCCGATATCATGCAAGAAACCTGCGCGACGTGCTAGTGTAGCACTTTCACCCAACTCGCTAGCAATAATACCAGAAAGTTTTGCAACCTCAACTGAGTGGCGCAAAACATTTTGACCATAGGAAGTCCGAAATTGCAACCGTCCCATGATTTTCATCAAATCTGGATGGAGGTTTGGCGCACCGATTTCATAGGCAGCGGCCTCACCGTATTCACGAATACGATTGTCAATTTCCTGACGATTTTTCTCAACCAACTCTTCAATACGGGCTGGATGGATGCGACCATCTTTGAGAAGACTTTCCATTGTCATACGGGCAATTTCACGACGAATCGGATCAAAGCCTGACAAGGTGACAACTTCCGGAGTATCGTCAATAATCACATCAACACCTGTCAAGCTCTCAAAGGTACGAATATTACGACCCTCGCGACCGATAATACGGCCCTTCATGCTATCATCTGGCAAATGAACTGTTGAGTTTGTTTGCTCAGCAACAAAATCACCTGCCATCCGTTGCATGGCTTGGACGAGAATGTCTTTAGCCATCTTATCAGAACGTTCCTTCACTTCCAACTCAGCATCACGAATGCGTGACGCAATTTCTTTGGAAAGTTGATCTTCCGTCTGATTTAAAATAATGTCACGCGCTTCTCCTTGACTCAAAGAAGCAACACGTTCCAGTTCTTCCACTTTCTTGTGTTCAAGCTCTTCCAGCTGTTGTTCACGCGCATCAATGTGTTTAGTTCTATCTGTAAGACTTTGCTCTTTGTGTTCAAGAGACTGTTCTTTGCTTGTTAAATTGTCATCTTTACGATCAAGATTGCTGGCACGATCTGCCAAACGGCTTTCTAACTGCTTCAATTCTTGTCGTTCTGACTTAAACTCAGCATCGACTTCTTCACGATATTTTCTGGCTTCTTCTTTTGCCTCCAAAAGTGCTTCTTTTTTAAGTGAACTTGATTCATGCTTAGCTTCTTTTAAGATCAAATCAGCTTCGCGTTCTGCTTGTCCACGTAAATTCGTTGCTTCTTGTTCAGCATTTAAAAGAGTGAGTTCTGCTGCTTCTTTAGAAGCTTTCATTTTTAGAGCAGTTCCCACATATCCAATGACTAAACCAATGACCGCGGCAAAAACACCTGTAATTAAAAAATGCATGCTTTTACCCCAAATCTAATTTCATTAGTTGAATTAAAAAATTCTTTATCATTTTACCATAAATTACTAAAATTAACAATCTAAAAAAACAAGAAGAAGCTAGGATATTTTTGTTCTATGATTCCTATTTTAAACTGTTTTTCCTGATGCTATCCCTCTAAGAAATCCAGCGATTTCCACTTTGTTGATTCTTCTTTTTATGCTATAATCAAGAAAAACAAAGAAGGAAGAAAGTATGTCAAAAGAAGTCATCGTTGAAAGTTTTGAATTAGACCACACAGCTGTAAAAGCCCCTTATGTCCGCTTGATTGGAGAAGAAACAGGTCCTAAAGGAGATATCATCTCCAACTTTGATATTCGGTTGGTGCAACCAAACGAAAATGCCATTCCAACTGCGGGACTCCATACCATCGAACACCTGCTTGCAATGCTCATTCGTAAACGAATTGATGGCATGATTGATTGTTCACCATTTGGATGCCGGACTGGATTTCATATGATTATGTGGGGCCAACATTCCAGTACTGAAATTGCTAAAGTGTTGAAAGAATCTTTGGAAGAAATTGCAACTATCAGCACCTGGAAAGATGTTCCAGGTACAACCATTGAGTCTTGTGGAAATTACAAGGACCACAGCCTCTTTTCAGCCAAAGAATGGTGTCGCCTGATTCTAGATCAAGGAATTTCGGACGATCCATTTGAACGTCATGTTGTTTAAGACTCAAAAAAGATGAACCTGTGGTTCATCCTTTTTTTATTGTCATTTTTCCCAGAAATGGTAAGTTGGCTCATGCATTAATAATCCAAAGCATCTGAGTGACCTTTTCCATTTCCAACAAAATAGCCAGTTTTAGCATTTATACTAAAGAGGTAGGTTCCATCGGGTTTGAAGAGATTGTAATAGCCATTTCCCTTAATGATATTGACACGTTCCAAAATGTACTGGTTACCAGTGATATAACCACGTTGACGGGCAATATTCAATACTTTTTCAAGAATACCATCTCCAAATACCCAAGCTGGGTTATTGACATCATCAATTGCAGCTTGGTTGTACGGTACACGACTCAAGCTGCGTTGAAGGGCCACACCATTGCTTGAAAGGCCATATCCTGAATAGCCTGGTTGAGCAGCTCCTGAACTATTTGCGGCAGAACCTCCAGCTGGGATAGCCGACTGAGCAGGCGTTGCAGCTGCATTAGAAGTCTCTGTACCACCAGTTCCTGTCACAGGTGCTGGTGTCGCCACTTGTTGCGAACGGCCTTGTGCAATTGCATTGTTCAATAAGCTATCCAATTTTTCATTACCGGTCTTTGTATCGCCAAAAGTCGCATCACTTTTTGCTTTAGCATTTTCGTCAAGAACACCATCTTTGATCACAGGAGATGTAAATTGTGAATTGACTTTCTGAATAGCAGAGACCTGTTTCACTAGATCATCATATTTCGTTTTAGCTGCCTGATACTCACTGTTTCCTTCTAGCTTATCAAGCAACTTCTTCAGATTTTCTAGATCTCCGAATTTATCATTTTTAAGGGCACTTTTTGAGTCATCTACGAAAAAGGCATCATAGGCTTTCGTAAACTCTTCCAGTTTTTGAGCTTGTGTTTCACTGCTACTTGATTTTGAAGTCGAAGTTGATTTGCTTGATGAAGAGGATACAACAGTTGTACCACCAGATTTTCCACGACTGTGCATCCAGTTATAAGTTACAAATCCAGCTGAAGCAATAATTGCTAACCCTAAGGTAGAATACAAAATCGTTTTGAGGCGTTTACCACCACTTTGAGGTGTTTCCTCTGGAAGATCCACTGGTTCAGTGATTGGTTCTGTCGAAACAGGACCAAACTTTATCTTGGTTGGAAGCTCTGTTGAAATGGCATCCATTTCCGGCCTTTGCTCCAAGACCGTTTCCTTCACTTCTGGTATTTGGGCTGTTGGTGCTTCTACTACTTCAGTAGCTGCCTCCTTAGCTGCCAACTCTTCTGCTTTGGCTAATTCTTCTTGAGCCAAAATCTTTGTATCGTATTTATCTGCCTCAATTTCTGCCCGGTGTTGCTTGATGTATTTATCCAAGACATTATCGTCTTCTGTCACACCAGCTTCTATCTCTTCTGCTTTTCGATTGGCCTGTCCAATCGTCATATCTTTAGCATCTTCAAAATCCAAAATAGATTCCGTTTCTTGCTCCAATGGTTTCTTGTCCTTCTCTGTCATAAAAAATCCTTTCTACGCCTTTATTTGCCGTTTCACACGTTCCCCAAAATATTGGTAGAGATCAACTTTTAAGGTTCCGTTATACAGTTTTCGTTTTTTGTCAGCTTTACTTCCGTATTTCGCTTCAAAACCTTCATCACTCGTCAAGATAAATTTGCTCCAGGTTGTGAGAGGAGCAAATACTTGTCCCATTTCCTCATACAACTTCGTGACACCCTGATCATCTGATAAGCGCTCTCCATAGGGAGGGTTGGAGATGATCACCCCATTGATCTTATCCGAGCGAAGATCTTGGACCCGCATTTGTTTGAAGGTGATATCATTGCCAACACCTGCTTTTTGGGCATTTTCTTTGGCAATTTCAATCATTCGCGCATCAATATCAGTTCCCATGATGTCCAAAGTGATATCACGATCAATTTTTTGACTTGCTTTTTGACGGATTTCGTAAATCAACCGATCATCTATCCAATTCCATTCCTCAAAAGAAAAGGTCCTGCGCAAGCCAGGTGCCATATTGCGAGCGATCATCACTGCCTCAATACAAAAAGTTCCAGAGCCACATGTCGGATCAATCAATGGCTTATCAGGGTACCAATTAGACAACTGAAGAATGGCTGCCGCCATATTTTCCTTGATGGGAGCGCCTCCTTTTTCAGTCCGATAGCCACGTTTGAAGAGGCTACTACCTGTTGTATCGATAAAAACAGTTGCCTGATCTTTCAGAATGGACACTTCAATCTTGAACTCTGGACCGTTTTCCATCAGAGGAATTCCTTCTGGACGAGCATAGTACTTTTGCAACTTTTTAACAACAGCTTTTTTTGAAATGGCTTGAACACTTGGCTCATTATGGAGTTTGGATTTAACACATTTGGCTTTTGAAATAGGGAAACGTGCCCCCAGGGGCAAATAATTTTCCCAATCCAAGGCAAAAACACCTTGAAAGAGTTCCTCAAAGGTTTTGGCTGGAAAACTTCCAACGACAATCTTCACTCTATCCGCCGCTCGCAACCAAAGATTGGTCTCAATAATCGCGCTACTATCCCCTTGAAAGCGAACCCGTCCATTTTCAACCTGGCAATCATAGCCCAGCTCTCTCAGTTCACGACCAACCACCGCCTCCAAACCAGCTGCTACCGTTGCCACCAATTCAAATTGTTTTTTCATCTTATTCCTATCATTTTAAAAAAGGAGGTTGAGATCTCTCTCCCCCTCAACAACCTATATGCAATTTTCTATAAGCCATGTTTTGTTCCAGAAATGACTAGGTACCATTTCCTTCGATAATCATCTGTCTACTGTTTCCAGTCAGAATGCTATGTTCGTTTCCACGCATCCCATGCCCCGACCAAAGTTTGGGTTGCTAGCTTGAGGGGTTTACCGCGTTCCACTTTTTAGGTTTCCCTAAAAACTACGTCACTGTGGCACTTTCAGAGTTAGTAGAACTTATCCTAAGACTTAGCTCGTTCGCTCGCCGTAACTTGAAGATCAAGTTCCTAGGCTTATGGATTCACCTAGCACAAACACTACAGGCATCACAGCCTGTGCTAGCATGGACTTTCCTCATGAGAAAAAATACTCACGCGATTATCCAAAAATTGCACGATCAATTTGTTAGAAATCCCGATCTACAATTTGTTTACCAAACACTTCTTTTTCCAAACGATTCAGTCGTTTCAAAATATCAAAGTTTGTGGCAGTTGTCACTTGCGGAAAATCTTGCCCAGTACTACTTGCTACAGAAGCTGCTTGCGGTACTTCCTGTGCTTGTTTCGCAAGTTCTTCACGAAGACGCGCATTTTCTTCACGCAACTCCTTTACCAAAGCCGCATAGGTTTCATAGTCTTTTATAACATCATCTAAAAATTCGTTTACTTCAACCTTACTAAACCCGCGAACTTCTCTATTAAAATCTTGATCATAAATATCTTTCGCAGTAAAATGAATACTTGCCATTACTCTCTCCAATCTAGTTCATCAACTCAATTATATAAAAAAATGGTAAGAAAAATCAAGGTATAACACTTAATTTTCGTAAAAATTTTCAGCAAGATCATTTAGGTCATCAAAACTTAATCGTTTGACATAGAAGGGATCTTTTTCTGCCATCATTTTGTAAAGATAGTTTAAATTTGTTTCGTTTTCAGGATCATAAAAAATATAGCCACCATCCGCATTGTCGACTAAAAATTGATTGTATTCTTTCAATTGCCCAGGATTGGTGTAGTGTGGATAGGCATATTTTACAAAATCTACCTGCTTGAAACGAGCCAGTATTTCTCGGTTCGCTTCATTCCAATTTTCACCCACATTTTCGAACAAAAAGATCGTCGCCATTTTAAAATCATAATCCTTCTTTAAATCAATGGCGACCTCCAAGACCCAAGCTTCAAATCCCAAATTACCTGTAAAAATCAGCCACTGAACTCCTTCTTCAAACAAACGCTTAAGATCCCTTTCGATGGCTTTTTTGATAATGGTTAGTCTTGGATCCTGCTTGGAAAAGATTCCTACTTCAAAGTTTTTATAGCCTACAACAAGTATGGTATTCATTTTTTCCTCATTCTTCTATTTTGTGATATAATAGAGTGATGTAATTGTACCAATAAGGAGAACAATGGTCAACTATCCACATAAAGTAGCTAAAAAAACAGCCGTCTCTACTCAAAGGAAACAGCCGACCGACTTTGCCAATCGTGGAATGACATTTGAAAAAATGATCAACGAAAGTAATCAATACTACCTCTCTCGAGGCTTGGCGGTCATTCATAAAAAACCGACCCCCATTCAGATTGTAAAAGTAGATTATCCACAGCGTAGTCGAGCAAAAATAGTAGAAGCTTACTTTAGGCAGGCCTCTACTACGGATTATTCTGGAGTATACAAGGGACATTATATTGATTTTGAAGCCAAGGAAACACAGCAAAAGCAGTCCATGCCAATGAAAAATTTTCATCAACATCAGATCGATCATATGGCTGCGGTTGTCCAGCAAGGTGGGATCTGTTTCGTACTATTGCACTTTGCAAAGCTGAATGAAACCTATTTGCTACCGGCTCTTGCTTTAATTTCCTACTACAATATCGATCATGGCACTAAATCCATGCCCCTCTCCTACATTCAGGAGAATGGCTTTCTTGTGGGGAAGGATCAACTTCCAAGTATTCCTTATCTTGATATTATCGAACAGAAACTTCTAGGCGGTATTTAAATGAATAAACAAACAGTCATCCAATGGTTGAAATATGTTGCAATCGCAGCCATTTCATTCTTCTTACTTTTATTTGTTCTAGGTGCTCTCATTTTTGGCTACTATGCCATGAAGGCTCCAACCTTATCTGAAAAAGATTTGGTTGCTACCACATCGAGTAAGATTTATGACAACAAAAATAACCTAATTGCAGATTTAGGGGCTGAAAAACGCATCAACGTAACAGCCAATGAAATTCCTACAGATCTAGTCAATGCCATTATAGCTATTGAAGACCATCGTTTCTTCAATCACCGGGGGGTTGACATTGTTCGGATTGGTGGTTCCTTCCTTCATAACCTTCACGGAGGTAGTCAAGGTGGTTCTACTTTGACGCAGCAATTGATCAAATTAACTTATTTCTCAACCTCTGCTTCTGACCGTACTCTTTCACGTAAAATTCAAGAAGCCTGGCTGGCGACACAGCTTGAAAAGAAGGCAACCAAACAAGAAATATTGACCTATTACGTCAATAAAGTATTTATGGCGAATGGGAACTACGGAATGCAGACAGCTGCGAAAAGTTATTACGGAAAAGATCTAAAAGATCTTTCGCTCCCTCAATTGGCACTCCTTGCGGGGATGCCCCAAGCACCAAACCAATACGATCCATACTCCCATCCTGAAGCAGCGCAACAGCGCCGAAACTTAGTATTAAAAGAAATGCTCGATATGAAGACCATTTCTAACAAACAATACGAAGCAGCGGTCAATACACCTGTTACAGATGGTCTGCAAAGTCTCAGTTCTTCAAGCAGTTACCCAGCCTATATGGATAATTACCTAAAAGAAGTGATCGAGCAAGTCGAAGAAGAAACGGGCTACAATTTGTTGACAACCGGAATGGATGTCTATACAAACGTGGATACAGAAGCTCAAAAGAAACTATGGGATATCTACAATACAGATGAATATGTCAATTACCCGGATGATGAAATGCAAGTAGCTTCTACCGTTATTGATGTCAATACTGGTAAAGTCATTGCTCAGCTGGGTTCTCGTCACCAATCCAGCAATGTTTCCTTTGGTACAAACCAAGCGGTTGAAACGAACCGTGACTGGGGTTCATCAATGAAACCAATCACAGATTACGCACCAGCTCTTGAACATGAGGAATATACCTCTACAGCAGCTACCATCACAGATGCACCATACAATTTCCCTCATTCCTCAACACCATTCTACAACTGGGACCGTTCTTACTACGGTAGCATTACCATGACTTATGCCATCCAACAGTCTCGGAACGTTCCAGCGGTGAAAGCTCTCGAAAAAGTTGGGCTTAAAAAAGCCAAGAAATTCCTAAATGGACTGGGAATCGATTATCCAGAAATGGTCTACGCCAATGCCATCTCAAGTAATACTAGCGATTCAAGTAACAAATACGGAGCTAGCAGTGAAAAAATGGCTGCTGCCTATGCTGCTTTTGCAAATGGTGGTACCTATTACAAACCGAAATATGTCAGTCGAGTTGTCTTTAGCGATGGAACCACAAAAGAATTCGATTCCGAAGGAACCCGCGCAATGAAGGCAACAACTGCCTACATGATGACAGATATGATGAAGACAGTCCTCATGGCCGGTATTGGTACAAATGCGGCTATTTCAGGAGTCTACCAAGCTGGTAAGACTGGTACATCAAACTACTCTGATAATGAGTTAAGTAAACTAACTAAAAATTCAAGTTATTCAAGTTTCGTGGCTCCAGATGAATCATTCGTTGGATACACACCTGAATACGCTATGGCGGTCTGGACAGGTTATTCAAATCGCTTGACTCCTGTACTAGATAATGGAATGAAAGTGGCGACAGATGTTTACCGTCAAATGATGCTCTATCTTGCTAATAACAACAATTCTGGTCATACAGATTGGACGCAACCAAGTGGGCTGTATCGAAGTGGTTCTTATCTCTACTTAAACAATGGTAAGAACAACTACAATAACTACTACTATGAGCCAAGTTATTCCACTGATCAGTATTCGTATGAAGAACCTTCATCTAGCTCTTCGAATGAAGAGAATTCATCTAAACCATCTGAGTCTTCTTCGCAAGACTCTAACAATCATAACGAATAATAGAATGGAGAAGTCGGGCTTTTGGCCCGGCTTTTTTTAAAACAATGGTTAAAAAACCAGAACGAATAAAATCTGATTTATTTAGTTAGACTTCCCAGCTTTTTTATTTTTGAGTATATAAAAAAAAGAGCCTTTCGGCTCTTATTAGAATGTAGACAAACTATTTTAAAGCAAAATAAGTTAAGTGATTCTGCAAAAAACAAAATTGAGTTCCAATATTTAAATCGATTTAAGAAAATACTGAAACTTTCCGCTGTGAGAAAAGTGCTTGAAACGTTATTGTTTCAGGCACTCGGAATTATTGAGACCTTAGACTCAATAATTAGTCATGGAACTTTAAAGAAGTTCGCTGACGTCCGTACTCACCTAAGGAAAGTTTTTAAGATATTTTGTCTTCAATCTGAAAAGAGCCTTTCGGCTCTTTTCTATATCATTATTTTGCTAAAGCTCCCATTGGATCCCACGGTGCTAGGACAATTGGTTCTGCTTCATAGGCTGCTAATTCGTCTGCTGTTAGGAATTCTTTACGAACCACGATTTGATAGGTATATTCATCCATCCAAGCATCAGAAGCCACAAAGTAACCATCTGTACCGACCTTGTCTCCCCATGAATTTTCAACCTTCCATTTACGAGGCTGACCTGCTTCGTCTAAATCAACCCCTGTCAAGACCATAGCGTGTGTCATGAGACTTTCTGCATAGTCCAAGCGACCCGCCTTGTCTTGTGTCAAATGAATGTCCATGCCTGCTTCAAAATCGTAGACATCTGTTGCCAGGATTCCGGCTTTACGGTTGCTGACTTGGCCTACATCTGAACCAAACCAGACAGTTTCTCCTGCTTTCATTTGAGCAATAGCTAATTCTTTCAATCGATCCATTGGAACATTTAGGTAGCGGACTGGACGGCTACCAACCACATTGCCCAGCATATCTACGGTGTAAGATTTTCCATATGGCTTATCTGTAGTTGGGGCATTGATAATGGAGACGTAATCGTCTAATTGAAGGTCTACATATTTTTTGTAGAAGCTTTGTGGAGTTAAGCCACTTTCGGTATGGAATTGGTTGTCCTTATCACGGTATGAAAAGTCAAATTCACGCGGAGGCAATCCTAAAGACATAGCCAAGAAGTTAAAGATTTCTTGCAACAACGCTTGTTTCTTGCTCGCAACTGCCTCACTATCTGCGCCTGAGTGAATCAAGTCACGCAAGATTTGCGCATCTTGACGCAAGAGTTTATTGAGGTAGGTGTTCAATTCCCGGCTATTACTTGAAGAAATCGATTCCGGATAAACTGATTTTGGAACCACTCCGTATTTCTCAAAGAGGGATACCACCATATCCCATTGACCACCATCTTGTTGTGGGGTTTGTAGGAGAAAAGCCACCTTACGGCTGGTCAATTCTTGATCTGCTGTAGCAATCACTTGCTCCAAAAACCAGTTTGATTTTTCATACTTATCCCAAAAGAAAGTATGTGCTTGAGACAATTCAAAATCCTCCAATTGGAAGCTTGAAATCATCTTGTGACGGAAGGTATTTAAAGCCGCAAACATCCAACAACGTCCAGATGCTTTTTGGTTTGTCACCTTATCCTTGGTCAAATCAAGTGAAAAAACTGGTGTATTTTCTACTGCACTCTGGCGCGTTTCAAGCGATGCATGGATCCCGTTGTGGGTAACAGTATTTTCAAGAGCCGCATATTTCACATTTGCTTCATAATTAGCATAGAGCTGGTCTGTAAATTCTTGTGTTAATTCTGACATAAGTTTCTCCTTTGTAAAGCTACTTACCATTATAGACCATTGACAAAAATCTTCAAGTAAAAATTGTTTTAAAGGTTAGAAGAATGGATGGTGTATGTTATTTGATCTCCAATATAGCCTTTTCTAGCAACAGCATTTGGAAGAGTAGTCAGATAATGCATGCCAGCTTTTTCCATGACTCTCCCCGAAGCAGGGTTCAAACTGACATACTTTGCCTGAACTTCTTTAAATCCAACTTCTAGTAACAAAAAGTGTAAAACAGCCTTTAGAGCTTCTGTCATTATTCCTTGACCCCAGAAGTTTTTTCCTAGAATATAGCCAACTTCACATATTTCTTTTTGTGGATCCTGGGAAACAACACTGATATTTCCTATCACTTGCTTGGGATCCTCTTTTTTGCAAATCGCCCATTTGTAGGTGTTTTCCTCTTGGTAATGAAGGAGCCATCTCTCAATCGAAGCTTGAGTCACTTGAGGATTTGGATGCGGATCCCAAGTTACATATCTGACATTTTCTGAATCAGACGCCCAATTTTCAAACATTGCCTTTGCATCCTCTACAACAAAGTGTCTTAAGAATAAACGCTTGGTTTCTAATTCGATCGACCCCAAATTCCTCATCCAATTTCCTCCTATCCTATTTTAAAAAAGTCGGCTTAACCGACTTTTCTTTCTTACCCACGCCAGAAGGTATCAAATACCGTAATTGGTAGATGGCGTTTGTGTTGGCCTTTGTACCACCATTTTTCAATAGTTGCTTGAGTTTCTGGGCTCACTTGTTTGCCTTCTAGGTAATCATCGATTTCATTATAGGTGACACCCAGTGCTACTTCATCCGCAACACCTGGTTTTTCTTCTTCCAAATCTGCAGTTGGGATTTTCTCATAGAGAGCAGGATCAGCTCCTAGGGCTTTAAGCAATTGTTTTCCTTGGCGCTTGTTCAATCGGAATAGAGGTAAAATATCGGCACCACCATCCCCAAATTTGGTGAAGAAACCTGTAATGTTTTCCGCTGCATGGTCCGTCCCAATTACGGCTCCACTCCGCGCTCCTGCTAAAGCATACTGAGCAATCATACGGCTCCGTGCCTTGATATTGCCCTTGTTGAAGTCGGAGATATCCGTTCCTGTTGCTTCAACAGCACGTTCCATGGCATCGACCGATTCCTTAATATTGACAACTAAGCTCACATCAGGCTGGATGAAGGCCAAGGCTTTTTGGGCATCTGCTTCATCTGCCTGCACGCCATAAGGAAGACGAACGGCAATAAATTGGTAAGAGGTATCTCCAGTCTCGCTCCGCATTTCTTCCATGGCTAGTTGGGCCAACCGTCCTGCAAGGGTTGAATCTTGCCCTCCTGAGATTCCTAAGACAAAGGTCTTCAGAAAGGGATGTTTTTGCAAGTACTCTTTTAAGAAATCAACTGACCGACGAATTTCTTCCTGTGGATCAATGCTAGGCTTCACACCTAATTGTTGAATAATCTCTTCTTGCAAACTCATTTTGCATCTCCTTCTCCATTGGCTTTACTGCGCATTTTCTCAATCAAATCCATCTTATCTTGCCAAATATCCTGTGCCAGATCAACAGGGTAGTGTTGAGGATTGAGGACACGTTTGTATTCATCCCACAATTGATCGTAATTTTTCCGAGCATATTCTTGAATTTCTGATAATGTTGGCAATTGATAAGCCAATTCTCCCTCTTTGAAGATCTCTACTAGAAGAGGAACAGCCTCAAAATTCCGAACTGTTTTATTGATGTAGGTATATGTCGGATGGAACATCTTGAGCTCAGTCAACTGGGAAACATCTACACCATCATAGGTGATGTAGTCCCCTTCCGACTTACCTTTCTCACGGCTGGTAATCCGCCAGACTTGCTTCTTACCAGGAGTAGAAACTTTCTCTGCATTATTGGAAAGCTTGATGGTATTGATCATCTCGCCTTTTTCATTTTCTACAGAGACAATCTTGTAGACTGCCCCTAGAGCCGGCTGATCATAAGCAGTGATTAATTTTGTACCGACTCCCCAAACATCAATCTTAGCCTTTTGCATCTTGAGGTTGAGAATGGTATTTTCATCAAGGTCGTTCGATGCATAGATTTTAGCATCTGTAAAACCAGCCTCATCTAATTGCTGACGAACTTTTTTAGAAATATAGGCAATATCTCCTGAATCAATTCGAACACCTAAGAAATTGATTTCATCCCCCAATTCACGCGCTACCTGGATAGCTGCAGGGACCCCGATGCGAAGGGTATCATAGGTATCTACGAGGAAGACACAATCTTTATGGGTTTTGGCATAAGCCTTGAAGGCTTGGTAGTCATTCCCATATACCTGCACAAGAGAATGGGCATGGGTTCCTAAAACTGGGATTCCAAAGAGTTTTCCTGCACGCACATTACTAGTCCCATTGGCACCACCGATAACTGCCGCACGTGTTCCCCAGATGGCAGCATCCATTTCTTGCGCACGACGGGTTCCAAATTCCATCAAAGGCTCATCTTCAATCACCGAACGAATACGAGCTGCCTTTGTTGCGATCAAGGTTTGAAAATTGACGATATTCAAAAGGGCCGTTTCCACCAATTGACACTGAGCCAGAGGTCCTTCTACTTGTACAATCGGTTCATTGGCAAAGACTAAGTCTCCTTCTTGGGCCGAGCGTACTGTCAGTTCCAGCTTGAGATCACGGAGATAGTCCAAGAAGGCCCCGTGATAACCAAGTGACTCTAAATAAGCAATATCACTCTCTGAAAATTGCAGATTCTTTAAATAATCTACAATTCGCTCTAAACCAGCAAAAACAGCATAGCCATTTTTGAAAGGTTGGTTACGGAAGAATACTTCAAAAACAGCATGTTTATTGTGGATTCCTTGATCAAAATAGACTTGCATCATGTTTATTTGGTATAAATCAGTATGCAAGGTTAAACTGTCATCTGGATACATATGTACTACCTCTTTTTTTATTGATTTGTTCTATGAAAGACTACCATAAAATTAGTACCATTATAGCATATTTCAGCCCTATTGAATACTGAAATAAAAACAGAAAAAATCTGAGACACAAAGCCCCAGATTTCTTAAAGTTTAAGCGTTTTCTGTGATATATTTGTAGACTTCTTGTCCAGCAATTGCGCCGTCTCCGACTGCTGTCGTCACTTGACGTAGGTCTTTTTGACGAACATCTCCGACTGCAAAAATACCTGGAACAGCCGTTTTCATATGATCATCTGTCACCACCCAACCGTTCTCATCCAAAATACCAAGATCGCTTGCAAAATCGCTAACAGGATCTAAACCTACATAGATAAAGACGCCACCAACGGCTTTCTCTCTGACCTCTCCTGTCTTGACATCTTTTAAAAGAACAGAGGTTACCTTTTGATCTCCCTTAATTTCTTCAACAACAGTATTCCAAGCAAAGTGGATTTTATCATTGGCAAAAGCTCGATCTTGAAGAACTTTTTGGGCCCGAAGCTCATCTCGACGATGAGCAATGGTCACTGTCTTTGCAAACTGAGTCAAAAAGACAGCTTCTTCTACCGCAGAATCGCCACCACCAACGACTAGGAGATCCTCATCTCGAAAGAAAGCTCCGTCACAGACAGCACAATAAGAAACTCCTCTGCTATTCAGTTCCGCTTCACCAGGGACATTCAATGAACGGTGGTTAGACCCTGTTGCAATCACCACGGTTTTAGCCTCAAATTCTCCATCATCTGTTATGATTTTCTTACTAATTCCCTTGTCTTCAATGCGCTCTACTTGACCAAATAAATGCTCCACACCAAGATTTTCTAAAGGTTCAAACATTTTTTCAGCCAATTCTGGACCACTGATATTTGCATAGCCAGGATAGTTTTCAATGTCAGACGTATTGTTCATTTGACCGCCTGGAATTCCTCTTTCAATCAGCGCAACTTTTAAATTACTTCGTGCCGCATAAAGGGCAGCAGTCATCCCTGCAGGACCTGCTCCAATAATCACTGTATCAAACATACTCAACCTCTTTCTGTTTCGTTGTCATCATTATAATTCTAACACGATCTTTTTGCAATTATCGTGCTTGAAAGATAAACAAGATCCCTATGACCGCAAAGGTTAAAATAGGAATCGTCATGATATCAATTAAGAGGATATCATACAAATGCGCTTGTCGTTGCTTGGCTGTTTTATCTTTCTTCTTAAGGGCACGATAGCCAATCCAAACACAAGAAGCAATTGCCACTAAAATTGTTGTCGTCACTAGACTTTGCAGATATAAGGATAATAATTTATTTAACATCATGACTCCAAATATTTTTACATTTTCAGAAAACAAACCCAGCTAGCACCGCCAGCTGAGTCTTACCTCTTTTCTATTATATCAAACATAGGTCCGTTTGTAACTAGCAAAGAATTCTTTTGTCCGTTCTTCTTTTGGATGTTGCATGATTTCCTCTGGTGTTCCAGATTCAAGAATCCGTCCTTTATCCAAAAACAAGACCTTATCTGCCACTTGCGCTACAAAAGACATATCATGGCTGACCAGTACCATGGTTTGCCCTGATTTGGCTGCATTAGCAATGGATTTTTCCACTTCTCCAACCAATTCTGGATCCAAGGCTGAAGTTGGTTCGTCCAGCAAAAGAACTTCTGGTTTCATGGCCAAGGCACGAGCCAAAGCCACGCGTTGCTTTTGCCCACCTGAGAGGTGACGAGGATAGTGATTTTGACGATCCGATAGGCCGACTTTTGCTAGTTCTTCTCGTGCAATTTTCGTTGCTTCTTGATCGGATAAGCCCTTGACAACAACGAGCCCTTCTTTCACATTTTCAAGAGCTGTTTTTCTTCCAAATAAATTAAACTGTTGGAAAACCATGGCCAATTTTCTTCTTAAGGTTAAGATTTGATCTTGGCTAATGTGCTCAAAATCAACCTCGAAATCATCAATCTTAATTCTACCGCTATCCGGTGATTCCAAATAGTTTAAACTACGTAAGAAGGTTGATTTCCCAGCACCCGAAGACCCGATTAAGGCTACGACTTCCCCTTTTTGAATTTCCAAACTCAGTTTATTTAAAACCTTTTGACCTGAAAATGTCTTTGATAATTCTGAAATATAAATCATTAGATCCGGACCTCCTGATCTGGTAAATCAATGGTTACGGGAGTCTCAATATCCAGTCGACGTTCAATGTGGCGGCCTAGCATTTCAATGAGGATATTCACAATCCAGTAAACAATCGATACTGTGATAAAGCGTTCAAAGTACTTCAAATCGCTCCCCCCAATAATCCGTGCTTGGGCAAAAATTTCAACCACACTGGCACTAAAGGCGAGCGAGGTCCCCTTGGTTAAGCCAATGAGAGAGTTGATTAAGGTCGGGGTTGCAACGACTGCTGCATTGGGAATAATAATCCGGCGATAAACTTGACGGTTGGTCATCCCAAGACTACGCGCTGCCTCAATTTCACCAGGATCAACCGATAAAATGGCTGCCCGGATGGTCTCACTAGCATAAGCTGCCTCATTAAAGGCAAGAGCCACAATTGCAAATAACTCAGCTGGAATGGCATTAATATTAAAAGCTGTTCCATAAGACTGATTGATCGCTTTTAAAATAAGAGGAATCCCATAATAGGTCAACATCAACTGAACCAACAAAGGAGTCCCCCGTAAAAAACTGACAAAAACAGCTTGAATCGGGTAAAGAATTCGTACACGATTAATTTTGACCAAAGCAAAAATCATGGCAAAAATAATTCCAAAAAATGCGCCTCCTAGGGCTAATAAAATCGTCACAGGCAATTTTCCTATGACAGCCGGAAATGCATCCAATACGGCTCTCAAACTAAACAGCTTGCTATCTGGAACGTGTTTTAAAAAGTCAGCATACCAGTTGGCAGCTAAAAGATTAGTTGTAAACATTTTTGTTACTTCCTTTCTCGAACATAAACATTCTATCACATTCACTATCGGAATTCCAAAAATTGCTACAGAAATAGAAAAATGATAGACTACTCAAATTTAGTCTATCATAATTTTAGACAAGTTCCTAATAGTTTTTCTTTATGGAGTTCATAAAGAAAATCTATGTTTTCTTCTGAACATTTGAAAGAAGGGGTTAGAAAGTTTGGCGTTTGGCCTTTCGTTCCGCCCGACCACGCGCACGGTTTTCAGCCCGCTTAGCTTTTCTCCGCTTTTCATCAACTGCCCATTTGATTTTTTTCTTGTAGCCTGGTTTGATTTTTTTCTTTTTCTTCTTCACCAGACCAATCATTTCGATGTCGAGTTTCTCTTGCTTTTTCTCACGATTGGCCCGTCTGTCCCGATCATAAGTATCTTCAATAACCCCATTTTTCAACACTTTCGGTACGAAACGAATTCCCATTTTTTCGAGTTCACGGATATCTGAATCATCACTCGGTTGATAAAGAGTAATAGCGACACCTGGTAGACCATTGCGTCCTGTCCGGCCAACACGGTGAACAAAGAAGGAAAGATCTTGTGGAATAGCATCGTTGATGACATGACTCACCCCTTCGATATCAATTCCACGAGCCGCTAAATCGGTGGCCACAATATACTCAAAATCAAGATTTTTCACCTGGTTCATGATCCGTTTCCGTTCACGTGGTGGAATATCTCCGTGAATCTTCGCCACTTTTAATCCTTGAGCCACTAAATAGGCATGGAGATCATCTGCTCTCGTTTTGGTATTGACGAAAATCATGGCCAAATAAGGTTGCAAGGTCTTGGTCAATTGGTAAATTTGCTCATTTTTATCCCGACCCTTAGTCGAAACCAGCCAATTATCGATGGTATCTGAAATCACCGTCTTGGTCTTAATTTGCTCCATGACTGGGTTTGAGAGATATTTTTTCAAGAAAGGCTGCAATTTTTGCGGAATGGTGGCTGAAAAAACTAAAAATTGCAGTTGTTGCGGAAGCCTTGAAGCAATCTTATCCACAGTAGACAAGAATCCCATGTCCAGCGTCATATCTGCCTCATCTACCACAAAAGTATGAGCCTTATGAATAGCCAGATCACCCGATGCAACCAGATCATAGATCCGGCCTGGAGTTCCAATCACGATATGTGGTTGTTTGACCTGCAGTTTTTCAATCTGACGGCTTTTATCCGTTCCTCCAACATAATTCACAATTCGAATCTCTTTTTCAGAATGACTAGCGATTTGACGAGCAGCTTGGTAAATTTGCGTCGCCAACTCCCGACTAGGAGCCGTGATGACCGCTTCAACTTGTTGGCTGTCTTCATTTAAGGTTTGAAAAATCGGCAAGAGGAAAGTATGGGTCTTCCCAGAACCTGTCTTTGACTCTCCTACCAAATCATTTCCAGCTAAGACAATCGGAATTAGTTTTTCCTGTACTTCGGTTGCTTCTCTAAAATTGATTTCTTTCAGTGCCTCTTGAATATAGGGCTTAAAATTAAACTCTGTAAATTTCATTTTCTCAGTTCCTTTCATGATCTCTATTATTATATCAGAAAAGCTGACTTCGTGCCTCTCTTATGAGTCATTTTTCCTAACCAACAAAGTCTCTCTGAGTCAGCAAAAAAGCGATGGGCAAGCCCACCGTCTTTTTTTATAAGTAGAGAAGAACAAGAGTGATGACACTTGTTACCAAGGCAATGGACCACATAAAGGCATCCACTTTCCATTCTGACCAGTTTTGGCCATTTCCAGAAAGTCCCCCCAGTTCTAAATGATGGTGGAAAGGAGTCATTCTGAAAATCCGTCGCCCTTCCCCGTAGCGTTTCTTGGTCCATTTGAAATAGGTCACTTGTAGCATCACTGAACCTGTTTCAATGACATAGACCAGACCAATCAGGAGCAAGGTCCACTCTACATGCAGAGCCATTGACAAAGCTGCAAGCATCCCTCCAAGAGCTAGACTACCGACATCTCCCATAAAGATTTTAGCCGGCTTGTGGTTGAAGACAAAGAATCCTAGCAAGGCCCCAATCATACTCAAGGTGACAAAGAGAATGTCCCATTTCCCTTGCATATAGGCAATAAAGGAATAGGCACTCAGGCTAATGGCAACGGAGATGCTGGCTAATCCATCGATCCCATCTGTCAAATTGACAGCATTTGAGAAACCAACCAACCAAAATAAAGCAAAGAGAATGTAGAAATGGCCCAAGTAAAGTTCATATCCGAAAACATTCAAAAGGCTTCCTGCACCGTGGCGTTCAGAAAAAATATAGAAGATGATTCCACCAACAAGTTGAAGGGCCAATTTTTGTTTTGGGTTAAGACCTTCATTAATCTTACGAAAAACTTTTAAAAAGTCATCCAAAAATCCAACAATTCCATAAAGAATCAAGATAAATAGAATCAGTTGAACAGGGCGCGTGAAATTTCCAGTCAATACGGTAACGACAAAACTAACTAGAACGGCTGTAATGAGAAATACAACTCCACCCATTGTCGGAGTGCCAGCTTTCGCTTTGTGTTGTTTCACATCTTCGTGCATTTGTTGCCCAGAAATATGAGCACGATGGTAAAATCGAATAAAGGCTGGAATAGCAGCCACTGTTAATAGAAACGATACAAGGATCGTAGCAATATACATCTTAGTCTCCTAATGTTAACGTAATCTTTTTAGTTTTATTGAGTGAGGTGTTCATTTTGACACTTTGTTTAGTTACTTTCTTTCCACTACCTTTATAGGTAATCTCAATTCCAGTCCATTCTCCAAAGATGTCTGCATTTTTCTTAGTCCAACCATACATATCTGGAACCGCATCAAAGTCTTCTGTCAATAACAATACTTGCTGATTGGCTTTGACTTTAGAGCCTATATCCACAGACATTTTGCGGATATTTTCCCCGGTTCCTAGGACAATTGGTTGCACCAAATTGCGACGCAATTCCTCTGAATAAGCACCTGGGCTCAAATTTTGTTTCAGATTCAACTCCTTAGAGAGAGTTTCTACTGAAGGGATTTTGTAGGTCGTTTCTTTGGTCACACCATCCAACGTTGGTGCCTCTGATGTTAAGTGCAATTCGTCTTTTAAAGCAACTGCATCTTCCAAAATAGGATTGACCAGCTCTTTCCAGCTGGTGAATGAGAATTTCACTTCTGGTTGTTGGACCGTCACATACATGATGAATTCAGGATCTTCTGCAGGTGTCATGGCTACAACCGAGTAGATATAATCATTTTCTCCTTGCAAGTATCCTTGATCTGTCGCCATTTGGGCAGTCCCTGATTTCACCGCAACGTTTTGACCGGGTACCTGAATGATGGGTCCATCACTGTACAAGGTTCCATACTCTGGATCTGTTCCGACCGTGATCATATAATTTCGAGTCTGTTGTGCAGCTGATCCTGAAACTGGTTTTCCAACAACTTCTTTTTTTGATTTGCGGGCCGTGTCTGATTTTTTATCGTAAATGGCACTAATAAACTTCGGCTCCAACATTTGTCCATCATTAGCGATGGCGCTAAAGGCCCGTAACATTTGGGTTTGACTGACGGAAATCCCTTGACCGAAAGAAGACATGGCTTGAGTGACATAGTTATCACCTGGTAGGCCTCCAAAACTTTCGTCTCCCATTCCAAAACGTGTAGGAAGTCCGAACTTAAAGAGTGTGAGGTAATTCATCCAGACACTATTGCCCATCTTCTGTTCTAGCTTGGTCATCCCAATATTACTTGAATAGGCAAAAGCTTGGGCAATATTCATATAGCGACCTTCTGACAAGCCCATATTGACATCCCAGTCACGGATCGTCGCATCTTTTACTTGTAGTTCGTTATTGTAGTATCCCTCATTATAGGCTGGGAAAGTCCCATGATCAATCGCCGCAGCCAAGGTCATGACCTTCATAGTCGAACCTGGTTCGTATTGACCCTGGTAAAGAATCGTGTTCCAGGTTCTCAGATTCTTAATATCCAAGCCTTCTTTGGTATCTGCATTATAGGTTGGACGTTGTGTCGTTGCAAGGATTTCCCCCGTTTTGGCACTGACCAGGGTCGCACTGACATATTTCCCTTTCACCTTTTCTTGGAAAACATCCATACGCGTCTCAAGGTAGGTTTGTAATTCTGCTGAAATGGTCGTATAGACATCTTTTCCATCTTCTGTTTTGACAGAAACCTTATCTGAACCAGGAACGATATTGCCGTTTCGGTCTTTATCATAGGTGATAACCCCATTTTGACCAGCGAGAATACGATCGAGGGATTTCTCCATCCCTGATTGTCCCTTCAGGGTTTTATTCCCCTCTTTATCTTCTTGAAGAGAGGCCTGACCTATAAATTGAGAAGCAAAAACTCCATTTTTATAGCTTCGATTTGGACTGGTTGTAAAGGCAACACCTTCAATCTTCGCCGCTTCCATGGCCTCACGGATGGCTGTCATATTACTATAAGTTATGCCGTTTCCGTTCGAGCCAAAAGAAACCTGTTTCAATTTCTTTTGCGACAACTGTTGAATGACGTAATCCTCATCCATCCCTAAGTACTGCTTAAAGATTTCTGCTACTTTTTTAAATTGGCTCTCTTCTACATAGAGGACTTTCCCAGTTGCTGATTTGTACTTTTTATCAATAACGGCATAAACGTTATAGGTCGTAGCATCTTCTGCAATTACTGCTCCATTTCGGTCATAGATCGTTCCACGTTTTGCAGGAACAATGACCGTCTGCTCATGGACTTTTTTTGCTTGATCCGATAAGGTCACACCAAATTTCTTATCGGTGCCTATAATCAGAGCAAAATTTAAAAGGAAGAGAAAAAAGAGGAAAATCGCCAGTACACTGAGGTTTTTCCCAACTTGTTTTCGATTTTGAGCCGGTAAACGGCGTTTTTTCACCGAATACCGAATCAAAAACTTTTTAAATTTATTCATCACTACTTGCACTCACTGTTTTTCGATTTTCTTTTTGTAACTTCATTCCTTGCGAACTGGCAAGTTTCGACAACCGATCATAGCGCGTCAATTCATTTACCTCTTGACGAACATCTGCCAATTCTGTTTTCTTTGTTTCCAGTTCTGTATTTAAATCTGTCAATTGATTCTGAACTTGCAAAATCCGTGTTTGCATAAAGACAATGCTGATGGCTAAAATCACACCCGTTAAAACGATCGAGCCGTAAAAAGCCTTTTCTACTCTGGAGAAACGTCGAAAGTGATCTTGTAAGATCTGTGCTCTTGTTCTCTCTTCTTTTGCTGGCATATTCATTCCTCTTATTTGTGTATTTTTTGAGCTACCCGCAACTTAGCAGAATGGGACCGATTGTTTTCCTCAAGCTCTTCTTGACTAGGTAGGATTGGCTTGCGGTTGACCAATTCTATTTTGGGTTTCAACTCATCTGGAATAAAGGGAAGTCCTTTGGGTACTTCAACAGTTGAAGCTTCTTTAAAGAGTTGCTTGGTCAAGCGATCTTCTAGCGAATGAAAGGTAATCACTGAAATGCGGCCTCCGATGGCAAGCAAATCCATAGCTTGTTGAATCGATTCATCGGCTGCTCCCAACTCATCATTGACTTCGATACGAATAGCTTGAAAAATCTGTTTAGCAGGATGGCCCTTTTTCTTGAGTTCCTTAGCTGGTTTAGCTGATTTAATGATCTCTGCTAATTCCGTTGTCGTTTCAATTGGTTTAATAGCCCGTGTCTGCTCAATTTTCCGAGCAATTTGCTTTGAAAATTTATCCTCTCCATACTTGAAAAAGATTCGGACTAAATCATGATAATCATAGGAATTCACAACTTCATAAGCTGTCAAGGAAGCCTCTTGATTCATGCGCATGTCCAAAGGTGCATCTTTCTTATATGAAAAGCCGCGTTCCCGTTCATCCAATTGAGGGCTGGATACTCCTAAATCGTAACAAATTCCATCGATTTCAGTCACTCCCAATTCATTTAGGCGCTCCTTCAACTGACGGAAGTTTCCCTTAATAAAGGTTACCATGCCTCTCTCAATGAAAGGAGACAAACGAGTTTTCGCATTCTCAATCGCATGCTGATCCTGATCAAAGGCGTATAAATGACCAAATTCACTTAACTTTCCTAACAAATATTCACTATGTCCTGCTCCCCCCAATGTGGCATCCACATAGACCCCATCTGGCTTAACATCCAGCATATCAATGGTCTCATGGAGCAAAACGGTTACATGATGAAATTCTTTACTCATATCTTTACTATTTTACCATAAATAGGGACAAGATGCACCCCTGAAAGAATTTTCATTAAGGGATATTTTTTCTTATGTCTGTCTCTTCGAATGCCCTAATGAAACCTTGATTTTACTTGTTTCCTCTGTATTTTATGATACAATAATCTTATGAAAATAAAAAAACAAATACTAATTCCACTATTACTGGTTGATTTGATCGCCCTCTACTTATTTTTCACCACTATTGAAGCTTGGATTTTTTGGCTTGCCGCTACCATTCTTGTAGCCTCTTTTTGGGGATTCAAAAAAGCCTACCAACAGCAAAAAATGAAAGATAAGGAATGATGAGCGCTCTTCATTTGATTTTCTAAATCCTTTTGAAAGCTGAAGAAAGTGCGCTTTGAAAACCATATTCGTAACCTTATATAACGCTGATGATCGATTGAAGCTTGGGACGGTTCCCAGCTTTTTTTGTTGGATGATTCTCTTAAAAAGTGACGATCATTTTTGGCAATAGAAAAACCCACCATCGGGTGAGTTTTCAAGTTATTTAGTGTATCTCCAATTACTATAAATTCCAAAGAGGACGATCCAGATCGTAGCTCCGATCGCTCCAATGTATGTTGATTCTTGCAAGAAGAGACAAACGAATACAAAGAGGAAGAAAACAATGGTCAATGGATTCAACACTTTATAAGCTGGCATGACAAAACCATCTGGCATAAATTCTTTTGATTTACGGTACTTAAGATGGGCAAGCATGGTCAAAATATAAATAGCAATGTAGACACCAGATGAAGATGCCGTAATCAAGGCAAAGGCATCCGATACACCTGGCAAGATATTGATAAAGGCTGAAACAGCCACCACAATCGCAGAAAAAATAATCGCGCGACTTGGAATTCCCATACGAGATAAGCTATTCAACTTCAAACGATTCATCACTTTACTGTTTGGTGTTTCTTTTGCAATCTGGTACAAGTGACGCCCTGTTGAATAGAGGGTAGAATTCAAGGAAGACGCGGCAGCTGTCAGCACAACAAAATTAATTAACCCTGCTGCCCACTTGATCCCAACCATCTGAAAGACGGTCACAAATGGTGACTTATTGACAGGGAGCTGTTGCCAAGGGAAGATAGCCATAATGGCTAACAAAGCTCCTACATAGAAGATCACAATACGGATCGGAATTTCCTTGATCGCTTTTGGTAACACTTGACGAGGATTAGCGGTCTCTGAAGTGGTAATCCCGACAAACTCAATTGCCTGATAGGCAAAGAAAACCATTTGGAAGGCCATCACAAACTTAACCCAACCATTTGGAAACATCTGAAATCCATTGGTAATATTGGCTAAGCTGGCATGTCCTGCTGGTGTCTCAAAGTTGCTCATCACCATAAAAATACCTGTTGCGATTAAGGCTAGGATGGTAATAATTTTGATCATACCAAACCAAAATTCGACCTCTCCAAAGACCTTGACGGCTATCAAGTTCACACAACTCAACAGTGCTAGAAAGACAATTTGAATCTGCCAAGCAGGCCAATCAGGGAACCACAATTGAACATAGTTTGAAACTGCTGTGATCTCTGCCATTCCTAGAAATATCAAGGAAACCCAATAGGACCAACCCGAAAAGTATCCCCAGCCTTTTCCTAAATACTTGGTGATAAAATTGATGAAGGTATGTTGGTCAGGATCCATATAGAGCATTTCCCCAATGGCCCGCATCATCAAATACATAAATCCGCCTGTCAGCAAATAGACTAAAATAATGGATGGACCTGTTAGAGAGAGGGAACGCCCAGCTCCTAGAAAGAGTCCTGTCCCAATGGTCCCTGCAATCGCAATCAGCTGCACATGCCGATTTTGCAGACCCCGGACCATCCCATTTTCAGTTTCTTCATTCGAGTGAAGTTTTTTTGACATATCACTACTCCAATTCTCTTATCTATATTCTAGAAAAATACACTTTAAATTTTTCACAATCTATACTATACCATGATTTTTACAATCGGTCAATATAGTGCAGAATATTCTGAATTTTTATTTTTAAAACGAAGAGAGTGTCGAAATTTCTCCGACACTCCCCTTCTATCATGAGTTTGGATCATCAAGGCTGCGTCCGTGCAAGCCTTTTTCACGTTGCACCTGGCGAAGTTTTTCAGGTGTCACATCGTTTCCTTCTTCATCCACAATTTTGATTCCTTCGATGTGGTGACGAACGGAGCGACGATAACCTTCAATATATTCTTCGCGAAGTTCAGCTTGTTCAACTGCTTCTTCCGGTGTTAAGCCAACTTCTTTTTTCTTTTTTGCAAGCTCATTAATCCGAGCGATTTTTTCAGGTGTCATTATCAGACCTACTTTCTACCTGTCACCAGGTCATTATTTAGTGTTCAATTGATTAAAGGCAGCGACTTTATTGGCTTTTGCTACTAGACTAGCAAGAATAGCTAAACGGTTATTTTTCAAAGCTTCATCTTCTGCCATGACCATGGTATTGTCAAAGAAGGCATCGATGGCTGGGCTAAGGGCAAAGAGTTGAGCCAATTTATCACTAGCTGAACCAGTCAATTCGAGACTTTCTGCTGCTTGAGCGAGAGCTTTTTCTTGGTTATTTTCAAAGAGGCTAGCATCGACTGCTACTGAAGCATCTGCTTTTTCAGCCAAGTTGAAGGCACGAGACAGTGACTCAACAGCTGCCTTGTAACCGTCCGTCTTCGCAGCTTCTGAGAGGGCATTTGCTGCTTCAAGCATATCTGCAACCACGAAGTTTGAACCAGCAAGAACAGCTTCTTTGATATCTTTAGAAGTACGTCCCATCATCTTGTTCACACGGGCCTTGATGAAGTTAAGCACTTCTGCTTGATTGTCATAAGAAAGGCTATCAAATGAAAGTCCGTAAAGGCTGTCGATTAACTCATCCATAGGAATGTGCCAACCAAAGGCATCTAAGATACGAACAATCCCTTGTGTTGCACGACGAAGCGCATAAGGGTCGTTTGAACCTGATGGGATCAAACCAACTGAGAAGAAGGAAAGGAGGGTATCCAACTTATCTGCAAGCGCAAGGATAGCACCAACCTTGGTCTCTGGAAGGGCACCATCTGCTGCATCAGGAAGATAGTGCTCACGAATAGCTGTCGCAACGGCTGCATCTTCACCAGCAAGGAGGGCATATTTTTCACCCATAATTCCCTGAAGCTCATCAAACTCTCCGACCATACCCGTCAAGAGGTCAAATTTGTAAATTTCCGCTGCACGCGCTACGGCTGCCGTTTCTTCAGCAGTCAAACCAGCTTGTTTAGCCAATGATGCTGCAATAACACCAGCACGGGCCATGTGTTCTGAAAGGGAACCAATTTTTTCATGGAAGGTTACGTTGGCCAATTTAGCCACGAGGTCTTCAATCTTGAGTTTTTGGTCTTCACGCCAGAAGAATTCACCGTCTTCAAGACGTGCCACCAAGACTTTTTCATTTCCTCGGATAACATTTTCCAAGTGCTCAGCGTTCCCATTACGGACTGAGATGAAGTTTGGTTTGAGCTTACCATCTAGGTCACGTACAACAAAGTAACGTTGGTGGGTTTCCATTGAGGTCACCAAGACTTCTTCTGGAACGTCCAAATATTTGGTGTCAAAACTTCCCATGAAGGCAGTTGGGTATTCCACCAAGTTCAAGACTTCGTTCAAAAGTCCTTCTTCGATTTGTACTTGAACACCTTGTTCTGCTTCGATGGTTTTGATTTGCTCACGAATCATGTTTTCACGTTCCTTGCTGTCGGCAATCACGTAAACGGTACGAAGGTCTTCTTCATAAGAATCTGCATTGGTGATTTCCACTTCATGTCCAAGGAAACGGTGTCCGCGACTCACACGACCTGAATGGATATCCAAGAAATCAAGGTCAAGCGCTTCGTCGCCCAAAAGGACAACCAAAGTGTGGACAGGGCGGATGTATTCAAAGGTGTTATTCGCCCAGTGCATGCTAACAGGGAAGGTCAATGAAGCAAGCACTTCTGGAACGCCAGCCAAGACTTCTTTGGCAGGTTTTCCAGATTCATGTTTCGTCACGTAGACGTATTCTTCCCCTTTAACTTCACGGAATTCAATGTCGTCAACGGTCAAGCCTTTTCCACGGACAAAGCCTTGCGCCGCTTTTGAGAAGTTTCCATCAGCATCCAAGGCGATCTTCTTAGAAGGTCCTTTAAAATCTTCTGTCAAATCAGATTGTTGATCAGCCAAGCCAATGACACGGACAGCCAAACGGCGAGGTGTTGAGAAGGTTTGAATACTTTCGTATGAAAGACGGTTGTCATCCAAGAAGGCTGCCATTTTTTCACCGAGTTGTTTCTCACTTGGTGTGACAACGTAGGCTGGCAATTCTTCAAGTCCAAGTTCTACTAATAAGTTTTTTGTCATGTTTTTTCTCCGAAAAATATCTTTTTTTCCAGTTTGCCTTATGTGATTGGCACGCAAGCAACCGACTGTGTCGTTTCATTGCTAAAATTGGAGCCTATAGTCTCCAATTTTGCCTGGTATCGTTAGTTTCTCTAACGATACCTTTATCACTGCGGCAACTGGTTCTGTAGGATTACTCTATTAGCCAATCCCATCTAATACTCTTTTTATTCTTCCTCTTCTGCTAAGAGTTTGGCGCGTGTTGCCTCGTCGAGAAGTGGGTAGCCGAGTTTCTTACGTTCTGCTACGAAGGTTTTGGCTACAACACGGGCCAAGTTACGGATGCGGGCAATGTAACCTGCACGTTCTGTAACGGATACTGCTCCTCGAGCGTCTAGCAAGTTGAAGGTGTGTGAACATTTCAAAACGTAGTCATAGGCAGGGTGAACAAGCCCCAATTCCAAAGCACGTCCTGCTTCTTTTTCAAATTTTTCGAAGTTTTCAAGAAGCATGTCTTGGTCTGAAACTTCAAAACTGTATTTTGAGTGCTCATATTCTGGTTGAAGGAAGATTTCTCCATATTTAACGCCTGGAGCCCACTCGATATCATAAACTGAGTCTACTTCTTGTATGTAAGAAGCCAAACGTTCCAATCCGTACGTAACCTCAGAAGTTACCGGGCCAGTTGCCAAACCACCAACTTGTTGGAAATAGGTGAACTGAGTGATTTCCATACCGTCCAACCAAACTTCCCAACCAAGACCAGCTGAACCAGTTGATGGGTTTTCCCAATTGTCTTCAACGAAACGGATATCGTGTTCCAATGGATTGATTCCCAATTTTTCCAATGACTCAAGGTAAAGCTCTTGAATGTTTGAAGGCGATGGTTTCATCACCACTTGGAATTGGTGGTGTTGGTAGAGACGGTTCGGGTTTTCTCCGTAACGACCATCTGCTGGACGACGAGATGGCTCTACATAAGCTGCATTCCATGGTTCAGGACCAATGGCACGAAGGAAGGTATAAGGACTCATCGTACCCGCACCCTTTTCATTATCATAAGCCTGCATAAGCATACAACCCTGGTCATTCCAGTATTGTTGCAAAGTCAAAATAATTTCTTGAAATGTTAATTTCTTAGACATTGAATACTCCTTAATAAAAAATGATTTCTTGCGACACGAGTCTTCCTCATCGATTATACGAGGCCAGACGAGTTAGTACTGCGTCTAGCTCAAGCACCCTAGTGCTGAGCGTGGGGCAGTCCGACTGTAAGGAGGTCTCTGCCACTGACGCAGTGGAAAGTCAATTTTTTAGACATTGTTTACTCCTTTAACTTATATTATCTTCTTAGATTTATTTATCAAGCAACCAAGAAAAGGCTGGGTCCTGAAAAATATGACGTTTAGGAACAGTTTGTAAATTCTGATCGCATTCATCTATTGTACCTAATTTCAAAGCACAGACTTCTGGTATATTTTCTTGAACGGTAAAAATTTGACTATGACAGTTCTGGCAGTAATAACGCTGTTTTCCCGGAGAAGAACTATAGGAAACAAGCTTTTCTTTTCCATACAATACCAGATTTTTTCTACTAACTTTAGCATTAACGGTGTAGGCTGACGCAGTTGCTTTCCGACAAAATGAGCAATGACAAAAAACTAATTCCGATAATTCCTCATCTAGAGTGTAGGTCACTGCTTTACATAAACAAGATCCTTTAAGCATTATGCTCCTTTCTACTTAGGCATTAGACGAATTCAAAAAGAACCGAATTTCAACACCCAAGCCTTGCGACTAGGGGCGTCAAAAACGCGGTTCCACCCTAATTTATTACTTCATTTTATTTTACTTTACTCGGCTCTTCACCAAGAGAAAGCGCCACTTGCCTACTTTGCTCTACTTGGCTTTCACTGTCCCAAGCTCGCTAAAAAAACGCCATAAGCCTTTCTTTCTTGTCAGTATTATAGCAGATTTTTGCCTATTTGTAAATAAAAACCAGCTTGAAACTTCTGTTTCAAACTGGTTTTAGGCTAACAAACTATCTTATGTTAATTATGATGTTTTGCAGCTTTTGGTTTTTTCCCATGCAATTTTTTCTTTGCATTTTTCAAAGCTGTCAAAGCATCTTTCACATCTTGTTGGCTAGATCCTGGATTTGAAAGAATAGCTTGTGCATCCTTGAAGGCTACAAGATACGCTTCTTTGTCTTCTTTTGCAGCATAGAGGAATTTAGCATTTTTAGCTTGGAATTTCAATTCTTCTT
This sequence comes from Streptococcus lactarius, assembly GCF_016642265.1. Classification (GTDB taxonomy): domain Bacteria; phylum Bacillota; class Bacilli; order Lactobacillales; family Streptococcaceae; genus Streptococcus; species Streptococcus lactarius. Next base: position 47,094 of record NZ_MRXX01000009.1, read on the forward strand.
TAATGTATTTTTTAAGACTTGAAAAATCAGTTGCTTTTCCATTCAATTTAGCTTCGGCATTCTTGAAACCTGCAAGAGCTTGATCGATTTGTTCTTGTTTCACTGTTGGATCAACTGCAAGCAAGGCTACTGTTTGGAAAGCACGATCATAGTCGCGACGTACTTTTTCTTTGGCGTTGGCATAACGACCTGTTTTCGTTGCTGCATCGTAAGCTTGCATTGCTTCTTTCAAAGCTGCAACATTGGAGTCTTTTCCATCCAAAGCCTGATTTGCGGCTTCCAGAGCTGCAACTGCTTGGTTGATTTGTTCTTGACTTAACTTTTTCGTCAAAACAGTTTGGGCTGCTTGTAAGGCTTGATCGTAAGCTGCTTTCTTATCAGCACTAGCATTGAAGTAGAGGGCTGTCTTTGTAACATCCGTTTGTTTATTCAAGGCAGCCAAGAGATCCACTTTTGAGAGCACTGCAATGTGGTATACATTGTTGCGTCCTGCAACGACTGTGATCTTAGGTGCGTCCTCAGCTAATTCATAGCCTGTAGGAAGAGTGGCAATCAAGGTGTATGTTCCAGTTGCTACTGTCTTACCAAACCCATTCTTACCATATTTTTCAGCTGGCAATACAAAGTTTTCACCATCAGCTCCCTTCAATACGATGGTTGCTGCTTTTGAAACAGGTTGATTAAATAGGAGGCTAACTGGCGCATATTCCAAGGTATTTGCTAGGAAAGTAATGGTTTGGAAACTATTGTCTTCTGTCAGATCAAACTCTTGACTTAAACTGCTAACGAATTTCACTTCTGTACGATCATAAGTGAAGATTTCTGCTGTATAATGACCAAAGTTCAAGAAATTGATATTTTTTGTTTTATCAACAGAGACGTAGTGTCCATTGCTATCCTTGATACGGTATACATACATGGTATCCAAGTCTTTATTTGTCTTAGCATCACGAACCGCAATCTGTACCCGACCGCTATTTTGGTCACGGACCAAATCAGCTAACGAAATGTAATCGACGTTTCCAGCAAAGTCTTCTACATAGTAGTAGATATTCTTCTTATCAATGTTTTCAGGAAGATTAAAGCTACCATCTTCATTGGCCTTGATGATATGGTAATTTTCGAGAGCACGACTACCACTTTCATCATTATCTTTTTGGACCATGGTACCTTTATCATCAAATGGTGTCACATAGACCAATTTTTCAGTTTGGATACCACCATCGCCAACGTCTTTGGCTTTACGTGCAACAAACTGTTGAGCGCCATCTTTGAAGCGAATGTATCCAGAAGTAATCACTGGTTTTTGAGTATCGACTTGAACCTTGAAGGTAGTTGATTGTTCATCTGCTCCAGGAACCATTGGTGTATAACGAATCACATAATCATAAACACCATCTGCTACGGCGTTGCCGTTAGCATCGGTACCATTCCACGCTGTACTATCTAAGGTATAGCTACGAGGATTTTTATCATTCCCATCAAAGAAGTTCTTACGAAGTTCTGTAGAAGATCCTTCCCAAATTGGATTTTTATGCTCAGTATCACTTGCAGCGAATACACTGGCATGAAGATTTTCCAAATTCCGGAGAGCTACTGTTTTGTATTCGACAAAGTCTTTGTTGCTGTCTTCATTTGGTGAAATGGCAATTCGAACATTTCCGTTAGCATCCAATTGAAGTGAATGGGTTCCATCCGCTTTTTCACCAATACCAAGGACTGTGATACGACGTCCATCTCGTTTGCCTTGGGTGAGAAGAAGATCATTTTGAAGCGTTAACAAAGCAGACATATCTGCATTGTAAGGAATATTCAAATCTTCTGGCACATTGTAATAGAAACCATTTTTGCCTTCACGTACCAAATCGTAAATTGGTTTTTCTACTGCTGGAAGATTTTGGAATTCTCCCTTGAATCCCATAAATGGTAAGCTAACCACATCGCCATCATCAGCTGGATCAACAAAACGGACAAATCCTTCAAGGAAATAACCATTTGGCATTTCTTTTGTCAATTCTTCTGTAAATTTGCGGGTATCAACTTTAACCGTTACCGTCTCAGAACTATGAGCTTTGACAGTTACTTCAGGCCAAGCTGTTTCTGTTAATTTACGAGGGCGGAGGGTGAATTTACCTTTTTTGACTTCATCTGTATCCGTATTGACCAGCATCTTCAGTGTACGATCTGTATCTGAAATATTGTGAACTGTAACATCAAATGTAAAGGCATCTTCAACATTGCCAAGAGTCACACTAGGATAGTTGTTGTCGCCAGTAACATACAAGTCCGTTGAAACCGCAGCAGCTGTATCAACAACACCTGCACCTTGTTGACGAGGAGAAGTATAAACACCGGTTTCCTTGTTGACATGTGGTTTTGCCGTAGACATAATCAGGGCTTTAACGGTCGCAGAGACTTGTTCAGGAGTCAATTCTGGGTGGTTCTTAACAAGGTATTCTTTGACCAAAGCAGCAACACCTGCTACGTGAGGGGACGCCATACTCGTACCGCTCATATCACCGTAAGTATTGTCATTTAGTGAAGAAAAGATATTTCCACCAGGTGCTGTGACATCAGGTTTCAACTGGCCATCTGTTGTCACACCCCAACTAGAGAAGTCAGACAATTGGTCTGCTGCAGGTGATGGACGATTGGCCAATTTATCGTTAAAGACAATCTTATAAGAACCGGATTTTAGAAGCTCACCATAGTGTTTTGAAATAAAGACAGAAGGAATCTTTTTAGCATCACCGTCAATCGCCATTCCAAGGTTGGTTCCTTCTACATTATTGTAGACCAAGGCCCCTACAGCACCATGATGGAAAGCATTCGCAATCTTTTCAGAGAAGGTCAATGAACCACGTTGAATGAGGGCTAATTTACCGGTTACATCAACATTTTTGAAGTCTTCTTCTTTCCCTAGGCCAACCGCTACGTATTCATATTCTTTTCCTTTTTCAAAGTCAGTGTCTGTAGCAGATTTACTGTAATCAAATTTACCATGATCGGCTTGAGCGTTATCTTCCAAGCCCTTCACTTCAAATACTTCAGAAGTCACGACATTGTTATTGATGGAAGCTACAGAGATAGAATCTTCTACGGTTGACGGATTTCCGACTACACCATAGTCTGGATTGTCAGCCGATGGTCTTGAATAACCATTCCCAAAGGTATTACTATTTCCGGCAGAAATCAACACAGAGACACCTTTTGCACGTGCCCGTTTGATAGCGTCAATAATATCTGAACCAGCATTCACCATTGAACCAGTTGAAGATCCAAGGCTCATATTGATACTATCCGCTCCAAGTGCCACCGCATCGTCAATCGCCTTCACATAAAGGGCAGAACCAGTCGTTTTTTGACGATCGGAGAAGACACGCATAAACATCACTTGTGCTTCCGGAGCTACACCATAGATCTTTTCGCCGTTTGCTGCATCTTTATCAGGGTTCCCTGTTGCAATCCCTGTAACGTGCATCCCATGGGATTCTCTCTCAGCTTCCTTGATATTATCTGTACCGTCAAAGTAATCGTAAGCGTAGACTACCTTGTCGTTGTACCATTTACCATAATCAATTCCTGCCTTCTTCTTAGCAGCTTCAATATCATTTTGGTTTTTAAACTTAGCTTTTGAAGGATCTGTGATACGAAGAACTTCGTGGTTGACATCCAAACCTGAGTCAATGACAGCAACCACCATTCCTTCACCCTTGTATCCTTGTTTCCAAGTTTGTGGGACAGTAATGATTTCATCGCTCTCAATACTTTGAGGTTTTTCTGCAGCCTCATGACGGGCAGTCGTTTCAGAACTTGTAGGAGTCGCTACTTCTGTAGCTTTTTCTACCGGTTTTGCAGCTTCTGCTGATTTTGTTTGTGAAGCATCTGCTCCTTCTTTAGGTGCAGTCGCCTTTTCAGTTGCAGCTGCCTCTGCAGGAGCAGATTCTGTCTTCTCAGTTACAGCATCTTTAGCAACTGCTGTCTTTTCAACAGTAGCTACACTTGTCGGTGTTGTTGCTTGCAAATTCTGTTCTTGCGATGGTAGTCCTTGACTAGTAGCTACTAGCTGTGTCTCAGGACTCTTTTGCCCACTTGTTTGTTCTTCTGCACTTGCTTGTGCAGATCCAAACACCAATACAGACCCCAATAATACTGAAGCCACGCCAAATTTGTATTTTCTTAATGAAAAACGCTCTTGTCTGTTCATAGGAACTCCCCTTTTATTTTAATAGTTCCTATTATAGCGCAAAATTGTCTGAAAATTCATTCAAACTGAAATTGTAACAAAAATGTAATATTTACGAATGTTACTAATTAAAGATTTATTTTCGTTCGTTATCTGGCTATTTTATATGGGAAAGTATTATAGAACGTCTGTTTTAGTTAGAGTGTTAAAATTATTTTATACCAAAAAGAATAGCAAAAAATCCGAGAGTCCCCTCACTCTCGGAAATGATAATTATCCCACTTTCTCTTAAAAATCTTTCTGATCTGGATCCGGTGCACCTGCTTGAACCGGTAGATTTTTCAGATAGTCGCAATCCTCTTGGGTCAGTTCAAAATCAAAACAATCCAAATTGCCAGCAATTCGTTCTGGAGTCACTGATTTTGGCAAAGGAAGAAAACCTTCTTGCAAACTCCAGGCTAAAGCCAGTTGAGCAACCGTCTTCCCATATCTTGTAGCCATTTCTTTTACATGTTTATTTTGGAACAATTCTCCTTGGCCAAAAGGTCCCCAAGCTTCTAGTAAAATACCCTGTTTACGACTAGCTTCAATGGCCTCTTTTTGGTAAACACCAGGAGAGAGGCGAATTTGATTCACAGCTGGGATGATCTGAGCTGTTTTTAAGAGGGCTTCCAGATGGTGGGGCAGGAAGTTACTGACCCCAATGGATCGAACCTTGCCAGCCTTTACCATATCTTCCATTGCCCGCCAAACCTCAGCATTTCTCTCTTTCCAGGCATCCTCCTTACGAAGTGGTTTTGGATTTGGCCAATGAATCAAATAAAGATCTACATAGTCAAGGCCAAGTTTTTTCAGGGACTCGTCCAGAGCAGCCTGAGCTTCTTCGTAAGTGTGATTGGTATTCCAGAGTTTGGTCGTTACAAATAATTTTTCACGCGAAAGGCCACTATCTCGAATCGCCCGACCAACACTTTCTTCATTCTGATAATAAGCAGCTGTATCAATATGGCGGTACCCCGCTTTCAAAGCAGCCAAAACTGCTTCATAAGCTTCTTTCCCATCAGCTGCTTTCCATGTTCCAAATCCCAGAACAGGAATCTCTATCCCATTGTTTAAACGATAGGTGTTCATTTTTTCTTTCCTTTCTTTGATTTTGATTTCTTAGGCCCTCGAAGTTTGAGCTCTGGTTTAAACCGATTTAGTTTCGTTGGCTCCATTTTCTTGCTATAAAAACTATAAACTAAAAAGGCTCCTCCAACCACCAGGATAAAGGGACTTTTCCTTACCAAACCATAGAGCAAGAAAAAAATTCCCATCGCTAAAAACCGTAAATCTATTTTCTTCATAAATTACCTCACATTTCAGTCTCCATTATAGCATGAAAGGGCTTTATTCACCAACTGTTAAGAGTCCCAAACAAAGAATACAATTCCTCCCACAAAAACCCCCTTTAGGTCTAAGCCTAAAGAGGGTTGGACTTTCTATTTCAATCTAGTTTCATGCTTGGTAACGTTTGACACCATCAAGGTAGGTCGCAACCAGTTCCAAATCCTGATCCAGTACAATAAAGTCAGCATCATAGCCTTCCCGAATTTGTCCACAGACATCGTCAATATGAACGGATTTTGCAGGATTGAGACTGGCCATCATGACAGCTTCATAAGGATTGGCAATTCCCCATTCTACTACATTTTTCAAGCCATCTTTTAATTTCAATATAGAACCAGCAAGATTGCCAGTTGATTTCAAACGAGCAGTTCCATCAGCAACTACCACAGGAAATTCACCAAGCATATAGTCTCCATCTGCTAAACCACCAGCAGTCATACAGTCCGTGATTAAGGCAACATTTTCTTTTCCTTTTTGCTTCATCAAGATATCACAGGCTAAAGGATCTACATGGTGACCATCACAAATCAATTCTGCAGTTGTATGTGGCAATTCATACATCGCCCCTACCATTCCGAGTTCACGGTGATTGAGGCCTCGCATACCGTTGTAGGCATGTACCCAAACACTTGCTCCTGCATCAACCGCTTTCTTAGCTTCTTCAAAGGTCGCATTGGAATGTCCTAGGGCGACTGTCACTCCTTCATCTGTAATGGTCCGGACAAAATCTTCGACACCCTCACGCTCTGGTGCCAGTGCGATCTTATTCAAAAGACCATGAGAGGCTTTTTGCCAGGCCCGGAATTCCTTCAGACTTGGATCTTTCATATACGCTGGGTTTTGAGCCCCCTTGTATTTTTCTGTAAAATAAGGTCCTTCAAAGTAGATACCACGAATTTTAGCACCCGTCGCCTCTTTGTATCGTGCGCCGATATTTTCTGTAACAGCCAGTAGTTGTTCATAAGAAGAGGTCAAGGTCGTAGGTAAAAAGCTGGTCACCCCTGTACTCAACAGGCCTTCACTCATGGTATGAAGGGTCCCTTCAATGTTGTTATCCATAACATCAACGCCACCAAATCCATGGATGTGTGTATCAACAAGACCTGGCGCAATGCTATAGCCAGAATAATCCAATACTTCTGCACCTTCTGGCAAGTTTTCTATATGCTTTCCGAATTTGCCATCCACAAGTTCCAAATAACCTCCACGACGGACTCCGTGTGGATAATAAAATTGATCTGCTTTAATATATGTAGACATAAGAACGTCCTTTCCATTGTAGAAACAAAAGTTCCTTTTTTATTCATACATATTATAACGCTTTCAGTTTTATTTGTAAATGGTATAGACCTATTTTTAAAAAAGAATCTAAAAAACAGAGTAAGTCAGCTCCTTACTCTGTTCATCATTCATTAAATTTGTTCCATTTGTACTTTTTCAGCAATATTCATGGCATGATCCGCTACTCGTGTATAGTGAGAGATGATATCAATAAAATTGACCCCTGCTTGAGGTGTACATTCTCCCTTGTTTAAACGAGAAATATGTGTCTTTCTCAATTTCTTTTCAAGTTTTTCAATAGCTTCATGGCGTTGTTGCAATTCAGCTGCCAAGGTTTGGTCATCTTCTTCCACACTCCGAAGGGCGTCTTTAACAAAGATCGCTGTCTTTTGGTAGATATCCTCTAATTCAGCCAAGGCATCTGCAGAGAATTCTACTTTCTTGCGAATCAAATAATCCGTCAAGTTGATTAAAGCTTCTGCGTGATCTCCAATCCGCTCCAAATCCCGTGAAGAATCCAAGATATTGGTCAAGGCTTCACTTTCTTTGGTACTCAAGGCTTCACTCGACAGACGAATTAAGTAGCGAGTCAAATCGTCATCGATTGTATTGATCGCTTCTTCTGTCTTATGGCCTTTTTCAGCCATTTTTTCATTTTGCTGGACAATATAGTCATAAGAGAGGCTGAATGCTTTATCTGCATATCCTCCCAAATGAAGCAATTCTTTTTTAGCATTTCCAAGGGCAATCGAAGGAGCTTGTTTGATCAAATGTTCATCCAAGTAAAGTGGTTCGTATTTAACAACTTCGTCTTCTCCAGGAATGAGCTTAGTCACCAAAAAGGCAAGGGCTCCAATAAACGGAAACTGGATGATGGTATTGGTTATATTAAAGGTTCCGTGAGCAAAGGCTATGGTCATTTCTGGAGACAAATGAAGAGTCGTTTCAAACCATTGAATCAAAGATGTAAACGGAACAAGGAAGACAAGACAGATAATGGTTCCGATAACATTAAAGGCTACATGGGCACCCGCCACACGTTTGGCCGCAATATTCGCTCCCAAGGAAGCAATGATAGCTGTAATGGTTGTTCCGATATTATCACCGAAGAGAACTGGGAGGGCCCCTTTCAGGTCAATCAAATGACTAGCATAGAGATTTTGCAAAATACCAATGGTTGCAGAAGAGGCCTGAATCAAAAGAGTTAATCCTGATCCGACAAAGACACCCAAGATAGGACTTTTACTTAACTGTACCATATAGTCACGAAAGACTTGCAAATCTTTAAGAGGTTCCATAGCCCCACTCATCAAGTTGAGGGCAAAGAAGATACCACCGACACCAAAAACGATTCGTCCAACATTATTAACCAAACGATTTTTGGTAAAGAAGAGACAAACCGCTCCGATAAAGAGCATGGGAAGAGCGTAGTCTCCTAATTTAAAACCAATGATAAAGGAGGTAATAGTCGTTCCAATATTGGCCCCCATAACAATACCAATAGCTTGGCGGAGGGTTAGAAGTCCTGCACTCACCAGACCGACCGTAATCACTGTAACCCCTGAACTCGACTGAATCAAGGCAGTCATTCCAATCCCTACTAAAACCCCTAGAAAGGGATTACTCGTATATTTATCAATATAGTATCGAAGTCGATCTCCTGCAGCCTGTTGCAAGCCTTCTCCCATGGTTTTAATACTATAGAGAAAGAGACCCAGGCCTCCCAAAAAGTTAAATACAATTTCCTGCCAGTTAATCGACATGTTCATTCCTCCAAATTTGAGATCAGAAATAAAACTCCTTTCCTATTGTAAAGGATAATTTCCAATCACACAAGAGATTTCTGTAAATTTCTACAATTTTTTGAAACCGTTTTTTCTTTTGGCTCTATTTTTCTGTATGGAGAGACAAAAAAAGAGAGAGTGGGAC
>NZ_MRXX01000009.1:55915-67819 GCF_016642265.1 Streptococcus lactarius
AGAGGCTAGGGCTTTTGTCCCAACCCCTCTAGTCTTTGTTCAAATTGCGCAACATGGCATCAATTTTATTTCCATACTCGATGGATTCATCTTTCACAAAAGTGAGATCTGGAATTTTGTATAATTTCAAATTCCGACCTAATTCACGTTTGATGGTTCCTGTTGCTTTTTCAAGCCCTGTTTGAGCTTTTTGATTGTCAGAAGCCAGGTCACTCATAATCGAATAATAGACCTTTGCCATAGACAAATCGCCTAGCATTTGAACATCCGTGATGGTCACGCCTTGAACACGCGGATCACGAACTTTCTTTTGCAAAATTTCGTTGACTTCGCGCTTGATTTCCATCCCTACTCGGTCTGTCCGAAAATGACTTGCCATAGGAACTCCTTTCTGCTCTGTATTTAAAAACTAGGAAATGAGAGGAATTCCTCTCTTCCTAGTTAGCATTTTATTTTTTGATTTCTTCCATGATGTAGGCTTCAATGGTATCATCTGCTTTGATGTCATTGTATCCTTCAATCATCAATCCGCCTTCACGGCCATTTGTCACTTCTTTCACGTCATCTTTGAAGTGCTTCAAACTTGCTAAAGCACCGTCATAGATGACAACTCCGTCACGAATGACACGAACTTTGGAATCACGAGTTACCTTACCACTAAGGACCATAAATCCACCGATAGTCCCCACTTTAGAGACCTTGAAGGTTTCACGAATGACTGCTTCCCCGATGATTTTTTCTTCGTATTCTGGATCCAGCATCCCCTTCATGGCATCTTCCATTTCTTCAATCACTTTGTAGATGATGGAGTGAAGACGGATTTCCACCTCATCAGCTTCTGCCTGTTGACGGGCTTGTGGAGTAGGGCGAACGTTAAATCCAATAATGAAGGCATTGGAAGCTTCTGCAAGGGTTACGTCTGATTCGTTGATGGCACCAACCGCTGAGTGAACAATGGTCACTTTCACACCTTCTACCTCAATCTTTTGAAGAGAAGCAGCAAGGGCTTCAACAGAACCTTGTACATCGGCCTTGATGATCACATTTACAGATTTCACTTCCCCAGCCTTCAGGGTATCAAAGAGATTTTCTAGGCTGACACGATTGGTTACTTGACGTTGTTTCATCAATGCACGTTTGGCACGTTCTTCACCTGCTGCACGCGCAGATTTTTCATCTTCGTAAACGGCAAAATGGTCACCCGCCATTGGGGCTTCGTTCAAACCTGTGATAGATACAGGTGTTGATGGTCCAGCCACTTTCACACGACGTCCAAGGTCATTAGTCATGGCACGAACACGTCCGAAAGTATTTCCGACAACGATTGGGTCTTGCACATTCAAGGTACCTTGTTGAACAAGAAGGGTTGCCACCGCACCTTTTCCTTTATCCAAACGAGCTTCGATAACCGTACCAATGGCACGAACAGTTGGGTCTGCTTTGAGTTCTTGGATTTCCGCCACCAGAAGGACAGTTTCCAAGAGTTCATCGATATTTTGGTTGAACTTAGCTGAGATTTCTACGAACTCAGAATCGCCACCCCAGGCAGTTGACATAACACCATGCTCTGCCAATTCTCCGATCACACGTTCTGGATTGGCACCTGGTTTATCAATCTTGTTAATCGCAACAATAATTGGAACGTTAGCCGCTTTTGAGTGGTTAATGGCTTCGATCGTTTGAGGCATTACCCCATCATCCGCCGCCACGACCAAGATGGTAATATCGGTAACAGAGGCACCACGCGCCCGCATTGAGGTAAAGGCCGCGTGTCCTGGTGTATCCAAGAAGGTAATCTTCTTGCCATTCTCAACGATTTGGTAGGCACCGATATGCTGGGTGATCCCACCTGCTTCACCTGTCGCAACACGAGAATTACGAAGCGTATCCAAGAGGGTTGTCTTCCCGTGGTCAACGTGTCCCATGATGGTGACAACTGGTGGACGTTCTACCAACTCATCTTCGTTGAGATAGCCATCTTCTACGAAGAAGCGTTCAATATCCGCATTATCCACTTCAACTTTTTTCTTGGCTTCGATGCCATAATCGACCATCAAGAGTTCAATGGTATCGCCGTCAAGCGATTGGTTTTGGGTCGCCATCACGCCCATCATGAAGAGTTTCTTGACAATTTCAGCCGGTTCACGCTTGATTCGTTTTGCGATTTCCGCAACCGTCATGCCATCTGTGTACTCAAATTCACTTGGTAATTCATGAAATTTACGCTCTGTTACTGGTTTTGGAGCTTCAGGACGATTGTTCTTGCCTTTTTTATTTTTCTTATTGGTGTTCCAGTTACTATTCTTCTGATTTCTCACTTGATTTTGACTACTTCGATTCCTTTGTTGTTTTCTTGGACCATCTTCTTCACGATCAAAATCATCGCGTTTTTTATCTGGTCGCGCTTGTTTTTTACGGCGTGTATCTACTTGAGCCGGTGCAGCTGCAACAGCTGGTTTTGCAAAATTCTCAACACTTGGCTCTTGCACTGGAGTTTTCACTTCTGGAGTTTCCACTCGTTTCCGACGTTGTTGACGCTCTTGTTCTTCTTTGGCTACTTGTTGTTTAAAGCGATCTTCACTACCACGAGCATACTCAGCATTTTGTTCAGCTTTCAGAGCTGCTGCACGCGCTTTGAAGTCCATTTTTGGTGAAATTGGCGCTTGAGAACCCCGTCTTTGGTCTTGTCGGTTAGTGCGACGATCAGCCCCTTGATTTCGTTGTTCATTACGATGCTGTGGTCGTTGATTTCGGCTATCTCCATTGCGCTGATTGTCTTTGCGATCACGTTTTGGACGATTGTCTTGTTGTTTTCTACGTTCTGCCTGCTCTTTTGCACGTGCTTCCCGTTCTGCTTTAAAGTTCCGACTCTTTGGTTTTGCAGCTGGTGCTTGAGCTGTAGTCTCAGTCGCTTTCTTTTCTTGCGGTTGAGCTACTTCTTTTTTTTCTACAACAGTCGCTGCCTTAGTTGCTACTTCTGCAACTTTCTTTTCGACTGTTTCTTTTTTAGCTGCAAAGCTCTTGATCAACTTTTCAGCCGCTTCTGTATCGACACTAGAGGCATGACTTTTTATATCCAAACCTAATTCTTTCGCACGAGTGACGACTTCCTTACTTTCCTTGCCCAATTCTTTGGCAATTTCGTATAATCTTTTCTTAGACAATTGCTGTCCTCCTCTTCTATTCCATAAGAGACCTCATTTTCTTTGAAAATCCAGCATCTACAACAGCGACGACCTTCCGGGCACGTCCAATTGCAGTGCTTAATTCTAGTGTTGAAAACACGGTAGATACTTGAACCTCATAATAGTGACCCTTATCTGTCACCTTTTTTGTCAGGTTACTAGCTGCATCGTTTGCCAGAAAAACTAATTTTGCTTTTTCTTCCTGGATCGCTTTGATCACGAGTTCTTCTCCAGAAATCAGTCTTCCCGCTCTTTGTGCCAAACCTAACAAATTGCTCAATTTTTGCTTATTCAAGGCCTAACTCTCTTCTCTTCACCTTATGATCTACATAAGCGATCAATTCATCATAGAAAGCTTCTTCCACTTCCATATTAAAGCTACGATTGAAAACTTTCTTTTTCTTGGCAAGTGCCGCTTCTTCATTGTCTAGCTTGATGTAAGCACCTCGACCATTGGCTTTGCCAGTTGGATCGATAAAGACTTGTCCTTCTTTATTTTTGACAATGCGGAGCAAATCGCGCTTATCGATAATTTCATTTGAAACGACTGATTTTCTCAAAGGGATTTTTCTTGTCTTAACCATTTTCCCTCCTTCTCTTAATCGACTTGCTCTTGATCACTTTCTACTTGGTCTTCAAAAGTTTCTTGAGCTTCTTCCATTTCTTCAAACTCACTCGCAGATTTGATATCGATCCGGTAACCGGTCAAATGAGCTGCCAAGCGAACGTTTTGCCCACGGCGACCAATGGCAAGAGATAGTTTATTATCTGGAACCACTACAAGAGCATGTTTGCTATCTTCATCATCAAAAATAACTTGATCCACTTCTGCGGGAGCGATCGCATTGTAGATAAATTCAGCTGGATCTGGAACCCATTCAATAACATCGATGTTTTCTTCCGTTGGAACCATGCGGTCCAATTTTTGATCATAGCGTGCCGGATGGAATTTGCTCGTAATCTTTTTAATGTTCGATCCACCACGACCAACGATGGTCCCAATCGCATCCACATTTGGATTATGGCTACGAACCGCCACCTTAGTCCGGTCTCCAGCTTCACGCGCCACGCTCATGATTTCAACCGTTCCATCATAGACTTCAGGAATTTCTTGTTCCATCAAACGTTTAATCATTTCTGGATGGCTACGGCTAACGAAGACATTGACACCTCGTGGGTTATCTTCTACCTTGTAGACAAACACTTCGATGCGATCATGAGATTGGAAAATCTCACCTGGAATCTGATCTTGTTTAGACAATTGCGCCTCGATTGTGCCAAGATTGACATAGATAAAGCGATTGTCAAAACGTTCCACCGTACCACTCATAATTTCATTTTCATGTTCTTTATAAGTATTATAAGTGATGGTGCGTGTTTGCTTGCGCATTTTTTCCATGATCGTTTGTTTAGCGGATTGCGCTGCAACCCGGCCAAATTCAGCAGGAGCTTCTTCAAACTTGATCTTATCTCCCAACTCATAAGCTGAATTAATTGCCAAGGCATCCTTCAAGCTGATTTCCAATCGGCTATCAAAGACTTCATCCACCACTTCACGAACTGTATAAACCCGGAAATCTCCAGTTTTTTCATTAAATTCAATGGCTGCACTTTCTGCTTGACCATAACGACGGCGATAAGCTGAACGCAATGATTCTGTGACCGCTTCAATGATATCTTCTTTCTTGATCCCTTTGTCTTCTTCCAAAATACGGAAGGCTTCTCGCATTTCTTTACTCATGTTTTTCTTGCCTCTACTAAGGCTTCCTTTCTTTCATTCAGTTACAATTTTACAGCCAATCTTGCTTTAGACACAAGATTGTAAGGAATAGCTACTGTTTTTTTCCGCGTTTTATCCATATACTCAATGGTCAAAACATCCTCTTCAAAACGCACCAAGGTTCCTTCAAAGACCTTTTGTTTCTCAACAGCCTTGTATAAACTGACGTGGATATACTTCCCAACAGCACCTTCAAGAGCTTCCTTGGTTTTCAAGGGCCGCTCCAAACCAGGACTGGTCACTTCTAAGAAGTACTGCTCTGGGAAAGGATCCGGCTTGATTTGATCTAACAGCGGACTAATCACCTCTGTCAAATCTGCTGTATCATTTAAAGTGATCCCTTCTGGTTTATCAACAAAAATACTTAAGATGTAGTCACCACCCATCTTGCCATATTCAACATCCACCAATTCAAATGGAGCCTGAATTACTGGTTGAATCACTTCTGTTACTAACTCAACTATCGTTGCGATGGTTGCCACCTCCTCACAGATAAGAGGCGAAGATATATCCCCGCCTCTCCTTTTCTATTCGTTTTAAGTATTATAACACGATTCCGCAGTGATTGCAAGGAATATGCTAAAACTGCGCTTCTACACGGTAAATGACCTGCCCTTTGCTAGAGAACTTCTTCTCGTATTCGGTCATAACATTGCCTTCAAAATCACTAGCATGAAGGTCCAACCAGACCCCTTTCAAGGTCATTCCATATTGTGAAAAGCTGACCAAACTGTATTCAAACAAGCCACGATTGTCTGTCTTGAAGTGAATTTCTCCGTGTTCTGGAAGAATTTGCTTGAAGGTATCAAGGAAACTCTTGTAGGTCAAGCGACGTTTTTCATGACGTTTCTTTGGCCAGGGATCTGAAAAATTCAGATAGAGTTGATCAATCTCACCGTCTTCAAAGTAATTGGTCAAGCTATCGCCGTCTACCCAAAGCAACTTAATATTGGGTACATCCGCTTCTAAGACCTTATCCAAGGCATAGCTCAAAACTGATTTTTGGATATCAATTCCAATGTAGTTGATCTCTGGATTGGCCTTGGCCATACCGGTGATAAAGGCACCTTTACCACTTCCCACTTCGATATGGATGGGATGGTTATTTCCAAAAATCTCGTGCCACTTTCCCTTAGCGTCTTCTGGGTTCAGCACCACATATTGCGAATTGGCCTCTAATAATTCTGTCGCCCCTTTGCGATTTCTAACTCTCATATTTCCTTTCCATATTTCAACCGGAAATTGCGAAGAGCATAGATCTCGCGATTGACATTTTCTAGATCATTGTTTTCATAGTACTTGGCAATTTGGCACAAGAAAGAATATTGCCCAAACCAATAGAGTTTCGCAAATACTTTTTGATTGTACTTGTAGCCGTAATAACCCAACCAATCGCGCCAATTCGAATCTGGAATATAGTGACTCAAGATATGGGCCACATCCAGCATCCGGTCTGTCAAACGAACGGAATCCCAATCGACTAAGTAAATCAAGCCACTATCCGTTTCAATCCAATTGCTGTGTCGGACATCCCCATGAACAATGGTCGCATAATCCTCTCGAAAAGCAGGAACTGTCTTACGCAGATTCTTCACCACTGATTGAATGTAGTGGTTTTGACGAAGAGCAATCGGCAACCGGTTACTCCAAGAGTTGAGCAATTCTAGAGGTGATTCCACAGAATAACCTAATTTTTTCAATTGGGTCATTAAAGGTCTAGAGCGATGCAAACGTGTTAGAATATTGACCACTTGCTTTTTGGACATCCCATTTGGGGTAAGGATCTCCCCATTTAGCCATTCTTGAGCACTCATCACATTACCATCCGGTAAGCGACGGCTCCATAACAATTGTGGGGCGATCTGTTCTTTTGCAAGACCCGCAAGAATTGGAGTCGTATTCATTTTAACAAAAACAAGCTCACCATCTGGATAGGTGCCCTTGTAGGCCTTCCCACTCTTTCCTGGAATAGGGGTGAGGCTTAGCTCTTTTTCATTCGAGTCCATCTTATCCTCCGTAAAAAGTTTCCAATCTATTTTACTAATTTTAACGACTTTCGTCAACCAAGCGCGCTAACTTAAATGAAAGATAGAGCAAGGTTAAAATAAGGGTATAAGCCAGTAAGCCCAGCAACAAGAGCTTATCCCCAATAAAGAGTAGTCCAACCAAACCTTCTGCTAGTATTTCTACAAACATGACAAACCGAATTGTCTTGCGCAAACCAACTTTTTTACTCCCTTTTTTCATTGGAAATAAGAGGGTTAACGGTTGGTAGTCAAAGGCACTATATAAACCGAGCAATTGGAAAATAGCCAAGTAATTCAGTAGAGCCACAAGCGCTATAACCACTAAGTCTTGGGGAATAAAGATCATAGCAAGAATCGAAAGGATGAGGAGCCTTAGCGTCATCGAAAAGAGATCGCCATTTCTGAAAAAGGAGCGCATATACAGATGAAGCCAAGTATTCCCATGTGTTTTAGGAAACAGAGTGAGGAGGCTGTCTAAATACACTCTCCTTTTAACACTGTTGGTAATCCCTTTGACGGTTGTAAACAAGGCGAAAAAGCGAAGAATCAATTGTTTTCGAGCATTCTCCCGAGAAATAGCGAACTCCCATTTGAGGTTCCCATCCTGGTAGAAACGCGACGCCTTTAGCCAAAAGGCAAGCCCTTTAGCCAGTCCTAAACCGATCCAATAAGCCACGACTCCCATTTCGCTGACTCCTATAGCGAGAAAAAGTGGCGTGAGTAGTAAGAGGACCAGACTTTGAATGACAAACCAATATCCAAAAGACTTTCTCACCTGTCCCTTGATATAGCTTTTCAGTTCTTCTTCTTTCACTAAAAGAAACAAGGCATCCGGCTTCTCCAAATAAGTCGCAATATTCCCAATTGGAACCAAGAGCAACAAGCCAATCAAGAGACTCCAGCGGATCAAGCTTGGATCCTTAGGTAAGTGTTGCAAAAATTGACTGTATTGAACTGCCAAAAATCCGATAAAAATCAACAGAAACAAAACAAAGTGATCGTTCAGAACATAACGACTGTATTTGATGCAGTGATTTCGAAAGGTTTGCTGGCGTTTTTTCATCAACTCTTTCATGCTGTACCCTCTTCTGTCAAGGTCATATAGATATCATTCAAACTGGCTTTTTCATTTCCAAACGTTACACGCAACTCGTCCAAAGTTCCTTTTGCTCGAACCTGGCCTTTATGAAGGATCACAAAACCATCGCACATTTTTTCAGCCGAATCTAGAACGTGGGTACTCATCAAAATGGATTTACCTTTCGCCTTTTCATCTGAAAGCAACTGAATCAAATCCGCTATGGCTACAGGGTCCAATCCTAAAAAGGGTTCATCCACAATATAGAGACTTGGATCCACTGCGTAGGCGCAAATAATCATGACCTTCTGCTTCATTCCTTTTGAAAACTGGGTTGGAAACCAATCTAATTTTTCAGCAAGGCGGAACTGTTGCAACAAGGGTTGCACACGCGCCATTACTTGATCCAGGTCTAAATCATAGGCCATGGCTACTGTTTCAATATGTTCTCTTAAAGTTAGCTCCTCATACAGACTCGGTGTTTCTGGAATATAACCAATTTTCTTGCGGTATTCCGTTGGAGCTTCTGGAAGGCTCAAGCCATCAATCCGTACTTCCCCAGCATACGGATGCAATAGACCAATAATTTCATTAATCGTGGTAGACTTTCCTGCTCCATTTAGGCCAATTAAACCGACCAGTTGGCCATCAGGTACTGAAAAGCTCACCTCTTTCAAGACAGGGATATTGACATAGCCCCCTGTCAACTTGTTGATTTCTAACATATTTTCTCCAATTTCTGGTATAATGTTCTTATATTATAACAAAATTTAGTCTAAATGAGGTGTATTTATGGTTGATGATTGTATTTTTTGTAAGATTGTAGCAGGTGACATTCCGTCTTCTAAAGTCTATGAAGATGAGGAAGTTCTCGCCTTTTTAGACATCTCCCAAGTCACTCCAGGCCACACCTTAGTGGTTCCTAAAAAGCATGCTCGCAACCTCTTAGAAATGGATGAAACCACTACTGCTCAATTGTTTGCCCGTGTTTCTAAAGTTGCCCAAAAAGTAAAAGCTGCAACCCAAGCTCCTGCCATGAATATCATCAGTAACATGGAAGAAATTGCTGGACAGACTGTTTTTCATACCCATGTCCACATCATTCCTCGCTATACCGATCAAGACGAGCTCACGATTTCCTTTACTGAACACGAGCCAAATTTTGAGCAATTAGCAAGGCTAGCAGGAAAAATTCAAAACAGCTAAAACAAGGAGGCCATATGAAACTAAGAAATCTCTTCTGGTTTGCAACAGGAGCTAGTATCAGCTATCATCTAGTCAAGAACCGCCATGAAATGAAGTCGGATGTACAGGAAACAGGACAGTTGGTCAAAGGCATTCAAGAGAACCTAGCAAAAATCCAACACAACCTTGATATTATTCAAGAACAAAAAGCCAATCTCAATGAACTCGTGAACGATTTTCAATACAAGGCAAAACTCTTTAGCCAACAGGCAACTGCTTCGCTAAAAGAAATTCAAGCCATTTGGCAAACAAATCAAAACGATTGAGAAATGTCCAATTCTCAATCGTTTTTTTATTATTGCGATGGTACTGTTGGTGCAACACTACTTGAATCTGAGGCCGCAGGCGCAACAGGTGTAACAGGTGTAACAGTGGCTGTTGAACTTTGAGGTGTCACCCCTCCTGTGTCTTGACTAGAAGGCACAACCGGTTGTTGATAATACTCTTGATAAACCGGAGCTCCCTCAGAAGCAGCGGATGGGGCTTGCTCCTGAGATGAGGATTCTTTCAACTCTTCATCACCATCCAATAGATAAGCATTGGTTTTTAGCTTTTTAACTTCTTTCATTCCCAAGGCTTTTCGGATAATGTTTTGAATTTTTAAGAGATGTTTGGAGGTCACAATCTGATAACTTCCACCATCTGCTAAGGTAGCATCTTCCCCTTTTAGCTGGTATTGATGGATGGTAGAAAGTGCATCCTTGTAGCCCAACAATTGAAGAAGACTATTGCTGTCTAAGGAAATATTGGTTTGCATATTGTCACTAACAGAATCAATAATCCCCTTATAATGACTTAGGCTATTTAAGCTCAAGACCTTCTCCACAATTTTTTTGATCACTTCACGTTGACGCTTCTGACGCCCATAATCCCCTTCTGGATCCTGATACCGCATCCGTGAATAAACCAGTGCTTGTTCCCCATTAATCTCATGACGTCCTGGTGCAATCTTAGCTGTGTACTCCGGCTCATTTTCTTCAATGGAGATGTCAAAATCAAAGGGATTATTGACCGTGATCCCACCAATTTTATCGACCAATTGGATAAGCCCCTTCATATTGATCATGACATAGCGGTCAATATGAATATTTAAGAGATCCTGAATGGTCTTAATGGCAAGTTTAGCGCCACCTTGAGCATAGGCAGCATTTAATTTTTCTTGCACTGTTTGACCATCCGAGCTAACATTGGTTAAAATATCTCTTTCTAGGCTTGTCATAGTCGTTTCTTTGGTACGAGGATTGACCGTCACTAGAATCATAGTATCACTATTTCCCGCCCAAGGATCTTCTCGCGAACCATTTCCGGTATCAACCCCCATTAAAAGAATGGTCATGGGTTTATTTTCTGCAATGACATTGGTTTCATTTCCAAAACTTTTATAGGTCTTGCTGAGTGTCCCTGTCGTTTGATTGAGAATCGTTAAGCCATATGCTCCAATTCCGATCACAGTTACTGTCAATAAGCTCAAGAACATTAAAATAATTTTTTTAACCATATAGAATCTCTCTTTAATCTATGAGTTTACCCATAAGGTAAACATCCAAAAATTCCCCTTCTGCTGAATAAGCTCCTCGAGCTTGGCATCCTTCGATGTCAAAGCCCAATTTTTGATAGACATGTACTGCCCGTTTATTGCGTACCTGAACAGTTAAAACTAATTTACGAAGAACCCCTGTTGAGTGAGCCCACTCGACTCCTTCTTCCAGTAAGATTTGTCCAAGCCCTTGATTCCAATAACTTTTTTGAATCACAATAAACACTTCACCAATGTGCCGAACTGAACGCTGCGGAGCAGCTGTAATATTGAGCAAGCCCACCAACTGTTGATCTAGAAATAGCAAGAGACAAATACGATTGTCTGCTCTTCCCTGAAGTAGGAGAAATCGCTCCATATCAGACGGCGTCATCCCAATTCCCGCTTCATCTAGCGTCATATAATCACTCTCTGCACCAACCTGATCTAAGAAATCAACAAGAAGAGTCGCGTCCAACCCTTCAGCTTGTCGTATCTCTAATACAACTTCCTTTTGCTTAGTCATCGGTCGTTCTCACTTCTTCAAAGGCAGCGAGCAGGGCCTCTGCACGTGCTCCCACCGCTTCAAACTCCAACTTGCGTCCATCCTCCAACTTTCGGATAAACAGTTTCAAATAGCCATCTGGAAGATTGGAAGCAATGAGCTCACCCCATTCAATAACGGTGACACCCTCTCCATAAATAAAATCGTCCAGATCGATAGAATCTGGGTCGTTTCCAATCCGGTAAACGTCCATATGATAGAGTGGGAGGCGCCCTTCGTATTCACGAACGATGGTATAGGTGGGACTTTTAATCATCTGTTTAATCCCGAGCCCTCTTGCAAGTCCCTTTGTAAAGGTTGTTTTTCCTGCTCCTAGATCACCCGACAAGATTATCACATCCTGCTTTTCTAGCAGTTTTCCTAGTTGTTCTCCTAGAGCCATCAGCTCCGTTTCATTATGACTAATCATTTTTCTATTATACCAAACTTTTTTAGATTCTGCTCTTACTTTTAGAAATTGTTTCTTAAAATTTCCATATTGATAAACAAAAAAGAAGAGAGTGGGACA
>NZ_MRXX01000009.1:67867-71697 GCF_016642265.1 Streptococcus lactarius
TTTGTCCCAGCCTCTTCTTCGTTATTCATTTCTGATCAATTAATTCAAAGCCATGCTGATATAGTTCAAAATAAAGAGAAGATCCAAGATCCAAATCATGCTATGCACGTCTTTTGCTTCCCCTTTCACCACTTTTACAAAGCTATAAGTGATAAATCCAGCCGCAATCCCTTGTGTGATGGAATAACTGAAGCCCATAAAGATCGATGTGAAGAAAGCAGGAATCGCTTCTGACATATCTTCCCAATGGATATTTTTCAAACCACTTAACATCATGATCCCCACAACAATCAGAATTGGGGCAGTGGCAGCTGTTGGGACAATAGCCAACAAAGGACTAAAGATACTTGAAACAGCAAAACAGATCGCAACCACTAGAGCTGTCAAACCAGTACGACCACCAGCACCGATACCTGCTGCAGATTCAATATAAGTTGTCACGTTTGAAGTACCAGCAATGGCACCTACTGAAGTTGCCACCAAATCAGAGTAAAGAGCCTTATCCAACTTAACTGACTCATGATTTTCACCACTTGTCGCGATGATTCCAACTTTTTCACCCGTACCGATTAGAGTTCCGATCGTATCAAAAATATCGGTCAAAGAGAAGGCCAAAATGGCCATCAAGGTCTCAGGTAAACGAGACGTATTGGAAATCAAAGAACCCAATCCTTTTGATCCCAAGGCTTGACCAAAGATGGTACCCAAGTCTTTAAAAGCAGCTCCTAGATGGGTACTTGCGAAGTCGATTTTCGACACATCTACGACATGGACCAGAATTCCCAAAACAGTCGTCGCGAAGATGGAAAGGATAATCCCTCCCTTGACTCCCTTCACGACGAAGAAAATGGTAATCGCTAGACCTGCCAGAGCTAAAAGTACCGCCGGATTATTAAAGTCTACCAAACCTGGAACTGCTGCTGCATTGGCCGCAATCGTCGCATTGGCTTGGTCCGCTCCCTTCCCAACAACGGTATAGGTATGGGGGTCAATCGTAAATTTCAAAAATCCGGCATTTTTGATTCCTACATAGGCCAAGAAAATTCCAATCCCAGCTGAAATCGCTGAACGAAGGGCTGTTGGAATCGACTCGATAATCATCTTACGCACTTTTGTCAAGGTGATGATCAATGAAATCACACCACAAATAAAGACCATTCCCAAGGCTTCTTGCCACGTATAGCCCATTCCAAATACAACAGTGAAGGTAAAGAAGGCATTCAAGCCCATCCCTGGCGCTTGAGCATATGGCAAATTAGCATAAAAGGCCATCATCAAGGTACCAACAACTGATCCAATAATCGTTGCAAGAAAGACCCCTTGAGCTGGCATTCCTGTTTGTGACAACATTTGCGGATTTACGAAGAGGATATAACTCATCGCAAAAAAGGTTGTCAAACCAGCAAGAACCTCTGTTCGAACAGTGGTTCCATGTTCTGAAAGTTTAAAAAACTTATCCATTTCAGAAAAAACTCCTTTTTCATCATTCTCGCTCCCAATCAATTTGCGAACGTTATTTCTATTTTATCAAAATATATTTCGGATTTCAAGAAATTCTCCTTCTCTTTTTATTTTCAAGCAGTTTTTCTTATTTTCTGATATAATGATCTCATTCTTCTCGAAAGGAACCTACATATGAAAAAGAAACTAATCGCTCTGGATTTAGATGGCACTCTCCTGAATTCGGAAAGTAAATTAAGCGACTTCACTGTTGAGACCATAAAGAAAGTTAGCGCCCTTGGACATAAAGTGATCATTACAACAGGCCGTCCCTATCGCATGGCCCATACCTACTACCAAGAACTCGAACTCGATACCCCTATGATCAATTTCAACGGCTCCCTCACCCACCTTCCTGGAAAAAAATGGAGCGAAGAACAATGTTTGACCTTGGATAAAAAATATTTACTAGACATGGTTTCCCATCGTGACGCCATCCAAGCAGACTTCATTGCCGGTGAATACCGTAATAAATTTTTTATAACAGATCCTAATGACCAGATTGCCGATCCCCAACTATTCGGAATTGAAGCTTTCCAGCCCGAAAATCAATTTCATCCAGAGAGGGTAACGAGTGATCCAAACTGCATTCTTTTTCAGACAAAGGCTGAAGATAAATATGCTCTTGCAGAGGATATGAATCGGTATTATAACTACAACCTATCCATCAATACCTGGGGTGGCCCCTTAAATATTTTGGAGTGCAATCCTAAAAATATAACCAAAGCATCAGCCCTGACTTACCTTCTGGATAAACTCAATATGGATCGGAAGGATTTGATTGCTTTTGGAGACGAGCACAATGATACTGAGATGCTAGCTCTTGCTGGGTGTGGATACGCGATGAAAAATGCGAGTTCAGTCTTACTTCCCTATGCAGATTTCATAACAAACTACACAAACAACGAAGACGGTGTCGCACGCCAATTAAGAGAATTGTTCATAGACTGATCCAGAGGCTGGGACAAAAGTCCTA
Organism: Streptococcus lactarius; assembly: GCF_016642265.1. Lineage (GTDB taxonomy): Bacteria > Bacillota > Bacilli > Lactobacillales > Streptococcaceae > Streptococcus > Streptococcus lactarius. The sequence continues at coordinate 70,344 of NZ_MRXX01000009.1, forward strand.
GCCTCTTCTTGTTTTTTGATTGTCGATCAAGACGCAGTGGTTGAGTNNCTGTGCGGAGGTGGGACAACGAAATCGAATTCTAACGGATGAACGATTTATGTCCCACTCTCTTTTGTCCTTCAAATTCTTAAGCGGTTAACATTTCCTTCCCTTTTTTTCCATTTTTTTTATTGCTCTCCCTAATAGTTTGTGATATTATTAACATAGTTATTAAAGAAGCGTTTTCAAAAATCTAATACGCCTCTTGTTCACTTAAGGAGGAACAAAATGAAAGCTGTTGTTGTAAATCCAGAAGGTACTGGTGTAGAAATCGTTGCTAATAAAGAAGTCCGTCCACTTGAAACTGGCGAAGCTCTTGTTCAAATCGAATACTGTGGTGTCTGCCACACTGACTTGCACGTTGCACATGGTGACTTTGGAAAAGTTCCAGGCCGCGTCCTTGGACATGAAGGAATTGGTATCGTCAAAGAAGTGGCTCCTGATGTAAAAAGCTTAAAAGTTGGTGACCGTGTCAGTGTTGCTTGGTTCTTCGAAGGTTGTGGGACTTGTGAATACTGTACAACAGGTCGCGAAACCCTTTGCCGTACTGTAAAAAATGCAGGTTACTCTGTTGATGGAGGAATGGCTGAACAATGTATCGTTACTGCAGATTACGCAGTGAAAGTACCTGAAGGATTAGACCCAGCCCAAGCTTCATCTATCACTTGTGCGGGGGTTACTACTTATAAAGCTATCAAAGAAGCCAAAGTTGAACCTGGACAATGGGTTGTCCTCTATGGTGCTGGAGGCCTCGGAAACCTAGCTGTTCAATACGCTAAAAAAGTATTCAATGCACACGTTATCGCAGTCGATATCAACAACGATAAACTGGAATTGGCCAAAGAAGTTGGAGCTGACATCGTAATCAACGGTAAAGAAGTTGCAGATGTTCCAGGATTGATCAAAGAAAAAACAAATGGTGGAGCTCATTCAGCTGTCGTAACAGCTGTTTCAAAAGTTGCCTTCAACCAAGCAGTCGATTCTGTTCGTGCAGGTGGCCGCGTTGTCGCAGTTGGTCTTCCTTCAGAAATGATGGACCTCAGCATCGTGAAGACTGTCCTTGACGGTATCCAAGTTATTGGTTCACTCGTAGGTACCCGTAAAGACTTGGAAGAAGCCTTCCAATTTGGTGCAGAAGGCTTGGTTGTTCCAGTCGTTCAAAAACGTCCTGTAGAAGATGCTGTTAAAGTCTTTGACGAAATGGAAGCTGGAACCATTCAAGGACGTATGGTACTTGACTTCACAAACTAAAAGGCACGGATACGGAGTCTAGTGTCCTTAATAGAAAACTATTTATAAGGAGGCTGGGACAAAA
>NZ_MRXX01000009.1:71710-89515 GCF_016642265.1 Streptococcus lactarius
GTGCGGAGGTGGGACGACGAAATCGAATTCTAACGAATGACCGATTTCTGTCCCACTCTCTTTTTTGTCCAGTTTATATAGACGAATAAAAATTTAGAGTATCTTTATTTTACCGTCTGATTCACTTTCCTCTTTCTATAAAAGGATTTCTCGGAGGAAATGATTACGTTAATATATTGAAAAATCGAATTATCTTCAAATAGTAATTGAAAGAATTGACTTTATTATGAAAACGTTTTATAATGAAGAAGCTTAAAGTTTTCTTAAACTGCAAGTCAAACAAATTTTATAAGGAGGAATGTCAATAATGAGTATTGGTATCATTATTGCTAGCCACGGCGAATTTGCAGCTGGAATTCACCAGTCTGGCTCAATGATCTTTGGAGATCAAGAGAAAGTTCAAGTGGTTACGTTCATGCCAAATGAAGGCCCAGATGATCTCTATGCTAAATTCAATGCTGCGATTGCCGCATTTGATGCAGAAGATGAAGTCTTGGTTTTGGCTGACCTTTGGAGTGGTTCTCCATTTAACCAAGCGAGTCGCGTTATGGGAGAAAATCCTGATCGTAAATTTGCGATCATTACTGGATTGAACCTTCCGATGTTGATTCAAGCTTATACAGAACGTTTGATGGATGCAAATGCCGGCGTTGATAAAGTCGCTGCAAACATCATCAAGGAAGCTAAAGACGGTGTCAAAGCCCTTCCAGAAGAATTGAATCCTGTCGAAGAAGCTAGTACAGCCGCTGCTGCTCCTGTAGCCCAAGCTGCGATTCCAGAAGGAACGGTTATCGGAGATGGAAAACTCAAGATCAATCTTGCCCGCTTAGATACACGTCTTCTTCATGGACAAGTCGCAACTGCTTGGACACCCGATTCAAAAGCCGATCGGATCATTGTTGCTTCAGATTCTGTTGCCAAAGATGAATTGCGTAAAGAATTGATCAAACAAGCTGCACCAGGTAACGTCAAGGCCAATGTAGTCCCAATTCAAAAATTGATCGATGTTGCAAAAGACCCTCGTTTTGGGAACACACATGCTTTGATCTTGTTTGAAACACCACAAGACGCGCTTCGTGCCATCGAGGGTGGTGTTCCGATTAAAACCTTGAACGTCGGTTCAATGGCGCACTCAACTGGTAAAACTATGGTCAACAATGTATTGTCCATGGACAAAGAGGATGTCGCTACATTTGAAAAAATGCGTGATCTTGGAGTGGAATTTGATGTTCGTAAAGTTCCGAATGACTCTAAGAAAGATTTGTTTGACTTAATTAACAAAGCGAACGTTCAATAATCGATTACTTACGAAAGGATTTTAAACATGTCTATTATTTCTATGGTATTAGTGGTCGTTGTTGCCTTCTTAGCAGGTCTTGAAGGTATCCTTGACCAATTCCAATTCCACCAACCACTTGTTGCTTGTACCTTAATTGGTTTGGTAACAGGTAACTTGACTGCTGGCGTTATGCTTGGTGGTTCACTTCAATTTATTGCACTTGGCTGGGCAAACATTGGTGCCGCAGTTGCACCCGATGCTGCTCTTGCTTCTGTCGCTGCTGCCATCATCATGGTACTTGGGGGAGACTTCAGTGCAAAAGGAATCGCTGTCGCTCAAGGTGTCGCTATTCCACTTGCAGTTGCTGGTCTTTTCTTGACCATGATCGTCCGTACTCTTTCCGTTGGTTTGGTCCACACTGCCGACGCTGCTGCTAAAAAAGGTGATATCAAAGGTGTAGAACGCGCTCACTTTGTGGCCCTTCTTCTTCAAGGTCTTCGTATCGCGATCCCTGCAGCTCTCTTGTTGATGATTCCTGCTGAAACTGTCAAAACTGCTCTTGAAGCAATGCCAAAATGGCTCTCTGATGGTATGCAAATCGGTGGTGGTATGGTCGTAGCTGTTGGGTACGCCATGGTTATCAACATGATGGCTACTCGTGAAGTATGGCCATTCTTTGCGATTGGTTTTGCTCTTGCAGCCGTTAGCCAATTAACCTTGATCGCCCTTGGTGCGATTGGTGTTGCCCTTGCCTTGATTTACCTTTCACTTTCTAAGAAAGGTGGCAATGGAGGTGGCGGTGTCGCTACTTCTAATGACCCAATCGGCGATATTCTCGAAGACTATTAAGAAAGGTGTGACACTATCATGACTGAAAAATTACAATTATCTAAATCAGATCGTCAAAAAGTTTGGTGGCGTTCAACCTTCTTGCAAGGTTCTTGGAACTACGAACGGATGCAAAACTTGGGTTGGGCCTACTCATTAATCCCAGCTATCAAAAAACTCTACACAAAGAAAGAAGACCAAGCGGCTGCTCTTGAGCGTCACATGGAGTTCTTCAACACTCACCCATACGTTGCTGCTCCTATCATCGGGGTTACTCTTGCCCTTGAAGAAGAAAAAGCAAACGGTGCTGCTATTGATGATGCTGCTATCCAAGGGGTTAAGATTGGTATGATGGGACCTTTGGCGGGTATCGGAGATCCCGTCTTCTGGTTTACAGTTCGTCCAATCTTGGGAGCTCTTGGTGCATCACTTGCTGCATCTGGTAATATCCTTGGTCCAATCATCTTCTTTATCGCATGGAATGCGATTCGTATGGCCTTCTTGTGGTACACGCAAGAACTTGGTTACAAAGCAGGTTCTGAAATTACCAAAGATATGTCTGGTGGGATCTTGCAAGACATCACTAAAGGGGCTTCTATCCTTGGGATGTTCATCCTCGCTGTCTTGGTAGAACGTTGGGTATCTATTAAATTCGTCTTCAATGTTTCTTCTGTAAAATTAGACGATAAAGCTTATATCCACTGGGATAAACTTCCTGATGGATTTAAAGGAATTCAAGAAGCCTTCGCTCAAGTTGGTCAAGGACTTTCTCAAACTCCTGAAAAAGTTACAACTTTCCAACAAAACTTGGATTCATTGATTCCTGGTTTGATGGGATTGCTTCTTACTTTCGCTTGTATGTGGTTGCTTAAGAAGAAAGTATCTCCAATCACTATCATCATCGCCCTCTTTGTCATCGGTGTCTTGGCACACGTTTCTGGCTTGATGTAAGCAAAGATCAACAAAAAAGAAGGTTTCGGCCTTCTTTTTATTATGATATAATGGAATGAATAGCAATACAGGAGGATCTCATGGCTCAATCATTGAATAAAACCGTTGAATTCCATACTACAGGGGTTTCTTACCTTGGAGTAGGTGGCAAGGTTGGAAAAATGTTACTTGGAAATGCTGCTTTTGAATTTTATGCAGATACAAATGTTGAAAACTATATTCAAATTCCTTGGGCGGAAATTGAGCAGATCGGTGCCAATGTTCGAGGACATAAAATTAGCCGTCATTTTGAAATTTTCACCAAAGAATCAAAGTTTCTCTTTGCTTCAAAAGATTCAGGGAAAATTTTAAAAATTGCTCGTGAAAAGCTAGGGAACGATAAAGTGGTCAAACTTCCTACCCTCCTCCAAACCATCGGTCAAAAAATTAAAAATCTATTTGCAAAAAAATAGAAACTTTAGTATAATCATAACAACGGATAAGTAGGTTATCCCCTTCTTTCAGAAAGTCTGCGGTTGTTGCGAGCAGATAGGAGGGATAGGTGAAATTCTACCGTTATCTTCAATTACATACATAATCAAGTGCACATCTGTGAAGTTGGATGGAACCGTGGCGCTGCCACTCCAACACTTTAACAGGTGTGCTTTTTATCATAAAGGAGTTCTTATGTTAGATATCAAACGAATCCGTACAGATTTTGATGCTGTCGCTAAAAAACTGGCTACACGTGGAGTAGCCGCTGCTACTTTGAATGAAATGAAAGAAATCGATGCTAAGCGTCGAGATATCTTGGTCAAGGTTGAAACTCTTAAATCTGAACGCAACACTGTTTCTGCCGAAATTGCCCAAGCTAAACGCAATAAAGAAAACGCGGATGACAAAATCACTGCTATGCAAGCTCTCTCTGCTGATATCAAATCACTAGATGCAGAATTGGCCGAAATCGATGCTAAGTTAACAGAATTCACCACCACTCTTCCAAATATTCCTGCTGATAGCGTACCCGTTGGAGCTGATGAAAATGACAATGTTGAAGTTCGCCGTTGGGGAACTCCTCGTAATTTTAGCTTTGACGTAAAAGCCCACTGGGATTTAGGAGAAGACCTAGAAATCCTAGACTGGGAACGTGGTGCGAAAGTTACTGGAGCTCGCTTCCTCTTCTATAAAGGTCTCGGTGCAAAATTAGAACGTGCCATCTACAACTTCATGTTAGATGAACACGCTAAAGAAGGCTACACCGAAGTCATTCCTCCATACATGGTTAATCATGACTCAATGTTTGGTACAGGGCAATATCCAAAATTTAAAGAAGATACCTTTGAATTAAGCGACACAAATTATGTCCTTATTCCTACTGCTGAAGTACCCTTAACAAACTACTATCGCGATGAAATCCTCGATGGAAAAGACTTGCCGATCTACTTTACAGCTATGAGTCCATCATTCCGTTCTGAAGCTGGTTCTGCTGGTCGCGATACTCGTGGCTTGATTCGTTTGCATCAATTCCACAAGGTGGAAATGGTTAAATTTGCCAAACCAGAAGAATCTTATGATGAATTGGAAAAAATGGTTGTCAATGCTGAAAATATCCTCCAAAAACTCAATCTTCCATACCGAGTAGTGGCACTTTCAACTGGAGATATGGGATTCTCTGCTGCTAAGACTTATGACTTGGAAGTTTGGATTCCAGCTCAAAATACTTATCGTGAAATCTCTAGCTGTTCCAATACCGAAGATTTCCAAGCTCGTCGTGCGCAAATCCGTTACCGTGATGAAGCTGACGGCAAGGTTAAACTTCTTCATACCTTGAACGGATCTGGACTTGCAGTTGGACGTACCGTTGCAGCTATTCTTGAAAATTATCAAAACGAAGATGGTTCTGTGACCATCCCTGAAGTTCTTCGTCCATACATGGGTGGAGTTGATGTGATCGCACCAAAATAAGATAAGATAAAAAAACTGAGACTTGCACATTCTGCAAGCTCAGTTTTTTAGTATTTACGAAAACGTTGATAGCGCTTCTCTAAAAGCTCATCCACAGGGACCTGTTGAAGTGCTTCTAGTTCTGCTTGTAATTCTCTTTTTACTTGCGCCACTAGCTCCCCATTTGAGAAACCGTGCTCTGGAATCACCTTGTCTACAATTTCTAATTTCAAGAGTTCATGTGAAGTGATTTTCATCAATTCAGCAGCCTCCATCGCACGACTACCGTCTTTCCATAGGATAGAGGCAAACCCTTCCGGACTTAAAACGGCATAAATGGAGTTTTCTAGCATCCAAACCTTATCTGCAAGAGCTAAGGCCAGTGCCCCGCCAGATCCACCTTCGCCAATGATAATCGCAATAATTGGAACTTTTAAATCACTCATCTCAAGAAGATTTCGAGCAATAGCTTCCCCTTGTCCTCTTTCTTCAGCTCCAACACCAGGATAGGCACCAGCTGTATTGATAAAGGTCACTACTGGACGACCAAATTTCTCAGCTTGCTTCATCAGACGCAAGGCTTTGCGATAACCTTCTGGATGGGGTTGACCAAAATTACGTTTAAGATTATCTTGGAGATTCTTTCCTTTTTGGATTCCCACTACAGTTACTGTTTGATTGCCTAAGCGACCGATTCCACCAATCACAGCATCATCGTCACGAAAATTTCGATCTCCATGTAGTTCGATGAAGTCATCAAAAATCCCTTGAGCAAAATCCAGCGCTGTTAATCTACCTTGATCACGCGCTTCTTTTATAATCTGTGCTATTTTACTCATCTTTACCTCCATGAAGTGCCAACAATTGTCCGATTGTTTCACGAATCTGACTTCTTTCTACGATCAAGTCTACAAATCCATGCTCCAGCAAAAATTCTGCTTTTTGGAAATCATCTGGTAATTTTTCTCGAACAGTTGATTCAATCACGCGCCGGCCAGCAAAACCAACTAAGGCTTGGCTTTCAGCCATAATGATATCCCCTTCCATGGCAAAGGAAGCTGTCACACCACCAGTTGTTGGATCTGTTAGAACAGTTAAGTAGAATAATTTTTCCTTAGAATGACGTTGAACCGCAGCAGAAATTTTTGCCATTTGCATCAGACTTACAATTCCTTCTTGCATGCGCGCCCCTCCTGAAGCGGTAAAAAGAACAACTGGTAATCTGTTTTCGGTTGCAAATTCAAACAAGCGTGTGATCTTTTCACCAACGACAGATCCCATGGAAGCCATGATAAAGTTAGAATCCATGATTCCAAGTGCTACTTTTTGCCCCTTGATCAAAGCGGTCCCCGTAAGAACTGCTTCATCCAGCCCAGTCATTTCTCGAACTGCCGCTAGTTTCTTTTGATAATTTGGAAACTTCAAGGGATCTGTTGTTTCAATTCCCGTGAACATTTCTTCAAAGCTAGCTGGATCAATTGTAAGAGCCAATCGTTCTTGAGCTGAAATACGGAAGCTATAGCCGCAATTGGGGCATACTCGCTCGCTTCCCAAGTCCTTTTGGTAAATGGTATGTTTACATCCTGGACATTGTGAGAAAAGCTCATCTGGCACTTCTGGTTTTGGTTGAGGATCCTTCCAGGAAGATCTATTCGGATTGATCCGAATAGATTTATCTTTTTTAGAAAATAAAGCCATTACATACTCCTTATAAGATGAGAGTGGACGAAAGTCTGACTAGGAAACAGGTTGAAAACTATCCCAAACTGTTGTACACTTCCCACCCCCGAAATGTTGATTTGTGAATCGTTAACTCTTTCAGGTGGGAGACTTACTTTTCAAGTCTTGCCTACCTGAAAGAGTTGATTCCTTTCCTTCATCGAAGGTTGGATTCCTTTGCCCAACTCCTTACGATAAAAGCCTGAAACTGTGGCAAGTGGTTTCCTCACTATCCTCACAAGTCCAGGCTTTTTCCTCATTCCTTATTATAATTTGGCAGGAATTGTTCCATCAAAAATGCAGTGTCATAATCACCAGCGATGACATGTGAATCAGAAATCAAATCCAACTGGAAGTCGCTATTGGTTACAACCCCATCAATTTCCAACTCATAGAGAGCACGCTGCATCTTCATGAGAGCATCAAACCGATTTTCACCATGGACAATGATCTTGGCAATCATACTATCATAATAAGGCGGAATTGTGTAACCTGGATAAACAGCTGAATCGACACGCAAGCCAACTCCACCACTCGGAAGATACAAATTGGTAATTTTTCCTGGGCTTGGTGCAAAGTTGAAGGAAGGGTTTTCTGCATTAATCCGGCATTCAATCGCATGTCCTTTAAAGACAATATCCTCTTGCGTGAATCCCAACTCTTGCCCTGCTGCAATTTTAATTTGTTCTTTGACAATATCGACACCAGATACAAATTCGGTTACAGGATGCTCCACTTGAACCCGGGTGTTCATTTCCATGAAGTAAAATTCACCCTTACCTTCATCATACAAAAATTCAATGGTTCCAGCATTCTCATAGCCAACCGATGCTGCAGCACGGACGGCAGCAGATCCGATTTTATCTCGAAGCGTTTTACCAATTGCAACCGAAGGTGATTCTTCCAAAACCTTTTGGTTATTCCGTTGAAGGGAGCAATCCCGTTCACCCAAATGCACCACGTGCCCATGCTGGTCAGCTAAAATCTGAACCTCAATATGTCGCGCAGGATAGATCACACGCTCCATATACATGGCACCATTCCCAAAAGCAGCTTGAGCTTCTGAGGAAGCAGATTCAAAAGCAGCAGCAAGGTCTTCAGGCTTCTCAACTTTTCGAATCCCTTTACCGCCTCCACCAGCGGAAGCTTTTAACATCACGGGATACCCGATTCGCTCAGCAATTTCGAGAGCCTCATCAGCAGTATACACTTCCCCATCAGAACCTGGAATGACTGGAACACCTGCTTTGATCATTTGTTTACGGGCATTGATTTTATCCCCCATCATATCCATGACTTTGCCAGAAGGACCAATAAATTTGATGCCCACTTCCTCACACATGGTGGCAAATTTTGAATTCTCACTTAAAAATCCAAAACCTGGATGAATCGCTTCTGCCCCTGTCAAAACAGCCGCAGATAACACTGCACTCATATTCAAATAAGATTCTGTTGATTTAGCTGGTCCAATACAAACCGCTTCATCAGCCAGTAAGGTATGCAAGGCTTCTTTATCAGCAGTAGAATACACCGCAACTGTCTCGATCCCAAGTTCACGAGCTGCACGAATAATTCGAACTGCAATCTCACCACGGTTGGCGATTAAGATCTTACGAAACATAGATAGGCCTTTCTTAATTTCCAATAGCAAAGGTAAGAGTCCCTGATGCTGCAAGCTTTCCATCTACCTCTGCCTTTGCTTCAACAACTGCAATCGTTCCACGACGCTTCACCAATGTTGCCGTCATGACCAATTGATCACCTGGAACAACTTGTTTTTTAAATTTCACCTTGTCCATTCCTGCATAAAAGACTAATTTGCCTTTATTTTCAGGTTTTGACAATTCAAGAACACCGGCAGTTTGCGCAAGTGCCTCCATTATGAGAACACCTGGCATAACCGGGTATTGGGGAAAATGACCATTAAAAAATGGTTCATTAATGGTTACATTTTTTATGGCAACGATCGTATCGTCACTGGTTTCCAAAACGCGATCCACCAACAGCATAGGGTAACGATGTGGTAAAGCTTCGCGAATAGCTTGAATATCAATTGTCATTTGATTCGAACCAATCCTTTTCCAAATTCAACCATTTCTTCATTGGCTACTAAGATTTCAGTAATCACACCATCTTTAGGAGCTGGTACTTCATTCATGACTTTCATGGCTTCGATAATTAAGAGTGTTTGACCCTTAGTGACCTTGTCTCCTACAGATACAAAGGCTGGTTTATCAGGAGCTGATGACAAGTAAGCTACACCTACTAGAGGGCTCTCCACCACGTCCCCTTCTGCAGCTGAAGCAGGTGCTGCAACGTCTTTATCTGATGCTGAAGCTGCTTCTACAGTAGGAGCTACTACTGGAGCCACTGGAGCTTGAGGAGCTGGCGAAACTACTTCAACAGCAGGAGCTACAGGACTTGCAACAACAGAACTGGTTTGATTCTTACTCAAGCTCAATTCTTCACCACCATTTTTGTAAGAGAATTCACGCAAAGTTGAGGCATCAAATTGTGCCAATAAATCTTTAATTTCAGAAATATTCATAAATTAAGCCTCCCAACGTTTAAATGCAAGAACAGCATTGTGTCCACCAAAACCAAAGGTATTTGAAATAGCATACTCAATATCTGCTTCCTGACCTTCACCATAGACAACATTTGCTTCAATATAGTCTGATAATTCTTTAGTACCAGCAGTTTTTGGTACAAAGCTATGACGAATGGCTTCAATAGTAGCAATAGCTTCAACGGCCCCAGCAGCACCAAGTAGGTGTCCTGTGAATGATTTAGTAGATGAAACTGGGACTTCTTTACCAAGTACAGATACGATCGCACCGCTTTCACCTTTTTCATTGGCCGGTGTGGATGTTCCGTGAGCATTGACATAATCCACATCTTCAGGATTGATTCCAGCTTCATTAATTGCCAATTTAATGGCTTTAGCTGCACCTGAGCCATCTGGTGTTGGGGTTGTCATATGGTAGGCATCACAGTTTGATCCGTAACCAACAATTTCAGCTAAGATAGTAGCTCCACGTTTTTGGGCATGTTCCAAGCTTTCAATAACAAGTACCCCTGCACCTTCACCCATTACAAAACCATTACGGTCTTTATCAAATGGAATGGATGAACGTTCTGGGTCTTCGGTTGTGGAAAGAGCTGTCAAAGCATTGAAACCACCAATACCAATACGAGTGATAGAAGCTTCAGCACCACCAGCTAATACAACATCATGCATCCCAAACTTGATTTCACGAAAAGCTTCACCAATTGCATCATTGGCAGAAGCACAAGCTGTTGTCACTGATTTACATACTCCTTGAGCACCAATCTTAAGGGCAATATTTCCTGCACCCATGTTTGAAAGAGCTTTTGGAATAAACATCGGTTGAATTCTCTTCATCCCACGTTCATGCATCCGAATGATTTGGTCTTCCAATTCTTGTAAACCACCGATACCAGAGGATACAATGACACCCACACGGTCGCGGTCTTCTTCTTCCATGTTTAAACCTGAATTTTCAAGAGCCTCCATGGCAGCATAGATCGCATACAATGAGTAAGTATCCATACGATTTTTGTCTTTTTTCACAAAATACTTATCGAATGGGAAGTCTTGGATTTCACCAGCATTGAATACTGGAATTTCCGAAGCATCAAATTTTGTAATGGGTTTAATCCCGATTTTTCCTTCATGAAGGCTATTCCAGAATTCTTCTGGTGTATTCCCGATTGGTGAGGTTACACCGTAACCTGTAACAACAACACGATTTGTAGACATATATATTCTCCTTTTGTCGGATGGATATTCAGTAAAAATTTTTTAGTCAGCGACCACTCATCACTGCATCGTCATTCCACCATCAATAGCGATGGTTTGCCCTGTAAGATACTCTTGGCTTGCCAAGAAGGCTGCCACTTCAGCCACTTCTGAAGCTTGGCCAATACGTTTCATTGGCACTTGAGCAATCATGGCCTCTTTCATTTTTTCTGGAATCGCATCGGTCATATCAGACTCAATAAAACCAGGGGCAATAGCATTCACACGAACGCCACGGGCCGCTACTTCACGCGCAACTGATTTAGTGAAACCAATCAAGCCCGCTTTAGAAGCAGCATAGTTTGCTTGACCCACATTTCCCATAAGACCTACTACAGATGACATATTGATAATAGCACCTTGACGAGCCTTAGACATCGGTTTTAAGACTGCTTGCGTCATATTGAAGGCACCTGTCAAATTAATTTTTAAGACACGTTCAAAATCTTCTTCGGTCATTTTCAACATCAACTTGTCGTTTGTAATCCCAGCATTATTGACCAAAACATCGATACTTCCAAGTTTTTCAATAGCTTCTGCGACCATACGCTTCGCCTCTTCCCCATTGGAAATATCGCCTGAGATACCAATAACTGTTACACCATAGTCTGCAAATTGAGCAAACAATTCCTCAGAGATTTCTGAGCGACCGTTCAAGACAAGATTGGCACCAAGACTCGCAAATTTATGCGCCACTGCTAAACCAATTCCACGTGTTGAACCTGTTACAAAAACATTTTTATTCTTAAGTTCCATCTTTACCTCGTTTTAAGCATTTAGAAGAGCTTCAAGACTTGCTTGATCTTCCACGTTATGAGTTGGCAGGGTTTTATCAATTTTCTTCAAGAAACCTGACAAGACTTTTCCAGGTCCAATCTCAATCACTTCATCGATCCCAAACTCTTGAATCGTCGCAATGGAATCGTAAAAACGTACGGGTTCCATCACTTGACGCGCCAACAATGCTTTGACATCTTCCAGATTCATGATTGTAGCTTCTGTATTTCCGACCAAAGGTAGAGAAAAATCATTAAATGACACTTTTTCAAGTTCAACGGCTAATTTTTCACTCGCTGATTTGAGCAAAGCTGTATGAAATGGTCCTGAAACATTTAAGGGAATCAAACGTTTAGCACCAGCTTCTTTTAGTAATTCTACAGCATAATCAACAGCTTTAACTTCCCCACCAATTACGATTTGTGCAGGAGTATTATAGTTAGCTGGCGTCACGACACCCTTTTCAGACGCCTGTTGACAAATCTTTTCAATCAAACTTGGATCTGTATTCATGACAGCAACCATTTTCCCACTTCCAGCAGGAGCTGCCGTTTCCATGAATTCACCACGTTTTGCAACCAAAGCTACTGTATCTTCAAATGAAAGAGCGCCAGCTGCTACTAAGGCAGAGTATTCTCCTAAGGAAAGACCCGCAACAATATTAGGTTTGATGCCATTTTCTGCTAATAAACGGTAAATCGCAATAGACGTTGTTAAAATAGCTGGCTGTGTGTAGCGTGTCTGGTTGAGCTTGTCTTCCTCAGAATCAATCAATTCACGAAGATCATAACCTAGAATACGACTAGCTGTATCAAAGGTTTCTTTAACAATTGGATAAGCCTCGTATAAGTCACGAGCCATCCCCAATTTTTGAGCACCTTGACCAGCAAATAAGAAAGCGCGTTTTGTCACCATTCCTATCCTTTCACAACAAATACTTATTGAACATCTGCCCAACGAGCAGCTTCTCTTTGAATCACTTTAGCAGCGCCATAATAGATATCTTCTAGAATTTCAGCACAAGTTTCTTCCTTGCTTACAAGACCAGCAATTTGACCTGCCATCACAGAACCATTGTCAACATCTCCATCAACAACGGCATTGCGAAGAGCACCTGCTCCCAATTCTTCAATTTCTTCTTGCGTTTTCTTACCTGCCAAGAAATCTTTTTCAGCTTGGTTATAGGCAGAAGCCAATTTATTCTTAATCGCACGAACTGGATGTCCAACAACCGAAGCAGAGACGACCGTATCAATGTCCTTAGCTTTCAAGATTTTATCCTTAAAGTTTTGGTGAGCATTTGATTCTTTAGCAACGACAAATCGTGTTCCTACTTGAACAGCATCTGCTCCAAGCATGAAGACTGCAGCCGCTCCAGCACCATCTGCAACACCACCAGCACCAATAACTGGAATAGAAACAGCTTCAACCACTTGACGAACCAAGGTCATGGTTGTCAGTTTACCAATATGGCCACCAGCTTCCATTCCTTCGGCAATCACTGCATCTGCACCCAATTTTTCCATCCGTTTTGCAAGGGCAACAGACGGCACAACTGGAATAACGGTAATGCCTGCTTCGTGGAAACGATCCATATATTTCCCAGGATTTCCAGCACCGGTAGTGACCACTTTCACGCCTTCTTCGATCACAAGATCCACAATATCATCAACAAATGGTGACAAGAGCATGATATTGACCCCAAAAGGTTTATCTGTAATGGATTTGACTTTATCAATATTTGCTTTCACAACTTCCTTAGGTGCATTTCCACCCCCAATGATTCCTAAACCACCAGCGTTAGATACAGCGCCTGCCAAGTCACCATCAGCAACCCAAGCCATACCTCCTTGGAAAATTGGATATTTAATTTGTAATAGTTCAGTAATTCGTGTTTGCATTCTACCTACCTCTTTTTTTCGCTTAAGTAATAGTTTGAGTTAAAAACTTTGTTGCTTTGAGCGTCAAACTATTACCTAAACAAGAGAGAATATCTTTCGATACTCTCATCAATTATTATTTTGTTTTTTCTTCTACGTAAGCAACAAGATCACCTACAGTAGCCAAGCCTTCTTCTGTTTCGATTTGGATATCAAAAGCATCTTCAATTTCAGAGATCACTTGGAACAAATCCAAAGAGTCTGCTTCTAAATCTTCGAAAGTAGATTCAAGAGTTACTTCTGAAGGTTCTTTACCTAATTCTTCAACGATGATTTCTTGTACTTTATCAAATACTGCCATGATTGGCCTCCTTAGTTTTTTTGTTTTTTTAATAATGTGTTAAACACACGATTAACTAGATTGTAACAAGAAGTGTGCCCCATGTCAATCCTCCACCAAATCCTGTCAGAAGAATTTTTTGACTTCCATCCAATTTGATGCAATGATTCTCAACACACTCCGATAATAGAATTGGAATACTCGCAGCACTCGTGTTGCCATATTCCATCATATTTGCAGGTATTTTCTCTCTCGAGACACCTAATTTTTTTGCCATCTTATCTAACATTCGGTCATTGGCTTGATGCAAAAGAAAATAGTCAATTTTATCTGCTTCCAAGGATGCATCTCCAATCAATTTCTGAATACTCTTCGTTACATCTCGAATTGCAAAATCAAAAACGGCACGTCCATCCATTGTTAGATATTTTCGATCCATTTCTTGTCCCGAATAAGGGGAAGAAAGGCCTAAGTAACAGGATTCAAGACTATGGCCTCGACTACCATCTGTGTTCAAACTTTCGGCTAAAATGGCAGGTTGATCACTAGCTTCAAGTAAAACTCCACCAGCTCCATCCCCAAAAAGAACAGCTGTCGAGCGATCAGACCAGTCTATCACTTTTGAGAGCGTCTCACTTCCAATCACAATTCCTCTCTGATACATTCCTGATGAAATATATTTATCCGCAGCCGATAGGGCAAAAATAAACCCACTACAAGCTGCTGTCACATCAAATGCAAAGGCTCCGGATGCACCAATATTCGCCTGAACACGAGCTGCAGTAGAGGGCATCAAACTATCCGGAGTAATCGTAGCCACAATAATGAAATCTAGATCTTCCGCAGATAATTTTGATTGATCCAACAATTTCTGAGCTACTTCCGTTGCCAGATCACTCGTTGTCTCATCTTTAGAAATATGACGTCTAAGAATACCGGTTCGAGTACGAATCCATTCATCACTCGTCTCCATAATCTTCGCCAAATCATCATTTGAGACAACTTGTTCAGGAGCATAATGAGCAACTTGGCTAATTTTAGCAAAGACCATTATTTAATTTCCTCCAAGAAACGATACAAATTCTGCAAACCTTTTTGCATCACTTTTTTCTCTTCGGTACTCATATCTCCAATAATTTGATTGACCATCCGTTTGTGGAACTGTTGATGTAATCGATAAAGCAAGCGACCATTTTTGGTTAAGCTCAAGTGAACAACCCGACGATCGACTTCTGATCTTCTTCTTTCGATATAACCTTTGCGCTCAAGATTATTCAAACTCGTTGTAACCGTACCTAAAGTGACCATCAGCTCCCGTGAGATATCACTAGGAGTTGCATTTGGCGTCGAACCAATCACATCAATCGTATGCATTTCCTTTATTGAAACATCCTTAAAGCGACTCGCTCTTAAGCTGGTCTCCTCAATCACCAAAACATTATTAAAGATGGATGTTAAATAGTCATTTACTAATTGGTAATTCAAAACTCCACCTCCCATTTTACTTTGATAGTCAAATTTTATCAAAATTAAAACTATTTTGCAAGTATTTTTTCAAAAAACATAGAAAAAATACGATTTTATTTTCCTTTAAATTGTGGTCGACGCTTTTCAGAATAAGCAATCACACCTTCTTTGAAATCTTCTGTAAAGGCTAATTTCTTTTGCAAATCTAATTCTAGACCAGCATACAAATCCCATTCCTTTAAGAAGGCTTCCCAAACCATTTCTTTCATGGCTGCATAAGAATTTGCAGAGCCTCTTCTCAATTTCTTGAGCAACTGCTCAACTGTTTTTTCGAGTTTTTCAGCTTCACAAACGCGATAAGCCACACCATAATCTAGGGCTTTTTCAGCAGTTAAGGCCTCACCAGTCATCACATAATGAGTGGCACGAGACATACCAATCGCTTTCCCTAATAGGAACAAGCCTCCTGCATCCGGAGCCAACCCAACACCAACGAAGGCTTGAATAAATTTTGTTCGTTCACTGACAATACAAAAATCAACCGCTACCGCTATATTGGCTGCAGCACCAGCAACTGCACCATCTGCTACCATAATCACAGGTTTAGGCAATTTCTTAATCTTTTTAGAGATCGTATTTACTAATTCAGCAATCAATACCAGAGATTCGATATCATCCGCATCTACTGCTCGCTTCATTTCATTCAAGTCTCCACCAACTGAAAAGATTTTACCTTCAGCTTTCAGAATGATAAACTTCACTTCCGCATTATTTTCAGCATCATCTAAAGCAGCTAGAATTTCTTGACACATTGGGATATTGAAGCCATTAGATACTTCCGGTCTATTTAAAGAAATGCTTGCGATATCATTCTCTATAGAATATAAAATAGTTTCAAACATGATGAACTCCTTTTGTTTCCATATTAAATATTTTGAATATAAAACTTTTTTTGAATTATAACCATCATATCATAAAAACAACCAATAGTAAAATATATCTTAAATATGTAACAGAATTGTAAAAATGTGACCTCTATAAAACATTTAGTTGATTTCTTTAAATAGCGCGTATAAAATACATTGTAAGCATGCATGAACTTTGGTATAATGAAGGAATGAAACTATGAAGGAGTCCATATGAAAGTTATTAAATTCGGAGGTAGTTCCCTCGCATCTGCTTCTCAATTAAAAAAAGTTCTCAATATTGTCAAAGATGATCCAGAAAGAAGATTTGTCGTTGTATCTGCACCGGGCAAACGATATCCAGAAGATACAAAAGTTACAGATGCACTCATCAAATATTACAAAGAGTTCACTGCAGAAAAAGATGTTAAACAAACCCAACAATGGATTATTGAACGCTACCGGACCATTACAGAGGAATTAGGCCTAAAGCCATCCATTATTCAAGAAATAGCAGAAAATATCTATGCTTTGACTGAACTACCTAAAAAAGGAAATCCTTTTACTTATGATGCTTTTTTAGCTGCTGGTGAAAATAATAATGCAAAACTCATTGCAGCTTATTTCAACCATGAAGGACTGGAAGCTAAATATATCCACCCAAAAGAGGCTGGCATTACTGTAACAGCTGAACCTTCAAACGCCCGTATTATTCCGTCAAGTTACGATAAGATCGAAGAACTAAAAGATTCTAGTGAAGTCCTTGTTATCCCTGGATTTTTCGGAGTAACCCAAGACGGAGAAATTTGTACATTTTCACGTGGAGGATCAGATATTACCGGATCCATTATTGCTGCCGGTGTAAAAGCTGACCTGTATGAAAACTTTACAGATGTAAATGGTATCTTTGCAGCTCACCCTGGAATTATAGAAAATCCACACTCCATTCCAGAATTAACCTACAAAGAAATGCGTGAATTGGCTTACGCTGGTTTCTCTGTCTTACATGATGAAGCATTGGTTCCAGCCTATCGCGGACGTATTCCACTGGTCATTAAAAATACAAACAATCCAGACCATCCAGGAACTCGGATCGTCTTAGAACATACTAACGAACATGTAACAGTCGTTGGTATTGCAGGAGATTCTGGCTTTGTTAGTATCAATACGACCAAATATCTTATGAACCGAGAAGTTGGTTTTGGTCGCAAAGTCCTACAAGTTTTAGAAGACCTAAACATCAGTTGGGAACACATGCCAACAGGTATTGACGACTTGTCCATTATCCTTCGATCTCGTGAATTAACCCCAATCAAGGAACAAGAAATTTTAAAACAATTAACCCAAAAATTAGAGGTTGATTCTGCAGAAATTGAGCATAACCTATCAATTATCATGATTGTTGGTGAAAAAATGAAAAGTCAAGTCGGAGTTACAGCAACAGCCACCAAAGCACTTTCAGATAATCAAATCAATATCCAAATGATTTCGCAAGGTTCCAGTGAAGTTTCTATTATGTTTGTAGTCAATAAAGAACAAGAGGAAAAAGCTATTAAGGCCTTGTACGAAGCATTTTTCCCACAACAAAAGAAATAAAGATTAGAGAAGAAAAACCATCAGATCTAGTCATAACTCAATCCATCCACTACAATCTATCTTAAATTTAAAAACGCATTCTATCTAGTCATAACCCGGTAGAATGCATTTTTTTAATAATTTACAATTGAGTCTCAACATTAACTAATAAAAAGAAACTATTTTAAAATTTGAAAATAAAAAAAAGATCAATTAAATTGATCTGGAGAAAATTTATAACTCCGCCAGTAGGACTCGAACCTACGACATCATGATTAACAGTCATGCGCTACTACCAACTGAGCTATGGCGGAAAAAAGCTAAGCGACTTCCATATC
>NZ_MRXX01000010.1:0-9716 GCF_016642265.1 Streptococcus lactarius
TAGGACTTTTGTCCCAACCTCTCTCTTCGTATTATTTAGATTTAATATAGTTGACACCATCTGCTTTTGGCGCAACGGCTTGTCCAAAGAAGGCAGCTAAGACAACCATGGTCAAGACGTAAGGTGCAATTTGCAAGTAAATAGATGGGATCCCTTTAAGTAATGGCAATTGGTTCCCGATAACGGCCAAACTTTGAGAAGCTCCAAAGAAGAGACTGGCCAGCATGGCACCGATTGGGTTCCATTTCCCGAAAATCATAGCGGCAAGGGCGATGAATCCAGGTCCAACAATGGTCGTGGCAGCAAAGTTGACTGAAACTGACTGCGCATAAATGGCTCCGCCGATCCCTGCAAGGGCACCTGAAATCATGACACCGAAATAGCGCATCTTGTAGACATTGATTCCCAAAGTATCTGCTGCTTGTGGGTGTTCCCCTACAGAACGCAAGCGCAAACCAAATTTGGTTTGGAACATGATAAACCATGCAACAAATGAGAAGAGAATGGCAACCCATCCAATCAGGCTAGTCCCCTTGAAGAAGATATCGCCGATAACAGGAATATTTGATAAAACTGGGATCGATGTTTTCCCAAATCCAAATTGAATATTATCTGTTTGCCCCTTGTTATAGATGGCTTTGACAAGAAAGACAGCTAATGGTGTTGCCATCAAGTTCAAGACTGTCCCAGAGACAATGTGGTCCGCCCGGAAGTGAACCGTAGCCACCGCATGAATCAAAGAGAAGAGAATCCCAATGATAGCTGCGACTAGCAAGGATGCCCATGGCGTGAATTTTCCAAATGTAGAGGTGAAATTCAAATTGAAGAGAATTCCCGCAAAGGCTCCCATCACCATGATCCCTTCAAGACCAACGTTAACAACCCCAGCATGTTCTGAGTAAGCCCCTCCGATACTTGTGAAGATCAGCGGTGCTGCATACACAATCATAGAGGAAACAAGAATACTTAAAATCGTTACAATACTCATTAGTTTGCTCCTCCTTTTTTAGCTGAACGTATGGACAGCATCTTTTCGATAATGTAGTGGGCACATACAAAGAAGATAATGGATGCTGTAACAATTTGAACGACTTCTTCAGGGATGGCAGCTGGCTTCATACCAACTCCCCCAATTTGAAGCGCTCCAAACAAGAAGGCAGCAAATGGAATACCAATTGGCGAATTTATGGCAAGAAGGGCAACGGCCATTCCGTTAAATCCAACACTCATTGAGCTGGCTTGAACGTATACATTTGAGTAAATACCAAGACCTTCTACAACCCCACCAATACCAGCAAGTGCACCAGAAATAATCATAGAAAGGATGATAGTCCGTTTTGCTGACATACCAGCATATTCAGCCGCATTGGAATTGAGACCAACGGCACGAATTTCAAAACCGAGTGTTGTTTTCTTCATCAAGAACCAGATGACCACCACTGCGATGATGGCAAAGAAGATCCCGATGTTCATTTGTGATTTGTCTGTCAAATTACGCAACCACTCCGTCTGGTAGACAGCGTTGGCTCCCACATCAACGGTTGAGTCCTTGTTTTTCATCAAGGAAGCTGGGAAGCTATGAATCAAGGCATTCCCTCCATAGAGAACAATGTAGTTCATCATAATGGTGATGATGACCTCACTGGTTCCGAGATAGGCACGAAGGAAACCAGGAATCGCTCCAATAAATCCACCTGCGATAGCCGCAATCAAAACGGTCATCGGAATCATCAGTAAGCGAGGCATATTTGGGAAGGAAAGGGCAAACCAAGTCGCCATGATCCATCCAGCAAAAGCCTGACCAGGAAGTCCGACGTTAAAGAAGCCGGCCCGGCTGGCTACTGAAAAACCAAGAGCAACTAAAATCAGTGGTCCCATGGCGCGGGAAATATTTCCCCAACTCTTAATCGAACCAAAGGCTTTCTTGAACAGCAATTCGTATCCCCAAAGGGCATCATAGCTGAAGGCCCACATGATAATGGCTCCTAAAACCAATCCTAAGAGGACGGACACCAATGGAACCGCAATTTGCTTTAGATTCTTATTCATTTGATGCTTCCTCCTTCACTTCTCCACCTGCCATAAGGATTCCAAGTTCTTGTTTATTGGTTGTTTCAGGGGTCACGATCCCTTGGATCTTCCCATCATGAATCACCGCAATACGGTCAGAAACATTCAAAATTTCATCCAATTCAAAGCTAACAACGAGGACAGCTTTTCCATTATCCCGCTCTTGAATCAACCGTTTATGGATGTATTCAATCGCCCCAACGTCCAACCCACGAGTTGGTTGGCTGACAATCAAAAGATCTGGGTCACGATCAATTTCACGGGCAATAATGGCCTTTTGTTGGTTCCCTCCAGAAAGTGCCTTAGCTGGTACCACTTCGCTGGCTGCACGAACGTCAAATTCTTCCATCAATTTCTTAGCGTATGAAGTAATCTTTGGATAGTTGAGAATCCCATTCTTGCTAAGAGGTTCTTTGTAGTAAGTTTGAAGGGCAATATTTTCAGAGATCATCATATCAAGGACCAAACCATCCCGATGACGGTCCTCAGGAACGTGCCCAACCTTCATCTCAGTGATTTGACGGGGACGAAGTCCCACAACTTCCTTGCCTTTAATCTTGATCGAACCAGATTTAACCTTTCGAAGACCTGTAATGGCTTGGATCAGCTCAGACTGACCATTGCCATCAATCCCTGCGATCCCAACAACTTCACCAGCACGCAGTTCCAAGGATAGATTCTTCACAGCTGGAATCCCACGGTTTTCATTCACAACTAAGTTTTCAATCGACAAGACGACTTCTTTTGGCTGAGAAGGACCTTTCTCCGTTTTGAAGGAAACAGAACGACCGACCATCATTTCAGCCAGGTCTTGGTTAGTAGCACCCGCTATATCAACTGTTTCAATGGATTTACCACGACGAATAACTGTAACACGATCCGAAACCGCACGAATTTCATCCAACTTGTGCGTAATCAGGATGATAGACTTTCCTTCATTCGCTAAGTTTTTCATGATCGTCATCAATTCTTCGATTTCCGCTGGGGTCAATACCGCTGTCGGTTCATCAAAGATCAAGATGTCAGCTCCACGATAGAGGGTTTTTAGAATTTCCACACGCTGCTGCGCACCAACTGAAATGTCCTCAACTTTCGCATTTGGATCCACCGCCAAACCATATTTTTTTGACAAGGCCAAAATATCCTCACTGGCTTGCTTAAGATCCAATACACCATGCTTGGTGGTTTCAGAACCAAGGATGATATTTTCAGCAACCGTAAAGGCTTCTACCAACATAAAATGTTGGTGCACCATTCCGATCCCTAAAGAGGCAGCTTTTGAAGGTGAGTCAAGGGTAACAGGTTCCCCATTCACCAAGATGTCTCCACTCGTTGGTTCCAACAAACCAGCCAGCATATTCATCAAGGTAGATTTCCCTGCACCATTTTCTCCAAGAAGTGCATGAATTTCGCCTCTGCGCAATTGAAGATTAATCTTATCATTTGCTACAAATTCACCAAATTTTTTGGTAATTTCACGCATTTCAATGACATATTGTTGTGTCATGTGGTGTGTTTCCTTTCAAAGAATTTTTATTTCAATAAAACCTGTTAGTGGAACTGACAGATTTTATTGAGACAAAAATGTCTCAATTTAAAAGAAACGGCCCTTGAAGGTCGGGCCGATCCAATCAAACATTATTTTTCAGGAACTTTAAGTGAACCGTCAAGGATTTTAGCTTTGGCATCTTCGACAGCTTTTTTAGCATCTGCAGAAAGGTTGTCCGTTGTCAAATCAACACCACCATCTTTCAAGCTATAAGTAATCACTTTACCACCAGGGAATTTACCATCGGCAGTTTTCTTAGCCAAGTCTTTAACAGATTCTCCGACTTTCTTCAAGCTTGAAGCCAATACGAAGTTAGATTTTTTACCATCTTTAGAAGTGTATTCACCTTCAGCTTTTTGGTCACGGTCTACACCAAGAACCCAAACTTTTTCATCTTCATTTTTCTTTTCGTTCAAGTCTTTTGCTTCAGAGAAGACACCAGCACCAGTACCACCAGCTACTTGGTAGATAACGTCCGCACCTGCAGCATATTGAGCAGCAGCAATTGTTTTACCTTTAGCAGAGTCACCGAATGAACCAGCGTAGTCTACTTGAACTTTGATAGAAGGGTCAACAGATTTAACACCAGCTTCAAATCCAGCGCGGAAACGTGTGATAACTTCACTTTCCATACCACCTACGAAACCAACATGTTTTGTTTTAGTTGTTTTCGCAGCTGCGACACCTGCAAGGTAACCAGATTCGTTATCAGCATAGACAGCAGATGCTACGTTCTTTTGTCCTTCAATACGGTCATCGATGATGACGTAGTTCACATCTTCGTTGTCTTTTGCAGCTTTTTTAACAGAGTCGCTCAAGGCAAAACCAACACCAAAGATCAATTTGTAGTCATTAGAAACAGCTTCATCAAGGTTTGTCGCATATTGAGACTCGTCTTGTGATTGGAAGTAATCAAATCCATTCCCTTTTGAAAGTCCGTTTGCTTTCCCCCAAGCTTGCAAACCTTCCCAAGCAGATTGGTTGAATGATTTATCATCCACACCACCAGTATCGGTTACGATAGCAGCTTTCAAATCTGTTTTAGCATCTGAGTTTGCGCTACCTTTCTTAGAAGCACGGTTTCCACATGCTGCAAGTCCGATAGCAGCGACAGCTACTAGACCAAGGCCTAGCCATTGTTTCTTGTTCATTACTGAACCTCCTAAATTATTGTGCAACATTGTTGCGAAGTATTGAAAGGGTCAAAAGACCGCCTCACAGGCCCTACTAGCTAAGGTCTGTAAAGGAATATGGAAGTAATTCCTTGACCGTCATCACGACCGTCGATTTATCTTTAGAAACTAAGGTCACCGGAAGATCTGGCTCAAAAAACTCAGCCATAACTTGGCGACAGGCACCACAAGGGGAGATCGGCTTTTCTGTCTGTCCATAAACAATTAATTCTTTAAAGGAGCGAGCCCCTTCAGAAACTGCCTTAAAGATCGCCGTGCGCTCTCCACAATTGGTTAACCCAAAACTTGCATTTTCAATATTCACACCCGTATAGATCTGGTCATCCTTGGTCACAAGGACTGCACTAACCGGGAAATGAGAATAGGGCACATAAGCCTGCTGGCTCACTTCTACTGCCAAATCAATCAGCTCAGTAGTCGCCATGCGCTAATTGTCCTTCCATGATCGCTACACCTGATGAGGTACCGATGCGAGTCGCCCCCGCTTCGATAAAGGCCAGAGCATCTTCGTAAGAACGAGCTCCACCAGAAGCTTTGACACCCATATCTGGTCCAACAGTTTGGCGCATCAAGGCTACATCTGCCACTGTTGCTCCACCTGTTGAAAATCCAGTTGAGGTTTTGACAAAATCAGCCCCAGCTGACTTGGCGATCTGACAAGCAGCAATCTTTTCGTCATCTGTTAAGAGGCAAGTCTCAATGATGACTTTGACCAACTTGTCACCACTTGCTTCAACAACTGCTTGGATATCGTCCTCAACTAGTGCTAAATTCTTAGACTTTAAGGCGCCGATGTTGATGACCATATCAATCTCATCGGCCCCGTTTTGAATCGCATTCTTTGTTTCAAAGGCTTTGACAAATGGGGTAGTCGCTCCCAAAGGAAAACCAATTACCGTACATACTTTAACGTCTGAATCTCGCAAGCCCTCTGCTGCAAAATTGACCCATGTAGGATTGACACAGACGCTAGCAAACTCATAAGACTTCGCTTCTTCAATCAGTTTTTCGATTTGATCTTGTTGTGCATCTGGTTTTAAAAGAGTGTGATCAATATATTTATTTAACTTCATACAATCTCCTGAGTTGTTTAAGATATTATCTCAATAATTTCTTTAACGTTTTCAGCCTTATCTAATATTTTAACATTTTTTTTGAAATCTGTAACGCATTCTTGTGAATTTTTTTCATTCATGTAGATCCGAGCGATTCGTTCGCCTTTTCTGACAGGCTCTCCTACCTTTTTATCAAAGACAATTCCAGTTTCATAATCCAGTGGATCCGACTTGACAGCCCGCCCTGCACCAAGTCTCATGGCAAACAAGCCAAAGTCCATCGCAGGCAGAGCAGCAATAACTCCGTCTTGATCTGCTGTCACTTCTAGCACTTGATCTACTTTGACTGGGCGATACAGATCTTCTAAGTTTCCGCCTTGTGCCTCGACCATTTCTTCAAATTTTTTCAAAGCAAGTCCATTGGTTAAATGTTCGTGAATGGCTTCAATCGACTGGTCCACATGGGCCAATTGCAACATGATTTGAGCTAATTCACAGATGAAGCTTGTCACGTCTTCTCTACCCTGACCTTTGAGAATGTCAAGGGCTTCCAAAATCTCTAAACGGTTGCCAATACTGGTTCCCAAAGGCTGGCTCATATCGGTAATAACTGCAACGGTCTTACGACCAACTGCATTTCCAAGATCTACCATGGTTCGAGCCAAGCGACGAGCATCTTCGATATTTTTCATGAAGGCTCCTTCGCCCACCGTCACATCTAGGAGAATCGCATCTGCTCCTGCCGCAATTTTCTTACTCATAACAGAACTTGCAATCAAGGGAATGGTATCTACCGTTGCGGTAACGTCACGAAGAGCATACAAGAGTTTATCAGCCTTTACCAGTTGGTCCGATTGGCCAATAACAGAAAGGTCGATTTCTTGTACCTGTTGGATAAATTCTTCTTGGCTCCGCTCAATCTGGAAGCCTTTGATGGATTCCAATTTGTCAATGGTTCCGCCAGTGTGGCCCAGGCCACGCCCACTCATCTTGGCGACAGGCACCCCAAAACTTGCAACCAAAGGCACCAAGACCAAGGTTACCTTGTCTCCGACACCTCCCGTTGAGTGCTTGTCCACCTTGATTCCCGGAATAGCAGATAGATCAAACTGTTGGCCTGTTTCCACCATCTTCATGGTCAAATGAGAGATTTCTTCTGTCGTCATCCCTTTAAAATAGACCGCCATAGCAAAGGCAGCCATCTGGTAGTCAGGAACACTTCCAGACACGTACCCTTCAATCAGCCATTCAATTTCTTTTTGACTTAAGGCAAGGCCATCCCGTTTCTTCTGAATGATATCTACTGCGCGCATAATTCTTTCTCACTTCTTAAAATATAGTAACCCTTGTCTTTTTTTACGATCTCACAATTGCCGAAAGTTTCTTCCATCTTGGCTTTGGCACTTGGAGCTCCTTGTTTTTTCTGAATGACAATGGTCAAATCCCCACCTGGTTTCAAATGGTCAACACTGCCTGTGATCACCTGATGAACCACCTTTTTACCTGCACGAATGGGAGGATTACTAATCACATGGTCAAAGACCCCTTCCACTGCTTCATAGACGTTAGACGAAAAGATTTGCGCTTCCACTTGATTGCGAGCCGCATTTTTTTGAGCTAGTTCCAGTGCTCGCTCGTTCACATCTACCATCGTCACAGCAACTCCCTGCGCCTTCGAAAGAGACAGGCCAATCGGACCATAGCCACATCCAACATCAAGGACGCTTTCTCCCTTTGAAAAATCAAGGGTCGACAAAAGAACTTGGCTCCCAAAGTCAATCATTTTTTTACTAAAGACACCTGCGTCCGTATAGAAATTCATCTTTTGTCCCAGTAAAACAACTGCAAGATCATGAATGTCATGAGCTGCATCTGGGTTCACATCGAAATACATTTTACTCATAAAGTCATTTTATCATAAATAAAATCATTTTTAAATCGTTTACATGACTTCCAAAAATTGGTATACTAAAGACTGCATAGGAGGGACATATGGACAAAGAATTCCTACATTTTGAAAAAATCAGCAGAGCAACCTGGCAGCAATTACACCGCAAAACCACCCCACCTCTCTCGCAAACCGAGCTCAATTCCATTAAGAGTTTTAACGACCGAATTAACCTACAGGATGTACGCGATGTCTACCTTCCTCTAACCAACTTAATCGGGATTTACAAGCGCTCCAAAGAAGACCTGGCCTTTTCAAAGGGAATTTTCCTTCAAAAGCCAAGTGAAGGCCAACCTTTCATTATTGGCGTTTCAGGCAGTGTCGCTGTTGGGAAATCAACCACCAGTCGTTTGCTACAGATTCTTCTGTCACGGACCTTTGCAGGCTCAAGCGTCGAATTGGTCACAACAGATGGCTTTCTCTATCCGAACCAGACCCTAAAGGAGCAAGATCTCCTCAACCGCAAGGGCTTTCCTGAAAGTTATGATATGGAGTTGCTTCTTCATTTTCTCAACCAAATTAAGAATAATAAGAGTGTTGAGATTCCCGTCTACTCCCACGAGATTTATGATATTGTCCCAGATGAGAAACAGACGATTTTACCTGCTGATTTTGTCATCGTCGAAGGGATCAATGTCTTTCAAAATCCGCAAAATGACAATCTCTACATGACAGATTTCTTTGATTTTTCCATCTATGTGGATGCTGCGGTGGAGGATATCGAGTCTTGGTATATTGATCGCTTCCAAAAGCTCCTCAAACTGGCCCATAATGATCCCAAAAACTACTATTATCACTTTACAAAGCA
Organism: Streptococcus lactarius; assembly: GCF_016642265.1. Lineage (GTDB taxonomy): Bacteria > Bacillota > Bacilli > Lactobacillales > Streptococcaceae > Streptococcus > Streptococcus lactarius. Next base: position 8,624 of record NZ_MRXX01000010.1, read on the forward strand.
ACCTCTCGAAGAAGTCCTAGAGATGGCGCACCAGGTCTGGGAATCCATTAATCTGGTCAATCTGCAGCATTACATCCAACCAACCAGAAACCGGGTCGATCTGATCCTCCATAAAGCCACTAACCATGAAATCGATGAAATCTATCTAAAACGCTAACTAATTCCTGTTTCAGAGCCACTTTTTTAAGGAAAAGCCATTTTAGGCTTGTCAAATCTTAACTTTTCATATATAATGAGATAGTTAGATTATCAATGGAGGTGAATAACTTGGCAAACATTAAATCAGCTATTAAACGCGCTGAATTGAACGTTAAACAAAACGAAAAAAACTCAGCTCAAAAATCAGCTATGCGTACTGCAATCAAAGCTTTTGAAGAAAACCCATCTGAAGAACTTTACCGCGCTGCTAGCTCAGCTATCGATAAAGCAGAAACTAAAGGTTTGATCCACAAGAACAAAGCTGGTCGTGATAAAGCACGTCTTGCAGCAAAACTTGGCTAATCAAGAATTGCATACAAAATGAGCTCTACGGAGCTTTTTTTGTGCCAAAATTTTAAGGAGAGCCTCATGAAAATCGTTATTATCGGCTATTCTGGAGCAGGCAAATCCACCTTGGCTGGAGCCTTATCTCGCCACTACTCCATCCCCAAGCTTCATATGGATACCCTTCAATTTCAACCGGGATGGATAGACAGTGACCGGGATTGGATGGAGGGACAGATGAAACAGTTTCTTAGCCAACATAAAGACTGGGTCATTGATGGCAATTATTCATGGTGCTGTTATGAGGAAAGAATGGAGCAAGCAGACCAGATCATCTTTCTTAATTTTTCTCGATGGAACTGTCTATATCGAGCTTTCAAACGTTATCTAAAATACCGTCATAAAACTAGAGAAAGCATGGCTCCAGGTTGTCCCGAAAAGTTTGACTGGGAATTTATCAGCTGGGTTCTCTGGAAGGGACGGCGCCAGACAGCACTAGCAAGATATAAGAGAATCCGTCAAACCTTTCCTCAGAAATTCTACGAATTAAGGAACCAAAAAGAACTCGATAAATTTCTAAAATCAATTGAATAAAAGAGGCTGGGACAAA
>NZ_MRXX01000010.1:9725-37615 GCF_016642265.1 Streptococcus lactarius
TGTGCAGAGGTGGGACGACAAAATCGAATTCTAACGAATGACCGATTTCTGTCCCACTCTCTTTTATTTATCAACGTAATCACCACCGGTGAAGCCGTAATATTCTTCTAAACTCAAACCTGAGTCAGCAATCTCTTGGGCTTCTTTTCCGATGTAGCGAAGATGCCAGCTTTCTGGTACATAGCCAGTTACCTTTTCTTTTCCTTCTTGGTAACGAACGACAAATCCGTATTTTGCTGCATTCTTGAGCAACCATTTACTTGGTCCTGGTTCTGTTACGAGATTACCACTCGTATCGATTAAATCGAAGGTCAAACCAGTTTGGTGCTCACTATAGCCAGGTCTTGCTGAATACCGGTCGGCAGCTGCTTGACCATCTTGATTAACATAGTTTTGGTAGAGCCCAACTTGGGTCTCATAACTCCTAAAACCACTGTATTGATCACTAATTGGGTAGCCTTCCGCCTGCATGGCAGCGATCAATTCATGAAGGGCTGCCACAGCTTTTGGGTCTTCTCCAGGGTTAAAATCTGGTGACAAGGGATAGTGCTTGTTGGCAATCATCACCTCGCCATATTTCCCTTTAACACTATAGTAAGACCCATTGTAGGTCACACCAGCGTCCAGTTTAACATCCGGCTTGCCAGCCTTAGAGGAGGCTTCACCGCTACCTTTCTTGCTACTATCTGTTGCAACAGATGTTTTAGCAGAAGACTTGGTGGAAGTTTGCTTGGTCACTTCTTTGGCAGAAGATTTCGAAGCATCTGGTTTAGATTGGGAGCAAGCTGTCAGACTTAACAAGGCAACTGTCACCAAGGTTAATTTAGAAAATCTTGCTTTCATGTGGGTTCTCCTATGATTCTTTTGTGACGACAATATCTGTAATCACATAACTAGCTCCTACTTTTTTCAAAGTATAGGTCTTGTATCTACGGTTTTGTGAATCTGGATGGTTATCCGTGTAATGCACTGTGAAGTCTTCATAGGTCTTGATTGTAACAACGCCATTTTCCTCAGTTACGCTTTGAATATCCAAAGCTCCTGGAGTATAGTAGTCAATTTTGGCCTTCCGAACTCCATCACCAGTTGTGAATTCAACCATTTCTTTGTAAGCTTTGCTTTGAGTATCATAATACTTAGAATAGGTGTTGTTACGGTTTGATACGGAACTAAAGACAGCGTCACGGTATTCTTTCAAGAACTCTTCAGCCAAGGTCCGATTTTGCTCTTCTTTAGCATCCTTCGCTTTTTTAGCATCCTGTGCACTCTTAACCCGTTTGGCAGTATCTTTGGAAAGTTTCAATTCAATTGGATCATTTTCATCCTCCTCAACTGTTACTTTGCTTTCTTCCGTTGAATAGGTTTCCCCATTCATATTGAAGACAGCATGGACTTCAATTTCTTGATAAGGAATGCAGTCCACTTCAAAAGTTGTACTGGTGCCCACTTCTTTGCCATTGACAATAACCTTAACATCTGTAGGATTTTCTACTTCATCTGGAAATTCAATCTCAAAATTGCGTTTTTCCGAATTCATCAGCAACTCAATCTCGTTTTTGGTAGCCTTTTTCGGATCAAAATGGATTTTCGTTGATACATTACCAACTTCTGTCTTGGCTGTTACTTCCATATCCGTCTTGCTGTAATGAAGAGAACCAATGTCTGTTACCCCTTCTTTTTTCAAAGAAATAGTTTTACTGCCGACTTTTAGCTTGGCTTGATCTAGATTGGTTTTCACCTTAAATTGAATTGGATAGCTCGCAACACGGTATTCTTGGAAGATCCCAAATTTTTTGCCTGCTTTTTCCAGACCAAAAATCTTGTTGTTGGATTTATCCTTGTAGACACCTACGCCACCATCATCAATGATTTTGTTCAACTCATTACCGATATCAATCCCTTGATCAGCCATACTGGTGATGAAACTTTCTGCTTCATCTTTTGTCCACTTGTCCGATCCAGTCGAGAGCAATTCGGCTGCTTCGCGATAGTCCTTGGTATCCACAGCCTTGATAAATTTATCAGCTGTGACTTCTACACTGGTCGTTGATCGGAAGTACATGAAGGCTGCGACTAAGGCAATCACCAACACAGAGACGACAGAAATAATCCAAATTTTCTTTTTAGAAAGTTTCTTTCCACTCTTTGTTTTCGGCGCTTTTTGCTTCTTCGGTGAGACAGGTGCACTCTCAGCTGTGATAAAAGATGGAGTTGGCTGTGGTGTCGTGTACTCCTGAGTTTCTTGTGGATAATCAATTGGATACATTTCTTGTTCAGTAGCTGGAGCCGTCACGTATTCAAAGTTTTGGCTCTTGGCTGCAGCAAATTCATCTGGACTTGGCTTGCGCCCATAAGTTTCTTCAAAATGCTCCAACCAAGCTTGTCGAGCTGCAAGTAGCGGATCAATGGTTTCTTCTTCGACGACTGGTTCAGCTACTTCTTGAGAAGAGAAAACTTGTGTAGCTTCTAAATCCTTTCCAGCAATAGACTGAATTTGTTTCAAATCAAATCCACATTCTTTACCAGCCATAAATTCAGCTGGGGTTGGCTTACGCCCGATCACTTTTTCAAATAATTCAACCCATTTTTGTTGCATGGATTTCTTCTCCCTTATTATAAAATAGGGAAAGTGGGTCCCCCCACCTTCCTCTTTGTGATATGATTAGTATCCTAAATTACCAAAGTTTCCAAAGTTTGGAGTACTTGGAATAGATCCCATAATAGCTTGTTCCAAAATTTGACGATCCAAATATACAACAAGGCCTGCAAAGACAATTAAAATCGCAATGGATGCTACAAGCAATAAGAATTTATCTGCTTTAAATTTCGTTTTGTTCAAGGCTTGGTAAACAACATACAAGGTTCCAACTGTAAACAAGAAGAAGACCAAGGCGTTAAGGAAGCCATAGAATTCATAGGCTTTTACAAGCCCAACTAAGAAAGCAAAAAGTGAAATAGGCAAGGTGTAGACAGACAAACGTCCAAACTCTTCAAATGAACGGCCGTATGAATATTCTTTATCTTGAAGAACGACACGACGGATAAAGAAACCTGCTACTTGGTAGGCATAGATATTGAAGTAGACCATGATCAAGATGATAAGAAAGGCACGGAAATCAACACCATAACCACCTGTATATCCACTAGCTGTGAAGAATGTAGCCAAGGTCATTACAAAAGCAGTGAAGACATATTGTAAAATACCATTGAGCGCTTTTGGTTGGTTTACAGCAGTTGGGCGTTTCAAAGCAGAAACAAACCAACTCCAATAACCACCAACTGCCACACCAAATTGACTAGGTTGAGCAGGATAAGGTTGACCTTGATAAGGATTTTGTTTGTAACCAGGTTGAACCGGTTGTTGATAAGCTTGTTGTGGAGCTTGTTGGAAAGAAGAACCATTGGTTGGAGCAGCTTGAGGAGCTGGTTCTTGAGGTGCTGCGACTGGTTCTTGAGGTGCTGCGACAAACTCAGGAGCTTGTGGGGCAGCAACTGGTTCTTGCGGTGCTGCGACAAACTCAGGGGCTTGTGGGGCAGCAACTGGTTCTTGTGGCGCTGCGACAAACTCAGGGGCTTGCGGAGCTGCTACTGGTTCTTGTGGCGCTGCGACAAACTCAGGGGCTTGCGGAGCTGCTACTTCTTCTTGGAATTCACCCGCAGCAAGCGCTTGAGCAATTTCCTCAGCACTGGCAGAGCGACCATTTACGGCTTCGAAATAATCAAGCCAATCTTGTTTTGACATAGTTAATCTCCTTATAAATAGTTAATACAAAGGTATTATACAAAATTTTTACTTGGTTTTCAATGAAAGACTGGAAAAAGCCTGTAATATCTCTTGAAAAAAATTGCAATCTATCACAACTTTCTAATCTTCCAAAGCATTCATACCCCCTTGCACATTGGTCACATCATAGCCTTGCTCTTCCAAAAATTGGCAAGCGCGTGCTGAGCGTCGACCAGACTTGCAGATGACATAATAGGGCTGATCCAACTCTAGTTCTTGGTAGCGATCTGCTAACTCAGATAAGGGAAGAAGACGAACCCCATCTAAATGAAGCGCATCATACTCCTCCTGCTCGCGTACATCAAGAACGTGTAGATCTCCTTTTTGATAAGCTTGGTAAAAGCTTGAAAATAGAATTTCTTTCATTATTTCTCCTATATGGTATGTTATGGAAGGGTTAGAATTTCATAGTTAAAGCTAATTGACTCTAAAAACCGGAACAAGTATTGGGTTTTAATAAAGATGGTTTTTTCATTGGTATTGGGATGGAAAGTCATGATCTCCTCTGACACAATGTCTTTATCGAAATAGACTCGAATATCTTTATCTTCATTGTTTAATAAACCAAATGGAGAAACCGTTCCTGGCAGTAATTTCATTTTTTCAGCTAAAGAATCTGCTGAAGCCATGCGGATCCGGTTGGCTTCCACTTGCTCTTTGAAATCATCCATATCCAATGGTTTCTTGTCGTCCATGATGAGCAGATAGAATTGCGTTTTCTTCTTGTTGGTCAAAAACATGGACTTGGTCCGCACACCTTCTAAGCCTTCAATGTAAGAATCGGCCTGCTCAGTTGTGAATGCCGGTGGGTGTTCCACTACATCAAATTTGATCCCAAGTTCTTCTAATTTGTCTTTAACTTGTTGGTATGCCTCCATCTCCGATCTCCTTTATTTTTTAATGATCTCTTGAACTAAGGCTTGCAATTCTGGCACTACTTCTGCCTCAAACCAAGGATTTTTAGCCATCCAGATTTGATTGCGAGGGGAAGGATGAACTAGTGGAAAATAGGTTGGCAAATAGTCCTTAAAATGATGAACCCGTTCGGTTACCTTGCCACTGACTTTCTCATGGAGATAATAAGCTTGGGCATATTGTCCAATCAGGAGGGTCAACTCAATATTTGGACACTCCTTTAGAAGCTGTGGGTGCCATTTTTCGGCAAAGCCTTTGCGTGGTGGCAGATCACCTGATTTTCCATGCCCTGGGAAATAAAAGTCCATGGGAATGACCGCAAACAGTCCAGAGTTGTAAAAGGTATCTTCATCAACTCCTAACCATTCGCGCAGACGGTCACCACTTTTATCCTTCCAGTAAATTCCCGCTTCTTGCGTTTTCAAACCTGGTGCTTGGCCGATAATATTGATGCGAGCAGTCCTTGGTGCTGCAAAGAGTGGCTCGATCCCTTCCTCTGTATATCCTTTGTTTTGAGGATCTGCCATAATGGCTTCTTTAATGGTTTCAATCTTTGACATAAGTTCTCCTTCTATGGAAAAACTCAGCCAGAAAAACTGGCCGAGTAGTGGATTATTTGATTAATTCGTAGATGGCTTCTGCGTAAATAGCTGCTGCACGATAGAGATCTTCAACATCTGCGAACTCATTCGCTTGGTGCATGGTATTGACATAGTCTGGGAACATGGCACCAAAGGCAACTCCACGTTTCAAAAGACGACCAAAGGTACCACCACCGATGACCTGCTCGTGACCTTTGAGACCCGTTTGTTTTTCATAAACACGCAAGAGGGTAGAGACCAATTCATCATCCATCGGAACATAGTGAGGGGTGTGACCATGGGCTGACAAGCTCACCGTAGCCACTCCTTCGATCTTTTCAAGGATGGCTTTGATGGTTTCAGGATCTGTTCCTTGAGGGTAGCGCACGTTCAATGCAATGGTATTGTCTGCTTGGCTTTCATCAAAATGGAAGACACCTGCATTCATGCTCAATGGTCCCATCTTGGCATCTGTATGGGCAATGCCTAATTTTTCACCGGCAAAATCTTCGTGAAGAAGTGAAGCCGTCACATGAAGGTAAGCCTTAGCAGCGCCACCAAAATCAAATTGGTTCAACAAAAGCGCTAAGTAGGTTGCACCATTGATCCCATCTTCAGGAGTGGATCCATGAGCAGATTTCCCAACGATCGTAACGGTATAAGTTTCTTCATCTACTGTTGAGATTTCAAACTTGAGCTGGTGTTCCTTGGCAAAAGCATCTAAGAAACCAGCAAGATCAGGGAGTTCTCCAGAAACGACTGCAGTCGCTGATTCTGGCACCATGTTTTCACGAAGGCCACCTGTAAAGCTGTGAAGTTTAGCCTTTCCAGTGTTGTCATTTCCAAAATGAAGGTACTCAGTGATGTTTCCTTTTTCCCCATTGATAATTGGGAATTCCGCATCTGGAGAGAAGCCAAAATCTGGCTCAGGAAGTCCGACATGTTTGAAATAGTAATCCATGTCGCCCCATCCTGATTCTTCATCCGTACCGACAACGAAGCGCACGCGCTTAGAAACAGGAAGTCCTAGATCTTTAATGATCTTCAAGCCATAGTAGCAGGCCATTGTAGGCCCTTTGTCATCAGATGAGCCACGCGCGTAGAGCTTGCCATCGATAATTTCTGGTTTGTAAGGATCGGTCTTCCAACCACTACCTGCAGGCACGACGTCCATATGGGCAAAAATACCAAGCTCTTCTTCTCCTTCACCAAAGGTAAAGTGACCGGCATAATTGTCCACATTCTTGGTTTCATAGCCGTCACGCTCGGCAATTTCCAAGAATTTTTCAAGAGCTTTTACAGGACCAGGTCCAAAAGGATGCTCTGCATCTGCCTTACTGTCATCACGTTCAGAATTGATTTCCAAGAGGCTGTATAGGTCAGCCATCATCTCATCGCGACGTTTTTCTACTTCTGCTTTAAAGTCAACTGTTGTCATGAATTCCTCCTCGAGCTTCTAATTTTCTCTTTAGATTAGCGTTTTTCGATAATTTCATCAACTGGTAAGCGATAGCTTGGATCTACTTTTTCAGCCGCATAGCCAACTGTAATCAAAACTTCCGGACGGAAACGCTCTTCGATGTCCAATACTTCATTGATTTTTTCTTTATCAAATCCCAAGATAATATTGGTTCCAATGCCTTGGTCTGTCAAAGCCAACACCAAGTTCATAGCCACAAGACCGGCATTCAAAGCCAAGTAATCGCTTGTCTGTTGGGCATCATAGCGCGCAAACTCAGCAGGAAGACTTTGCATAAAGTATTGCAACTGCTCATCTGTGAAGTTTTTCACCCCACCGACACGCGCAATCTTGCGAGCCCGTTTTTGCAAATCAGTATCTGTAAAGAGGGCGATGGTCACAGGTGCTTCCATGACTTGATCGTAGTTTGGACCATAGGCTAATTTTGCCAATTCTGCATTTTTTTGACGAACAACCACAAATTTCCAAGGTTGGCTATTGTGGGCGCTAGGGGCCAAGGTTGCGATCTCAATGGCAGTCCGTACATCCTTTGGATCGACCGGTTGGTCAGTGAAATGCTTGATCGCATGGCGTTTTTTATTGAGCTCTAGAAATTTCATAAGCTTCTTCCTTTTCTATTTCGGTTGCCTCTATTTTAACACAAAATGAAAGAGCTTGCAGAGTTTTACAGCCTAAGATTTGAATATAGTCAATTATTAAAAGAATTTGATTAAATTTCTTTTAACAATATCTATTAATTACATTCGAGGTTTTTGCATGCAAACATCTCATATAGCGAAAGAATATCTGATCTTAATTTGCAGCTTCGCAACAAATTGTTTCATGAATTTTATTGAAAATAAACTTCATGCGAGTATAATGAAAACTAAGTTAACACAAGAGAGGTAATGTTTATGATTGGTGACTTTTTGAAACAGCGTAGATTAGCAATGGGGTTTACTCAAGAATTTGTAGCAAATCAATTAAAACTAAGCCGACAGGCTATCTCAAACTGGGAAAATGGCTCTCGTGATATCAATGTTAAAGACTTAATAGCCTATGCAAAGCTACTAGAAATATCCTTCGAAGATTTAGAAGTTAGTTTAAATCAACCAAGTGCTTTAACTAAAGAAAGCATATCTAAAATAACAGATGGCGTTGTACCCAAGCATTTTAATTTAAAATTACAAAGACAAGAGCAGACTGAAGCTACCAGCACTCAAAAGCTTCACGTCAAAATCGAAGGAGATAAAGTTATCGGCGTTCATATTCTATTATCTTGCTTATTTTTGAATAAAAACAAGTTAATAATCAGAAACTGCCCTACTGCCTTTGATTTTCTAAATATACTCTATGAATTTGGAAAGAATGAGTGGTCTGATTCTTTCACCTATGAAGATACTATCGAGGTTAGCTCTAAAAGGATGCCTACAGATATTACATCTCTCAATAAAATTAGTCGAGCTAGCATTGGTACTATAACAGCTTTAACTTATCGCTATCACCATCTTTTATTTGCATTTCCTGGAGGAGACGATTTTTGTTTCAGACCTATTGACTTACACCTTGATATTCTCTCCACCGTAGCGAGCTATACCTATCAAGAAAAGAATAAAATCTTTTATTCTGAGAAGAATGACTTGCTAAATAAAAACATATCCTTAAATTGTTACGCAGATGGAAGTAAAAGTGTTGGAGCTTTTTTCAATGCTATTAGTTTAGCTTACTTTTATCCAAATGAAATAAAAATCAACGGTCTTTCTCCAGACCCTACTGTATCCTACCTCATTTCTTTGTTAGAGTCCGCGACGAATCGAACCGTCCAATATTTATCACCAGACAAAATTTTAATCCCTAAGGTAGACTCTATCGAAATGAAAAATACTGAAATAACGTTACCTCCCGATATGACTATGTTTGTTTCTTATGTCTTGCTATTCTGGGATGAGTTAGAAAATATCATTTTTGACAATGTATTTATCAGAGATATTCCTCAAAGTTACATTGACCTTTTTACAAAATTAGGTCTAAATATCATTGAAGACAAACACACAATTCAGTTCAAAAAAACATCTCAAATAGAGTCCGAGTACTTTGAATTTTTACGTTTAGGTGCTGCACCATTTATTACAAGTGATTTAGGTCCTATTCTATCAGAATTTTTAGCCTTTCACAATATATCATCCATCCTATTTGATGAAGTATTTATTCAAAGAACCAATCATATTGCAGAATTACACAAATTGGGAATTAGAATAAAAGTTTTGAGTAACGGTGCATTAAAAACACAAGACAAACTATCAGATATTGACACAACTTTAAAAATGTATCATTTAAATGATACATGTGCAGGTATGGCTATCTTGATGGGAATCATTCAAGTTCATCTTGATAAAGTGATGCTATCAAATTTTGACACTGTTCTTCACGGATTCGGAAACATACAAAAGGTATTAAGTTCATTAGGATATAAAGGAGAGATTTATGGATAACCTACACTTTTACTCATCAAAGTAATCTACGAAATTTCTGACATATCTTCCCAAGACAACTTGTTTCTTAGGTGCATGCACTGCTCAAAATCTAGCCCTTAGAATTAACTATTTTTCCAACAGTCAAATTAAAACTTTTTCTCCTTATGATACCATTTTTAATGCACCATCCTTACTAAAGGATTTAGAAATCATTGCATTTGAATTGAATCATCATATCTTAATAGATACCAAACAAAAAGTATTTTATGATGAAGTTCGTTTTTGGAATCGTTCAGAGAGTTTTAAAAAGGTCATAAACGAAAATTTACAGATTGATACTTGTGTTAAGAGAGCAATAACTGAATCAGATTTACTAATCGTCTCTCTCGGATCCGTTGAAATATGGTCTAAGTCTGAACACGTAATGAACAGACTTCCAAAAAATCAGTTTTTCAACCCAGAGATTAAAAATGTTTATCTATCCTCCGACGATATTCTTAACTTTTCTAAGGAAATTATGCGAATCGTGCACCTTATCAATCCTGGCATTAAGATTCAATTTTCAATCCCCTATGTACTTCTTAAAGCTTCTGAAAAATTTCAAAATCTTCATTTAGCTACAACTGAAAATTATCGGATTATCAAAGATGCTATTATGGAATTAGGGTACGACTATTACTTTCCTGAATATGAATTATTCAAATACTATGTTGAAAAAAATAATCATCCTTTCCAAGAGGATGGAAGGCATCCTTCTGTATAGCTAATTGCAGACGTATCTAAACACATTGTTAAAGAAATTAACAAGGATTATCTATTAGATACACCCCACAAACCATTTGCAATCAACAAAGTCGATAGCCGAGGTAAAATCAATGGTAAAGAATACTTATAGTGACGATTTACAACGTATCTTTAAAGCTCAGACTCTCCCATCATCGCCTTTGATAAGAGAAGAAAAGAACTTATTTACTTTTTCACCCATTCAAGATGAGCTAGAGTATTTTAAAGAAAAAAAATATGGTTTATATGTAAAAGAACAAGTTTGTTTCCGAAATGTCTATCCTGCTAACTTAGTAAATCCTATCTCTACCCCATGCCAAACTTTAATTAGTTTATTTTCATTCTATGAAGAGAAATATGGACAAATTATTGAAACTTTTATTACTAAGTTTTTAAATAAATGGATTCCTTTTGATGATATTTACATTATCTGTCCCAACATTACTGATGCTCTTGAGCAACTGTACAAGGTTACCAACCATATTATCGAAATTGATAAAGAACGTCTACGATGTGATGTTCCCTTGTCTGGAAATCACTACTACATTAAAATTTGCGTCCAATACCATAACGGTCTAGTGACTCTGGCAAATTTTGTACTGATAAATTATCAAGGAGGACTTCAATCACAAATAGACAGTGTTCTTTTCCCTTTAAGATTAGATATGATTCGTGAACAGGCGAAATCTATTTACGAGTCGCAAAATTTTCTAGCCATCTACAATAAGTTATATAAATTTTCTAGTAGTCATGAACTGACACATTTTTTCATCAGTCAACTAGAAGCTTTAACCATTTTATTACCGGAAATTGGAACATTTGGCAATCATAAACACAGCTATGCTCTAAAAAAACTAGCTAGAGAAATCTTTTTGGAATGTGATATTCATAATATCTCACTAGAGGACGTCTTAAATGAGTTTCCAACGATTAAAATCGAATTGCTAAAACAGTACAAGGAATATTCTCGGAATATCAATAAAGCATTAAAGAAAGTCAAAAAGAGTAGGGATACAATGGGGGCAGATTATGCCTATCAGACATTAGGTATTCCTTATAAACTCTACAAAAATCAAATTGACCCTACTTATAAACTACCTGAGTTGCCTAACAACTTTGCTTATTATAGAGATTCCCATAAAAATCGCTATCAAAATCCTATAGAAAGTTATAAATAATCATGTCAAAATTACTTATTTTACACCCATATCGTGAAACATACACCGATATTTATTCCTGCCTATCCCAAAATCATCAATACACTATCCTAATTGATGATAGTAAAAGTGATTCATTTGAAACGAATAAACCAACCAATGTCACTTTAGTTACTACCCAACATTATCCTGAAAAGAGAAAAGAAACCTCACAAGAAATCCTACAACAATCTCATTTCGATGCGATTGTTGCTTTAGATGAGTTTGATATGGTATTAGCTGCAGAATTACGAGAACAATTTCATATTAAAGGACAATCAGTCAGTCAAGCTAAAACCTTCCGTGATAAAGACAAAATGACACAGAAAGTCAGTGAACTAGATTTTAAAATCCCCCATTCTCGGAAAATCTCATCTTATGCGGAATTGAAAAACTTTTTCAAACAACATGGAGATATTATTCTAAAACCTTTGGATGGAGCTGGTTCTGTTGATACTTTTCATTTAAAAAGAGAGACTGATTTGGTTTCTTTTCATTCTGATCATTTTTGGAAGGACAAGACTGTCCTTGTTCAAGAATACATCTATGCAGATGTCTATCACATAGATGGCTTTGTTTATCAGGGAAATATCATCTACTGTGAACCTTCCCAATATATCTACAATCCCTTGCTCATTAAAAAAGGTATATCAGCTGCAGCGGTTTCCTTAGACCATACTTCAGAACAGTTCAATAAGCTTGTTGACTATGCTTCTACACTAAGCCATGGACTTTATCCCAATGGAACATTTCTTTTTCACTTAGAAGTGTTTTACGATGGACACGAAATTATTTTTTTGGAAATTGCTTCACGCATTGGCGGAGCACGAATTCGTCAAAATTTACAATATAAGCTCAATCACAATCCACTAGAACTTCTTTTAAAAGCTATTTGTGATGATTCCTTACCTACAATTCCGAAAACATTCCCTGTCACTGGCTGGCTTCTAACAGCAAAAAAGAAAGGAATCATTAAGCAACTCCCAGAATTAACTGAAACTATCAAAAAACAATATTCAATTTTTGATTACACAACTTACACACAAGTTGGTAAACAGTTAAATGATGCCTTTCATAGCGCGGATGCTATTGTCGGCTTCTCTTGCTATGGTTCAACATTCCTAGAAACCAAGAAAAACCTTCAAGGAGCTGAAGCTTGGGCGTTAGAAAATACGAGGTATGAGAAATGAAGTATTTTATTTATCGCTTTTCTCCTGCAAGTATCGGTATACAAGCACAAAAAAATTTAAGTATTGTTTGCCCTAATAAACAAAAAGAAAATTATCTCACTTTAGGATTTTCAAAAAACCAAATTTTTGGAATAGATGATTTTAGCCAGCTGAACCTCCTTCTTTTTTTCAATAATATTCAAAACATTGAAGATATTTTTACACTAGACGAAGGATTAATGCACATTGTTGGTGTGCTAAAATCCTTTTTCACTTTAGAAAAAGAGGCTTGGAAAATCTCCTATGCCTATAAAGATAAAAAGTTCATGCGAGAACAATTAGATGGTCGTGTTAACCAACCTCAATTACTGGATCCAAACGCTCCTCTTCCATCAACTTTTCTTATCAAACCAAGATGTGGAGCATCCGGGAAAGACATTCATATTGTATCTAAAATACCAGAATATTATCGAAGCGAAGATTTTCTTCTAGAAACACGAAAGGATTTTGATACGATGTTTACTTGTGATGGGATAGCGGTAAATGGAAAAATCCAATTCTTTTTCACACATGAATATGTAGGAAATATTCTAGACGTTAAAACAACCTTCATCAATATCATCCGTACTAACTCCCGATATAATGACTCCATTTTCATTCAACGATTACAAGCTGAGACCCAAAAAGTATTGGACTGTCTTGGAACAGAGAAGATTCACCCTTTTCATGCTGAATTCTTTTATAACTCTACTAAAAACGAGTTAAGCTTTTGTGAAATCGGAAAACGATTTGGCGGAGGCAATATTCCACTACTCATAAAGTCTGCTTTTCATTTTGACATACTAGATACTTACTGGAAACTAATAAATTCAATTCCTATACAAACAATAGTTTCTAAATACCCATCCAAGATCGCTGTAACTATAGCTATTTTTCAAAACAAGCATCATCAATTACCTCCACAACTCCCTATTCCTTTTGAGTTTTTCAGAGAATATCCTGAAAATATAGGTTTCGCTGCTCAGTCTTTAGATGACTTACGCTATCTTATATCTTGTAGTACTAAGGATGAGAAAGAATTTACTACTGTAAATAATTTACTTAAAGGATACACAAATGAACAAAGAACATAAAAATATACTATTACTAATAATACGTGGACAAACAACTAATTTTGGAAACATTATATTTGATTATGCTAATAAGCTTTTAATTGCTAACCTTGCTTCTAGATCTTCGTTTTTTATGATGATCTATCAAAGTACTGAGTCTGTCATTCAATTAATTTTCAACTTATTTGCTGGCTACGTTGCTGATTTTAGTGATAGGAAACGAATGCTAATAGCAACCGATTTAATTGCTGCTACTGCAACCTTTTTCCTCTTTCTATTTTATAGCCCACAAAATATCTGGGCATTAATTGTCGTCAATATATTATTAGCGATTCTATTTAGTTTTAATGGTCCAGCCTATAAAGCTATTATAAAAGACTTGCTCTCAAGTGATGGAATTTTGACATATAACTCTTTCTCAAAAATTGTAGCTGAGATTGTTAGTGTTGGAGCACCACTCGCTTCAGTATTTGTCATCCATCAGTTTGGATTCAAGTATGGTATGCTCATCAACTCACTGTCATTCTTAGTTTCCGCTTTATGTGAGTACCATTTCCATATACAATATCAGCATGAGAACATCCAGTCAAAATTTTTTTCCGGTATAAAAGAAGGCTTTTTATACCTTTATAAAGATAAAACGCTCTTAACTATCTTAATTACTGCCTCATTTCTTAATTTTCTTGATGCCATTTACGCTTTCTATCTTCCATTTACATCAAGCTTTTCTGACTTTCATAATATATTTGCCTATATTCTTGTAGCACAATCTATTGGTAGTATTATAGGAGCATTGATCATTAGTCTAGTGAAGAAAAAGATCGAATTGAAACACTTTCTTCATTTTTTATTACCAGGTGCTATCTCCCTAATGTTAATTAATAGTTTAAAGTTTTCGCAAGTGATTATATTGATTTTATTTGCTATTTTTTCAACAACAGTTGCTATGTTTAACGTCAATCTCATGTCTCACCTTCAAATATCTATTGATTCAAACTTCTTAGGGCGTATCTTCAGTATTATTTTTACCATTAGTGGTCTCTTTGCACCATTCGGAACTCTTTTCGCATCCTGGATAGATATTAAAAGTTGGCAAATATTTCAATTTATAGGAATTGGCCAATTAGTGATCTATCTTGTAAGTTTATTGTTCATTAATCTTAATTCAGAAAAGTCATAAAATTTTTTTCATTAAATTTTGCAATTATTATTGAATAGAATAGCGATATAAAAAAGCGGACATTTATACATCCGCTTTTTTGATTGGTTGAATACACAAGAGACCCACCTATGATTCATTGGAAAGATTGAAATAGGCAGCTACTTCTTTGGCATAACCGAATTTCTCAATCAAGGAAGCTAGCAACTCACTATTATGACCTCGATAGTTATCCTCGCGTCTCAATTCTTCGTACATCTCAATAAAAGGAAGGCCCTTGTCCTTGGCATCTTGTAATTCTGCTTCATAGTCGTAAGCCACCTTCCGAAATTGCAGGTTGGTCACCCCATCTTCTTCGACATCGATCAGTGCATACTGAGCTCTGTGGTTTTGAATTGGTTCCCAGTCAAAATAAGGCATGCCAATAGTCCCTGGATTGAGAATCTGCTGGCCCTGACTGCCATAGCGAAGCAACTGCTTGTGGACATGACCGTAGATGGCCATATCTGTCTGGTCATCCAGCAATTGATCAAAGTTCTCCGTCGCATTAGCTGGATGCAAGTCTCTACCATAATTCTTTTCTGGTAAGTTGTGGGTCAGTGAAAAGCGAATGCCGTTGACCTCCTTCTTCTCCATTAGAGGAAGCGAACGAAGCCAATCAATCCGCTTAGGATCCAGTCCCTCCATGACATACTGAGTGAGACGAAGCATTTGGATCTCCTGCGGATCCTCGAGCCCGTACTCACCATCCAAAGCCTCTAGGACACAATCGTCCCAATTTCCACGAACAGCTGCTGTAATCGGAATCGCATCCAGCAAGTCAAAAAGGTCCTCTCTTCCTGGTCCTGGTAACAAAATGTCCCCTAAAAGCCAGTATTCCGTCGCGCCTAGAGCACGCGCATCCGCAATCACTGCCTCCAGGGCTCTTGTATCTCCGTGAATATCAGATAAAATAGCAATTCGATGATTCATTATAAACTCCTTATGATTGGTATGGTTCAGAATCCTCCGCCACTTCCATCAAGGAACTTGCTTCTGCTTGCTTTCCTTGATGGAGCTTGATCTGCACTGCCTCCGCCACTGCTCGTGGGATGCCGACAGTAACAATCTCATCCACAGTAGCTTCTTTGATCTTGGTCAGTGACTTGAAGTGTTTCATCAGCAGCTGCTTGCGTTTTGGTCCCAAGCCTTCGATGCCGTCCAACTGGGAGGAGAAGGAATTCTTGGATCGTAGCTGGCGGTGAAAGGTGATGGCAAAACGGTGGACTTCATCCTGGATCCGCTGGAGGAGGAAAAATTCCTGCGAGGTGCGAGAAAGTTCAATGACTTGGAGAGGATCACCAAAGAGCAATTCATGGGTTTGGTGCTTGTCATTCTTTTGCAGACCTGCAATAGGAATGTCCAGTCCCAACTCTTCTTGGATGACTTGCTTGGCAATATTAACCTGCCCCTGTCCCCCATCGATGACAATCAGATCTGGTGGCGTCAGGCCATCCCGCATGACCCGGCTGTAGCGTCTGCGAATGACTTCCCGCATGCTGGCATAGTCATCTGGCCCGACGACAGTCTTGATCTTGTACTTGCGATAGTCCTTTTTACTTGGCTTTCCATTGACAAAGACGACCATGGCTGAAACCGGACTGGTCCCCATGATGTTGGAGTTATCAAAGGACTCAATCCGCACAGGCATTGGAATTTGCAGGAGTTTTCCAAGATTTTCAATAGCCCCTTGGGTCTTTTCCATGGATTTTTCAAGGAGATTGAACTTCTGCTCCAGACTGACCCGCGCATTCTTGATGGCCAGATTGACCAACTGCTTCTTCTCCCCACGCTGGGGCTTAAGGACCTTGGTATCCACAAGGGCTTTGACCGCTTCCTCATCGATATCTTGTGGGATCAGGATTTCATTGGGGATCAGGTGAGATTTCTCCTGGTAAAACTGACCTACATAGGTCAAGAAATCCTCGTCTGGATCATTGTAGTAAGGGAAGAGATTGACATCCCGCTCGATCAGCTTGCCCTGACGGACAAAGAAGACCTGCACACACATCCAGCCCTTGTCCACGTAGTAGCCAAAGACATCCCGGTTCTGCAAATCCTTGGCCATGACCCGCTGTTTGGTCCGCAGGGTCCCGATAGCCTGGATCAGATCCCGGTACTCGGCCGCCCGCTCGAATTCCATGTTTTGCGCAGCGGTAGTCATCTTGAGCTTGAGCTCATCGATAATCTTGTCATCCTGTCCCTTGAGGAAATCAGAAACCTCCTGGGCCATGCCCTTGAAATAGGTCTCGTCCTTGTGGCAGACTGTGTGAGCCATACACTGTCCTAGATGATAGTAAAAGCAGACCTTAGAAGGCGGATTGGTACACTTGCGGAAAGGAAAAATCCGATCCAAAAGTCGCTTGATCTCATTGGCTGCCCCTACGTCTGGATAAGGGCCAAAATAGAGCCCGCCATCCTTTTTGACCTGGCGCGTGATGATGAGACGCGGATAGCGCTCATTGGTAATCTTGATGAAGGGATAAGACTTATCGTCCTTGAGCATGATATTGTACTTGGGCTTGTTCTCCTTGATGAGGTTGATCTCAAGAAGCAAGGCCTCAATATTAGACTCGGTGACGATAAACTCAAAATCCACAATCTCAGATACCAGCGCTTCCGTCTTGGTATCGTGGCTCCCTCTAAAATAGGACCGCACCCGATTGCGAAGATTCTTGGCCTTCCCCACATAGATGATGGTACCGTTCTTATCTTTGTGAATGTAACAGCCCGGACTCGTCGGCAAGAGCTCGAGCTTGGATTTAATCAAGTTGTTCATACTCTCTATTATAGCAAAAAAGAGAGGTATTAGCCTCTCTGCACTATTCATACATACTTAGGACCTTAGCCCTTGAGATAGGCTAGCCGGAAGATTGGAACCACATATGGAAGGATGGACATAAAGATCGTAAATAAGACGAAGAACCAGAACCAGAAGGAAGCGAGCGAACGCTGGAAGACTCCTGGTTGGGGTTTATTGACCTGAATGTAAGCCTTAATATCTGTCCATTTGGTTGCAAGAACCACAAGTATGACAATGGATCCGATAGCCAAGACTCCAATTTGTAACCAATTTGCCAATCCGTCATCTACATGATGGGCGACATAAAAGAGACCTTGCGAAATCACAAAGTTATTGAAAATGTGATAGAAAATCGCCCACCAGATGCTGTATTCAAAGGCAATGTAGCCAAATCCTAGCCCGATGATGCTTGCAAAGAAGAGCTGGTCAAAATTAGCATGGAAGAGTCCAAATAAGATGGCTGTCATGGCAATCGCAAAGACTTTGCCGTAGCGCTCCAAGCCTCGCAAACCGGCTCCACGGAAGAAAAACTCTTCTGTAACTGGGCCTAAAAATCCTGCGTACAAAAGCATAGTCCATGAACGCTCAATAGAATTGCCTATATCTGTAGACGAAGAATGCAGACCAATCGTTTCAAACATGCGCTCGATTACTTGCGTCATAATAGAGGCAAAGACTTGAGAAAAGCCTAGAAAGGCTAGGAAGATAAAGAAGATAGGAAGGGTCATCTTGCGTCCTTTCCGTTTGAGGTCAAATTTAAAAAGGGCCTTTTTGCGGTAAGCATTAAAAAGAAAGAGACCAATTGCAATAGCAATAAAGTAGGGAACTCCGGCCCAGACATCCATTTTCTCTAACGCCTTACTCGGATCTTTCCGAAGCGAGCCAAATAGGACCATTCTATAGAGAGCTCCCCAAATCAAACCTACCATGGTCATAATAAAGAGATAAATGGCTAGTGTTCCGGAATACTTTCCTAGATCTTTTTTAGGGTCTAATAATCGATTGTATTGGTTCATTTGGTTCTCCTAGATAATAAATAAAAACTCACACAAATCCCTTCATATAGAACAAAGAAAATCAAAAAGGCATGCATAAAGTAGTCTTCGGGTAGGGCGAGGATAATGGAATCCACGCGCGGGTCAAAGAGCCAGGTAGTATCCCCAGCAAATAGGACCTGATGAAAGAGCGTAAAAAATTGATCAAAGCCAATGATAACAGCCAGAGCCGCAAATAGGATCGGAAAGACCATCATCCAAAAGAAGAGATTGCGATAGACATTCAGGTAGCCTTTTTTGACAACTGTTCGTAGAAACTGGATAAAGCCAGGTAGGGTGACCAGGAAAACGACTGTCACTAAGTGAAATAGGTACTTAACGGCCTCAAAGTGGTGCAGTCCATTTTTTGAAGAAGGAAATTGGGGCATCTTCAACACCCATTGCAAAGGATTGGTCAAATAGTTCATCAAGACATTAACATTCTTCATGATGACAGAAGCCGAAAAACCGGTCCGACTTTGGATTCCCAACCAATGGATCTCCATGGGATAAAGGACCCATGCTAGTCCAATGGTGAGAAGGATGGCAGCGGACAAGATAAAGAAAACTAGGTTCATGGATTTCAAACTTCTAAGCATCAAAATCCCACTCCGCTAAGCTAGAAACGACATGTGTCGGTGCAATGGGTAAGGTCGGCACTTCTTCTGCTTTGGTAAACCCAGTCGTCACCAGAAGGGTCGGAATGCCATTGTCAATACCCGCACGGATATCCGTTAGGTAGTTGTCCCCAACCATGACCACTTCTTCTCTTGCAAGGCCCAAGTGTTCAATGGCCTTATCCATAATGATGGCCTTTGGCTTTCCAATGATCACAGGCTCGACCCGTGTCGCTGCCTCGACAAGGGCAATCAGAGATCCTGCTCCCGGCAACAAGCCGCGCTCTGTTGGAATGTTCAAGTCCGGATTGGTCCCGATAAAGTGTGCTCCTTTTTGAATGGCCAAGGTCGCTTTCGCAAATTTCTCATAATCCACTTGCCAATCAAGTCCAATCACGACATAATCAGGTGCTTCTTCATCTAAGATGAAACCTGCTTCTTCGATGGCGACTTTGAGGCCTGCTTCTCCGATCACATAAGCCTTCTTGCCCAGATTTTGATCCTTCATATAATCAATGGTCGCAAGGGTAGCTGTATAGATGGTCGAAACTGGGGTTTCAATATTGAAGTGAGTTGCTAACATCTCCCGAACAGTCTCTGGTGTGCGGGTTGTATTGTTGGTCACAAAGAGATAAGGAATCTCACGCGCCTGCAGTTCATGGACAAAAGCTTCTCCTGCAGGAATTCGTGATTTTCCTTTGTAAATAGTGCCATCCAAATCAATCAAATAGCCTTTGTAGTGCATTTATTCCTTCCTTTCTGTCTCTGCTTCTTCTTTCAATTTTTCAGCGTCCACTCGTCCACCAGAACCATACAGAAGTAGAGCACCAGCATAAAGGACAAACTGTAGGATCAGACCAGTAAAATTGATCCCTTGACTTCCCGATTGAGTGAACAAGAAGGATGCTACCATGAGAATGACAATAGTCACCAAGAGACCAATGACGGTCGCCTGATCCACACTGATTTGATAAACGGTGCGTTTGCTACTCCGGTTTCGGCCGTCTGACTTGGTTTCCGGTTGCAAATTTTCTACAAAATCCGTTACCAAGGTCGCAGCGAGGCTGACTGTTGTGCTAAAGAGCACGCCTTGAGACAAACGATGATAGAAATTAGACCAGAAGGAGCCTGATTGACTGGTAATACCGACTGAAAAGATCACAACAGGCAAGAGAAAGGCCAAGGTGAAATGGATCCAAACGCGATACCAGCGCACATCTTCTCTTAAAAAGCGACTAAAACTCTCTAAATTCAAACGATAGCGGAAAAATTTGTATATCTCCTCCACCAGGATGATGCCCAAAGCACAAAGAGTCAAGAGCCAATCTCCCAACATGTAGAAAGGGTTCTTTTGACGCTTAGCATAGGCCACAACCCGTTTTTGGTAGCTTTCAAGCTCCTGTTTTTTATTTTTTAATCTTCTAGTTTCCATAAGTCCAACCCTTTTCTTTCACTTCTTCCCACTCGATCTCTGCTTGAGCATTGATATGCCCGTCTGAGGTAATTTGGTGCAGTGTCGTTAAGCCCTCTTGTTCATATTGTGAGGTGATGGCACCTCCTGCCAGCACTTCTTTGACATATTTCAGATGGACTTTTTTAGGGACATGGTGGGTTAAGAAGTCTGCTCCCATGACCTCAAAGACCCAGTCCAAGTACTTGCTATTGTTGACATGCCCATTCATATCCAAGTCGTAAAACCGAACCAGATATTCTTGCTCTACTCCGCCTTCCAATTCTTTGAAACGAGGTCCACGGAGCATGGTTTTTGAAAATTCGGAGTCAAAAGCTTCTGTGATCTCCGGCATGACAGGATGGACCTTTCGCGTATCCCGATCCATCAAGACAAAGGTCGCGACCATCTCAATGATAGTATTTCCTGCCTCATCCTTGATGTTAAAAGCCCGGTAGCAGAAAAGGCGATTGTGGCTCATTGCATAGGTTTCGATGGTGATCTTCTCATCAAAAACAGGGAGACGATCGATCTTCATATTGTAATCCGTGATAATCCAGACCAAGTTGTAGTTCTCTAAAATGTACATATCACTCATACCCAGCTCAATCGATTGCATGCCCGATACCTGTAAAGACAGCAAGATCAATTGGGGAATCTTAATAAACCCATTGACATCGCTCATATCAAACGGAATTTTCATGCTGTATTCAAATGTTTTTGCCATCTTCTACTCCAAAATAAACTTCTCTGCTACAGTGTCTCCTAAAAAGAGACCTTTCTTGGTCATGCGAACAATGTCCTTGTCAGGGACCAAAAGGCCCTGCTGGGTCAATTCCTCAACCACTGGTCCATACTGTTGGTCAAAATTCACACCAAACTTTTCTTCAAAACGCTTCTTGGAAACGCCTGTTTTCTTACGGAGTCCTAGAAACATCTCTTCTTCCATCATTTCTGTCTGAGTTAGATGTTCTTCTTGGACACGCGCATTTCCCTCTTCGACAGCCTGCATATAGTGACGGATAGGCCCATGATTCTTGTAGCGAACACCGTTAACATAGCCGGATGCACCAGCTCCCAGACCATAATACTCGGCATTGTCCCAATACATGAGATTGTGCCGACTTTCAAAACCAGGCTTGGAGAAATTGGAAATTTCGTAATGCTCAAAGCCCGCTCGCTCCAACTCCTGAATAATGTATTCAAACATCTCTGCTTCCAACTCCTCTTTAGGTAGAGGAAGTTTGCCCCGTCTCATGCGATTCATAAAGACTGTGTGATTCTCCAGAATCAAGCTATAAAGACTCATGTGGGGAATATCTAGGGCAAGAGCCTTAGCAACATTTTCCTTGACCTGCTCCATGGTTTGTGTCGGAAGCGCGTAGATGAGGTCGATCGAAATATTGTCAAAACCAGCCAGTTTCAGACGGTCGATATTGTCATAAATGTCCTGCTCTTGGTGGCTTCGACCAATCTTCTTGAGCAAGCGATTATCAAAAGTCTGCACGCCCAATGAAACCCGATTAACCGGTGAATCCTTTAAGACAGCGATCTTATCTGGATTCAAATCACCAGGATTGGCCTCGATCGTCAGCTCTTCCATCTGAGACAGATCAAGCGACTTGGTCAATTCCTTGAGAAGATACGCTAGCTGATCTGCAGATAAGGCTGTCGGTGTCCCACCCCCAATATAGAGAGTCCGTAGGTTTGTGATTTCTTCCCGACGAAATTCTTGGATCAAATGCTCCAGATAGGCATCAACCGGCTGGTTTTTGATAAAGACCTTTGAAAAATCACAATAAAAACAAATCTGGGTACAAAATGGGATGTGGACATAAGTGGACGTTGGTTGTGTATGCATACCCTTAATTATACCATAAAATCCCCCCGAGTCCGAAAAGAAAAGGGAAAAGCAAGGATTTCCTTGACAAGAAGGAATAAAAGGAATAGAATAGAGCTAATCATATTCGGAGGTAAGGAGATATGAACAACTAAGCTTCGTTAAATAAAATACTTTATTTAGTGGACTGCTTGTTCGATCTCTTTTTGTGTACCCTCTTGCCTATTCTCCAACCATTTGTTGGCTAAATAAGGTTTTTTCTGCTTGGGTTCCACATGAATACAGCTCTACTAAATAGGTAGAGCTGTTTTTTGTCCCAGTAGAAAGGAATCTTATGCTAAAACTATCCCACCTCACTATCCGACATACAAAAGATTTACGAGATCTGGTTCGAGATCTTTCCCTGACCATTCATGAAGGAGAAAAAGTTGCTATTATTGGCGAAGAAGGGAATGGAAAATCTTCCTTACTTCAGGTCCTCATGTCCCCAAAATCTCTACCAGATTATCTGACTATAGAAGGAGAAATCACCACTTCCTTTCACTCCTATGCCTATATTCCCCAAACTTTACCGGAAGCTTTGAAGGGAAAAACCTTGGAAGAATATTTTTTTGGAGAGAACGAGCTAGACTATGCCACCCTCTACAGACTGGCAGATCAATTGCATTTTAATAGCGAGCGCTTTGCAAGCGATCAAGCTATCGGAAGTCTATCTGGAGGAGAAGCCCTAAAAGTCCAACTGCTTCACGAACTTTCTTGTTCTCATGAATTGCTATTTTTAGATGAACCTTCAAATGATCTGGATTTAGAGACCTTGGATTGGCTCCAGCAGATGATCCAAACGAGTCCCCAAACCATTATCTTTATTTCCCATCATGAGGATTTTTTGACTCAAACGGCGGATACCATCATCCACCTCAGACAGATCAAACACCGCAAGGAGGCTGAAACGATCGTGGAGCACCTAGGCTATCAAGACTATAGTAGCCAGAGAGAACAACAATTTAAGCAACAATCTCAACAAGCGGCCAACGATCAACGAGCCTACCAGAAAACCATGGAGAAGCACCGTCGTGTCCGTCAGCAAGTCCAAACTTCCTTACGAAATACCAAAGATAGCACTGCTGGACGTCTCCTGGCAAAGAAAATGAAGTCCCTCCTCTCACAAGAAAAGCGCTACGAGCGAGAATTCCAATCCATGACTTCCCAACCCTATGATGAGGAAATCATCAATCTGCATTTCCCTTCCCTCACTCCCTTGTCTCCTCAAAAACGCGTCCTTCTCTTAGATCATGAAGAGCTCGCAATTGAGGATCGTGTCCTAGTCAAGAACCTCTCCCTCACTCTTCAAGGGCAGGATAAGATAGGGATTATCGGTTCTAACGGTGTAGGAAAATCCACTTTCCTAAAAATGATCTGGGAGATCTTACGGAAGAATGAAAGTATCCGCACTGCCTATATGCCTCAAGATTATACTGAACGCCTTCCTTTGACTCAGACACCGGTTCAATTTCTACAGCATTCAGGCGATCGCGAAGAAATCAACACCATTCAATTGCATTTAGCCTCCCTCAACTTTACTTATTCTGAAATGCATCATCCTATCTCTGAACTTTCTGGTGGCCAGCAAGGAAAACTCTTCCTCCTTCAATTAGTGCTTACAAGTCCCCAGTTTCTGCTCTTGGACGAGCCTAGTCGTAATTTTTCCCCCACTTCCCAACCAGAAATTCGTCGCCTATTCGCAGACTACCCAGGCGGACTGGTTACAGTCTCCCACGACCGGACCTTCCTCAAAGAAGTCTGCCAAAAAATCTATCGTCTGACTGAAAATGGTTTCGTAGAGATAGAGTCGCTCTAACGTAAAAAAAGATTGGCCAAAACCAATCTTTTACATTGAAAATAAAGTCCTCTTAGAAACTTTCCTTAGGTGAGAACGGACGTCAGCGAACTTCATAGAAGTTCCATGACTTAGTTTTGAACCTAAGGTTTCAAAACTCCCGAGTGCCTGAAACCATTAAGTTTCAGGCACTTTTCTCACGGCGAAAAGTTTCAATAGAGGATTGGATAAATCTGAATTTGTTAGATTTGTAGAAAAGAACAGTTCGTCAACGTTCTCCAAACTTGGTTTTGACCAATAATTTATCTAATTTTGTCCTGCCTCTTGTCCCATTTCTTGAGTTCGTTTGTAGGCTGCTTCCACTCCTGCAATGATGTCGCCCCGTAGGCCGACTTGTTCTAAGCGATTGACTCCTGCGATGGTTGAGCCACCTGGGCTACAAACTGCATCCTTCAAGCTTCCAGGATGTTGCCCCGTCTCTAAGACCATACTGGCGGCCCCTTTGAAAGTCTGGGCCGCCATCTGCAAAGCTTGCTCTCGTGAAAGTCCCAAGGCTACTCCTGCATCCGCCATGGCTTCGATCATCTGATAGACAAAGGCTGGACCACAGCCTACCACAGCCGTTGCAGGATCCATCAATTTTTCTTCGATTTCATAGAGAGCTCCAGCTCCTGCTAAGAGCTTAATGACTTGGGCTATCTGCTGGTCTGTTACTACTTGGGACCGGGCTAAACTGATGACACCCTGACCAATGGCTACGGGCGTATTAGGCATGATGCGGATGAGCCCTATCCGCTCATTTTTAACTACACTTGCCATTTGCTCCAGTTCCAGACCTGCTGCCATAGAAACCAAGATGAGATTGGAACGTTGGCCCAAAATGTCCTGGTACTCTTCAAGTAAAGGGCAGATTTGGTAGGGTTTGACCCCTAAAAGGATGACCTCCGCCTCTTTAAAGACTTGTTCAAGATCAGACGCTGTTCCCCCATACTGGCTGATAAACTCTTCCACCTTTTGTGGGGAACGGTTGACCAAGAGCAGGTCTGTGCCAGCCACTTCTTTTGCGACCGCTTTGGCCAGACTAGCTCCCATATTTCCAAGACCGATAAATGCTACTTTCATAACTTACCTCACTTGACCATTTCCACTGACGATATACTTGTAACTAGTCATCTCCCGCAGTCCCATCGGTCCACGCGCATGGAGTTTTTGGGTCGAGATCCCCATTTCACAACCTAGGCCAAATTGCCCCCCGTCTGTAAAGCGTGTAGACGCATTGACATAAACGGCTGCTGAATCCACTAGCTTGGTGAAGTAAGCGGCTGTCTCCGAATTTTCAGTCACAATGGCATCCGAATGATGGGTGCTGTGGGCTTCTATGTGGTCCACCGCTTCCTCGACTCCATCAACGACCTTGACTGCTAAAATATAATCTAAAAATTCGGTATCAAAATCCTGCTCCTGCGCTGCTGTCCCCGAAATGATAGCCTGTGCGTCCTCATCTAGACGCAACTCAACCGATCTTTCCCGATCATCCACTAAGCACTCTTTGACCAAGGGCAAGAAATCAGACGCGATCGCTTGATCGACCAACAAGACCTCCATAGCATTGCAGACAGAGGGGCGACTGGTCTTGGCATTTTCGATAATCGCCAGGGCTTTCTGGAAATCAGCTTCCTTGTCCACATAGACATGGACAATCCCTGTTCCTGTCTCGATCACAGGGACAATGGCATTTTCAACCACTGCTTGGATCAAGCCAGCACCACCTCGTGGAATAAGCAAGTCCAGGTAGCCCTTGGCCTTCATCATAGCAAGGCTGGAAGCTCGACTCGTATCTTGGATTAATTGGAGAAGGTCTGGATTGAGTCCAGCTTCTTCCAACCCAGCCTTAAGAGCGCTCACGATCGCTTGAGCAGAATGAAAGGCATCCTTCCCCGTACGAAGAACCACTGCATTTCCACTCTTGATGGCAAGCGCTGCAGCATCCGACGTCACATTTGGACGGCTTTCATAAATGATCCCAATGACACCCATAGCTACTCGAACTTTCTGGATTTCAAGGCCATTTTCCAAAACTTCAGTATCCAGCACTTCCCCAATCGGATCTGGCAGATCGATTAAAGCACGGATACCTTGTGCCATCCCTTCAATCCGCTCTTGATCAAGAAATAGGCGATCGAGCATGACTTCAGAGATCTTCCCGCGTGCTGCTTCCATATCGATTTGATTGGCTGCTAAAATGGCTTTCGTCGCTTTCAGAAGTTGGCCGGCCATAGCTTCTAAGGCATGATTTTTAAGAGCTGTACTGGCCGTATTGATGCTTTTCTTAGCCGATCTCGCTAAGGTTAATTGTTCTTGTGTTGTACTCATACGTTTTCCTCTAAAATTCTGTAAAGAGTAAGTCAATCTCAGGGGTTACCGAGATCCAATCATCACGATGGATAAGGATTCCCTTGGCTTTTTTAGATTGGAGCATATCGCGCACAGCCGACTGGCCGAGACGAACTTTCCCTTTCCCTAGCAATTGGCCTGACTCTTGATGATAGACGCTGACGATGTCTTGATAAGAGAAATCCCCTTCTACCTTGGTCACACCAGAAATTAATAAGCTCTTTCCGTGATCCAACAAGGCCTCAGCTGCTCCAGCATCCACCCAAACAGCCCCTTTACTTTCTGCATAAAAGGCTAGCCATTGCTTCTGGGTTTTTAACCCCTTGTCCTCGGCTAGGAAGTAACTGCCATCTGCTTGCTCTTGAGCTGCTTCGATCAAGGCATCAGGCTTGAGAGACGAGCAAATATAGACGGGAACTCCTGACTCTGTCGCCAGGGTGGCTGCCTTGAGTTTAGTCAGCATTCCGCCAGTTCCATTGCTACTACCCGCACCTCCAGCCATCTCGATCATTTCTCGTGAAATATGCTCGATCCGCTCCAAACGCTTGGCTGTTGGATCCTGAGAAGGATTGGCTGTATAGAGGCCATCTACATCCGTCAAAAGAACTAATAGATCCGCTTGGACCATGGCCGCAACCTGCGCACTCAAGGTATCATTGTCTCCTACTTTTAGCTCAGCGATCGAGACCGTATCATTTTCATTAATAATCGGAATCGCCCCACAGTTGAGCAGAACAGAAAGGGCCTGGTGGGCATTCTTATAGCGACGTTGATCCGCAAAGTCATCCTGGGTTAATAAAATTTGTGCAGAAACAATGTTGCGTAAAAGAAGATTAGAGGTATATTCTTCCATCAGTAAACCTTGACCGACTGCCGCAGAGGCTTGCTTGTCTGCCACCTTGATCGGCCGTTTCTTAAAACCAAGGGAACCAAACCCCGCAGCAACCGCCCCAGATGAGACCAAAATCAATTCATGACCCGATTCGTGTAAGAGAGCCAACTGCTGGGTAATGACCTTGATCTTCTGTCTGGAGAGGCTCCCGTCTGGATTGGTTAAAGACGAGGTCCCTACTTTAAAGACGATTCGTTTTGCTTTCATCTCTATGATTCTTTCTAATACTATTTATTTCGAATTTAATGAAAGTGAGGCTGGGTCAAAAGTCCTAGCCTCTCAATTGTTTTTGGATTGTCGAGCAAGACGCAGTGGTTGAGTGGACTCTACTACGCTGATTTATAAGCTTTTA
>NZ_MRXX01000010.1:37631-57643 GCF_016642265.1 Streptococcus lactarius
TGTCCCACTCTCTTTTTTCATTATCCGTTTCGAAGGTCTTCCAGCGTTTTCTCAAAGATCGCTGGCACTTCTGCTGTAAATTCCAAAGTCTCTCCTGTGCGAGGGTGGGTAAAGCCAAGTGTCCGCGCATGAAGAAACTGTCCTTGTCCTTTGAGTGTCTTCTTAGGACCATAAGCAGGGTCTCCAGCCACTGGATGGCCGATATAGGCCATGTGCACCCGAATTTGGTGGGTGCGACCGGTCTCCAGTTGCAACTCTACCAGCGTGTAATTTCCAAAGCGCTCCAAGACTTGAAAACGAGTCACTGCAGGCTTGCCTTTCGCTGTCACCGCTTGTTTTTTGCGGTCCTTTTCACTGCGACCAATTGGTGCTTCAATCACACCCCGATCATTGGGAAGATTGCCATGGACAATGGCCCAATACTTGCGCAGAGATTTTTTGTCTTTTAACTCCTCGGCCAAAGCGACATGGGCTTGGTCATTTTTTGCGACCATCAAGAGACCTGACGTATCTTTGTCGATCCGGTGGACGATCCCGGGACGCAATTCCCCATTGATCCCTGAGAGATCCTTGACATGGTATAAAAGGGCATTGACCAAGGTCCCACTGGTATGGCCCGCACTGGGGTGAACGACCATGCCCTGTGGTTTATTGACCACCACCACATCCTGATCCTCATAGACAATATCTAAAGGCAAGTCTTCTGCTTCATAGCTGACCATTTCCACTTCTGGGACTTCATACTGGATGATATCTCCTTCTTTGACCGTATACTTAGCTTTTTTCACCTCTCCATTGACCCGAACCTTGCCTTCTTTGATCTGTTCATTGGCCACACTTCGTGACAAGGACGTCAAATCTGCCAAAGCCTTATCCAGTCGCGCACCGGCTACTTCAATTTTAATGTCCATGCGTTTCCTCTTTCAACATCAGGATCAGGAGCAAGAAAACTCCAACTGTCAAATAACTATCTGCTACATTAAAAATGGCAAAATTCATAAAATCCAGGTGGAACATATCGACGACAAAGCCCTGACGCAGGCGATCGATAAAATTCCCCAAACCACCTGCAATGACCAAGGTCAAGCCTGTCACCATCCAAAGCGATCCCTTGAGATGCTTATAGAGATAGTAAAAGGCCCCCACCATCACGACAAGAGTGATAAGGGTAAAGAACCATTGCTGATTTTCAAGAAGTGAAAAAGCTGCACCTGTGTTTTGAAGATAGGTCAGGCTGACCACATGGGGAATAAAAGACTTAACGACACCCAGTGGAATATTCTTGACTACATACCATTTGACCCATTGATCTACAAACACCAAGAGGACAATGGCTAGAGGAATTCCTATTTTTCTTTTCATCACTTACCTCTTTTGATCAAAATATTCGACCATGACTTCGACAAACTTCTCGGCTACAGGGGAGAGATCCACTTCTTCACGTTTGACATAGACCATTTTATTGTCCAAGTTGTCTTCTAAAGGAATCACGGTAATGCCATTCACTGACTGACTGTCCAAAAAGCCTGATCCTGTCGCATAAGCATCTGTCCGCTCCAAGATCCCATTCAAGGTGGCCCGG
This sequence comes from Streptococcus lactarius, assembly GCF_016642265.1. Classification (GTDB taxonomy): domain Bacteria; phylum Bacillota; class Bacilli; order Lactobacillales; family Streptococcaceae; genus Streptococcus; species Streptococcus lactarius. Next base: position 39,214 of record NZ_MRXX01000010.1, read on the forward strand.
TCGGTTACATTGAACATTTGGGAGCTCGAACTGGTATCGACAAAGTTCTCTGAATAATAGAGGTGCTCATCTTTTTCTTGGGTAAAGCGAACAGTTGGTAATTGAGCTAGATCCTCCATGACCAGTTTTTTCTTCTTAGCCAGAGGGTGTCCCTTGCGAAGGTAAATATGAGTCTGAAAAGGAATCAGATCCACCACTTCAAGTCCTAATTTATCAACCCGTTGCATAATTCCCTTGGTATTTTGACGGTTGAGATAAATAATCCCCAACTCACTATGCCCTTGAGCTACTTCATCCAAAATTTGGACCGTCGTTGACTCAAAGATGCGGAAGTTTTTATTTTCCGGATAACGCGTCGAGAACTCCGTCATCAAAGGTGGTAAGAAGTCATAGTGCTGACCAGAAATTGAGAATTCTTTCTTCTCTTCTTCAGGACTGGCATATTGATTTTGAAATACATCAAACCCTTTGACCACGTCCTGCGCTTTTTCATAAAATTCCATTCCCCGACGGGTCAAAAAAGTCCCAGAACTGGTCCGACGAAAAATCTTAAAGCCTAGTTCTTTTTCCAGATCACGTACAGCAATCGATAAACTTGGCTGACTCACATACATCTTTTCAGCGGCCTCACGAAAGGTCCCACTATTGGCAATGGCCACGACATAACGTAATTGTTGTATATTCATTCAAATTTCCTCATTACAGTATCTAATAATTATATCATAAAAATCACACTGAAAGAAGCCTGAGAAATGAAAAAAACAGGCCTCACTTCCATCAAAAAAACTCGAAGACGAAAAATCACCATAGCCGATCAGCTATGGTGATTTGTTATGAAACCTTAGATTTCATTAGAAATTATTTTGCTTTTGCAGCATATTCTTCGTTACGTTTGATCATTTGTTTTCTGTACCAAGCGAAGATTCCGATATAGAAGGCCAAGAAGACAACTACACCAAGGATCAATTTGATATCACCAGATGTTGCGTTACCGATTGTCCAACCGAGTAATTTTTCAACTGGTCCTTCAAGAGTTGAGTGAGTGATCAATTGAGTAGAAGCTACCCCTTTAGGGAAGGCATCAACACTCTTAGCCAATTGAGTTGCAAATGGTGCAATCAATGTTCCTGAAAGAAGGAAGAGTGGCAAGAGAAGGCTTCCGAAGATGATCATACGGATCAATTTACCACGTGTCACAACCAAGAGAGCTGGAGTCACACCCATTGCGATGATCCCTGCAAGTGGCAAGATGCCATTTCCGACTTTAGAAAGAAGCACTGCTTCGATCAACATGATTGGTGCAAGTACGTTGGCACAAGCCCAGATTTCAGCACGACCAGCGATGAATGGCCAGTCCAAACCGATATTAAATTTACGTCCTTGAAGACGTTTTGTAGCAACGTTTGTAATACCTTGTGACAATGGTTCTACCGCTGCGATGAACCAAGAACCGATCAATGAGAACAATTCCAAGCTGACACCGGCAGTCAAACCAAGGCTCAACCAACCTTTAACAACCAATTCCCAAGTTTTAGCATCAGCAACACCAGCTACTGGATGTGGAGTACCCATGATACCGATGACGATACCAAGAAGGAAACCGATAAAGAATTTAGAACCCCAGAAACCGATCTTCTTGTTCAATTTAGCGGCGTCAAAGTCGTATTTATCAAGACCAGGAAGAACTTTATCAAAAATCTTATCCAAGACCATGATGATTGGGTTCATCATGTAGTTCATGTGAGTTGATGTCATTGGTGATGAACTTGGTGCATTCAACAAATCATCAAATGTTGGTTTCATCAAATCTGAGTTGATGATTTTCATAATTCCTACGAGGACAACTGCAAGAGTTGCAACAAAGAGTGAAACTCCTGCGCTCACTCCATTCTTGTCCGCATACCATTTGATCAACAGACCAGTGATAGACAAGTGCCAGATATCGAAGATATCGACGTCAAGTGTGTCAGTTTTCTTAATAGCCAACATGACAACGTTAACGATCAACATGATCAATAAGAAGTAAAGGGTCCAAGCAGATCCCCAAGTGATAGTCGCAAGTGGTGCCCAACCAACGTCAGTGATATTTAATTGAATACCAGTATTCTCAACGAATTTTGCAAGAGATGCTGAGAAAGCAGTATTCAACATACCGATGATAGCACCGATACCAGTAAGAGCGATGGCTAGTTTGATACCACCTTCAAGCGCTTTGGAGAATTTCACTCCAAATAAGAGAGCCAATAAAGTCAATACGATTAACATGATGATTGGAGCACCCATATCTAGAATGGGTTTGAAAATCGTATTGGCAAAATCTATAATGCCATTCATAATAAATCCTCCCGATTTATAGTTATTTTGTAAAATACACAATTGATGCATCCAAGAATATTATTGGATAGCGTTTACAAATACATCTAAAAAAATATCAATGTAATCCATGTTCTTTAATGGCTGCTTCGATGCTATCAAAGACTGGTGCACTCATCGCAGGAATACGGAACAAAATTGGACCTGCTTCAATCACTGGAATACCAGGATCAAATCCTAAATCAGTTGCAGCGATTGGAGTAAAGATATCATAACCAGAAATCAAATCTTCATTGACATCTTTGACCATGACTGCATCGCAATGCACATCATAACCACGGTTTGACAACTCTTCTTCTACCGCACTCTTGATTTGGTGGCTAGAGTTGACGCCTGCACCACAGGCAGCTAAAATTTTAATCATTTGGATGTCCTCCATTATAAATATTTACGAATGTTTTAGGAAATCGATTCCGTGATATAGTCGTAGAGTTTTTCTTCACTATCCAGTTTCGATAAAGCTTCCAAATTGCCGTTTGATGTAAAGAAATCCATCAATTGGGCCAGGATATTGGTCTGGCTCGAGCTCGAATTATTGATAATAAAGAATAAGAGCGAAACTTCTACTTCTTGATCCGGAGCGATCATATTATGAAAAGTCACTGGCTGATCCAAACGAACTACAACCACATTCTCCGTGAGATTATGAACGATATCCGTGTGAGGAATGGCTACATTTGGTAAATCCTTACCCAGAAATCCCATATCCAACCCTGTTGGGAATGACTTTTCACGCTCTAACAAAGCAGAACGATAAGTTGAAGCAACAATTTTTCTCTCTTCGAGGAGACTTGCTACTTGATTGAAAAGATCTTCTTGATTGTCAGCATGTAAGCAAAATACCAGATCTTTACTAAAAAGCTGATTTAAGGCCACTTTCATTACCTCCTTATCTTTCCAAATGTTTATACTATGAGTATATCACTATAATAACTTATTGTCAATATAATTTTGATATTTTTGCATGTAAAAAGTGAATTTTTGAACATAAAAAAGACGAGCCTGTAAGACTCATCTTTCTATAGAATAAAATCTATTATTTTGCGATTGGGTAAACAGAAACTTGTTTCTTATCGCGACCTTTACGTTCGAAGCGTACTACGCCTTCAACTTTTGCGAACAAAGTATCGTCTCCACCACGTCCAACGTTCACACCTGGGTAGATGTGAGTACCGCGTTGACGGTAAAGGATAGATCCACCTGTTACAGTTTGTCCATCAGCTGCTTTAGCTCCAAGACGTTTTGCTTGTGAATCACGTCCGTTTGATGTAGAACCTCCACCTTTTTTGTGGGCGAAAAGTTGCAAGTTAGCAAGATTCAATTTCAACATAATTGTTTTCCTCCAGTTAGTTTTCTGTGATAACTCTTGTTTGGACGAACTCTGATGAGTTCTCCGATAAGTTGGCCATCCCTAAGAAAAATGATTCAAAGAATAATTGGGTCATTTCTCTTTGATGGGGTGGGATTTCATTCGGGATGGTTACCCGAAGAAAGCCACCTTCTTCTTCGTTTAATTCTAGGTCCGGTTCATAGCCCGCAAATTTCTCAACAGAGTTGACAAAGTTAATGGCTAGAGTCGAAACCGATGCACACACGACATCAAAGCCGTATTCACCGCTTCCAGCGTGCCCAGTGATTTCTGCACTCCTCAGCTCGCCATCCTCGGCTCTCTCAAAGACCGCCTGTATCATGTGTTCTCCTAAAAATTAAGCGTTGATAGCGTTGATGACAACTTTAGTGTAAGGTTGACGGTGACCTTGTTTACGGTGGCTACCTTTTTTAGGTTTGTACTTGTAAGTAACAACTTTCTTTTGTTTTCCTTGTTTTTCAACAGTTCCAACAACAGTAGCTCCTGAAACAAGTGGAGTTCCGACAACAGTGTTTTCACCACCAACAAGAACAACTTCGTTAAATGTAACTTCTTGACCAGCTTCAACGTTCAATTTTTCAACGTAGACTGCTTGACCAACTTCAACTTTAACTTGTTTTCCGCCAGTTTTAATGATTGCGTATGTGCTCATTATGCACCTCCTATGTATTTTTGGGTTTCCCCGTATTTTTGTGAAGACTCGCCTAGCATCGTGGGACGAACCACTTCAGCTCATAAGGATGAGCGACGATGATCGAGCGGTTGCACAGGCATGTGCATAGTCAACTTTATAAGTATAACACTTCTATCCAACAATGACAAGTCTTTTTGCCTTTGAAAACGGATTTTCATAAAAAAATCCCTTTATTTCTAACGTTTTTCTGGAAGTACGTCTCACTACCTTACTTTATTCCTTAAATTTAAAGTCTTTGAAACTCATTTTGGCTTTTGAAGAATCATTCATAGCCTTCATTTTTTCTTCTTGTTCCTTGGTAATTTTGATTGGGATTGCGGCAGCGGTATTGGGTTTCAATACCCCTGATTCGCTCACTTCATAGTTCACTGTGACATCTTTGAAAAGTGGCTCTCCATTATATTCTAGATTTAGAACAAAGGATCCATCACGATCGATCGTTGAGGTGGTGCGATTCACAATAAAGAACAAGGCTAAACGATTTTCTTCATCTCCAAAGGTATAACCTGGGAAAAAGACAAATAATTTTCCAGGTTCTCCAAGGGTCGGATGTTCATTGATAAATTTCTCAGATGCTTCCAAGATTGCATTTTCCTGATCTTTATACTGGTCGGCTCTGACAAATGTGAGGGGTTCTTTTTTACTGCTGGTCGACTGGCTAGTCTTCTCTTCTTTTTCTACCATTTGTCAAGTATAATACGGTTTCTGACTCAACATTATTTCTGATAGAGTATAAAAGGAATTTATGAGAAATAGTTCAAGCCATTTTTTCTGACATTTGAGCATATAAAAACGACACCTTATCTGGCATTTTTTGAAATAAGGTGTTAGAATTACAGGGCATAGACGACTTTAATGACTTTGGGCTAAAGTATAGTCGTAAAGTTTATTATGCATTATAAGATAATACATTGTCCTAATAAGGCGATGTATAGAGGCAATCGTATGAGGCTTAGTTGAAGTTGTCTGCGATTGTCTTTTTCGTTTCTCATAGAAATCTGCGATATGGCAAGGATTGGTATGGCTAGCTGAAGCGATATTGTGAATACATTTGTACAGAATTTTTCTTGCATAAGGATTCCCACGCTTAGTGATATGCTCTTGACCTAGGAAATCTCCCGATTCATAGTGTTTGAGATCAATACCGATAAAAGCGTTGATTTGATTAGCAGACTTAAAGCGACGAATGTCTCCTAATTCGCCAATAACGCTTGTAGCCGTTGTTTCTGCGATACCAGGAATAGAGAGAAGAATCTCATATTCAGGTAGAGGTTTAGCTAACTCTATCAACTGTTCTAAAACTTGTTCCCGACGGTTTGTCAACCTTATAAGTTCCTGTGCATTATACTTAACCTCTTCTATCATAGGAGAGGTTTTTGAAATGGCAGAATAAGATTGCTTTGCCAGTCCAACTAACTTCTCAGCTAAGTTACCTACTCTGTTCTCTGAAATACGTTTAGAGGTTGACTGGCGAATAGTCTCTTTCAACTCAACTTCCGATAATTCTAGCACCCAATGATTGGTTGGGAAGATAGAAACAAGATTCCAATATTGCTCACCTGTAGGAGTAGATAGTAGATTTTCGATTTCTGGGAAGGCGACTTGAAGAACTTTGTGCAGCCTATTCTTCGTCCTTACGATATCCTCTGTCAGATTTTGGTAGAATCGGCTAAGATCATGCAAGTTTTGATAGACTTTTTCTTGAACATAAGTTGGCATACGGTTTAAAACGAATTGTGACGAAGCTAATTTCTCTGCATCAATCTTATCGGTTTTCCGAACTCGTAATCCATCAAGTTGTTTCTTAGCTTCCAAAGGATTAAGACGTGTATAGTCATAGCTGTTTTCTTCTAGAAAAGCTTGGAGTCGGCGAGAGTAGACACCAGTAGCTTCGAAAATAATTTCAGGGTTGCTCACGGTCTTTAGATCCTTCAGTAGATGAGAAAATCCGATAATGTCATTAGGCATAGTATATCCATGAACCCTTTCACCATTCACAAGAATAGCGACTTCTGAGCTTGCTTTACTCACATCAATTCCAAAAACTGTCCGCATTATGTTTACCTCTTTGTCTTGAATGATTCCTTATTTTAGTGATTTCATTTTCAATACTCGACGTCTAGCGTCCAACATACTTTGATAAAATTCCATCTAAAACAGGTGTCTTGCCAGTTTTTTGTACGACGTCTAGCGCCAAAAGAAGCCACGACTTAACAAGACACCTCTACTTTAACACAAAGAAAAAGTAGTGAGTACTCTCTCCCGTCGGAGATTTCTTCACTACTAATCTTAGTATGTTTTTTGGGCCAGTAAATGACACCTTCACACAGCCGGTCAACAAAAGCACACTTGTCATTAGCACGATAATTTTTTTCATTTTCTTTCCTTCTATTCAGTGATAAAAAGAGGCTGGAGCATCCCAGTCTCTATTATAAGAGGTCCTCAATCAGGCTATCAACCTCGTCTTTCTCCACTTTTGGAGTAATCTCTGTTACAATGATGCCTGCTACAGCTCGCTCAACCAAAGCTTCCACATCCATGCGTTGCTCATACTGCTCCGCATTCTTCAGTTTTGGATTGGTCTTTGGACGGTCAGGCGCAAAAATCGTACAACAATCTTCAAATGGTTGAATCGAGATCTCAAAAGTATCAATCGCTTGTGCAATGTCAATGATCTCCAGCTTATCCATGGTTACTACTGGACGAATGATCGGCGTATTGGTCACTGCATTAATAACCTGCATACTCTCTAAGGTTTGACTAGCCACTTGTCCCAAGCTCTCACCATTGATAATCACCAAACCACCGCGAACCTCGCGAATACGATCTGTGATGCGCATCATAAAGCGGCGGGTCAAGGTCATGAGGTAAGCTTCTGGCGCTTTTGCCTTGATCTCCTCTTGGATCTCTGTAAATGGCACCTCGATAAATTGGATATTACCGCCAAACTTGGTCAACTTCCGGGTTAGGTCTTGCGCTTTTTTCAGCGCACCTGGACTTGTATAAGGGGGACTTGCAAAGTGGACCGCTTCGATATCCACGCCACGCTTTAAGGCTAGGTAGCCAGCCACAGGAGAGTCGATCCCGCCGGACAGCATGAGCATGCCCTTACCAGACGTTCCAACTGGAAGCCCACCAGCACCCTTAATGGTTTCGTAAGAAATATAAGCTGCTTCTTCCCGGATTTCGACTTGCAGATTGATATCTGGCTTTTTCATCTGAACCTGAATGGTTGGAATGGATTCAAAGACAGCACCACCCAAGGTTTGATTAAGTTCGCGGCTATCAAGCTCAAAGGTGTGGTCACTGCGCTTACTTGAGATTTTAAAGGTCAAGCCTTCCTTGTAAATCTCCTTCATAATCTTTTGTACAGCGGCTTTCAAGGCTGGAACAGATTTTTCAATCTTGTAAACGGGTGAAAAATTTTGGATTCCAAAAACCTGCTTGAGGGATTCGGCTACTGGTTCATAATCCGTCCCATGAAGATAAGCATGTGCCCGATCGCGGTCGGCTGTCACTTTGACAGCTGGATAGATAGATAAAACATCTTGGATATTATTGCGCAATTTATTGATGAAACGCATCCGGTTCTTCCCTTTAGTAGAAAGCTCACCATAGCGAATCATAATTTCTGAATAGGTTAAGGTCATGTTGATTTCTTTCTAAAATTAACGTACTTTTCGGGTTTTTTCATATATCAGTTTGAACTTGGTCAAGAATTGCTCGACTTGGCTCATGTCATTTTCAAAATCGAGACTTAAGCGGACAGCTGTCTGGGCGATACTCTTGTCCACTCCCATGGCAATCAAGGTACCAGCTGGTTTTCCAGCCTTGGACGAGCAGGCACTGGTCGTTGAGATATAGATGTCAAACTCTTCAAAGGCGTGCACGACGACTTCTCCACGGACTCCTTTGATCCCAAAAGTCAAGATGTGAGGCGCAAAGTGATCTTCACCAGAAAAGATAGTGACATCCGGATAGCTAGCCAATTCTTTGCGGATCACTTCTTTCAACTGCTGGGTCTTACTGGCAAAAGCTTCTTGGTTTTCCATAGCTAAGCGTAGGGCTTTTGCGGTTGCTGCGATGCCTGCCACATTCTCAGTTGTCGAGCGCATTTCTTTTTCTTGACCACCTCCGGTTAAGAGTGGAGTGATCTTTTTGCCTTCTTTGATGTAGACAAAGCCGACTCCGCGAAGTCCATGGAATTTGTGACTAGAGAAGGTCGCAAAGTCCACGCGCTCTGGTAGATAGGCCTCTGTTGCCACCTTGGCTAGGGCCTGAACAGCGTCAACATGGAAACTAATCGTTGGGCGGTCTTCTAGGAGAGTCGCGATGTCATGGATGGGCTGGATGGAGCCAATTTCATTGTTGACGGCCATAACAGAAACCAAGGTCGTATCTGGACGAAGGAGACGAGCCAGTTCATCTACTTTTACAAAGCCACGCGCATCCACTGGAGCATAATCCACTTCGAATCCCTGCGTCTTTAACCAAGCAGCGGACTCCTTGATAGCGGGATGCTCGATGTCAGAGACAATGATATGCTTGCCATAAGGGGCTTTCTCAAAGGCAACACCCTTGAGGACCCAGTTGTCCCCTTCTGTCCCACCAGACGTGAAATAAATTTCCTCAGCTTTTTTCCCAATCAGTTCCGCAATCTGTTTTCTAGAAGCCTCTAAAATACGAGTCGCTTGACTACCTAGATTGTGCAAACTAGAAGGGTTGCCCCAGATCCGTGTCGCTACTTCTGTATAAGTCGCAAGGGCCTCTGGATAAGGTTTGGTCGTTGCTGAATTATCAAAATAAATCATGTCTTGCGCATCCATCACTTTCTTTTTACGTAACTTCTATTTTATCATTTCTAACCGCTCGGGACAAGGATTTGATAAAGAGAGATGAGGTAAAATCACTCCATAAAATTCAGTTCTTTTTAGACATTTTTCAGAAAATGACTTATAATAGGAAAGTGTTAAAAAACAATTTTTGATAGAAAGAGAATGAACATGTCACACTATTCAAGAAGCAACAAAAACCAAAAACCAGAAGATACTGCAGATTCAAGACCCTCACGTGGTGAAAAAGTCAAACAAGGTCTATCCGTATTTCAAACGGTTGTAGCTACGATTGCCAGTCTCTTAGGGATTATCGTCACTTCCTTTACCATTATGAGCCTCCTCAACAAGGACAATCAAAAATCCGATAATAAACCTTCAAGTAGTACCAGTGTGGTCGTCGTTCACGATAAGAGTTCTGACTCCGCCGCGACAGACACCAACACCAATACCAATACGCAAACCGATTCAAGCAATACAGAGACAAGTTCTCAAAAAGAAACCAATAGTTCCTCTGCTGCAGACACCAGTTCATCTGCCGCACAAGATCAAGGTTCCACAGCTACAAATAGTGGCGCAGATACAGCCACATCTGGATCTAACTAAAAGAATCAGTAAGGACGCCCTTACTGATTTTTTTTTGGTTTTGATTCTAGCTTTTTCTGATGTTTATAGAAAGCATCGATCTCGTTGTCATACTCCCACTTGAGCTTTGAACGCTCATCCTGGATTTGATCCAATTGTTCATATGGAAAGTTTGTGGGCCTATATCTGTAAGCTGATTCTGCTAATGAAGCATATAGATTATCAAAACTTTTTAAATTCCAATTACTCAAATAATCTTCCCCCTATACCAATGTCGGATCCTATATACATCTCATCTAGATTCAATGTATTGTCATCATTTATTGGAATATCGACTCTCCAACCCGATTCTTCAATATTATTTATACCTCCATAAACACTCATATAATATTCAGGAGTTGTCAGTCCACCATCACCCCATTGTGTCTGATCCCAATCAATCTGAACGGATTCAACTTTTGAATTTTGTGCTTTGACTAAATCAACAACCTTCTGTTCGTGTTATTTTAGGTAGTCAAGTTGTTCTTTCTTTATAGTTTCTTCATCTTCCTTTAGGTCTTTCGTAGATGAAGTAGCAATCGTTTTTCCTTGTTTTGTATCATCTTTATGTTTCACGGTACACCCTCCTATACTTAGGAGTGCTACAATTGAAGCAACTATTATTATGATTTTTCGATTTTTCATAAGTCCTCCTATCATTCTGTACAAATTATTTTCTAAGATTGGAAACTGGATAAATGTTATTCCTTTTATGATAGCATTTATCATTTGAAGATCAATCTATCACACTACATAGAGCATATTAAAACATGAGTTAATGACTTCTTTACCTTGAATCATCAAATCTTTAAATTTAAGAGATATGATGTAAGTGACAGTTTGCACTATTGGTCTATTCCTTACACATAGCACGTTTTTTCCCTATCATTTTAAATTCCAATTACTCAAATAATCTTCCCTCTACTCTAATGTCGGATCCTATATACATCTCATCTAGATTCAATGTATTGTCATCATTAATTGGGATATCTACTCCCCAACCCGATTCTTCAATATTATTTATACGTCCATAAACATTCATATAATATTCAGGAGTTGTCAGTCCACCATCACTCCATTGTGTCTGATCCCAATCAATCTGAACGGATTCGACTTTCGGATTTTGTACTTTGACTAAATCAACAACCTTCTGTTCGTGTTCTTTGAGATATGCTACTTGTTCTTTTTTTATTTCTTCTTCTGATTTTTGTTCGACTTTCTTTGAAGATGAGGCCGTTACCTTCTGTTCGGGTCTTTTGGTCAGGGTCATGATTTTTCCTCCAAGAAAAACCAGTCCTAGTATCGGTAACAAAATGATCAAAAATAGTTCCATTTGTCTCTTCATTCAATTCTCTCCAATCTACACACTTCGAATCAATCTATCAACTGACTCACTCGAAAATTTCTTGACTTATGCTTAAATTTTGCCCAAGTGACATCGTCTTTAAATTAATCTTTCCATCTTCCACAACCACATCAACTCGCCAACTGGATTCAGGATTTTGATTAAACCCTCCAAAAATGAGAATCATCTCGTCACCACCTTGTGGCGTCCCATTTCCAGCTACTCCCCACTGAGTTTCATCCCAATATATTTGGACAGATTCAACTTTTGAATTTTGAGCTTTCACAAAATCGACGATTTCTTGCTCGTGCTCTTTGAGATGAGCAAGTTGTTTTTATTTAATGGCTTTTTTGTCTTCTTTGATTGATGAAGAAACATTCGTTTTATCTTGCTTTGTATCTTCTTTCTGTTTCACGGTACATCCTCCTATACTTAGGAGCGCTACAATTGAAGCAACTATTATCATGATTTTTTGACTTTTCATAAGTCCTCCTATCATTTTGTACAGATTATTCTTTAAAATGTCCACCTATCATTTCTGATTCTATTATGAACTCGTAGCTCAAGTATTCTTGAAATCATTTCCTCTTAATAGGTAGAATAATCTGTTGATTTTATTAAGGAAAATTTGAACCAGAGATTGAATCAATTGAAATTGGATTCTCAACATTTGGTTTTGGGACAATAAAGAATGAATATCCATTGAGTTCCTTATCATTTGCTCCATAGACCTTTAAATGGATGTCAAATCCAGATTCCGTAAAAGCACCACTATCTCCTACTTTCACGCTATCCCAGTCATACTTGACCCGAACAACTTCTGGATCATTCGACTTTATGTAGTTCGTAGTTTCGGACTCGTGCTTTTTTAAAAAGTTTACTTGCTTTTGTGTGACAGTTCCTGCATTTTCTTCGGTGGAGGAAGAAACATTCATTTTTTCTTGCTTCATCTGTTCTCTGGATTTTACAGTGCAACCTGTGATAATGGGCAATGCGACAAATAAAGCAAGGAAATTGAAAATCATTTTTTCTTGTCTCTTCATAAATCCTCCTTACAGACTTTGAATCTTTCAGTTCTTACTCAATAGAATCACCCTTAATACTAATATGTTGGCCCATACCAAAAGTCATCTTTTGATCAGAATCAAATACGACATCCACTCTCCATCCTGAATCTTCAAGTTGATTGACGGTACCAAAAATTTCTATGACCTCATCTCCACCTTGCGGTGTCCCATTTCCACCATCAATCCATTGCGTTTCTTCCCAATAAATCTGAACAGATTCAATCTTTGAACTCTTCGATTTCACAAAATCGACGATTTCTTGTTCATGTTCTTTCAGATAAGCGAGCTGCTTTTGTTTGATCACTTCTACATCTTCTTCGGTGGAGGAAAAGGTGGTAGTTTGTGCTTGTTTCGTATGGGCTTTTTGATTTACACTACAACCTCCAATGCTCACAAAGATAGCTATCGTAGTGATTAGTTTAAACATCGTTTGTTTTTTCATGAGGTAACTTTCTTTAAAACAGTAATCTTCCAAAACACTTTATATTTCTATTATGGAATGGGCACACCATCAATACTGATGAAATCGCCCATTGTCATATTTTTAAGATTTACAGTCCCATTTTCATTCATGGGTATGTCTACTCCCCATCCTGAGTTCTCAATATGATTAATGCGCCCAAAAACATTCATATAATATTCGGGAGTTGTAAGTCCACCATCACTCATCTGAGTTTCATCCCAATCAATCTGTACGGATTCAACTTTTGGACTTTGCGCTTTCACATAATCGACGATTTCTCGCTCATGTTCCTTGAGAAAAGCGATTTGCTCTTTTTTTATTTCTTCTTTTGATTTTTGTACAACTTTCTTTGAAGATGAGGAAGTTACCTTTTGGTCGGGTCTTTTGTTCAGATTCATGATCTTTCCTCCTAGAAGTAAAAGTCCTAGAATCGGTAACAAAATGATCAAAAATAGTTCCACACGTCTCTTCATTTAATCTTCTCCAATCGTTCCTTTCATGACTGAATGGGCCAGTCACTTTCTTTACTATTATAGCATCTTTCATTTGAATCTCAATCTAAGTCACTAGTTAGAGCTTTTCTGAGGCAATCAAAAAGGAGCCCAAAGGTTCCTTTTGAATTATTTCCGGTACATCTTTACTTGTAGGTAAAGATCGTTATAGATGCCGAGCCATTTTTTTCCAAGTTGTTGGTAGACTTCCAAATGTTTTAGCGTTTCATCGCTTGGATAAAAGGATTGATCATTTCGGACATCTTCAGGCAACATGGCTTTGGCTTCTTTATTTGGTGTTGAATAACCGACATAGAGAGCATTTTTCAAGGCATTTTTTGGTCGAAGCATGAAATTAATAAAGGCATAAGCGGCTTCTTTATTTTTCACCGTTTTGGGAATAACAATGTTATCAAACCAGAGGTTGCTGGCTTCAGTTGGTACGACATAGCGAAGATCCTTATTGGCATCCAACATTTGGCTAGCTTCTCCTGAGAAGGTCACACCAATAGCCGCATTGTTTTGGATCATGTAGCCTTTCATCTCATCGGCCACCAAAGCTTTGATATTTGGCGTCAAGGTGTAGAGTTTATCCACTGCTTCTTGCAATTTCTTTGGATCCTTTTCATTGAGGCTATAACCTAAGGTATTGAGCCCAATTCCCATCATCTCACGCGCACCATCATACATCATGATGTCGTTTCGATATTCTTCACGCCAAAGATCTGACCAGTGTTCTGGAGCTTCTTTGACCATCTTGGTATTGTAGATGATCCCCAAGGTCCCCCAGAAATAAGGAACGGAATATTGATTTCCTGGGTCAAATGATTGATTCAAGAGCCTTGGATCAATGTGTTCCATCCCCTTGATCTTTGATTGATCCAATTTTTCAATCAGGTGTTCATCCATCATTTTAGCGATCATGTATTCACTAGGAATGGCAATATCGTAGGTGGTTCCCCCTTGCTTGATCTTGGTGTACATGGCTTCGTTGGAATCAAAGGTATCATACTGTACCTGAATTCCCGTCTCTTTGGTGAATTCCTTAAGCAACTCTGGATCGATATAATCTCCCCAGTTGTAAATGACCAGCTTGTCACTATTCTTGGTATTCATGCTGGCTTCAATTTGATGACTAATACCCCAGAGGATCAGGATCACCATGACAATTCCTGTCAGGAATGAATAGAGTTTTTTCATGCTGTTTCCTCCTTTTCACGGGTAATAAAGTAATAACCGATGACCAAAAGCACACTAAAGAGAAAGACAAGGGCTGACAAGGCATTGATACTGAGGGAAATCCCTTGACGAGCACGAGAGTAGATCTCTACAGACAAGGTGCTAAAGCCATTCCCAGTTACAAAGAAGGTCACGGCAAAGTCATCTAGAGAGTAGGTAAAGGCCATAAAGTAACCGGCAATAATGGCTGGTGTTAAATATGGCATCATGATCTCTTTGAGCATCTGAATCTGAGTAGCCCCTAAATCATAAGCAGCATGGACCATATCCCGGTTCATTTCCTTAAGCCGTGGCAAGACCATCAAGACCACAATCGGAATCGAGAAGGCCACGTGGCTCGCAAGGACCGATAAGAAGCCCAGCTGGTACTTGACCGTGGTAAAGAGAATCAAGAAGCTGGCTCCAATCATAACATCTGGCGCTACCATGAGGATGTTGTTGATGGAAAGCAAAGGTCCTTCTAATTTTTTCTTGGATTGATAAATATAAATCGCTCCAAAGGTCCCGATTACTGTCGCAATCAGGGCAGATAAGAAAGCTAAAAAGAAGGTCTCTGTCAGAATCAGCATCAAGCGAGTATCCGCAAATAACTCTTTAAAATGCTCCATGGTAAAGCCAGTGAAAGCATTCATATCTCCCCCTTTATTGAAGGCATAAAAGATCAAATAAAAGATCGGGAGATAAAGGATGAGAAAGACAAATCCTAGATAGAAATGAGATACTTTTTTCATCGTTCTCTCCTTTCTCTCGTAGCCCACATGATAAGGAGCATGGCAAGGATCAGGACAACTCCAATGGTAGAACCCATTCCCCAGTTTTGCGTTGTCAAGAAGTGCTGTTCAATCGCAGTCCCCAAGGTAATGACACGGTTCCCACCGATCAAGCGAGTCAACATGAAGAGGCTGAGACTAGGGATAAAGACCGACTGCACGCCTGAGCGAACCCCATTCATGGACAAAGGAAATACGACTCGACGGAAGGTATCCCAACGATTGGCTCCCAAATCATAGCTGGCATTGATCAAGTTTGGATCCAAATCATCTAAGACATTGAAAATCGGAAGAATCATAAATGGCAACTCGATGTAGCTGGCTACAAAAATGAAAGAGAAATCCGTAAAGAGGATCTGCTGAGGACCGATTCCGATAAAACTCAAAAAGCTATTGATAGAACCGTCTTGACCAAAGATCCCAATAAAGGCATAGGCCTTGAGCAAAAGATTGACCCAAGTCGGAAGAACAATCAACATCAGCCATAGCTGGCGATGCTTGAGTTGGGTCAAGAAGTAAGCAGTCGGATAAGAAATCAAGAGTGTCACCAAGGTGACAATTCCCGCATAAAGGACCGAGTTAAAGCTCATCTTTAAATAGGTCAGGTTTTGAGCGGTGAAGAATTCCTTGTAGTTGTCTAGTGAAAATTGCCCTTCAACGTTGAAAAAAGATTGCAAGACAATCAAGACCACAGGAGCCAACACAAAAAGGAAAATCCACAAGAAATACGGGAGGGTAAACAGATTAGAGGTTGTTTTCTTCATCTCTCTCCTCCTCAATGGCATTAATCAAACCAGCTTCTTGCTCTTCGATTTCTACATATTCCTCAATCCGAGCATCGAATTCTTCTTCCGTTTCATTGAGACGCATGATATGGATATCTTCTGGTTCAAAATCGAGTCCAATCACTTCTCCTACGATGGCCTTACGAGTCGAGTGAATCATCCACTCATTGCCCAAATCATCATAAGCGATAATTTCGTAATGCACCCCACGGAAGAGCTGGGTATCGACCTTAACTTGAAGTTTGCCCTCTTCAGGAAGAGTGATTTGCAAGTCTTCTGGTCGAATGACCACTTCGACTGGTTCATTAGGACGCATCCCACCGTCCACGGCTTCAAAGCGTTTGCCATTGAACTCAACCAAGTAGTCCTCGATCATGCGTCCATCTAGAATGTTGGACTCCCCGATAAAGGTAGCTACAAAGTGGTTGATCGGCTCATCATAGATATCTACAGGAGTTCCCGACTGGACAATCTCTCCTTCATTCATGACGAAGATCCAGTCACTCATGGCAAGGGCTTCTTCTTGGTCATGGGTCACAAAGACAAAGGTAATGCCCAAGCGTTGTTGCAATTCCCGCAGCTCATACTGCATGTCAGTCCGCAGTTTCAAGTCAAGGGCTGACAAGGGTTCATCCAAAAGGACCACGCGCGGTTCATTGATGATAGCCCGGGCAATGGCTACCCGCTGGCGTTGACCACCAGATAGTTTTTGGATTGAACGTTTCTCAAATCCTTCCAACTGCACCATTTTCAAGACTTCTGAGACACGACGTTCAATCTCCGCCTTGTCCACCTTCTTCAAACGAAGGGGAAACGCCACATTTTCAAAGACCGTCATGTGTGGAAATAGGGCATAGGATTGAAAGACGGTGTGGACATCCCGTTTGTTGGTTGGGACATCATTAATCCGTTCCCCATCAAGATAGACATCCCCACTAGTCGCATCTAAGAGACCAGCGATGATATTCAGAATCGTAGACTTTCCTGATCCAGATGCTCCAAGAAGGGTATAGAACTTCCCTTCTTCCAACTCAAAGTTGATATTCTTTAGGACAACGGTACCGCTATCTTCAAAGACCTTTGAAACATTTTTAAACTCAATAATCGGTTTTTTCAATTCACATAAATTCCTTCTTTACTATACATACCAAACTGCTTCCCTTACAGAAAGCAGTGGCTGACAGAAGATCTGTCAGACCACCAATACCTCTCGGGGACTTACAAGACTGCCCCACCTATTTACGGTATCGATAGGCACTCACCCCCTTTCCATTCTGAGGTAAATCGGATACCTTAGTACTAACCTATCATGTAGGCTCTTTATTTTTGACCGATAATGCGAACTTCTGGCTCTAGACGGACACCTGAGTGTGCTTCGACTGCCTCAATCACATGGGCGATCAAGTCTTCATAATCTTTCGCTGTTCCATTCTCCACATTGATCATAAAGCCAGCGTGTTTTTCAGACACTTGCACACCACCAATACGGCAGCCCTTAAGCCCTGCTTCACTGATCAATTGCCCTGCAAAATGACCTACTGGACGCTTAAAGACCGATCCACAAGAAGGATACTCGAGGGGTTGTTTCAATTGACGCAGGTGGGTCAAACGATCCATCTCTTGCTTAATTTGCTCGTGATTACCAGGTGACAAGGCAAATTTTGCTGAGATGACCACAGCACCTGTCTCTTGAATTTTGGAATGACGATAACCGAAAGCTAGTTCACTCGATGACAGAGTTTCGATTTCCCCATCTTTAGTCAGTATCTTACAGGATACAAGGACATGAGAAATCTCTCCGCCATAAGCTCCCGCATTCATATAAACAGCGCCACCGACACTACCCGGAATACCGCTCGCAAACTCAAAGCCTTTCAGGCTATGGTGCAAGGCGACGTGTGTCGTATCCACCAGTTTAGCCCCTGCTTCGGCTTCGATCACATAACCATCCACACTAATGTCTCGCAAGCGATCAAACATAATCACAAAGCCAGGAATCCCCCCATCTCGGACAATGATATTGGAGGCATTGCCAAGGACCATCCAAGGAATTTTCTCTTGGTTGGCAAAGTTTACAATGCGTTTTAATTCGTATTGATTGCGAGGAAAGGCCAGAAATTCAGCATTCCCCCCAACCTTTGTAAAGGTATAATGCTTTAAAGGTTCTTGAAAACGGATATCAATCCCTTCAAGAATTTGTTTAATTTTTTCAATCATCTTCAGTAAATTCTCTCTCTATAAAATCTAGTCCATTATACCAAATTTTTCACCATTTTACGACCCCCAAAAAACAAAAGAAAAGAGCCTGGGACAAAAGTCCTAGCCTCTCAATTGTTTTTGGATTGTCGAGCAAAACGCTGTGGTTGAGTGCTCAAAGC
>NZ_MRXX01000010.1:57707-74149 GCF_016642265.1 Streptococcus lactarius
AATCAAATTCTAACGAATGACCGATTTCTGTCCCACACTCTCTAATCTTTTATTATACAATTCTACGTGCGATTGCACGGTTCTTTTGTACTTCAAGCGCAGATTGGACTGAAATCCATGCGCCACCAAGTGTAAAGACCACTAACATTCCTAGATTGAGGAAATAATTCTCAGGAAAATCTGAGTGGAAAACCGCATCATTGATCGAGTTCCATGCGTCTCCAAATTCAGCGTTATACTGCTTCGCGATCTCCAATGCGTAGTCAAGTTGATGCACTAGCAAGACTGTCAAGATCATCCAGATAGCAGAGACTACGACTCCTTTTGTGGTTAATTTCTTACCAAAGAGTTCATACCCTTTGATCGTACAGTAGCCAAGGGCTAAGCCTGCAATTACAGACACATACCCGAAACGAGCAATGACTAAAGCAACAGCGCCACCTAAAATTGCACCCACCAAGGATCCCACGATCCCCAATAGAAAGTTTTCTTCCTTTGCCTCATATGCTTCGACAGTATCTTGAACTTGTGCTTGGTATTCTTGGAAAGTCGCATCATCAATTAAAAAGACGGAGTCTCCGATTTGATACAGGCCGATTGGACCTTCCTCACCTGTAGTGGCATTGACTTGAACAAATTGATGGTTGTGCAAGAAATCGACAAGCTCTTGGATCCCATTCCATAGGCTTTCGACGGTCTTCTTTTTGGACATGCCACCTTTGACACCGACCTTGACCAAGTGCTCGTCAAATGAAACAGCATTGATCACTTTAGATTGGGATTTTAAGTCCTGCCAAATTGCATCATTCTCTTCGATGAGGTCCCCTTGGGCACCTGGTTTCACACTGACAGAAATGGCAAATACATTCTTGGTTTGAGTCCCTTCAATAACCAATAAAAAGCCTTCGCGATCCCCATACATGACACGGGATTCACTATCAAATTGAAGACCTAAGTCCGTTGCAATACTATATAAATATTCTGGTTTCATATATCCCCCTACATTTTCAGGAAACTTGCACATTTCCTCATACAGTTCCCATTCTACCATAGGAAAAGCAAAAAGGACATATACATTCGTATACATCCTTCTTTCAATTTTGTTACATTGAGGTTTATTTCTCAACACGAACGCCAAATGTGTCAATTTTAAGTTGGAAAATATCCCCATCCAGACCCATTTTTTCGAGATCCGCGACAAAGGCTGCGGTGTGCTCTGGAGTTAGAAGGTTCATGATCGTTGGACCTGCTCCTGACAGATAGGTGGCGTAAGCCCCATGCGCATGCGCGACTTCTTTGACCTGAGGGAACTCTTTGACCAAGGATTGACGGTAGCGCTCGTGGAAATGATCTAACTCAATGGAGCGACCAGCCGTCAGCAAATCTCCCTTGAGGAGTGCTGCGATAGCCACGTTGGCAACACTACTAGCAGCAACGGCCTCTTTGTAGGACCATTCTTTCGGTAGGACATTGCGACTATCACTGGTCTTCAATTGGTAGCTCGGTACAAAAGCAACCAGGTCACAACTTGGGAAATCGGCTGTCACATATTGAACATCCTCACCGATGTAGCTGGCAATGACTAAATTTCCAAAAATAGCTGGTGCTACGTTATCCGGGTGCCCTTCGATCTTGGTTGCAATGCGTAATTTCTCAGCATCTGACAGCTTGAGATCAGCTAATTGGTTAGCCAATTCAATTCCTGCGACAATGACAGAACTAGAAGAACCAAGACCACGCGCCAAAGGCACTTGACTTAGCATCTTGATGTGATGCGGTTGGATATCAGTTGAGATAGAAAGGGCAGTTGAGAGCAAGAGGTTTTTCTCATCTGTCGGAATCCCTGCTCCTAGATCATGCTCAATGACCCAAGCATCTGCTGGTTCAAGCACTTCAATGGTCAAATAGCGAGTCACGGCAATCCCAACAGAATCAAAACCTGGCCCGACATTGGCACTGGTTGCTGGAACAATAATTTTCATGCTTATTCTCCCAAAACTTTAAAGGTATTCAAGAGTTCGAAATTCGCCTCTGAATCCAACTTTTCAACCAAGTTCTTGAATTGGGTTTGGTTAACTTGGTGGGTAATGATGACCACACTTGCAAATTGACCATCTGAGTCTTCCTGAAGGATTTGCTTGAAGGAAGCTCCTTCTGCATTAAAGATCTCCGCAAGACGCAAGATTTGACCCGTCGCATCTGGTGCCTTGATGGAGAAGTAATAATTGTTCTTCACATCTTCTGGTTTGGCCAATTGAAGAGGACGGCTGTATTCATTGAAGGCTTTTCCGATCGTTCCTTCTTTTAGACGACGGACAATGCGAACGAGGTCGGCTACTACGCTTGTAGCAGTTGGTTTTTGACCCGCACCAGGTCCATAGTACATAGACTCACCAATCCCGATCGATTCCACATAGACCGCGTTCATCACCCCGTTCACACCTGCTAGTGGGTGTTGTTTTGGTAGGAAGGTTGGCGTCACTTCTGCTGCGATCCCTGACTCTGTTTCAACGATGGAGCCAACCAGCTTGATCACATAGCCAAGGCTTTGAGCTACTGAGACATCTTGAGGAGTAATCTGGCTGATTCCCTTATGACCAACTTGGTCAAATTGGATGTTCATCCCAAAGGCGAATTGGCTCAAAATCACCATCTTATAAGCTGCATCGATTCCTTCAACGTCATTGGTGGGGTCACTTTCAGCGTAACCAAGACGTTGCGCTTCTGCTAATGCATCTTCATAAGTCCAGCCTTCTTCGACCATTTTGGTCATCATGAAGTTAGAGGTCCCATTGACCACACCGAGAACCTTGGTCACCTTGTCAGAAGCTAGGGAATTCACCAAGGTGCGAAGAATGGGAATCCCACCTGCTACGGCAGCTTCATAATAGAGGGCGACATGGTGTTCCTTCGCAATCGCAAGCAACTCACTTCCATGAACGGCAAGAAGGTCTTTGTTAGCAGAAACCACGTGCTTCCCTGCTTCAAGCGCACGGGTGATGAAAGTCTTAGCCGGTTCGATCCGGCCCATCAATTCCACCACGATAGCAATCTCTTTGTCTTCGATGATCTCATCGACATTGGTCACAAAGTTGTAATCATGACCTGCAGCTTGCAATTTTTCCTTCTCCGCTTCATCACGAACCAAGACCTTGGCAATCTCAATGTCATCATGAGCAGCCTGGGTGATTTTTTCGCTATTTTCTTTTAATAAAAATGGTACACCACTTGCAACGGTACCAAATCCTAGTAAGGCAATCTTTACAGACATCCTATGGTCTCCTTGAAATTTCTATAATAGCTCCATTATAACAAAAACTTGGCCATTTGACAGCCCATTGTCTTAAAAATTCTGAATCTTCATGCCACTCTTTCTCTCCTAGCTACTGTGAATCACTTAAGCGCATAGCCTTCTTTTCCGATCCCTTCAAATTTATGGTACAATAGAGAAAATAGTGAGAACGGTGGCAATATGAGCAAACGAAGAGTCCCTAAAAAAATCAAAATCCTATTAAAAATCAATGCAGTCCTGCTGGTTTGTATCTGTATTTGCAGTTTTCTCTTAGTGAAACGGATCAGCCAGCTCAATGCGGCTAATGGAACGAGCAGTCTGACAACCTCTCTCGATGACAATAGTTCATCTATCGAGTGGGTTAAAACCAAGAAAGATCCAAAAGTTCCCATCCTCATGTACCACTCCGTGCACAATATGGCAGAGTCTGAAGCCGCCAATGCCAATCTGATTGTTGATCCTAAGACGTTTGGAAGCCATCTTAAGGCTTTGAAAAAGGCTGGCTACTACACACTGACCCCTGAGGAAGCCTATCGGGTCCTTGTGCAGCACGAAATCCCCAAAGGCAAGAAAATTGTCTGGTTGACCTTTGATGATGGAGTGGAAGACTTCTATACGATCGTCTACCCTCTTCTCAAAAAATACAAGATGACCGCTACCAACAATATCATCACGGACTTTACCAAAAATGAAAAGGAAAACGTCCTGACCTTTGATCAAATCAAAGAAATGAAAAAAGCTGGGGTAACCTTTGAAAGCCATACGGTGAATCATCCAGACCTAGCTAATTCCAGCCTTGAGACCCAAAAGAATGAGCTCGTCGCTTCTAAACGCCTGCTGGATAAGGTGCTGGATCAAGATACCAGCGTCATCGTCTACCCATCTGGTCGCTATAGTCAAGTCACGATCGACCAAGCCAAGAAAGCTGGCTACAAGCTGGGCCTCACCACTAATAATGGACTCGCCAGCTCCGCTAATGGCCTCTATTCCCTCAATCGAATCCGGATCCTCCCTACCACTACAGCAGAAGACCTTCTAGCTATGATGCAAGAATAAAGAAAGACCCCTGTCTGAAATCATTTTAGACAGGGGCTTTTTGTTAGAGTTCCTTCTCTAGTTCTTTTAAAAAGGTGATTAAAAATTGATGGCGACTTTCTGCCATTTGTTTGCCAGTCTCCGTGTTCATTTCATCTTTTAGAAGGAGCAACTTGTCATGGAAATGTTGGACGGTATCAGTAAGGGACCTCCCTTTGTGGCCACCATAGGAAAAAGTTCGCGCAATTCCTACAGCTCCTATCGCATCCAGGCGGTCTGCATCCTGGACAATCTTGCCTTCTAAGGTTTCTGGATGTTTACCGCGATTTTTGCTGAAAGAAACAGCATTGATCACCCGACAAATCTGGTCGATTTGGTTTTTAGGAGTATCGATCTCTTCTAGAAACGTGCGAGCATTCGCATTATTCTCAGTTTGAAACAATTTATCATCATCAGCATCGTGAAGAAGAGCCGACAAGCCTACTATCTCCAGATCACATGGACCTTCTGCTTGAGCGATTCTCATAGCATTGGTATAAACGCGGAGGGTATGTGCCACATCATGGCCATCCGCTCGATCAGCAAATAAGCTTTTTACATACTGCTTAGCAGCAAGAATTCGTTCTTCGATCATCGTTCTTGTCCTTTGAATAATCTATGTATAGTTCTATCTATTCATTTAGGCTAGTTATGGAGAGGGGCAGTTTACTAAAAACCACCTCTCGGTGGTTCTTACTTCTTCTTTTGTGGAAAGAGGGGGAGACCTAATGTAGCGATTTTTTCAGCTGGAATCTTCATGCCATCCTTGATCCATTTGGAGATCACAGAGACGATGGCGGAGCTCCAGAAAGAATTGAGGTAGCTGCCAGCGCCATTTGAAGTCTCACCATTTCGTTTTTCCAAAAAATCATAAACCGCCTTGGTCAAAAGGCGCTCGGAATTGTAATCAATGGCCAGGCTGATAATCTTGGCTTCTTTCTTGACCTCTTTAAATAGATAGAGCCAAACTTGGTAGAGATCTGTCTTGAGATTGAAACTATCCAATGACTTGGTAATCTTAGCAATACTGGACTGAAAGATAGACTCTAAAATATCCTCTTTAGAGCCATAATTGCGGTAAAAGGCCGCACGAGACACGCCAGCACGCCGCACTAGCTCAGAAATAGTGATCTTTTTCAGATCTTTATTCTCCAACAATTGCAGGAGAGAAATTTCGATGGATTCACGAGTAATTGCATTGTTTTCTTGGTTAAATCGTTTAAGATTTTCCAAGGATTTCTCGGATATTTTTCTTTCTGCCATAACATTTACTTTCTAAGTGTCTCACCTGATAATATCTACTTTCATCACCGTACTCTTCATGATATAATTGTAAAAGAAGACAGACTACTTGTCAATGTACATTTTTATACAATTATGAGGTATGAACTGATGAAATGGAAAATTATTGCGGATTCAGGCTGTGACTACCGCTCTTTGGACAATCTGGCACCGGATACAGAGTTTGTCAGTGTTCCCTTGACCATCCAAGTGGGGGAGACCATCTATACAGATGATGCCCAACTCAATATCGATCGGATGATGGAGGAGATGTATGCAACCACGACTGCTTCTAAGTCTGCCTGTCCGAGTCCAGATGACTACATGAAGTCTTTCGAAGGGGCGGATAATATCGTCGTTGTCACCATTACTGGTACCCTTTCTGGTAGCTACAATAGTGCTGAGGTAGCCAAGAAGATTTATCTGGAAGAGCACCCAAATACCAATATTCACGTCATTAATAGCTTGTCAGCTGGGGGCGAGGTGGACCTGATCGTTCGCAAGCTCAACCAGTTGGTTGCTGAAGACCTTGACTTTGAGCAAGTGGTCCAAGTCATCACCAAATACCAAGAAAAAACCAAGTTGCTCTTTGTATTAGCGAAAGTCGATAATCTGGTCAAGAATGGGCGTCTCAGCAAATTGATCGGGGCTGTCGTCGGACTACTCAATATCCGTATGGTCGGTGAAGCTAGTAAGACGGGTACCCTTGAGTTACTCCAAAAAGCACGGGGGCAAAAGAAAGCGATCAAGGCTGCTGTTGAGGAATTGCTCAAGGCGGGTTATGCTGGCGGACATATTACCATCGCCCACCGTAACAATGAAAAATTTATCGAGCAATTCTCTGAATTGGTTCGTGAGAAATTTGCCCATGCAGCTATCGAAGTCCTCCCAACTTCTGGACTTTGTAGTTTCTACGCTGAAGAAGGCGGACTCCTTATGGGGTATGAAATTTAAATTACCACTAAAAAGAGGCTGGGACAAAAGTCCTAGCCTCTCAATTGTCTTTGGATTATCGAGCAAGANNAATCGAATTCTAACGAATGACCGATTTCTGTCCCACTTTCTCTTTTTATTCTCCGATCTCTTGGTAGAGGGTACGGATTTTTTTGCGGTAGATGGTAGAACTGATTCCTACTCCGACTAGCAGCAGGACACTATAAAGGATCACAGCCAGCGGGGTGCTGACGGAATGATAAGTCCAAATGAAGCTGACAATAATCAAGAGAAACATCACAAAGATGAAGACAATCAGGAGGATAGACTGAAGGACGGCATTCCCACGATGACGGCTCATCAACTCTGTGATATTGGTCCAATTGGTGCTAAAATTTTGAAAATCTTTAACATAGTCTCGAATGCAGATTGGAATGGTGGTTACGACCCAGATCAGCAACATGGCAAGGATGGCCAAGGGATGCACACCAAAATAGAAACAAACACCAAGCAAAAGAATGACAGGAAGGATGGATTGCACCAGATAGAGCAACCAAAACTTCAGGAAGAGATAGCGCTTGAAATCAATAGGGAGGGATCTCAAGTACTCAAAGTTTTCACGCTCCAGCGAAATACCGATACTGGTCAAGCCTCCAAAACTATTGAAAACACCGATCAAGAAGGCAACGAGAGCCAGTGGGACGAGGTACTGGGGCGTCAAGTAAGGACTGAGGCCTCCTATATTTTTCGATGCTCCTACTGCTCCACTAAGTAAGAAAATATAAGGCAGAATACTCATCATCAAGAGGACTTGCACCATGAGAGTTCCATCAAGCAAGATTCTACGATGATACTGAATGACAAATCGTCTAAAGGAGTCTTTCTGACCAACATTGATTGCTTTCACGCGCTCTTTGACGGTTTGGTTGGTCGCAACAGCAAGAGCTGCATCATAGAATTGTGGGATGACAATTTTGCGAACCAGGCCGATCAAGACCAACAGCACCGCGATCCAGCCCAAGACGCCAAGGATCGCTCCCCCATCAAAAGGATGGAGGATAAACTGATGGAAGGCAAGAAAAGGCGGAAAAAGAATGGGAATATCCGCTCCACCTGACACTTCCACCCGATGGGTTTGGACTAAGTTCAAATAAAGATAGGCGCCCAGACTGAGGAGGGAACCGATACCGATCATGATGTTGGAGACTAGAGTCGTGTGTTTTTTGAAAAAGAGAGTCTTGGTAATCAAATGAGCTAGTAAGATCGTCGCTAAAAAGAGAACGGCTAAGAGAATCAAAGCACAAAAGATTCCCAGCAGGATCCCTAACGGATTAAAACCACCTGCTTGCACAGGCAGGATCAAAAAATAGCTGATCAAGGGAAGGATCGCCATGAGGAGGGTCAGGATGACCGAGATACTCTTTCCTGCAATGACTTCCGCATCTGAAAAGGCATAAGGCCGATAAAACTGCAGGTCCTTGCTTTCATAAAAGACATTGTAAAAACTCATAAAGCCTTGGGAAATGGTCATCAAGGAAAAGAGGGCCACCATATTGACAAAGAAAGCTGGTTGGTTGACAAAATCATAGACGCTAAAGAACAAGCCAAACAAGACGAAGTAGAAAAAACCTAAAGTGAGATAGTTGAGCACTGATTTGCGGGCAACATTGAGTTTGACGTCCGGTTTTTTAGCCTGTTTGGCACGTAATTTTGCGATCTGGGCAGGCTGACTGGCATAGATGATATTGACATTGACCAGCTGTTGGATGATCTTAAGACGCATGATCGCCACCTTCTTCCTTCCGCCCCGCTAGACTGAGATAGATACTTTCCAGACTTTGTTCTGGGTGTTGGCTCTTTAATTCCTCGATCGTCCCATAGAAAATGAGATTGCCTTTTTTGAGAATGGCAATTTTATCACAGAGTTGTTCGGCTACTTCTAAGACGTGGGTAGAGAAAATAACCGTCTTGCCCCGATCCGCATGCTGGCGCATCATTTGTTTTAAATCGTAAGAGGCCTGTGGATCCAAACCGGTCATCGGTTCATCCAAGACCCAGATATCTGGATCGGACAAGAGGGCTGCAATGACGAAGACCTTCTGGCGCATCCCATGTGAAAAGGATTCAATCACTTCATAACGGTGGCTCTGAAAATCAAAGGTCGTAAGAAGCTCTTCCAAGCATTGATCACAGTCTTTCTGACTCATATCATAAGAGGTCGCAACCAACTCCCAGAATTCATTGGCTGTGAGACGCAAGAAAAGATCCGGCGAATCCGCCACGTAACCGATCTTCTTTTTGATCGCAAGCCGATGGCTATAGAGGTCCTGACCGTCCACTTCAATCGTCCCAGTGGTTGGGGTGATGACACTGACCAGGCTCTTAATCGTCGTTGACTTTCCGGCTCCGTTGTGGCCAATCAGTCCGACAATTTGCCCATCTTCGATGGTCAGATCCAAGTGGTTGAGGGCAATGTGCCCATCGTAATCTTTGGTAACTCCGTGAAATGTAATCATGCTAACTCCTTGTACGATCATCATTGGGATCGTGTTTGTTTTCTATTGTCATTATAGATCATCGAAATGGTAGAGCAATTCTAGTAAATAGTTTGGAATGGTCGCCAAAAAATCTTCCTGGTAGACCCGCTCTCCTCGCTTATGCAATTCTTTGCCCCAGGGCCCGAGATTGATCGCTGGAACCTGAATTTGAGCAATTTTATCTAGATCCAGATCATAAATTTGAGCCGGAGTGGCGAGGCTATCTAGAACGACTTGATAAGAGGCCACATCTTTTTCCAAGGCACAATAGCTGGTGTCGTTAATCCCCATAAAATATTCTTCGACCTTCAAGCTATAGCCTCTTTGGTCCAGATACTGGCGGTAATCTGCGATCAGGGACTCGATTTTGAGTTCCGTATTGTCCAAAAAGCGGCAATTCATGGAAGGATAATAGGGGGGCGCAAAACCGATGACCAACATAGGATCCTTATCTCCGAGAAACTCTAGGAGTCGCTGGATTTGCTGGATCGCAAGGCTCTGGTAGCTGGTCCCATTACGAAAATCGTATTCCGCTTTTTTATTAGAAGTTTCCCTAAAGTCTTGGTAGCCTTCTATGCCTTGGCAACGTTCCTCTAGTTCTTGATAGGTGATAACTCTTGGCCTTGCAATCATATGGTCTTGGCCAGCCTGATCCTGCAAGTGCTCATACTTCTTGTAGAAAGCATCCAAGGCCCTTTGACTAAGCTCATCAATCCGCTCTAGGAGTTCTTGAGGTGTTTTCTTCAAATGCAAGACACTGAAATAGCCTGCCGCATAAAGCACGGTCGATACATCGTACTGCTCCTTCAAATCTCTGAGATAGGACCAAGAAGGAAGGGGAGATATCTCCCCCAGCGCCTGATCTGCCAGATCGGGATGAAGATCTAGCTGGCTTGCAATGGCTACTAAGAGCGACAAGGCATTGATCCCTTTAAGGGGCTCCTTCATATGGGACAAGACACCTTGGGCCACAACGACTGGCATGAGTTTGCCGACTGTGCCAATGTGAAGGACTTTTTCTTTTTCTACCTCTGATTCAAAGGGCTCTGAATCCACTGCTAATACATAGTCCAGATCAAATTTTTCCTGTAAATTTGTGAGTAAGCCTAGGGCTCCTCGCATCCCACGTGAATAGGATTCCTCGTCTCCAACAGAAAGATAGAGCAGATTGACCTGACCTCCTGAAGGATCCGCCGCATAGGCTTCCAGAACCCCTAGTTGCAGGGCTAGGGCTGCTTTCATATCGCAAGATCCCCTGCCAAATTTCCATTGACCAGATGCTATATCAGCCTGCATATCTGGTAGCTTATCCAGTGTTTTCAAGGCTGCTGCGACTTTATCAGAATCGAGTGCAATCTCCGACAACTGTCCATAGTCTTCAAGATCGACCGTATCATGGTGGTGAAAAAGGATAAGAGTTTTTTTCTTTCCTTTATCGACCAAGGCCCAATTGACCGACCGATGCAAGTGATCCTGTGGTACCTGATAGCGCCCAAAGTGGTCTGGATCTTCCTTAAAATAGGGGATCTGGGCAATCCGTTGATCCAGATAGGCCTCGATTCCTTTCTCGGTCTCCGTGTTGGTGAAGCTTGGGATTGCCAAGGCTTCAGTAAAAATCTTTTCAATGCTCTCTCTATTGGTGGTTTTCACTTTCAAACCAATCCTCCTTTGATATGATCTAACTAAATGAATGGATAGAAATATATGTATCGGGCTGATATTTCTACGTAGATAAAATCCTACTTTTTATATTCTCACTTCACTTCTTTCATGTATGCGATTTCTTTTCTAGAAAGGGCTTGCTTCCAGCGCAAACGTTTGTCCCATCCAACTATTTTTGGTAAAATAAGGACATTCACATGAAAGAAGAAATAACAATGGAAAATCAAACCTTAATGCAATATTTTGAGTGGTATTTGCCCGCTGATGGGAACCACTGGACACGTCTTGCTGAAGATGCGCAACACTTAGCAGACTTGGGTATTCGTAAAGTCTGGATGCCACCTGCCTTTAAAGCTACTTCTAACAATGACGTTGGGTACGGGGTCTATGACCTCTTTGATTTGGGCGAGTTTGACCAAAAAGGAACGGTTCGCACCAAATATGGTTTCAAAGAAGATTATCTTCAAGCCATCCAAGCCCTAAAAGATGCTGGGATTCAACCAATGGCCGATGTCGTTCTCAACCATAAAGCTGCAGCTGATGGCTTAGAGGAATTCGAGGTTGTTGAGGTCGATCCGATGGATCGAAACAAGATCCTCACTGAACCCTTCACCATTCAAGGATGGACTAAATTCACCTTTGATGGTCGAAATGGAGCCTATAATGACTTCCACTGGCATTGGTACCACTTCACCGGTACTGACTACGATGCTTCTCGCAATAAGAATGGGATCTACCAAATCCAAGGGGACAACAAAGGTTGGGCTCAAGGAGATCTGGTAGACAAGGAAAACGGTAACTACGACTACCTCATGTATGCTGATATTGATTTCAAGCACCCTGAAGTCGTGGAAAATCTTGATCAGTGGGCAGACTGGTTTATCGAAACGACTGGTGTTGAAGGCTTCCGTCTGGATGCGGTCAAACACATCGACTCCTTCTTTATGAAGAACTTCATCCACAATATCACCAAAAAATATGGAGAAGATTTCTACGTCTTTGGTGAGTTTTGGAATGCTGATGAAAAAACCAATGATGAATATTTGGAAAACATTGATTACTTGTACGATTTAGTCGATGTCGCCCTCCATCAAAATCTTTTCCGGGCTGGGCAAGAAGGTGCGGACTACGACCTTCGAACGATTTTTGATGGCACACTGGCCTTGAACCATCCTGAAGAGGCCGTCACCTTTGTGGACAACCATGATACCCAACGAGGGCAAGCCTTGGAATCTACCATTGAAGAATGGTTTAAGCCTGCATCCTATGCCTTGATCTTACTTCGAGAAGCTGGTTTGCCATGTGTCTTCTATGGAGACTACTACGGTATCGAGGGTAAATTTGCGCAAGAAAGTTTCCAAGAGGTTCTCGATCGCCTCTTATGGGTTCGTAAAGATCTGGCCTACGGGGAACAAACGGACTACTTCGATAATCCTAATTGCATCGGATGGACACGTTCAGGTACAGAAGAATCAGCACCAATCGCCTGCTTGATTTCCAATAACCAAGCTGCTACAAAAGTCATGGAGATTGGCTCATCATACGCAGGACTCACCTACTATGATGTCCTAGAAAATTGTAGCGAAACTGTTCAAGTCCAAGAAGACGGTAGCGCCGAATTCCCAGTGGCAGAGCGCTCCGTCAGTGTCTGGGTAGCCCAAGATACAGAGGGCCAATAACCAATAAATGTGATTTTCTCCTAGGATCTACATGTTCCTAGGAGAATTTTTTCCTGTAAAAATTTTATAGGAAATATAGCTTCATTTTAGCATGATAAGAAAGCGCTGTCAATGTTCGCTGTCTTTATTTTAAAGAAAAGCACACCATCAAAAAAACTCGTTTTCCAGTTTGGAAAACGAGTTTTCTTTTTAGCTCAATTCTGCAATGATTTCTTTTAATTGAGCTTTGGTATGAACTCCAGCTACTTGTTTGACTACTTGGCCATCTTTTTTAAAGAGAAGAGTTGGGATCGACATGATACCGAATTGACGCGCTGTATTTGGATTTTCATCGACATCCATCTTACAGATTTTCAAATCATCTTCATGTACTTCTTCTGCCAACTGATCCAAGATTGGAGCTTGCATGCGGCATGGACCACACCAAGTTGCCCAAAAGTCAATCAGGACAAGGCCTTGGCTTGTTTCTTGTTCAAAGGTTGCATCTGTGATTACGTGTGCCATATTTCCTCCTTTTTCAGTAGTGACTACTGATTCTGCATTTCTACTTTTATTTTACACTAAATGATGCCATTTTAGAAATATTTGCTACGGGGACTCCTTAGGCATCTACTTTCTTCTTGCGCCAAAAGATGAGGCTAGAAGCTGTCAGGGTAAACAGACCTAAGAGACCCAGTGTATGTTCTTTGCTACCTGTTTGTGGAAGCGTATGGTCCGCATGCCCTCTTTCTACTGCAGGAGTTGGAGCTTGAGGATCTTCTGCCAATCCTGGTGAAACAAATTGAGGGCCATAGGATACAGCTAGAGCAAGGTGAGGGTGCTCTTGGGCAGCTGATGCGGTCTTCATCTCAACGACCTTCTCAGGAAAATCTTGGTTTGATTGGACAAGGTATTCTGGGTTTGGAAGGGTGTATTCTTCCATATAGTGCACTTCTGGCGCAACTAGAGCCGCACCTTCAACTTCTGGAAGGTTTGCATAGTCTGTATCGCTTGCACTTGGTAGATAGCTTGCCTTTTGAACGCGGGTTTTTTCGACAATTGGAATCGTTGCACTGATAGAATCCGTCTTAAAGGTCACCTCATATGGATGCTCCACGGTTAAGTCCGATGGGTCATAGGTGTTAAAGACTAGAGCTAACTTGTGACCTTTCTTAACTGTATAGAGATTTGGTTGCAGATAGACCGTATAATCGTGGAATTCTCCTACTTTAGGCTCGATGCTTGCGCGAGAGCTTGCTGAATCGTAGCCAGACTCAGGGTTAGCCAGGTTGATCCAGCCTTTTGCGATGACCTTGTACTTGGTCTTAATGGTTTCGTATTCTGCTACAGATAGGTTGCTTAAATTACTTCCCATCCAGAAAGCATCTGCTGTTTTATCTTGCTTGACGCTTCCATTTCCTACCACGTCAAAGTCTTGATCTGCCACGTCTACCAGAAGAGCATTAATTTGGAAATTCTTTCCTTGACCTTTGGCCAGAGCCGCCTTGAAATGAACGGGGATGTGTCCTTTGATAGTGGTATCTTCTGTCACTTCCGATACGAAGGTCATGTTGGCTTTTGAAGATCCTTGGCTCACGGTTTCGTCACGCTTGGCAACTTCTACACCAGCTCCGGCATAATCACTAGAAATGGTTTCTTCTAGTCGTTTCGAGCTTGCATGTATGAAGAGACGTTGACTGCTCTTCCAGTTATCATAGCTGGTCCACTTACTTGGATCATAGTTGTTTTGAGCTAGAACTGCTGGCAAACTTTCGACGTGATTGTCCACACCATAGAGGTAATGGGTCAGCCAGGTATTGAGTAGGTCATAGAAATCTTGGCCCTTGGCTGTGATCCCATAGCCACGAGACATAGCTGCTGGATAGACGTGGTCTCCTTGGTGGAGATAGAGCTTGACATCTTGGCCCGCTTTCTTGAGCGCATCGTACATGAGTTCAAAGTGTTTGGTTTTGACATTGTCATCATTCAAGCCATGGACGATCAGGGCGCTGGTCTTGAGATTTTCCGGATAAAGGGTATAATCCCGCTCCTTCCAGACATCACTGTAGTTGCGATCATGGGCGTACTGGTCCTTGTTCAATTGGTTGATGTAGTTGGAATAGTTTTGCCAAATCCCTGCCCAATCGTCTTGGTCCAGCATCCGCGTGCTAACGTAGAGGGAGAGCCATGAAAGGTCACTATAAGGTGCATTGCCAAATTGGGTCCCTTGGCTATTGAAATAGTCATACCAAGAAGCAATCCCTGCTGCTGGAACGATGGTCTTTAGGCCTTCTACGCCAGTCGCTGCCACACCAAAGGTTGTGGTGCCAGCCCAGGATAGACCGGTCATTGCGACATTGCCACTTGCCCAATCTGCCTTGATTTCGATATTGCTAGTCTTATCAGTGTAGGCTTTGCGTTTGCCATTGACCCATTCGATGATATTTTTGAAGGCATTGATTTCGAGATCAGACCCTGTCGTGTTAAACCCTTCTGATCCTTTGGTACCAAGCCCAGCACTGGAGATAAAGGCATAGCCTCTGACCAAGAAATAGTCGTACCAGTTGAGATCTTCATAGTCATAGATATACTCGTAAGGACTGTAGTAGTACCAATCCGATGCCTTGGCTTTTTTCGCTGCTTCTACTGTCGTCACACTGCCAACTGGCTGTCTCTTTGCAGGTTGGCTGTGCAGTTTCTTCATGTCGTAGCTGCCGTCAGTCGGAAGCCCCAGACTTTCAAGGGTCACGTAGTTTTCGTCTAGTGTTCCTGCTACGTAAGGACGCGCTTCCAGAATGGTCGCTGCCTTAAAATCACCTTGCGCAACTGCTTTTGGTAATTGCACAATGGCTTTGACCAAGTCTGGCTTGCCATCTGCATCGGTGTCGTAGTCCGTTTCGACGTAGACTGGGAAGCGGACAATTTGGCTGTCCTCATATTTGTAGTCTTCGTCTGCTTTTTCTCCCGTCGTATAAGGGAAAATAGGCTGGGCCCGACCATTTAGAAAGAGAGGAGCTTTCTTTTCAGCTCGATAAGCATCATAGAGTTTCTTAGCTGTTTCGTACATCTTGGCCAATTCTGGCTGACTGACCTTACGAGTCAGATCTTCTGATGTTTCAATCAAACCTAAACTCCTGGCAAAGCGTTCCCGATCTGCTTGGCTTTGGCCTAATTGGCTTGGATCCGTTGCTGCCCATTGAAGCAAGCCATTAACAGCATCTTGCACTGTCAACTCTTTAGAGGTCTGATCCGCTGCAAGGGTCGAACCTGTGACCTTTGCCAAATCCTGACTTGTTGCCGGTGCTTCTGAAGTAGGAGTGGATTGAGGTGCAGCTTCCCTGTTTGTTACTGCTGGAGTTGCTACTGGAACAGTAGGCTCACTTTGTCTTGAGTGTTCTTCTGTAGCAGGGGCTACTTGATTGGCACCTGCCACCCGATCCAGCGATGCCTCACTTGTGCTTGCGCTTTCTTCACTAGAGCTAGTACTTGTGTCACGTGCTGTCGGTGTTGCTTCAGTAGATGGAACATGGACCACTTCAGTCGATGGTGCTAACTCTTCTGTCTGCTCATCTGCTGCTGCTACTTGGTGCAAAACCATTGGCGCGATCAGTAAGCTCGATGCGACAATGGAAACCATTGTTTTCTTTTTCATATCAGTCTCCTAACTTTTTGTAATCAACACTCCCATTATACTATGTAAGCGTTTTAATATCAATTTTTCTTACATCTCCATCTCAGCAATATCCTAAAAATACTCCAAATAAAAGCATCGTAAATTTTCACGATGCTTTCCTTCTTCTTAGTGCTTTGACAAGTCACTTTTAGCTCTCTCGAGCTCCAAGCGAATCTGCTCAAATCCTGTTCCACCAAGGGAATTGCGCTTCTGAACAGCTGTCTCTGACTGCAAGACCTGGTAGATATCTTCTTCAATTAATGGAGAAACTTCCTGATAGCGTGTTATAGGAATGTCCTGCAAATAAAGTCCATTTTTCTACCATTTGTCAA
>NZ_MRXX01000011.1:0-31232 GCF_016642265.1 Streptococcus lactarius
TTTCTTGCCGGTTAGTCTTCATTCCGGTAACAGCATCTAATCCCTTGCTATATAGTTTCTTCTCTCAATTTTCAAAGGCTGGACACACGTTTGCCCAGTCTTTTATTTTTCATCGTAAATTTTCAAATTAAGATTGATACAATTTTTAGGAAAATAAGGCTGGGACAAAAGTCCTAGCCTCTTAATTGTTTTTGGAGTGTCGAGCAAGACGCAGTGGTTGAGTGGGCTCTACTAGGCTGATTTCATCAGCTTTTACAGCCCTACTCAATTGTGTGGAGGCGGGACGACGAAATCGAATTCTAACAAATGACCGATTTCTGTCCCACTCTCATTTGTAAGCTTGTCTATATTTACTTTCTTCTGCTTTATTAGCCCAGACATAATGTCCTGGTTTGATTTCAACCATTTGTGGTTTATCTTCAGAGTAGTCATGTTGTTCTGGATCGTAGATTTTTAGAACTTTTTTACGTTCTAGAATTGGATCTGGAATTGGAACCGCTGAGAGAAGTGATTGCGTATATGGATGGATTGGGTGGTTAAATAGCTCTTCAGTTTCTGCTACTTCGACGATAACCCCTTTATAGATAACTGCAATACGATCAGAAATGAAGCGCACAACTGACAAGTCATGGGCGATAAAGAGGTAGGTCAAGCCTAATTCTCTTTGGAATTTTTTCAAAAGGTTCAATACCTGCGCACGTACTGAAACGTCAAGGGCTGAGATTGGTTCATCCGCAATGACAAATTCTGGCTCCATGACAAGTGCACGGGCAATACCGATCCGTTGACGTTGACCACCTGAGAATTCGTGAGGGTAACGTGTCAAATGTTCTGCAAGAAGACCGACTTCATGCATGATATTCTTTACTTTTTCCTGGCGCTCTTCTTCACTATTAAATAAATGATGGTTGTACAAACCTTCAGATATGATATAGTCGACAGTTGCACGCTCATTCAAACTGGCAGCTGGATCTTGGAAGATCATTTGAATCTTCCGGAGCAACTCAGACTTTTCACTGTGAGTATTTTTACCGTTGATCTTACGACCACCGTAGTAAATTTCTCCAGCACTTGTATCATTCAGACCAATGATCGCACGTCCGATTGTTGTTTTACCACTTCCTGATTCACCTACAAGAGAGAATGTTTCCCCCTTGTTAATGAAAAAGTTTGCATTTTTAACAGCAACGAATTTTTTACTTCCTTCACCGAAGGAAATTTCTAAATCTTTAATTTCAACTAATTTTTCAGTCATTTCCTTCCTCCTAATCTGTAATGTGAGTGAAGCCCATTTTTGAGCCAATTTTTTCGTGAAGGTTTTCAATTACTTCAGGTTTATGGACTGCTGGAGCATCTGGATGAAGCAACCAAGTCTTAGCCCAGTGTGTATCTGTAATTTTGAAGGCTGGAGCTGGCTCTTCAAAGTCTATTTGCATAGCATAATCTGAGCGAAGGGCGAAGGCATCTCCTTCAATTGGAGCATACAAGGATGGTGGTGTACCTGGAATAGAGTAAAGGTCTCCATCTGATGTTGATAATTGTGGCAAACTTGAAAGCAAACTCCAAGTATATGGATGTTTAGGGTCATAGAAAATTTCTTCTACTTTACCAAACTCTATAATCTCACCAGCATACATAACCGCTACTTTATCAGCAATACTTGCAACAACACCAAGGTCGTGGGTGATAAAGATAACTGTAAATTGGTATTCTTTTTGCAATGATTTCAACAAATCAATGATTTGGGCTTGAATCGTTACATCAAGGGCTGTCGTTGGTTCATCACAGATCAAAATGTCTGGGTGGCAGGCCAAGGCAATGGCGATAACGATCCGTTGACGCATCCCACCAGAGTATTGGAATGGGTATTCGTCAAAACGGCGTTCTGCATCTGGAATACCAACTTTGTCCATATAATCCAAAGCCATTTCTTTGGCTTCTTTAGGTGTTTTTCCTTGGTGTTTGATAATGACTTCTGTAATTTGTGATCCAATGGTATTGATTGGATCCAAGCTGGTCATAGGATCTTGGAAAATCGTAGCAATCTTAGACCCACGAATGGTTTCCCAATCTTTATTGGATTTCAGCTCTGTCAATTCTTGACCACGGTATTTAATACTACCTTTGGCAATACGGCCATTATCTTCTAACATACCGGTGAAGGTTTTTGTCAAAACTGATTTTCCGGATCCAGATTCACCAACTAAGGCAAGAACTTCACCTTCTACTAGCTCAAGCGATACGCCACGAATAGCTGTTAATACGCGGTCGCGCACATCAAATTCCACTACGATATCTTGAGCAGATAAAATAATATTATTATTGGTTGTCATATCTACTCCTCCTATCTATGTGTACGTGGGTCGCTGGCATCGGCTAAGTTTTGTCCGACGATAAAGAATGACAAGGATACTAAGATCAAAACAGTCAACGGAATCCAGAATAGGTAGGCATTTGTTGTCACGTTTTGAGAATAGTCAGAAATCAAACGTCCCAAACTTGGAACGGTGATTGGAAGACCTAATCCAAAGAATGAAAGGAAGGCTTCGTAAGAAATAAAACTTGGAAGCAACTGAGATGTTTGGGTCACGATAACTGATACCAATTGTGGCAAAATATTTTTTGTTACAATTTTAAAGGTTGGTGTTCCCAAAGTTCGGCTGGCAAGGTTATATTCCAAATCACGGTAACGCATAATTTGGACACGAATAGTGTAGGCAATTCCGATCCAACCTGTCAAGGACATGGCCAGAATCAAATTCCAGAAACCAGATCCCATAGAATAGGTCAAGACGATAACGATCAACATGAATGGAATGTTTGAAATAACGTTGTAAACTTCCATCATAATTCGGTCGATGGATTTTGAAATTCCCCAAATACCACCAACGATAACACCGACGACCACATTAATCACTGTCGCAATAAAGGAAATAACAATGGAGTTACGAGCCCCGAACCAAACCCCATCAAAGAGAGATTTACCGTTGTTATCTGTACCGAAGAAGGCTTTGGCACTAGGTGGATTCAAACGAGCTGTAAAGTCGTTTACCTTACTAACATCGTTGTAATCGAATTTTGAAAACATTGGGTAAACAAAACTCATCAATAAGATACTAACCAAGATGGCCAGCATAATAATGGTCGTTCTTTTTTTCAAGAACTGTCTGAATACGGATCTCCAGTAAGAATACGCAGGAGCATCAATTACTTCAGAGGCAAAATCATCACGCTTTACAAATTGGAATTTATTTTTATCGATTGTAGCCATTATTTGCCTCCTTTCGTATTTGTCAATTTAATCCGTGGGTCAAGCACTGTCATCAAGATATCTCCTAACATCGCTGCAAAGATACCAAGCGAAGTAAAGATAAAGACAAGCCCGATCACCATGGTGTTATTTGATGCTTTAATAGAGTCAATCAACATTTTACCCATACCAGGGAAGGCAAAGACTGTTTCTGTAAGAGTCGCACCTGAGATAACCCCGATAATAGATCCTGGAATACCTGATACCAATGGTACCATAGCATTTTTGAAAATATGTTTTTTCGAAATTTCTTTTTCTGACAAACCTTTTGAACGAGCAAAACGGACAAAATCTTGTGAGTGAATATCGATCATGTATCGACGGATCCAAACGGCAATAAATGGTGCACTCAACAAGCCCAGAATCAGCGATGGCAAGACGTATGAACGCCAATCTTGTGCCCCAAGAACTGGGAATGAATCTGGAAGTCCAAATAAAGAACCTGCCAAACGTACGATATAAACCAAGGCAATAGTTGGAAGAGACATCATGAATGTCAAAGCACCAGTTGAAATACTATCAAACCATGAGTTCTTCAAAAGAGCCATATAAGATCCGAGTGGGACCGCAATCAAGTAAGCAATGGCAATACCGATCAAACCAATAATAGAAGAACTTGCAATCATGGAAGGGTTTTCGTAATTGCTCAATGTTGCTGTATAGGCATCTCCTTTACCAAAACGGTCAATATCTTGTGAGTCTGCCTTACTTGGTGATTTGTAGGTACGTGAATAGATATCGATAGAAGAAATCTTCTTACCTGTAGGGAAATTCACTTCACTCTTCTTGGTTGTTCCTTGTCCTTGCGAAATTACTTGAAGAACTGGAGTATTTGAATAAGTTGGGTAAGAATCCCCAAGGTTTAGGCTCACAAAGTTCTGATGAACATATGGGAATTGTCCATTGAAGTACAAGAGATACTTGTGCTTGGTACCAGAACCAACTACAGACCATCCAATTGACGGATCATTTTCAATACGGATGTAGCGTTTGAGATTTGGATTTGAAGCATCTTTAACCACTCCTGGATGATCAAATTGAATCAAATTGCCATAGAAGCCAATAACACGCTCAAAAACTGGGATTTCTCGAACTGCATAGAAGGATTTGCTTTCTGGGAACCGTTTCAACTGCCAACCATGACCTAATTTGTTAATGTATTTGTTATAGATCTTTTCGTTAGCTGATGTTGCATCAACCGTTACAGAAGAATTTTCCTTACTTGCTTTTTGTTGCAAGGTTTTAGAGTCCATGTATTCTAAATAACCCATGCGGTCATAGACAGTGTTTTCGTAGTTGATCTTCGAATCTTTTGTCTTCGCAACTTTGTTATAGTTTGGGTCATTTTTGAAGATGAGATTTCTCGGGGTAAGCGTATAAATGATCATGTAGGTCAATGTCGTCACAAGGAAGATTGACACCAATGAACGTAAAATACGCATAAAAACATATTTTTTCATATTTCATTCCTTTAATGTCCAAAAGAACTTTCTCCCCTAGAAGAGAAAGTTCTAATGAAAATCAATAATTTAATTATTTAACGTGTTTTTCAAGATCTTGTTGAGCTTTTTTATTTGACTCAGCTTTTTCTTTTTGCCATTTCTTAAGGGCTTCATCGTATTGTTTCTTAGTAACCGGCTCATCTTGAACTTCAACGTATTTCAAGTATGTTGAACCTTTGTTACCTGTTTGTGATGATGGTTCAGAGAATGGAACTACCTTAGAAACAACTGTTGCAGCACCTGTACTTGACATCGTTGGAATAACAATCGCACTATCACTCAACCAAGCTTGAGCTTCAGCATATTTTTCATAACGTTTCACAACATCTTGTGATTCGTTGTTTGCATCATCAAGAAGTTTTGCAAACTCATCCAAACCTACAGCTTTTGCTGATGGGTTATCTACACCACCTGCAAAACCAAGGTAAACTTTTGTTTGGTCCTCAGAAGCTGGTTGAAGAGTATCAAGGTAAGTTGATGGATCATCATAGTCTGGGTTCCATCCGACCATTCCTTGAAGATCCCAGTCTGCGTCTGCAGCTGATGGCACATTCAAAGTAATATTCAACACTTCGTCTGAGTCCATCATTTGAAGATCAAGAACGACATTGTCTTTACCAAGAGTATCTTCCACAGTTTGTTTCAGAGATTGCATCCGTGAAACAAAGTTTGTAGAATTTTGTGCTACCGGTACATCAATATGAATTGGGAATTGAACACCATCTTTTTGAAGTTCAGCTTTGGCTTTTTCAAGTTGTGCTTTCGCTTTATCTTTGTTGTAAAGACCATCTTGACCATCTGCAAGGTTGATACCCTTCCATTGGTCTCCATAAGTAGTCAACTTATCTGCAACTACATTTCCGAAGTCTTTTCCATCTACTTGTACGAACGCAGGCGCAACATATGTATTACGGATAGCTGGTTTAGCAAATTCTTTACCATTGACTTGTGCTGAGTAGCTTTCACGGTTCAAGGCAAAAGTGATGGCCTGACGGAAATCTTTGTTCAAAATTGCTTTCTTAGTAGAAGATTTTTCAGCATCGGATTTCTTAGCAGTGTGTTTGTAAGATTGACGATCAAGGTTAAAGCCAAGAACTGCTACACCTGATCCTGCTGGTGTAGTAAAGATATCGTCTTTATATTTTTTTTCTACAGTTGCAAAGTTTGAACTTGCAGGGAAAAGGCGAGCTTTTGTATAAGCACCATCAGAGAATCCACGTGCCAATGAATCTTGGTCTGATCCATCGTAATAAGTATATTTTACTTCTTTCAGGTGAACGTTTTTCTTATCCCAGTAGTTGTCATTCTTTTCAAATACAACAGATGATTTTGAAGTGATTGATTTAAGAAGGAAAGGTCCGTTTGCAAGGATTGACTTCACATCGTTTGGTTGACCAAAATCATCTCCCTTACTCTTCAAGAACTCTGTGCTTATTGGGAACAAAATTCCGTTAGTCGTTTTAGAGTTCCAGAAAGTTTCAGGTTTGTTCAATGTGTATTGAAGTGTGTAATCATCAACCGCTTTGACACCAACTTGGCTGAAGTCTGTAGTTTTTCCTTGCACATAATCATCCAAGCCTTTGATTGAGCCTTGAACTAGTGGAAGTTCTTCTGATTTTTTATCAGCAGCGTGTTTCAAACCAGTCACGAAGTCTTTGGCAGTCACTTCGCCGTGTTCTTCACCATCCGCATCATACCATTTGACACCTTTACGAATCTTGTAGGTATAAGTCAAACCGTCTTTAGAAACAGACCAGTCTTCCGCAAGTGAAGGTACAAGGTTACCGTATTTATCATTTTCTAACAAACCGTCTACCACATTTGTAGTGATGTCATGGGTAGCAGCTTTAGAAGAAATTGTATAGTCCAAAGTTGTTGGATCTGAAGTATAGACATAACCATAGTTTTTGTCTTCGCCTGAGCTTGCTTTGCTAGTATTTGAACTAGAACATGCAGCTAACAATCCAGCTGCAAGGAGTGTTACTCCGGCAACTGCGAATACTTTACC
Organism: Streptococcus lactarius; assembly: GCF_016642265.1. Lineage (GTDB taxonomy): Bacteria > Bacillota > Bacilli > Lactobacillales > Streptococcaceae > Streptococcus > Streptococcus lactarius. The sequence goes on from NZ_MRXX01000011.1 coordinate 6,821, forward strand.
TTTTTTCATAGGAATTCTCCAATAGTTTTTTTAGATTTGTTTAAGATTATATCACAAGTAGAAAAAAAAGTAAACTAAATTTTCTGAATATTTGCTTCAACACTATCCAAAAGCCTTGCTATGACTGATTTTTTAGCCTAATTGATGATTTTACGATTTTCCATTAATCATTTGTATGATACAATAGAGAAGATTAAGTAACGAGGAAACAACTGTGAAAAAATTCTTTCTTTCTTTTTTAACCTTTATGCTGCTGTTATGCAGTTTACCTTATCAGGTCGTTCTAGCAGATGATCTGGATCTTCCTGCTCAAAGTGCTATTGCTGTTGAAGCTGACACAGGTAAAATATTATATGAAAAGGATTCGGAGAAAAAGCGAGATGTGGGGGGACTATCTACACTCTTGACCACTTATCTGATTTTCGAAGCCATTCATGAAAAAAAACTTTCTCTGAAAGATCCTATCAAATTGTCTGAGAAAGCTTTGGCCTTAAATGATATCGAAGCTGCTGGCACTCTTCCTATGGAGGCGAACCAATATACGGTTGAACAGTTATTGACTGCTCTTTTAGTTGGAAATTCTAGCACTGCTGCCTTGGCCTTAGCTGAGAAAGTGGGTGGATCTGAGAAAAGCTTTGTTGAAAAAATGAAGCAGAAACTTGCTGAATGGGGCATTCAATCTCCTCATTTAATCAATGCTACCGGATTAAATACTCAAACCATCAGCGGAGATTCCGACGGGAAAGAAGACGAAAATCAATTGAGTGCTTATGACATTGCTGTTATTGCCAAGCACTTACTCCAGGATTTTCCTGAAGTGACCAAATATACTTCAAAACCCACTGCTCTTTTTTCAAACACGCAGATTGAAAATCCCAACCTGATGCTAGAAGGCATGCCGAATTACCGTTCGGGAGTTGATGGCCTACGGGTCAGCAACTCTACCAAAGGTGGTATCACATTTGCTGCATCGACGACGCAAAATGGCATCCATATGATCACAGTTGTCCTAGGAGTGGAGGCAGTTGACGGTGATCCATATGCACGCTTTGTGGCTACTTCTTCTCTGATGAACTACGTGGTACGAACCTTTGTTTCTTCCATTGTCGTTAAAGAAGGAGATCCTTACGGAAAAAGTAAGGCAACTATCATGGATGGAAAGTCAGAGACTGTTTTAGCTGTTGCAAAAAAAGACTTCTATATCGTCGAAAAACAAGGTAGTCAAGCGGAACCAAAAATTCAATTCAAGAGTGACCAAGAATCATTCCGAGCACCTGTCAAATCAGGCACTAATCTTGGAAAATTACACTACACTGATCCAGATAAAATCGGACGTGGATACTTAGAAGATCAAGAGCCTACGGTCGATATGGTAGCAGGAAAAACCATTGAGAAAAGCTTTTTCTTAAAGGTTTGGTGGAATGAATTCGTTCGCTATGTCAACGAAAAATTATAAGAAAAAAATCACAATGGAGTCAGATCCATTGTGATTTTTTTGCTATTAAAACGGATTATCCTACAGATCCTTCCATTTCGTAGCTAATGAGTCGGTTTAACTCAACGGCATATTCCATTGGAAGTTCTTTTGTAAAGGGCTCTACAAATCCCATGACAATCATTTCTGTCGCTTCTGATTCAGACAGACCACGACTCATCAAATAATACAGTTGTTCTTCTGAGATTTTTGAAACCTTGGCTTCGTGCTCCAAAGCAACTTGTGAGTTGTGGATTTCATTAAATGGAATCGTGTCTGATGCAGATAAATCATCCATGATAATGGTGTCACACTCGATGTGAGAAACTGATTTCTTGGAATTTTTGTTAAAGGTAACTTGTCCACGGTAATCTACCTTTCCGCCACCTTTTGCGATAGACTTCGATACGATAGATGAGCTGGTATGAGGCGCATTGTGGATCATCTTAGCACCTGTATCTTGGTGTTGCCCTGCATTCGCAAAGGCAATGGACAACATGGTTCCACGCGCTCCTTCTCCATCCAGATAAACAGATGGGTACTTCATGGTTGTCTTGGCACCTAGGTTTCCGTCGATCCACTCAACTGTGGCATCTTTTTGAGCTTTGGCCCGCTTGGTGACCAAGTTGTAGACATTGTCTGACCAGTTTTGGATGGTCGTGTAGCGCATGTAGGCACCATCCAAGGCAAAGATCTCCACAATCGCTGCATGTAGGCTATTGCTTGAATAGGTCGGTGCTGTACAGCCTTCAACGTAGTGAACGCTTGCTCCCTCATCCACGATAATCAAGGTACGCTCAAACTGACCTGTATTTTCGTTGTTGATACGGAAGTAAGTTTGAAGGGGAACGTCTACTTTTACGCCTTTTGGTACATAAATGAAGGTTCCACCAGACCAAACAGCTGAGTTGAGGGCAGCCAACTTGTTATCCGTTGGAGGTACTAACTTTGCAAAATACTGTTTGAAAAGATCTGGGTATTCTTTCAAGGCAGAATCCGTATCGGTAAAGATAATTCCCAACTTTTCAAACTCTTCTTTCATATTGTGGTAAACCACTTCTGATTCATACTGGGCAGAAGCCCCCGCTAGGTAGGCACGTTCGGCTTCTGGAATCCCGATACGCTCAAAGGTTTCCTTGATTTTCTCTGGAACTTCATCCCAAGAACGGGCAGGTTTATCCGATGGTTTTTGATAATAAATCAAATCATCAAAGTCAATCTCTGATAGATCGGCACCCCAGGTTTGCATGGGCATCTTTTTGAAGGTTTCAAAAGATTTCAAGCGGAACTCCAGCATCCATTCTGGTTCATTTTTTGCTGCAGACAATTCACGAATAACCGCTTCATTCAAGCCTTTTCCTGTTGAGAGAATAGGTTGAACGTCATCGTGAAATCCAAATTTATATTCACCGAGATCAATTGGTTTCGGTTCGACTCTTTCTTCAGCCATAATTTCCTTTCTTTCTCTGTTTCTTCTTTTAATTATTTGCTACGTTCGATCGCTTTTTTAAGAGCATTCCAGGAGAGGGTCGCACATTTAATCCGTTGTGGGAATTTAGAGACTCCAGATAAGAAGGCTGCGTCACCCAATTCCTCTTGCCGAGGATCTGATTGACCTTGGACCATCTCTGAAAAGACCTGTGCCAATTCTTCGACTTCCTCTTTTGTTTTTCCCATTACAGCATCTGTCATCATACTAGCCGAAGCTGTTGAGATGGTACAACCTGAATTGACAAAAGCAATATCTTGGACCCTATCATTCTCATCAAATTTCACACTCAACTGGATCACATCTCCACAAGTTGGATTGTTGAGTTGGATCTGATCAACATCTTCAATCTTTCCTTGGTGGTGGGGATGTTTTGAATGGTCAGCTACGACCGCCATGTACAGCGAATCTAATTTAGAAAGTGCCATTGAAAAACTCCTTTGCTTTGACCAATGCCTCAATTAATTGATCACAGTCCGCTTTGGTGTTGTAGATATAAAAACTGGCTCTCGTTGTTGCTGGAACCTGTAGGTATTGAAGCAAGGGTTGGGCACAGTGGTGACCTGCACGAACGGCAATCCCTTCGTAATCTAGAGCTGTTGCCAAATCATGGGGATGGAGGTCTCCAAGATTAAAAGAAATCACGCCAGAACGTTGGGCTAAGTCTTGGGAACCATAAATCGTCAAGCCTTCGATAGCCTGTAATTTGGGAAACACATAGGCAATCAATTCATGCTCATGCGCTTCTATTTGGTCCATTCCCAACCCCTCTAAGTAATCGATCGCTGCACCAAGACCAATTGCACCAGCCATATGAGGTGTTCCAGCTTCAAATTTCCAAGGCAATTCCTTCCAAGAAGCAGATTGCTCGTAGACAAAGTCAATCATCTCGCCCCCAAACTCGATCGGAGACATTTGATGCAAGAGCTCTTCTCTCCCGTAGAGGACACCAATCCCTGTCGGTGCAACCATCTTATGGCCAGAAAAAGCAAAGAAATCCGCATCTAAGTCTTGTACATCAATAGCCATATGAGGGGTTGATTGAGCCCCATCTACGACCATCATCGCTCCAACTTCATGAGCTAATTGGGCAATTTCCTTAATCGGATTGACCACCCCTAAGACATTGGAAGCATGGGTGATGGAGACAAATTTTGTCTTCTCACTAAGCTTGCTCTTTAAGTCTTGCATATCCAGTAAGCCATCTTTTAGATAGACATAGACCAGTTTTGCTCCTGTTTTCCTGCAGGCTTGCTGCCAAGGGATGATGTTAGAGTGATGTTCCATGATGGAGATCAGGACTTCGTCCCCTTCTTTTAGGACTTCTTCTGCATAGCGCGCTACCCAGTTGAGTCCCGTCGTTGTCCCTCTTGTAAAGAGCACTTCCTTGGTCGATGAAGCGTTGATAAATTTTCTGACTTTTTCACGCGCCACCTCATAGGCTGCTGTCGCTCGTTCAGCCAAGGTATGAACTCCACGGTGAACATTAGCGTTATCCTGCAAATAGTACTGGTTAACTGCTTCCAGAACACATGTTGGTTTTTGCGTCGTCGCTGCATTATCTAGATAAACCAAAGGCTCATCGTGGACTAGTTGATCGAGAATGGGAAAATCTTGAGCAATCGTATTTTTATCTAGCATTGTTTCTCCTTAGCGTTGAGATAACTTTTCTTCAATGGTGGCAATCATTTCATCACGTACTTCTTTAACTGGGATTTCAACAATAACAGATCCCAAGAAACCACGCACCACTAAACGTTCTGCCGTGTGTTGATCCAGACCACGACTCATGAGGTAATACATATCTTCTGGGTCCACTTGACCGATCGATGCTGCGTGGCCTGCTGTAACGTCATTTTCATCAATCAAAAGGATTGGATTGGCATCTGAACGCGCTTGATCCGATAACATCAAGACACGGCTTTCTTGCTGAGCATCTGCTCCTTTAGCACCCTTGATAATATGACCAATTCCGTTAAAGGTCAAGGTCCCTTTTTCAAGAATAACCCCATGTTGCAAGATATTTCCGATCGAGTTACAACCAAAGTTGGTCACGCGCGTATCAATTCCTTGCACCTGACGACCGCTTGATAAGGCAACGACCTTCAAATCAGCGTGACTTCCATTTCCAACCAAGTCACTGTCAAAGTCTGCAACTACATTGCCTTCATTCATGACACCGATAGCCCAATCAATGCTGGCATCCTGTCCTAGTTTGCCACGGCGACTGATGTAGGCTGTGACATTTTCACCCAGGCGGTCAATCGCCGCAAATTTCACTTGAGCACCTGAGCGGGCGATCACTTCAACCGTCACATTAGCCGTTGCTTTTGCTGTGCCTTCACCTTTTGATTCCAAGCGTTCCAAATAGCTGAACTTACTGTTTTTACCAGCGATAATCAAAATGTGTTTGTTAAAAGGTACATCACTATCGCTATCCTGGTAGAAAATGCCTTCGATTGGTTCTGAAATTTCGACGTTATCTGGAATATAGAGGACAGCCCCACTATTAAAATATGCTGTGTGGTAAGCTGCTAGTTTGTCATCATCGTATTTGACCGAAGACATGAAGTAGTCTTCTACCACTTGCGGAATTTCCTCTAAGGCAGAATGGAAATCTGTGAAAAGAATTCCTTGGTCTGCTAAGGCTTGTGGGACCTGTTCAAAGACAGTTTGTGTTCCGACTTGGACCAATTTTAAATTTGAATCAAGAGCGGTAAAATCAGGAACATTGACAGAAGCTTCACTCTCAGAAATACTCCCATCCCCTAGATTCCAACGATGAAATTTGACCCGTTCAATGGCTGGCAATTCCAACTGATTGATCTTGTCAAATGCTTTCTTTCGTAAATCCTGCAGCCAACTTGGTTCCGCGTGCAGTTCCGAAAAGAGGGTAATTTTTTCAATACTCATTTTTTTCTCCTAATAAAGATACTATTTGTTATTCATGATCACATAAGACGACTTGTCATCATGTTATAGTTCTTCTTTATAGTCGTAACCGAGTTCTTCTGCCAGTTTTGCATAGCCTTCACGTTCCAAGCGCGCAGCCAATTCTGGACCACCTGAAAGCACGACACGGCCTTCCATCATGACATGGACGACATCTGGAGTAATATAGTTTAGCAAACGTTGGTAGTGGGTGATGATCATAGCACCAAAACCTTCTCCACGCATGGCATTGACTCCTTTAGAAACGACTTTCAGAGCATCAATATCCAAACCAGAGTCAATTTCATCCAAAAGGGCAAAGGTTGGCTCCAACATCAATAATTGAAGGATTTCATTGCGTTTTTTCTCACCACCAGAGAAGCCTTCATTGAGGTAACGTTCTGCCATTTCTTCTTTCATGTTAAGCAATTCCATCTTCTCATCCAATTTTTTGATGAAATCACGAATGGAAATTTTTTCATCCTCTTCCTTACCAGCATTCATGGCTGCACGTAAAAATTCAGCATTGGTAATTCCTTGGATTTCTGAAGGGTATTGCATGGCTAGGAACAAGCCCATGCGTGCCCGTTCGTCTACTTCTAATTCTAAGATGTTGACACCATCAAACAGGATCTCACCCTTGGTCACTTCATAATTTGGGTTTCCCATAATGGCAGCTGACAGAGTCGATTTCCCTGTTCCGTTTGGTCCCATGATGGCTGCGATTTCACCCGTTTTAAGGGTTAGGTTTACACCTTTTAAAATTTCTTTGCCTTCAATTTCAACGTGAAGGTCTTTAATTTCTAATGTCGACATTGCATTCCCTTTCTTTTTACTTTGCAATTTGGAAAACTTCAAACAGAAGACTCCTTCAAAACAAAGTAATGTTTTACCTTTCAAGTATATCAAAAAAAAGCCTAAATGGCTTTTCTTTTGATTAGAACTATTCTTGTTTACTTCTCTTTTTTCGCTTTTGTCGTACTTCCTCACGGTAGGAGGAATTTCCAATATAACGTAGGACATTTAACAGCGGACTGTGACTAGGACCTAACACCCCAATCAATTCTGCTAGTAGCTCTACTCCAAATAAGAGCCCGATCACCAGCAAAATACCTCCGATACGAGTGGAAATATTGAGCAATAATGAGATCATTGAAAAGATCATCGAAATCCCATAAATCACTAGCACTGTTCCTCGATGTGTCAAGCCCAAAGAGAGCAGGCGGTGGTGCAAGTGGTTGCGATCCGGTTTATAAAATTTTTGACCTGATAGGGTTCGACGGATAATGGCCAAAAAGGTATCTGTAATCGGAACTCCAAGGATAATCATAGGAGTTACGACCGCAACGGCAGTCGCATTTTTCAAGCCTTGCAAAGACAAGACAGAAATCATAAACCCAATAAACAAGGCGCCTGTGTCTCCCAGATAGAGAATGGCAGGATGGTAGTTAAAGGGAAAGAAACCAGCGATGGCCGCAACCAGCACAAAGATGGTCATGGTCAAGAAAAGATTGGGAACTGGTAAAAAGAAATAAGAAACAATCCCCATGGTTACTAAGGAAATGATGGAAACACCACTTACCAAACCATCCAAACCGTCGATTAAATTGACCGCATTGGTAATAGAAACAATCCAAATCACTGTCAAGATATAAGATAACCATGGTTCAAAATGAAGTAAGGGACCACCAAAGGGGATCTTAAAATCATTTAGCTTGAAGTCTGTCACAAACCAAATCAAATTGGCCGCAATCAGGATCCCAATCATCTTTTTCTTAGCAGATAATTCCTTAACATCATCAATTAATCCAGTCAAAGCAATAATCCAGCCTGCCCCTACGACCGGTAAGGTATAGGCTAGGTAATGTTTGATCTGTAAAGTCGTTGATGTCAGCATCGGGATAAAGCACAGAGTTGCGATTGTAAAAGCAATCACAATCGACAAGCCACCTGCACTGGGCATAGGTTTGGTGTTGATCCTACGAGCATTGGGATAATCCACTGCATCAATCTTGAAAGCAAATAGCCGAACCAAAGGCGTCAAAACCAGTGCAATCAAAAAGGTTGCGATCAATACCAAAACGAATTGCAAGGAAAAAGACATCATAGGCTAGCAACTTTCTTCAAATTCTCAATCGCACCTGACACCATCAGCAAGTGACCATGCTCTTGTAAGACTGCGCGCGTCACTTCGGAATCATCCGCGTACTCACGAATGATTGCTAATAACCAAGTTGGGTATTGGCTTGGTTGGTGTTCTGTATCTACTAAGACAGTTAAATAATAATCAGATTCCATCTTGTACAATTCAGAAGTATCAACTGAATACGTGACCGTCTTCGCAAAATCCACCACTTGCTGAAGTGTTGAAAAATGCAAGATAAAATAGATATATTGGCTGGCCGGTAGCTCCGATACCTCTTTGTTCTCTTGATTAGCCCGCAGTTCTTCTTGCTCTAGATGATGAATAGCCTCTGCATCTCCTTTTGTCTTGTCAGAGATAGTTTTTTCCAAGGTCTTGATGAATTCATCAGGCGTCATATGGGACAACTCTTCCATATCTGGCAGCTCTGATAAATCGTCAAAATCCAATTGTTGGTCAATCTTTGATTTAGTGACAAAAACATCTAATTTATCTGGCTTAGGAGTGACACGAAAGCTCAGCATTCCACTATCTAGGAAACTTTCAGGCATTTCGAGCTCATCTAAAATCGCATAGAAAAATTCTTCTGTCTTTTCTTGTGGAACAAGGAAATCCGCGATTTCCATTCCTCTTTCTTCTAGGTCTTCTAGTTGAATCGTGATTTTAATTGTTGAATCACTTATTTGCTTCATTTTCATAGCGTAACCTCATACTTCTAGTCCTACTATTATACTAAAAAAATGGACAGAATTCAAAAAAAGGATGTAGTGAAAAGAGGTTGAGACAAAAGTCACCAACCTCTATAATCATCGAACGAATATCAGAATACTTCACCTAGAAAATGACACGGATCAAACCATACAAAAGCAAGATCGAACCAAGGACGATCCGGTATTTCCCAAAAGCGGTAAAATCATGACTCTTCACATAATCTGTCAAGAAACGGATCGCATACATACTCACCATAAAGGCTACTCCCATGGCTACTAGAAGGATAAAGAGTTGACCAAAAGCAAGCGAATGACCTCCCAGAGCGAATTTAGCAACTTTTAGGAGACTCGCGCCAAACATAGCTGGGATCCCGAGGTAGAAGGTAAATTCTGTCACGACTGGACGGCTAACCCCATTGATCAAACCACCAACAATCGTAGCACCAGACCGACTGGTACCTGGAAAGAGAGATAGAACTTGGAAAAGGCCAATATAAAGCGCTGTTCGGTAAGGCAATTTATGCAATTCCGTTACCTGAGGCTGAACTTGTTCCCGTCTTTCAAGATAGATAAAAGCAACCCCGTAGGTAATTAACATGATGGCAACTGAAATCGAATTGTGAAAATGTGCCTCAAACCAATCGTCCAATTTAAACACAAAGATCAATGGAAGAGTCGCCACAGCCACTTTTGCCCATAATTGCCAGGTTCTGCGAACTTCTAGTGGAGATTTTCCCGGTTTAAACGGATACAACTTGTCAAAATAAATGACTACAACTGCAAGGATGGCACCCAATTGGATGACAACGTTAAACATCTCCATAAAAGCAGGATCTTGGTTTTTAAATTGAATAAAATCTTGAAATAGAATCAAGTGACCCGTACTTGAGATTGGCAACCATTCTGTAATCCCTTCAACAATCCCAAAAATAATTGCCTTGATTAATTCAAACAGAAACATCTTTTTCTCCTAAACTTACATTTGTTTCATTATATCATAATTCTATCCATCCGACTAGATTTAATTAATATATTAAAAAGAGTTCAGCTGCGGGGTCTTTCCGACCCTTTTGCTGAACTCATTGCATCTTTCAATGCTAAAGGCAAGATTAGAAGGCACCAAAACCTCCTCCTCCACCTCCGCCAGAGAAACCTCCTCCACTACTAGAGGAAACAGTGAAATGACTAGCTGTCGTTGCCGTCGTACTATAGGTAGACATGGCATTACTAGAGTGAGACAAATGGTGATAAAACGAAGTATACACAAAGGCATCCAAGGCTGGATTTTGAATATGAATCTGACGCAGTTTCATCACTTTAGCCACCTTGTCAGCTACACCGTATAAAGCTGCATACACCAATAAACGATTCCAGAGAACTAAAGACTGCAGTTCTGCATCGTTAAGGTGGGCAATCTCTTTCAACATGCGACCGAAGCTATCCCAGTAATAACGTTGCTCAGCACCTGCCGCATTAACGACACCATCTCTTTGAGCGACTTTATAGCGTTTACTCAAAAGAATTGGAATGACCCCTAAAGCGACTGTAGCCGGCATGTAGTAGATGGAAAAGCTGTGGAAGATCTCATCCCTAGCAAAGAAAGCCAAGAAAGCAATAATACAGGCGACAATTCCATAGGTAATGGCTCTTCGTCCCAAAGTATTTTCTTGTGGACTTAAGGGACGGTAATAAGTTGGAAAACCGATACTTCGAATTTTACTTTGAACCCCGCGAGCAACTGCGTTAACTGCACAATTAATCTGAATTTGTGCTTCTCTACCTTCGGCACGAATCCGATCTTGATCTTTCTTCTTAGCATGTTTATACAGAGACGGGTCAATGTAGAAATCTTCGAATAAGTGGTCAACTGTACATTCGAGCTTATTACCAAAAGCCATATTCAAAAAGTCACGCTCAAAGTCATCTAACGAATCCTGATTTTGTCGACTAAGAATCGTCTTCTCTCCATCTTGTCGATAAGCGATCGCACCTCTATCCATCAAATCAAGCAAGGTTGCCTGCAACAATTTGTCAAAAGAAAATGTGGATTTTGAATCTGGATTACCTGCCGGACAAGCCTCATCGATCTCCGTTGAATAGACGACTGAGGCCATGACCAAGGGGGCAAGATTGTTCGGCAACTCATACATCCGCGTATCCGTAGGATAAGTAACACCAGACCAGGTAGCCTTCTTGAATTTCCGCCAGTAATAAATGGCTAAGAGGAGGAAAAGCAAAATGATTGCTGGAAGAATCAGATTCCAGAACAGGTGTATCCACAGTCTGGTTTGAGCAATGTGCTCTTCTAAGCGGTGGTATTCATCCTCTTTCATCAAGCCTGTATTGCGAGATGACTCCCCTAGGGACGCAAGATCCGATTTCAACCAATAGGCTGAGAGTTCAACACCCTCTTTGCTTGGCAAATTAGATATAGTTGCTGTATAGTCTGCTTGGTCTTTAGTGACAACTGCCTCAGGACCCAGGTAGGCTGTATGAACATGCAATTCAGAAGTTGTTGTTGGAGAAGCGAATTTAGGAATCACTTTCAACTCTACTTTTGAAACACCTCTATCTCCATCACTGATTGGCTTCCAATTGAGCCTTAAGATATCCTGATGGACAAAGAGGAGATTTTTCAAGTTCCAAGTCACCTTTACTTTGACCGTATCATGCGCTACCCCGCTATTATAAATTTTCACTCGGTAGCCGTCCCCTAAGTTTGTAATCTCAGGCTCTCTGTCAAGCTCGCGACCTTCCACCTCAACCTTTGGTGGCATCTCAATTTCAAAGCCTTGTGGCATGTTCCCAGCACTTCCTAAGGTGACGTACTGCCCATTATAGGAGTTCTTGAAATAATAGACTAGTTCTTCCTCATAAGTAGCATCATCCCAGGTATTTAAAGTCAGGGTTCCTCGGTAGGAAAGGACATCATAGGAGGGACTAGATGCTTGAACATCACGGACCACAAAAATACAGATAAGAATGGCGAAAACAAGATACAAAAACTTTTTCATTTGATCACGCTCCTTTGTATTATTATAGCATTTTTTAAATAAAAAGAAGAATTTATTTGAAAAGTGATACAAATTCTTGTACAATAAGAAGATAAAATTTTATAGAAATAGGAGACCATATGAAAAAATCACTCATTGGAGTTTTTGCTGGAATAGTGGCGGTCCTCTTGATTTTTCTAGCAACTACTCATAAAGATAAAGAAGAGGATTATCTGCGTATCGGGATGGAAGCGGCTTATGCACCGTTTAACTGGACGCAAAAAGATGATTCAAATGGTGCCGTTAAGATTGATGGTACCAATCAATACGCCAATGGCTACGATGTTCAAATCGCTAAAAAGGTAGCAGAAAAGCTTGGGAAAAAACCCTTGGTTGTCAAAACATCTTGGAATGGTCTAATCCCTGCTCTCTCATCTGGAAAAATCGATATGATCATTGCAGGCATGAGCCCCACCGCAGAACGTAAGAAAGAAATAGCTTTCTCAAAGAGCTATTACACTAGTGAGCCGGTGATGCTCGTTCGCAAAGATGGAAAATATGCCAATGCGACTAGTCTAGATGACTTTAAGGACGCAAAGGTCACCTCTCAGCAAGGGGTCTACCTCTATAATCTCATTTCGCAGCTAAAAGGGGCTAAAAAAGGAACGGCTATGGGGGACTTTGCCCAAATGCGCCAAGCTTTGGAATCTGGTGTCATTGACGCCTACGTTTCTGAACGACCTGAAGCCTTGACAGCTGAATCTGCTAATCCTCATTTTAAGATGATTGAATTCAAAAAAGGATTTGAAGTTGGAGAAGAAGACGCTACAATCGCGATCGGGATGAAAAAAGGCGACAAACGGATTGACCAAGTCAATGCTGCTTTAGCCAACATTTCAACCAAAGACCAGGTCAAACTCATGGATGACATGGTGACAAAACAACCTGTTTCTACAGATACCGCTGAAAAGAAAGAATCCTTCTTTGATCAGGTTTTCAACATCTTAAAAGAAAGCAGCCCTCAATTCTTACGAGGAACAGGCATGACTCTCTTGATCTCCTTGACTGGGACAATCTTTGGCTTAATTATTGGGCTTTTGATTGGCGTTTACCGTACAGCTCCAAAGCTTAAAAATAAATTCCTTGCCATTCTTCAAACTGCCTTTGGTTGGTTTTTGAATGTCTACATTGAAATTTTCCGTGGAACACCCATGATCGTACAATCTATGGTTATTTACTACGGAATTGCCCAAGCCTATGGTATTTCAATCGACCGTACTCTCGCCGCAATTGTCATTGTATCGATCAACACAGGGGCCTACATGAGTGAAATTGTCCGTGGTGGGATCTATGCTGTAGATAAAGGACAATTTGAAGCAGCTACAGCACTTGGAATGACGCATGGACAAACCATGCGCAAGGTTGTTTTACCTCAAGTGATTCGCAATATCTTACCAGCTACAGGGAATGAATTTGTCATCAATATCAAAGATACCTCTGTCTTGAACGTGATTTCTGTGGTCGAACTATACTTCACAGGAAATACGGTTGCAACACAGAATTTCAAATACTTCCCAACCTTTACAATCATTGCAGTGATTTACTTTGTTCTCACCTTTACCATCACTCGCATCCTTCGCTATATTGAACGGCGTTTAGATGCGGATACCTACACAACAGGGGCAAATCAAATGCAAATTACGGAGGTGAAATAATGGCAGAGAACATTCTTGAAATCAAACATTTAAAAAAATCTTACGGCCAAAACGAGGTTTTGAAAGATATCTCCCTGACCATCCGAAAAGGAGAAGTCATCTCTATCATTGGTAGCTCAGGTAGCGGAAAATCCACCTTCCTGCGTTCTATCAATCTCTTAGAGACGCCTACTGCTGGAGAAATCCTCTATCGTGGCCAAAATGTCCTTGATCCTGAGTATGATCTCACGCATTATCGTGAGAAATTAGGAATGGTTTTCCAAAGCTTTAATCTTTTTGAAAATTTGAATGTCTTGGAAAATACAATCGTTGCACAAACAACCGTCCTCAAGCGGGACCGAGAAACTGCAGAAAAAGTTGCCAAAGAAAATCTTGAAAAAGTCGGAATGGGATCTCAATATTGGGCTGCCCGTCCGAAACAACTTTCAGGAGGACAAAAACAACGGGTTGCTATTGCGCGTGCCCTTTCCATGGATCCTGATGCCATCCTCTTTGATGAACCGACTTCTGCCCTTGACCCCGAAATGGTTGGGGAAGTTTTGAAGATCATGCAAGACTTGGCCAAAGAAGGTCTTACGATGATCGTGGTGACCCACGAAATGGAATTTGCCCGTGATGTTTCCAGCCACGTTATCTTTATGGATAAAGGCGTGATCGCTGAACAAGGCGATCCAAAAGAGATCTTTAGTCATCCAAAAGAAGAACGGACCAAGGAATTCCTTCAACGCTTCCTAAAATAGCTTCATCTCATGGAGGCTGGGACAAAAGTCNNGCTGATTTCATCAGCTTTTACAGCCCTACTCAACTGTGCGGAGGTGGGACAACGAAATCGAATTCTAACGAATGACCGATTTCTGTCCCACTCTCTTTTTTCTTTTCAGGCACAGAAAAAGCCCGAGATCAACCTCTCAGGCTTTCAATTGAAACAACAAATTAATCTTCGAATTTTTGATGATTTTTATCATAAAAATCAATCAATCCAAGTGCAGTTTCAAAGGAAATGTTTTTCACCTTTGCGCGACCTTGCGCCAAGGCAATAATTGACATTTCACGAGCATTCGTTTCTTTACTGATACGATACCCTGTAATCTTTTTATCCCGCACCCAACTGACAACTGATTCTACTTTTTCAAAGTTCGATTTAGCCATTATCTTTCTCCTATATTATTATTTCCAATAACTAATATAAATTTTTTTGCACATTTTGTCAACTAAAATCGCTGAAAATACGAACCTTTTTTAAAAAATGATAAAAAGTTTACTTTGCTTTCAAGGCTGATAATATTTGAGTACGAATGTTTTCGACACCATCTGGGTTAGCTGGAAGGAAAATCGTATTATTTCCTTCTTTGTCTGCAAAATTATTTAGTGTATCCAAATATTGGTTGGTCAAAAGAATGGACATGATTTGTTCTTCGGTCAAATCTACGTTCGCTCCTTTTAACTCTTTAATGGAATCTGCTAAACCATCGACAATTGCCTTCCGTTGTTCAGCGATCCCGACCCCATGCAAGCGATCTTTTTCTGCTTCTGCTTCGGCAGCTGTGACGATCTTAATCTTATCAGCTTCTGCCAATTCTTGAGCAGCTACGCGTTTCCGTTGCGCCGCATTGATCTCGTTCATGGATTGTTTGACTTCGGCATCTGGCTCAACTTTGGTGATCAGGGTTTTCACAATAATGTAACCATAGGTCGACATTTCTTCTGCCACCTGTCTTTGAACTTCAAGTGCGATTTCATCTTTTTTCTCAAAGAGTTCATCCAAGGTTAATTTTGGAACAGATGAGCGAAGCGCATCTTCGATATAAGACTTGATTTGAGCTTCTGGACGCATAAGTTTGTAGTAGGCATCCGTCACATTATTTTCATTCACACGGTATTGAGTAGCCACATTCATGGTAACAAATACGTTGTCTTGAGTCTTGGTTTCGACAATGATCTCACTTTGCAAGAGACGGAGTTGGACGCGTGCTGCAATCTTGTCAATTCCAAATGGGGCCCGCATATGAATCCCACTATTACTAATCTTTTCATAGCGACCAAAACGTTCGATAATCGCAACGGATTGTTGCTTCACCACATATAGCGAGCTAATAACGATGAGCCCAGCTACCAGCAGTAAGAATAAAATAAAAATAAAAAATCCAGGCATTTTAAATTCCTCCTTTTCATGTATGCATATCATATCACAACTACTAGAAAAAAAGCAATCTATTCCCTTAAAATATATTGCTTTTCCTTATTTTTTCCTAAATGAATTTGGCTTATTTTAACAGACGATTTTGCCTCAGACCAACATATTATAGAGGGTTTCATTCCCATTCAAGTTGATAAAGGAAGGATCAAATCGTTCAATACGGTTAACCAAGCCTGCATAGTCATGCTTATTAGCCAAGGTTACCCCAATTAAGACAGGGCCAGTTCCCTTGCTAGCACGCTTGATATATTCAAAACGTGTAATATCATCATTTGGTCCTAAAATGTCATTTACGAACTCACGAAGAGCTCCTGGCCGTTGTGGGAAATTAACAATAAAGTAGTGTTTGACCCCATCGTAGATCAGGGCACGTTCTTCCATTTCAGGCATGCGGTTGATATCATTATTTCCACCTGAGATGATACAACAGATGGTTTTACCCTTGATGTATTCGCGCAGGATCTCTAGTGCAGCGACACTTGCCGCACCTGCTGGTTCAGCGACAATTCCTTGCTTGGAATAGAGATCAATCAAGGTCTCTGAAATCAAGCCTTCATCAACGCCAATCAAGGTTTCCACATGCTGACGGGTCACTTCATAAGTCAATTGCCCGACTTTTTGCACTGCAATCCCATCTGCGAATTTATCAATTTCTGGCAATTTGACGGGGCCACCAGCTTCAAATGCAGCCTTCATGGAGCGCGCTCCTTCAGCCTCTACACCAATCACTTCAATTTTTGACTCTGTTTCTTTGATGTAGGTAGACACACCCGAAATAAGGCCACCCCCACCTACAGGAACAAGAACGGTATCAAAGGCAATAGATTCTTTTCGAGCTTCCTCAAGGATTTCGTAGGCCACTGTTCCTTGACCAGCTTGTACATTTGGATCATCAAAGGGATCGATAAAGGTCCGTTTTTCAGCAAGGGTGAACTCTTGAGCTGCCTTAGCAGAAGCATCAAACGTATCTCCTACTAACTTGATCGTTACATAGTCCCCACCAAAGAAGCGGACTTGCCCGATTTTTTGTTGAGGTGTGGTAATGGGCATAAAGATAGTCGCTGGGATCTTCATTTCATTACAGGTATAGGCCACACCTTGGGCGTGGTTCCCCGCTGAAGCACACACCACCCCACGTTCACGTTCTTCTTTTGAGAGTTGAGAGATTGCGTAATAGGCTCCACGAATCTTGAAGGAACGAACACGCTGGGCATTCTCTTTTTTCAAATAAATTTTTGCCCCATACTTTTCTGATAAATAATGGTCGAATTCTAGGGGCGTATTGACCACGACTCCATTTAATATTTTATGGGCCTTGGCCACATCTTTTGCTGTTATCATGTTATACCTCTGTTGCAGTGTATTGATCAAAAAAGCAAGCTAGGCCGTCCCAACTTGCTTGTTTTCTACAGACAATTAGTTGTAGATTTTGAAGGCGTCATCGTCGTTTTGACCAACGAATGGCATTGCTTTACGCAATTCAGCACCAACTTTTTCGATTTCAAGCTCTTCAGCTTGTTTACGGAAGGCTTTCAAACGTGGGAATCCAGCATCGTGGTCTTCAACGAATTCACGTGCAAATTTACCAGATTGGATATCAGCAAGGGCAGCTTTCATGTTTTCTTTGACTTCTGGGCCAATGACACGTGGTCCAGTTACAAAGTCACCAAATTCTGCAGTATTTGAGCATGATTGACGCATTTTCTTGAAGCCACCTTCGTAGATCAAGTCAACGATCAATTTCATTTCATGAAGTACTTCGAAGTAAGCCAATTCAGGTGCATAACCTGCTTCTGTCAATACTTCAAATCCAGCTTCGATCAAGCTCGTCAAACCACCCATAAGAACGGCTTGTTCACCAAACAAATCTTCTTCTGTTTCTTCTTTGAAGGTTGTTGAAAGAAGACCGACACGCGCTGCACCAACACCTTTTGCCCAGTCCATTGCGATGTCTTTCGCGTGACCAGTAGCGTCTTGGTAGACAGCATAAAGTGCTGGTACACCAAATCCTTCAGTGTAAGTACGACGTACCAAATGACCTGGTCCTTTTGGTGCAACCATGAAGACATCGACGTCTTCAGGAGCTTTGATGTAACCAAAGTGGATGTTGAAACCATGAGCAAATCCGATAGCTTTCCCAGCGCTCAAGTTTGGAGCAATTTCATCTTTGTAGATATCTTTTTGGATTTCATCAGGTGCCAAGACCATGATGATATCTGCCAATTTAGTTGCTTCTGCCACTGGATACGCTTCAAAACCATCTTCTTTTGCTTTATCGAATGATTTACCAGGACGCACACCGATGATGACATCATGACCTGAATCACGCAAGTTTTGTGCGTGGGCATGGCCTTGTGAACCATAACCGATCACGGCGATTTTCTTGCCGTCTAATGCTGCAACTTTAACATCTTTTTCGTATTCCATTTGAACTGCCATAAGTAAAATCTCTTTTCTATTTTATTTTGCCGTTTTAGGCGAGGGTAACAATTTTCTGATGAGAATTTAATCTCGAGTAAATCCAGTTGCACCGGTACGGGCGATATTTTTGATGCCGTAAGGACGAATAACCCGGATAAGGGCTTCACTCTTTTCCGCATTTCCCGTCATTTGAACGGTGATCGAGCTTGGAGCTACATCGACCACGGTGGCACGGAAAGGTTGAATAATGGCTAGGATCTCTGCCCGCTTCTCAGCAGGTGCAGAAACTTTCACCAAGATCACTTCACGCTCTAAGTGCGGTTTATCAGTGATATCCCGTACACGGATGACATCGACCTGACGGTTAAGCTGTTTGATGATTTGCTCTACTTCATCGTGGGAAACGACATCAATAATAATGGTAATCCGCGATACATTGGGATCTTCTGTTGCGCCAACAGAAATGCTTTCGATATTGACTTGGCGTCTCGACAGGACACCTGTGAAACGGTTCAGAACCCCTGAGCGGTTTTGAAGTTTGGCTGTTAACATTCTACGCATTAAACTTCACCCCCAACATCTCGTGGTTACTCTTACCAGCTGGTACCATCGGTAAGACGTGCTCTTTCCGAGAAATATCGACTTCGATAAACATCGGTACATTCTCAGTGATCACTTCCAAATCCTTGTCCAAACTATCAGGATCATCAAATTTATAATTTTTAATGCCGTAAGCTTGTGCCATCAATTGGAAATCTGGGAGACTATCAAAGACCGACTCGGACGTTCTTCCATCATAGAAGGCTTCCTGCCATTGGCGGACCATCCCAAGTGAATGGTTGTTGAGCATGACCACCTTGATCGGAACCTTGTAGATATTTAAGATGGCCAATTCCTGGTTGGTCATTTGGAAACCACCATCCCCAACAAAGAGAACAACTTCTTTCTCTGGATTGGCGATTTTCGCTCCGATCGCTGCAGGAACACCGAATCCCATAGTTCCAAGTCCACCTGACGTCACCAATTGACGTTCATTTTGGTATGGATAGTACTGAGCTGTCCACATTTGGTGTTGCCCAACGTCTGTGACGACAATGGCATCCCCTTTGGTCAACTCTCCAATGCGTTCAATCACCGCTTGCGGTTGAACAACCCGTTCTTTCTTATCATAGGAACGAACACGGTTCTTATCTTTTGTGACCTTTTCAATCCATTTTTCAGTATTGTTATGAACGGTCGGTTCAGCTAAAAGCATTTGCAAGGCTTTTTTCGCATCACCAACAACTGGAATATCTACTGCAATAATCTTACCGATTTCTGCTGGATCGATATCAATATGCGCTACTTTCGCCTTCTTCGCAAAGGTCTTGGGATTACCGGTCAAACGGTCATCAAAGCGGCAACCGATACTGATCATAAAATCAGCCTCTGTCATAGCAATATTGGCTGCAAAAGAACCGTGCATCCCACCCATCCCCAAAAATAGCGGGTGGCTAGTTGCGATGGTTCCTTGACCCAAAAGGCTGGTCACAACCGGGATCTGATAGCGTTCTGCTAGAGCTATCAAGTCTTTTGCTGCTTCAGCGTAACTGACCCCACCACCAGCAAGAAGAACTGGTTTTTTCGCCTTACTCAATTGCTTCAAGATCTTTTTGATCTGCAATTCATTGGGCTCTACCGTTGGCTGATAGCTAGGAAGCTTCACAGTTGGATCATAGATGAAGTCCGTCTCTAAAGCAGAGACATCTTTTGGAAGGTCAATGACAACCGGACCTGGACGACCTGTCGTTGCAATGTGAATAGCTTCTGTGATGATCCGGGGAATATCTGCCGTCTCCCGAACTTGATAATTGTACTTGGTAATCGGCATGGTAATTCCTACGATGTCTGCTTCTTGAAAAGCATCTTTCCCGATACCAGCGCGATTGACTTGCCCCGTAAAGACCAGCAAGGGAACACTATCACTCATCGCGTCTGCAATCCCTGTAATGGCATTGGTAGCCCCCGGTCCACTAGTGACGACTGCGATACCCAGCTTTCCAGTCGATTTGGCGTAGCCTTCAGCCTCATGCAAGCACCCTTGTTCATGACGGCCCAAGATATGCTGAATCCCTTTAAAACTATAAATCGCATCGTACAAAGGTAGGACTGCTCCACCTGGATAACCAAAAATCGTATCAATGCCCAGGTCACGCAGGGTTTCAAGTACGAGTTCAGAACCAGTCTTTGCAGTTTCTAAGGTAATTTTCTCCATGTCGCTCCTTTCCAATACTTTGTATTTCAAAATAGCATGTTTCTATGATACCATTTTTAAAAAATATTTCAAGAAAAAATAGCAAATTTTCTGAATTTTCTATTCAAATCCGAATCATGAGAAAATCCCTAAAAAAACAAAGTATTTCTACAAAAAAGGGAGTGGGAAATTTAAAAAAGTCCCACTCCTAACTCCTATGAGCAATGAAATACCACGTCATGCAGTTTTAATTTTGATGTATCAATGTTTCGTCCATTTGCCCCGTTCCTAGCCTCCTTATAGCCATCCTTTTTCTTGGGCGATCTTGGCTGCTTCGGTCCGGTTTTCTGCATTTAACTTGGTCAGAATAGCGGACATATAATTGCGGATGGTTCCATTTGACAGGTATAAATGATCTGCAATTTCTTGATTGGAAGCCCCCTTAGCCACCTCTCTTAAGACTGCTTGCTCTTGCGAGCTCAAGGGATTGGGATGGGTCAGAATAGTTTCCATTAATTCAGGAGAATATTCTTTTTGCCCTGCCAAAACTGTATGCAAGGTCCCCATCAAGTCCGTAATGCGACGTTCTTTTAAGACATAGGCGTCGACTCCAGCCTTGAGAGCCCGCTCAAAGTAACCGGGCCGCTTAAAGGTGGTAACAATGACAACCTTGAGCTGGGGTTGGTGGCTCTTGGCCCATTCAAGAACCTCAAGACCTGTACGGATTGGCATTTCCACATCTAAAATAGCAATATCTACTGACTGACTTTCCAGCAATTGAATCGCCTCTTGGCCATCTCCAGCCTGTAAGACTTCTTCCACGTCCTTTTGCAAAAGCAAGAGCTGGCAGAGAGCATCTCGCAACATACTTTGGTCTTCAGCAACTAATAAGCGCATCTTATTTCCTTTCTTGATAAGGGATGGTTAATTCTATTCGAGTTGGGTTTTTACGATGACTGATCACCAGCTCTCCTCCTAGCAATTCAAGTCGTTCCCGGATCGAATGCAGGTCCTTGTCGGAGACTTTGGCAAAACCGATGCCATTGTCTTCTGCGACCATTTCCACCCCTGTTTCGGTGGAGTGATAAGAGAGATGGGCCTCTGTCGCTTTGGCATGTTTGATCATATTGGTGGCTAATTCCAGAGATACCATGGCCAGAGCAGACTCTAGGATCGGCGAGATACTAGCTGTGTCGAGCTCGTTTTGAATCTCCACTTTGACTTGTGCTACTTCTAGCATTTGCTGGACAGTTTCTAACTCTCTTGTCAGGGTTCGCTGTTTCAAGTTCTCCACAATCTCTCGGACTTGGTGCATGGACTCTTGGCTAATGGCTTGAATTTCTTGTACCTGCTCCTGCGCCTTCTCAACCTGACCCAGTGCTAAGAATTGATCGGCCAGATCTGCCTTAACACTCAGCATGGCAAAGGTGTGTCCCAGACTGTCATGTAGATCGCGGCCAATCCGATGGCGTTCGTTTTCAGCCAGCAAGAGATTGATCTGGGCATTTTGCTTGGCATGGTCAGCTTTCAACTCTTCCATCATCCGATTCCGGACCATACTAAAGGTCATAATCGCGATGAACAAGCAAATGATCAGTACAAAAAGCCAATCATTTTCTCCCATATATCTATTAAATAACAAGGCTCCCAAAAGGATCAGTTGTGATAGAAAGGCCGTCCAAAGAAAGGGGGAACGAAAATTGCTGACTTCAAAACGATAGACTAAAATATTACTTAGATAATAGTAAAACCAACAAAAGCCAGTACCAATATAAAAGGTATTTCCGCCTATATAAGCCAAAAGATAGAGCCAAAAAAACCAGGTCAGTATCTTATTTTCCGTAATGAGGATTCCCAGATAACTCACCATAAAAAAGAGAGCTAAAAAGAAATGCCAGTAAGGAATTTGCCCAAATAAGATAGTAGCAAAAGGAAAGGCCATAAAGATTAGGCCTACGTAAAACATATGGTGAATATGCTTGAGTTTTTCAATCATGCACGAACCTCAGAATGACGACGATAGACGATGACAAGGGTAAACAAGACCAGGGTAAACAAGGTTAAATAGAGACTAGCAAAGCCATTGACCTGCCCCTTATTTAAAAAGGTCTTGATCAGTTCCATCAATTGATAGGTTGGCAGACATTTGCCAATCGCTTGCATCCATTCTGGAAAGACACTAATCGGCATCCATAGGCCACCCATGACAGCCAGTCCCATATAGAGGAGATTGCCCGCAACCGACATCAATTGACTGGAAGGAAGCAGGGTCAAGACCAGACCGATAGCTACAAAAGCTAGACTTCCTAGGATGAGAAGAAAGGCTGCTAAGACCCAATCCTGTATGGACATGTTCACATGCCGCACTACATGACCCACAGTAAAGACGACCCCAATGGATAGGAGAAAGTCTACAAAGAGACCCACAACCTTTATTAAATAATATTCTACCATAGATACCGGGGTATGGCGCAAGACTTTTTGCCAATTGTTGAGTCGATCGGTTTCAAGAACCGTTGGAAAGGAAAATAGAGCCGTAGACATCATGGAAAAAGCCGTCATGGAGAGGAGATAATCCCTCATAAAGTGAGCGGGCGCCCCGGGTGTGTCCTGGTACATCCCTGAAAAGAAGAGATAAAAGGCCGTAGGCATCCCTATTGATAATAAATAATAAATGGCTTGGCGACTGGTCAAATGCCACTCAACTACGCCGAGAGCTTTCATGCGTTTCATCTTCTCTACCTACTTCCTTTGTATTTTCAAAAATAGAATCCAATAAACTTCGATTGGTCACTTCGATCTCTTGGATCGAACAGCCTTCTTCTTGCAATCGCCTCCACAAGCGATTGGCATCACCTGTCACAACTTGAAGGGCATCGGGTTTGACCGTCACTTGACCAATCCCGTCCATCTCTGCCACTAGAGCTTGGTAACGTAAGGGCAGGGTAAAATGTTTTTCTACCTCTTCACTTCTCATAGCGAGTGGTGTCGTATCCCGAAGCAAATGCCCCTGATGCAAGACCAGGATCCGATCGGCCGTATGCTCAACTTCCTCAATGTAATGGGAAGAATAGACAATGGTCACACCTTGATCTTTTAAATCCCTAACAATCTCCCAAAAGCGTTGGCGAGTGGACGTATCCATAGCAGCCGTTGGCTCATCCAAAAACAGCAGACTGGGACGACCAATCAAGGTCAACACAAAGGAGAGGAGACGCTTTTGCCCACCAGACAGCTTACTGGCCAATTGTCTCTTCTGCTCCGAACTAAAACGCAATAGATCATCGATTTCATTGATCGTTAAGGGATTAGGATAAATGGAGCGAAAGAAGTTGATCAGCTCCTGCACGGTTAACTTTTGAACGATGGCATTCTCTTGAGGGAGATAAGACACACTAGCCTTTAATCGAGGATGACCAGGAGACTTCCCTTCTACTTCAATGATTCCAGAAGTCGCTTTCATATCTCCCAGCAGACAATTCATCAAGGTTGTTTTCCCTGACCCGTTTGGCCCAATCAAGGCTAAGCAGTCCCCCTGTTCAACCGCAAAAGAAAGACCTTCTAGAATCACCTTTCCTTTGATGCTTTTTTTCAAGTTCTCAACTCTAATGACACTCATGATGCTCTCCTTTCAACCAGATCTGGCCAGCTGGAATGATGACAAAGACAACCAAGGCAACTCCCCAAACCGTTTGGAAAAACCAGCTAGGAAAATGAGCAGAAAACCAACCCGTCATCTGCTCAGTTAGCCAGAGGACCATACAAAAAGCAAACATCCAGCCAATTTCTAGTTTCTTATTCATTTTTCAAACTCCTTTTTGACCTCTTTAACGAGCTTCAGCCCTTCTTGAGTTGCCCAGCTCACGATGCCTATCCCCGCAAATAATTCCCAAGGGAAATGGTAATAGAGACTATCATCCTTTGAAAAGATCAAATAGACGACCATCCCAGTAACTGTTAACGTAAATACTTTATAGAACCACTGTTTCATTTTTATACCTCTCACTTTCTGACTTTATTATAGCGAAAGACAAAAAATGCCACTAGATGATTTTGTCACTGGCTCACATGACAAATGTCACTAAAAAAAGGCTGGGACAAAAGTC
>NZ_MRXX01000011.1:31311-35954 GCF_016642265.1 Streptococcus lactarius
CTGTCCCACTCTCTTTTTGTCTTCTTACTGACCTTCTTCTTTCATGCCATGCAATTTCAAGGCCTTCACCAAGGCATCTGCCTTCATATTCTTCAAGTCATTGAGACCGGCATCTTTGAAGTAGGAAATTTGCTCGAGAGATTTAGCATCAATTTTGTTGAGGTCAATCACACTGGTTGAGAGTAATTTCTTCTCTGGTGTGACACTATACTCCAAACTAAAACCTGGAACTGTTTTCAGCTTTTTATAGTCTTCATTTTGTTCTAGCAAAGCCTGAATAGCAGCTGTCAGCTCTTCTGGAGACTTTTCTGCCGCAATTGCTCCGAGCTGTTGAGGTAGGTCTGCAGTTACTTCGATACGAAGGTTTTCAACCTTATCTCCTTTTGACTGAATAATATCGCGGTGCTTGGTCCCATGGATATCCCCGACCAAGGTTGTGGTTTTTTCTTCTATTTTTGGTTCTTTTTTAACAGTGGAACTGCTAGATGAGCTAGAGGCTGTAGTTTTCTTTGTTTGGGATTGCGAACAACCAGTCAATACCAAAATGGCTAGCCCAAGGGTTACAAAAAATTTCTTCATTTTTATAACTCTCCTTTCACATACTAATACCAGTATAACATATCGCATCTTTCTTGTCTAAAAACTCCATCACTCAAACCTTTTTCCACTCATTTCAACCTTTTCATTTTTTGAAAAAATTCACATACTTTTCTCCCATTTTCAACCTTCGTTTTGCTTTAAATCCACGTTCTCCTCCCTCATCAAATGCAGGAAGAAGTATCATCCGTAGGAAGCTCTTAATTGAAACCTTTATTTAGGAAAAAATTTATGCACATAAAAAGGTCCCTTTCGGAACCTTCTGTTCATTTATTCTACACTAAACAAGTATGGGTAAACGGGTTGGCCACCTTGGTGGATTTCCACTTCTACGTCTTCGTATTTTTCTGCGAGACTTTGGGCCAATTCGTTTGCCACTTCCTCACTACCCTCTTCACCAACATAGATGGTCACAATTTCACTGTCTTCGTCCAACATGTGAGCGAAGGTTTCTTCCAAGGTTTCCATCATGTCTGGATTTGAAACGACGATCTTACCATCTACCATACCGAGGTTATCATTTTCGTGGATTTCAAGACCATCAATAGTGGTATCCCGAACAGCAGTCGTTACGCTACCAGAAACAACATCCGCCAATGCAGCGCTCATGCGTTCATAGTTTTCTTCGATAGACTTACTTTCATCAAAGGCAAGAAGACTGGTTAATCCTTGAGGAATTGTCTTGGTCTCTACAACTGCTGCAGGTTGATCAATCACTTCTGCTGCAGATTGAGCAGCCATCAAGATGTTTTTGTTGTTTGGCAAGATAATGATGTTGCGTGCATTCAAGCCTTCAACAGCTTTGACGAAATCTTCCGTTGATGGGTTCATGGTTTGACCACCTGAGATGATGTAGTCTACGCCCTGTGCCTTGAAAATATCTGCCAAGCCATCACCTGCTGCAACAGCAATAATCGCATATTCTTTTTCTTCAACTGGTTTGGCTTGACGCTCTTCTTTTTCAACTTGCGCTTCGTGTTGGTTGCGCATGTTGTCAACTTTTACTTTGACCAAGCTTCCGTACTTAAGACCTTCTTGCATGACAAGACCTGGATCTTCTGTATGGACGTGAACTTTGACAATCTCATCGTCATTCACCACTAATAAGGAATCCCCAAGGTTGTTCAAATAGTTACGGAATTCATCATAATCAAAGTCTTTAACGTAAGTTGGGCCTTGTTTCAAGGCAACCATGATTTCTGTACAGTAACCAAACTTGATGTCTTCTGTTGCCACATGTCCAGCGACTGATTTGTGGTGCTCCGCATTGATCATTTCACTCATATTTGCAGGAGTAGCCACAAAGTCCTCAGAAGCACTGTATTCGCCTGTAAGAGCTGACAAGAAACCTTCATAGATGAAGACCAAACCTTGACCACCAGAGTCCACGACACCAACTTCTTTCAAGACTGGCAACATATCTGGGGTCTTAGCAAGAGCTGTTTTTGCACCTTCAAGAGCCGCACGCATAACTTCTACCGCATCATTGGTAGATTCTGCTTTTTTCTTGGCACCAATAGCTGCTCCACGAGAAACTGTCAAAATAGTTCCTTCAACTGGCTTCATAACGGCTTTATAGGCTACTTCAACACCAGACTGGAAGGCTGCCGCAAGAGCCGCTCCGTCCAATTCATCCTTGTCTTTGACGCTTTGAGAAAAGCCACGGAACAACTGAGAGGTGATGACCCCTGAGTTCCCACGTGCTCCCATCAAGAGGCCTTTCGCAAAGATCCCTGCAGCTTCTCCAACAGTTGAAGCAGAACGGTCAGATACTTCTTTGGCCCCATTTTCGATGGTCATTCCCATATTGGTCCCTGTGTCCCCGTCTGGTACAGGAAAGACGTTCAAAGAGTTTACATATTCCGCTTGTTTATTTAAGCGCGTAGCCCCCGCTTGGACCATTTCTTGAAATAAACTTGTAGTAATATTAGCCACGATCATTCTCCCACAATTTTGATATTTTGAATATAGACATTCACTGTATCCGTAGTGATTCCAAGTTGATTTTCCAAACTAAATTTCACACGTTCTTGAATATTTTTTGAGACTTCGCTAATCTTTGTTCCATAGCTCAAAACAGTGTAAACATCAACTGCGATAGCACCTGCTTCTGTTGTTTTGACAACAACACCTTTAGAAAAGTTTTCTTTCCCTAAGAGGGCTTGAAAATTATCTTTGATCGCATTTTTGCTGGCCATTCCGACCACACCAAAGATCTCAGTAGCGGCACCGCCTACAACCGTTGCGATAACCTCATCAGTCAATTCAATTTGACCGTCCTTTGTATTGATTTTTACTGTCATCATTTCTACCTCAAAAGTATTTTATATTCTATTTTACCATAAAAGAAGACAACTGTAAAAGGGTAGGGACTATTCTCCCCGCCATAACAGCTGTCTCTGAAGGAATAGAAAAGAACCTCAAGGAGGTTCTCATTTCTTTATTAAACGCGTTCTACTTTACCAGATTTCAATGCACGAGCTGAAGCCCAAACTTTTTTAGGTTTACCATCGATAAGGACAGTTACTTTTTGAAGGTTTGGTTTTACGGCACGTTTTGTTTGGTTCATCGCGTGTGAACGGTTGTTACCTGATACAGTCTTACGACCTGTGAAATAACATACTTTAGCCATTTCTGTGTTTCCTCCTATTAGATCTAATATAACGGATGTGCTAGCACCACATACCGTACTATATTACCAAAAAAAATCTCTCTTGGCAAGCTTTTGGAGAAAGTTTTTCATTTTCTATTTTAAGAAAACGAATTCGCACCGACATAGATAATTTCCAGATTTCCTAAGGAAACATCGCCCGTAATGTAGAAATCCTTGCTAGTGAGAGTACTTGGATTTTCCTGATGTTGGATGGCTGAGAGGGAATTGTCTACATTGACATGGACGCGCCAATCGCTTGGTACATAAAGACTGAGACTTCCAAGTGAAACATCCACATCAAACTGGGCAGACGGTCCGTCAATCCGGCAATTGTCAAAATAAACCGATGCTTCTCCGAGACTGACGTCTGCACTTCCATGGGTAAAGTGTTGATCATTGAGATACTTGGTTACTGTAGAAAAAGTGACATCAATATTGTTGCCATCCACCTTGCTCATCGAACCAGTGGAAGAAGAACCGAAACGTACCTTTGTCTTCTTAGAGGGCTTGAATAAAATATTGAGACCGATCACAGCTAGGACGGAAGAAAGGATCACCACCGAATTGGATACCGGAAGGAAATGGTATTGCCCATTGAGACAAAAGAGGGCTAAAAGTCCATAGATGAAGCCCCAACCAAAGTGGCGTTTCAAAAAACTAGAGAGAGAGAGAACCGCTAACAAAGTGACCCATGCCAAAGTCCAAATGCTGATGTCCCATTTTACAAAATAGCCCTGTAAGAGCACCAAGGCTGCTAAAAGGATTAAGAAGATTCCAATTAATTTTTTTCTCATGATATTACCTCATTTCATTTAGTCGTTCTTTTAAGAGTTGGTAGTAGCGTCTGGATACGTGGACCTGCTTGTGGGTTTGGTAGAAGTTGACCGTGCTGGTCCCTGAAAAAGACTTTTCCAACGAGTAGATCTGTTTCGCGTTGACAATGGTGGATTTGGAAATCCGACAAAAGGCGATAGGAAGTATCTCCTCCAATTCATAAAGCTTCTGCTTGACCTCATAGGCCTCATCCCTGGTATGCCCATAGATTTTCTCCCCATCCGTCTCAAAAAAGAGAATGGACGCCACATCCAGAAAATACTCACTTCGATCCTTGTAGAAAGCCAAGGGCACGATCTTTTGTTTGAAGATGCTCTCTTGCAGCTGGGTCAACTCCGGGGTCAAGCGAGGAGCTCGAATCAAGATCTCCGGCTCATCCATGGACGGATCCAATTCGATTCTAACTTTCATAAAACTCCTTTCCCAACATTTTGATAGTACCATTATAACAGCTGTTGAAAACAAAACAAGGGCTTTTCAGTAAGTGGCACGTTTTGCCCATCAAGAGGTAGTTTTTGAGAAGTAAAAAAGAGGCTGGGACAGAAATCGGTCATTCGTT
>NZ_MRXX01000011.1:36058-76512 GCF_016642265.1 Streptococcus lactarius
GACTTTTGTCCCAGCCTCCCTTCTTTATTTGTTACTTTCCTTATCTTGTAAAAGAAAACCAAGACCCACGCAAGCAAGAACACCCGCTGTGATCACTAAGCCATTTGAAACCGGCAAAAGATCGTAGATCGCGTTTGCAATCATCAGCGCAATTAAAGCACAGATGACACTTGCCTTGTAGTCCTGTTTCATCAGATTTTCAAGAGTAAAGAAAGCAAATAAGAGAACGGGGAATAAAGGCCAGATATTCACATCAAGTTTTGGAAAGCCACCCATTCCCATTGAAACAACCGCAAGAGCAGCAAGAATAAATCCAAGTCCAAGTATTTTTTTCATCCTAACACCTCATTTTCACTATTCGGAAGGGTTCCTTCCTTTGATGATTCTATGATAGCAGAGGGAGTGAAAAGTAACAAGGACTTTTGACTAAGTGGTTAAAAATAGCGCCTATGCGGTCAAAAAAAGGAGCGAGACAGAACGAATCGTTTATCACCATCATTCATTATCTCGCCCCTCCAAGTGGTGCTTCTAGCCATCACTACTACATCAAGCAGGTCCTTTTAATATTCATCGAAGCCTTTTATAATTAATTTGGTACAAAAAGCAATTAAACATCAAAAAAGCCCGTCACAACAGACTTTTTACTGTATCATTTGATGCCGATTGCAGGGATCGAACCTGTGACCTACGCGTTACGAGTGCGTTGCTCTACCAACTGAGCTAAATCGGCGATTACCTTCTTAGTATAGCACTCTGAGAACGGATGTCAAGCACTTTTAGTTGATCTTTTTAATCAGAATCTGACATGGATTCTGTGGATCCCATAGTTGAGGAAAAATCTCTAATTTTTTAAAACCAAGACTGCGATAAAAGAGATTTGTTCGGTCATAATCTTTATTTGAACCTTCTGCGACTGTTTTGACCTGTAGGTAGTCCACTTGTTTGACTGCTTCTCTTTCTATAGTCGTAATTAATTCCCTTCCAATTCCTTGACCTTGGAATGATTTTTTCACGCCTAGACAGTCAATTTCAGCACAATCTTCACTCGAATATGATAAACTTATAAACCCTACTACATCACTTTCTTGATAAGCAGCCCAAACTCGTAAATCTTTAGCTCCTTCGATGTAGGCTTGCGTGCTTTCTGGTATTCCAAACCATTCTGGCAAATCCTTTAAAACCTCAGCGACAACTGCCATTTTTTGATCTTCATCCTTGACTTCTTTAATTACAAACATCATCAGTTCCTTTCTTGATTTTAGTCTTACTTTACCTCTTACGAACCAGCACTTTCGTAAGCATCCAATCCCCTATCCCAGAGTTTGAGGGAAATGCCAAAGAAGACAAGGGAAATCAGAATCAAACCACCGATGTTAAAGAGCCCATTCTTGCCCTGCAAGAAATAGCTGGCAGGATAGTAGGCCGTAAAGGCAAAAGGCACGATAAAACTGATTAACCAACGAAGGAGCGAATTGTAAATAGAAATGGGATACTTGGCAAAATCATTAAACATATAGAAAATGTAAATCATGGCACCTGACTGCTTGGTCCAAAAAGCGATGCTGGCTGTCGCGATTTTTAAAGAAGTGTAAATCAAGGTCGCAAAAGGAATACAAACTAGGAAAAGCAGGAATTTTGGAAGAGTCCAAGCGATGCTAGTCACTGTTGTTCCTAATAGAATGCCACCGACCAAAAGTTCGCCTAAAGCATCAATCTGGAAGGTCTCAACGAGGATATGAAAGAGAGGATTGATAGGTCGAGTCAAATACTTGTCAAACTCCCCTTTTCGAACTAGTCGTTGACCTAAAGCCCAGAGATTGTCAAAAAAGAGATGATCTAATCCCTTGGGAATTAAGGAAAATCCATAGATAAAGGCAATCTCTTGAAAGGTCCAACCTTCTAGCGAGGGGATGTGTTGAAAGATGACATTGAGAAACAAGAGGTTTAGTCCTTGTGTCAGAAAGACTCCCAAGACACCAACCACAAAATCTACCTTGTATTCCATGATTTGCTTGATGTACTGTCTGATAAAAATCAGATGCATGCGTTGATATTTTTTCATACTAACCTCCCTGAATGGTGATAAATGACTGGACTCGTTTCCAAATCAACTGAGACAAGCCCACCATCACTATAAGCCAGAAAAGCTGAAGCAAAAGTGCTTGAAGAATCTGACTAGCATCGTATTTCCCAACAATGATCATGACCGGAGTGTAAATTAAGGATGAAAATGGCAATAAGGAGAGAATATCTGAAACCACCTTTGGAAAAAACGTTAAGGGAATCAAACTGCCAGACATAAAGGCCACTATTGAAGTCTTGAGTAGATTGGAACCCCATAAATTTTTAAATACAAAGGCTGAAAATCCAAAGCAGATATTAAAGAAAAAGTTAATCAGATAAGCCAGAGTTAAGCTAAAGAGATAAAGGACAGTTAAGCCCAGTACTTCTACAATATCTTGCCCAGATAAGATTTTCATCAAAACAATGACACTTAAAAATGGCAGTCCAACTGAGATAAAAATCAACCACTTGGAGCCAAGTTCGGTGAAAAGGTAAGAGGCCGCAAAATGCACTGGTCTCAGCAAGCGCATGATAATGGAGCCATCCTTGACCTCCTCCCCAATCATAAAGGAGCTATCAGACCTGGTCAACAGATTGGTCACAAAACTCATGATGATGTAGAGAGTGATATCTGCCATACTGAAGCCCTGAATCAAAGGCTCCTGTGAGGAATCAAAGACAGCCTTCCAGAGATAGAAAGCGACAAAAGCCCCCATGACATCACCAATCCGATAGAGAATAAAGTTGACTCGATAGCTAATCAACTCCTGAATTCCTGCATTGATAAAGGGTTTATAACGTCTCCACAATTTGACCATCTTAGAGCTCCTTTCGGTAGAAGCGACGGATAATATCCTCGATATCCGTATCCATCATCTTCAAATCACGGACTTCAAAATCAGATAAGGTTTGCTTGATAATATCGGCCGACTGGTAGCGGGAACTATCGAATTCAATATTGAGAGTATTTCCTTGTCTATCAATGGACATATCAGGCAAGCCCTCATAGTGAGAAAGGAGATGACTTTGACCTGGCACCAGTTCAAAGGAAAGAGTCTTCATCTTGCCAAAGGTCTCCTTGAGCTGGCTAACCGTTCCATCAAAAATCTCTTGCCCCCTATCAATCATAAAAATCCGATCACAGAGTTGCTCAATGTCGCTCAAGTCGTGAGTGGTCAAGAGAATGGTTGTTTCTTCCTCTTGATTGATCTGGGTGATAGCACGTCGAATGTTGTACTTGACCGACACATCCAAACCAATAGTCGGCTCATCTAAAAAGAGAACCTTGGGATTGTGAAGCAAAGAAGCCGCAATATCCGCCCGCATCCGTTGACCTAGTGAAAGAGTCCGCACAGGATCCTTGATAAATTCCTTCAAATCCAAAACTTCATTCAAAAAGTCCATGCGCTTATGGAAAAGCGAGTCCGGTACATCATAGATCTCTTTCAAAACCGTGTAGGTCTCTTGCAGAGCCAAATCCCACCATAGCTGGGTGCGTTGTCCGAAAACCACTCCAATATCCTTGACATAATCTTGGCGATTATTCTGGGGAATCTTGCCGTTAATCCGACAAAAGCCAGATGTGGGCTTCAAAATCCCTGTCAGCATTTTGATGGTGGTTGACTTCCCAGCACCATTTGCCCCGATAAATCCTAAAATCTGCCCTTTTGGAACTTCAAAAGTTAAATCCTTGACCGCTTCAAAGGTCTGCTTTTCAGGATGAATAAAGGAGCGCAAGGCTCCCTTTAACCCCGGCTCCTTAACTGTCTTCACAAAATTTTTCCGAAGATGTTGCACTTCTATCATTGCCATATCTATCTCCTTATCGTAAGAAGCAACATTGTATTTTTGACTACAAATATTCTAAATCCTTACTTTCTACACTTTCTCAATATTATTACAGAAGGCTTTATACCAACCTATTATAATCTAATAAAAATAGGAATGCAAGCGTTTGCTTATTGATTATGAAATGAGAGATTTCTCTCTTAAAATGATACTTTTAAGCAAAAATTATGTTTAATAGTTTCCTTAAGACACCAAAAAAACTGCCCCTAGGGGCAGGTTTTTTGTTAAGAAAAAGAATTTTTTTAATCGAGAAAATTAACGATTCTACTGTAAATCCTCCAGCATTTAATGATTATCATCAGTCTCAATGGATTTTTAAGCCCTCAATTATTCTCCAAAAATTCTTTAATCCGAGAAACAATAGCATCGCTTTGATAATGATAGAGGTCGTGAGGCGCATCCATATAGACGACTTGAACATTAGACTGGTCGCTTGCAAATCTCTCTGCATAACGTTGCCACTCTGATTGGCTAAAGGTCGTGCCTTCACCGTTAGACACCAGGAGTAAGGCTGGAATTTTCGGATTAATGCTAGAGGGAACTTTCTTGGCATTTTCCCTTGCCAAACGGGATTCATGGAGCATGGCTTGTGACATCAACTGCTTATATGCTAGTAATTTATATTGTTGTCGTTCAGTTTCAGTCAGAGTTGGATTTTTTATATAAAAGGACTCAGGGAAATAGCGTAATAAGCCAATCTTACTGCTCCAATAAGCCACAGTAAGCAAGGCCTGATTATCCTTTAAATCCTCATAACTTGCTGGTAATGCCCAATCCAGACCAACCAAGGCTTTCACTTCATCAGGATACTTTTCCTGCCAAGCCAGACTTTCAAGACTAGCCATTGAATGAGACAGAATGATAAAAGGTCCTGATATATTTGCTTGTGATAGAGCTTGACGGGTCTCAGAAAGAACCGTCATCACATCTCTTGATTGATCACTATCTTCATTAAAACCATATCCCGCTCGCTCTACGACGACTACTTTGAATTTTTTTGATAGAGGGTCCAATAGATTCTTAAAGTCTAATATAGGTGAAGCAATACCTGCACCTGAAAGAAATACTATTGTCTCTGGACCATCCCCTTCAACGTAAACATTGATTTTGTGCCCATTAACGAGAACAGTTTTACCCGTAGGAGTTAGAGATGCTTGTTCCTTTTCTAAGCTGATACGATGAAAGATAAATGTTGCTACTAAAAACAAAAGAATGAAACCAAGAAAGGCTAGACAGTATTTTTTCAGTTTTTTCATAGCATTATTGTACAAAAATTAAATCCCGGAAGCAACTTTTCCCAAACAAAAAAACAAGATCCACATGGGACCTTGTTTTCCTATTTTTATTAAGCTTTGCCTTCTGAACCGAATACGTCGATACGTTCTTCAACAGCTGCTGTAATTGCTTCGAAACCTGGTTTCAAGAATTTACGTGGGTCGAAGAGTTTCTTCTTGTCGTATTCTGCTTCGTTTGCATCGTATTCACGTACGAATTGACGAGTAGCGTTTGCAAATGCGATTTGGCATTCAGTGTTAACATTAACTTTCGCAACACCAAGTTTGATGGCTGCTTGGATTTGATCATCAGGGATACCTGATCCACCGTGCAATACGATTGGGAATCCTGGTACAGCTTCAGTCAATTTTTGCAAGTGGTCAAGGTGAAGACCTTTCCAGTTTGCTGGGTAAGGACCGTGGATGTTACCGATACCTGCTGCCAAGAAGTCAATTCCTGTAGCAACCATTGCTTTAGCATCTTCGATTGGTGCCAATTCACCGTCACCGATGATACCGTCTTCTTCACCACCGATAGTACCAACTTCAGCTTCAACGGAAACGCCTTTAGCATGAGCTTTTTCAACGACGTCTTTCGCCAATTTAAGGTTTTCTTCAACTGGAAGGTGTGAACCATCAAACATGATTGAAGTGTAACCAGCTTCGATACATTCAAGAGCATCTTCATAATGACCATGGTCAAGGTGAATAGCAACTGGTACAGTGATTCCCATTGCTTCTACAAGGTTTTCGATAAGGGCTTTACATACTTTGTAACCACCCATGTATTTTGCAGCACCCATAGAAGTTTGGATAAGTACTGGAGCTTTCTTAGCTTCTGCTGCACGCAAGATAGCTTGAGTCCACTCAAGGTTGTTTGTGTTAAATCCACCAACTGCATAACCATTGTCACGAGCTGCTTGGACAAATTTTTCTGCTGAAACGATTGCCATTAGTAGTAGGCCTCCTCTAATTTTTTGTGGTTAAACCACTTACATTGTTTATTTTATCACTTTTACGCTAAAATTGCTAGTCTTTCCATTAGCTTTACGTGATTTCTTCTGATAATTGAGGAGAAACCCTCTCCCTCCTACCTTTTCAAAAAGCAAAAAAGGGAGCTAACCCCCTTTCAATCCTTCTCTTTGAAATTTTTTAATGAGACTAGAAAGCCAATCCCGCAAATCACAAGGGATACCGCTGCAACCCATTGTGAATAGAAATAAGCATCAAATAACTGACTGTCGGTAAATAGTTTTCCAAGAAGCCCGTTTACCAATCCTTCAAGAAACGGAAAGCTCTCGTACATAGCAAGTATTGCCGCAAGAAAGAGAATACAGCCTGCCATCAAGAAAAGATTGGGAATCCACTTTTTAATCCTTTTCTCTTTCCTGAGCAAATACTTAGAAGCAATCGCTGCTAGAAAAACGAGGAGGTTCCATATGTTTAAGGCGATAAAATATCTAAAAGCATCCTTGTATGCGCCTATCGCCATAGCTAAAATCATAATAGGACCGAAAAAATTAATGGCACTTCCCAAGAGCGCTAGGAACCCATCGGCCAAAATCAGATACTTCTTCATGTTCTCACCTCATCTCACACCTATTCTACCACAAAGGTTTCGAGAAACAAAAAAAGACAGCCGAAGCTATCTTCATCCGATGCGGAGAGAGGGACTTGAACCCTCACGACCTAAAGCGGTCACAGGATCCTTAGTCCTGCGCGTCTGCCAATTCCGCCATCCCCGCGATTGAGTACCTTACTAGTATATCAATCATCGAGATGTTTGTCAAGATTTTTTTCAAACTTTTTTCAGGGTTTGCCATCTCTTTCAATGAAAAGAGGCCAGGTGACGAAACCTAACCTCTTCTTCTTACTTACTATCGTGGTTTTCGACAGCTGCGGTCACAAAGGCTGTGTAAAGACCTTCTGGACGGTTTGGACGGCTTGACAATTCTGGGTGGTATTGGCAAGCCACAAAGAATTTATTTTCTGGAATTTCAACGATTTCGACCAAACGGTTGTCTGGAGAAACACCTGAAAAGACCAGTCCTGCTTCTTCGAATTGTTCACGAAAAGCATTATTAAACTCATAACGGTGACGGTGGCGACGTTGCACCACTTCTTGATTGTCATAGGCTGCTGCTGCTTTTGATCCTCGCTTGAGTTTTGATGGGTAGAGCCCTAAACGAAGGGTTCCTCCCATATCTTCTACATCGATTTGATCGCGCATGATATCGATCACAGGGTACTTGGTTTCTGGATCCAATTCTGCTGAGTTGGCTCCTTCTAGTCCCAAAACATCACGTGCAAACTCGACACAGGTCAACTGCATACCAAGGCAAACTCCCAGCATTGGTACATCATTTTCACGCGCATACTTGATAGCTTGAATCTTGCCTTCTGTGCCCCGTTGGCCGAAACCACCTGGCACGATGATTCCATCAGCTCCGTCAAGGAGTTCAGCTACATTATCAGCTGCCACATCATTGGCATTGACCCAGTCGATTTTGACTTCAGCATCATTGGCATATCCAGAGTGTTTCAAAGCCTCTACAACTGAGATGTAGGCATCTTGCAATTCTACGTATTTGCCCACCAAGGCAATCTTGACCTGTTTCTTGAGGCTCATGACCTTATCGACCATAGCGGACCATTCTGTCATATCTGCTTGTGGGACATCCAATTTCAAATGATCACACACGATTTGGTCCATATTTTGCGCTTGCAAATTCAACGGAATTTGGTACAAATGCTGCACATCAAGAGACTCGATAACGGCTTCTGGAGCTACGTCACAGAATTGAGCCAACTTGTTCTTGATTCCTTGCCCGACAGGCTTTTCCGTACGGATGACCAACATATTTGGTTGAATCCCAAGACCACGCAATTCTTTCACAGAGTGTTGGGTCGGCTTGGTTTTCATTTCTCCTGCAGCCTTCAAGTAAGGAAGAAGGGTGGTGTGGATGTACATAACATTTTCAGCACCGACATCTGCCTTCATTTGACGAAGAGCTTCAAGGAATGGAAGGGACTCAATGTCTCCAACGGTACCGCCAACTTCTGTGATGATGACATCTGAATCGGTCGTCGTCGCTGCTCGTTTGATTTTTTCTTTCAAGGCATCCGTAATATGAGGAATGACCTGTACCGTTGCTCCCAAGTATTCCCCATGGCGTTCCTTCCGAAGAACCTCGCTATAGATTTTTCCTGTCGTGACGTTTGAGTATTTATTGAGGTTGATATCGATAAAGCGTTCATAGTGACCAAGGTCTAAGTCTGTCTCAGCACCATCGTCGGTGACAAAAACTTCCCCGTGTTGGTAAGGGCTCATCGTCCCTGGGTCGATATTGATATAAGGGTCAAATTTTTGGATGGTCACTTTCAATCCACGATTTTTGAGCAAGCGACCAAGACTTGCTGCAACGATTCCTTTTCCGATGGATGATACGACACCACCCGTGACAAAAATATATTTTGTTGACATGCGCTTTCCTCTTCTTCTAATGTTGTAGAGGCCATTCCTCTTTGTAGAAAAACAAAAATAGCTCCCTAATCCATAGGGAGCTCCGACCTCAAAATGAGGTGCCCGAACAATATCTTACCGCAAATGCTCTTTTTTGTCAAATTGAAAAATTTCATGATACTAATTATCATATACTTAAGAGACTGGCTTAACGCCATTTCGTGTGACAAGAAATTTCTCAAATTGAAGATCAGGCATGCAGGAAGCAAGATCCTTGTGGATTCGTTCCAGCGCTTCTAAACGCATCTCTACTGTGGTCTCTTGATTTCCTTGGATGACAAAGAGAGCGTTTTTTGTTGTTTCCTCAAATTTGTAAAGGTCGCTATCCCGCACATCCAACCAAGCTAGAACCCCTTTTTGATCTCTGTATACAGGGTCTGTCGGCGCTACATGCTTTTCGCTAGAAAGGATAGGTAAGAAGAGATCTTCTCTTTGACTGATCGTAAATTCTATCGGACCTTCAATCTTATCCAGATCGTGTCCTCCAATAGCGAGAAAAGATTTCAGACATTCAACATTATAAATGTCAATGATACTATTGATCTGAGGCAGAGAACCTCGATGCTGGATGTTTCGGATGAGGGCAAGAATTGTTGGCGGATTTTTCTTGACACTGCGCCCTACCTTTTGCAACAAATCCGTATAACCTGTAACAACCGCTGATTCTGCAACTTCTTCCACCTCACACTGGAGCGCCCATTGTTCCATCGCTTGCTTTTTTTCGAGAAAAGCGACAGGTAAAACAGCTTGAGGATCCACATGTTTAGCTATGCCGACCACAACCGTGTCAATACCGGCATCTACTAAACTGTCATCTAAACGAAAGTCCATTTGAAACACCTCCTATTTGGGAAATACTTACATGTTCATTATACTCTAACTTGCCACCGTTTTCAATGCAAACAAAAAGGGAGCGAGACAGAACGAATGTTGACTAAAAATCGTTCCTTCTCCCACCCACGCAAGGCTCCAACAGTCTGGGAGACTGTTGGAGGTTGCAGATAAAGGAAACATAGTTTCCGTCACCATAGGTCATTTTTGGAGCTTAAAAGGCGAACAAAGACTTAGGAAACTTGCTCGCAAGTTCTATCCACCACCTCAAAGCAGTGCTTTGAACAATCAGCTACTGCCTCTTGCAGTTCTATCTATCATAGATAAGAGGCTTGGACTTTAGTCCCAGCCTCTTCATATGTTTTATTCTTCTTCGTCGTCAGACTCTTCTTCTTCGTCGTCTTCTTCGCTCAATTCAACTTCTTCGCCCAAATCATCTGGTACGATTTCATTGATTTCAGCATCGTAAGCTTCGACTTCACTCTTTTCATCATCTGGATTTTCTTCATCATATGAAAGAGCAGGATCTGCTTCGTAAACTTCTTCGTCTTCTGGATCGTCGTCGTTGTAATCAATCGCATCTTCGTCTCCATCCATGAAGGCATTGACACGTTTTTTCTTGCGTTTCTTAGGTGTTTCGTCTTCATCTGTTTCTTCAAGAGCAATGATTTCTTCATCAACTTCATCGATGGCATACCACGAACGAAGGCCCCATTTGTTATCTCCAAGCGGGATAAAGCTTCCATCCACATTCAACTCAGTGTAGAACAATGGAAGAGCTTCGCGGATCTCGCTGTTTGATTTTTCAAGATAGTTTTGAATTTCATTTACAAGATCACTAAAGTACATTTCATGGTCACGTCCACGCAATTCCAAGATCGCACGCGCCACTTCAATCATAGAAAGTTCACTTTTTTCTTGTCCAGCAAATACTTCTAATTCCAAGGGTAGATCTCCTTATGTTTCATTTCCTAAATGGAGAGGAATCCGGTCTCACACCTCATCCTATCCTCACTGATAGACGAAAAGCCTCTATCAGGCATTTTATCGTTACACTCTATTGTACGATAAATTTCCCCTTTCGTCAAAGGAAAATTCCAGGATTCTCCAGGAAATCAGAAATCAAAAAAGAAGAGCCTCGCGACTCTTCTCCTTGTTCTAAATTATTTTACTTTTGCTGAGCTTGTAATCACGTTCACAGCTTTCTTCACAGTGATGTCATGTTTCAACATTTCTGGTGAAAGAAGGTTACGAACTTGTGCAACTTCCATATGGTAGTCGCTTGCCAATTGTTCGATTTCAGCATTGATTTCTTCTTCAGTTGCTTCGAAGCCTTCTGCTTTCGCTACTGCTTCAACCACAAGGTTTGTCTTGGTACGGCTTTCAGCTTCAGCTTCGTATTGTTTATGAAGATCTTCTTGAGTTGTACCAGTGATTTGGAAGTACATGTCAGGTGAGATTCCTTGGCGTTGCATGTTTCCAAGGAACTCATTTACTGAACGGTGAACTTCTTCATGGATCATTTCTTCTGGAAGTTCTACGATTTCAGCATTTTCAACTGCTTTATCGATCGCTGCTGCTTCGACAGCATCTTTGTATGCTTCTTCTTTTGCTTCAGCTAATTCTTTGCGGTATTTTTCTTTCAATTCAGCAAGTGTTTCAACTTCTTCATCGATGTCTTTTGCCAATTCGTCGTCAAGAGCTGGCACTTCTTTTGATTTCACTTCGTGGATCGTTGTTACAAATTTTGCTTCTTTACCTGCAAGGTCAGCAGCTTGGTAATCTTCTGGGAAGGTTACAACAACATCAACTGTTTCACCAGCAGAGTGTCCTACCAATTGCTCTTCATATCCTGGGATGAATTGACCTGAACCAAGTCCAAGTGAGAAGTTATCTCCTTTACCACCGTCGAATTCAACACCATCAATTGTACCAACGAAGTCGATCACTACTGTATCCCCTTCAGCAGCAGCGCCTTCTTTAACGACCAATTCAGCCAAGTTGTTGCGTTCGCGTTCGATACGAGCATCTACATCAGCATCTGTGACTTCTTTAGAAACTTCTACTGAAACTTCAAGGTCTTTGTAAGCACCCAATTTAACTTCAGGTTTTGTCACAACAGCTGCTGTCAATGTCCAGTCTTGACCTTTTTCCATAGAAACAACGTCAAATGTTGGTTGAGCAACGACTTCAAGACCTGCTTCTTTCACAGCTGCTTCATAAGCTGCAGGAAGAACATCATTCAAAGCATCTTGGTAAAGAGCTTCTTCACCAAAACGTTGGTTGAAGATTGGACGAGGAATATGACCTTTACGGAATCCAGGTACGTTCAAAGTTTTCTTAACAGATTCAAACACACGGTCCAAAGCTGGTTTGATTTGTTCTTGACTGATTGTGAAAGTCAATACACCATGGTTTGTTTCTTTGTTTTCAAATGATACAGACATTCTGTCTCTCCTTAAAATAATATAGTCATTCTCTATAATTTTACCATAAAAGTTTGAAAAAGCAAGTTTTAAAACGTTTTTGCCTCTCTTTTCATCCAAAAAAACTAGCTCCTGAAAGCTAGTTGATGTTATGCTTTTCGGATCGGGTCTTCCTGGTATCGTGCTCGGGATCCACCGATCAATTTTGGCCGACTGGCCAGGGCTGTGACATGGGCACCTCCTAGTTCACGCAGGGCTGGACGAATGGGGACTTGGACATGTTTGACATGCATTCCAACTGAGGTATCTCCGATGTCTAGTCCCGCTTGGGCCGTGATAAATTCCACCTCGACAGGATTTTTAAAATACTTGAAGGCTGCGAGTTGCCCAGCACCTCCTGCATGGAGACTCGGAAGGACATTGACGATTTCGAGATCCTTCTTTTCAGCCAACTCTCGCTCGACCACCAAGGCCCGATTGAGGTGTTCACACCCTTGAACTGCAAGAAAAATTCCTCTTGATGTCAATTCGTCCAGCAAGGTTTTAACAATCACCTCACCGATTTCGATACTCGACGCCTTGCCAATTTGACCTCCCGCTACTTCACTTGAAGATAGGCCTAAGACGAGAATTTGCCCCTGGCGAAGATTGGCCTTGTCTAAAACATCAAAAAGAATGAGCCCTGTATCTTTCTTCAGTTGCTCCAGATCCATGAGTTAGCTTCCTTTCTTTTGGAAGGCATAATAGATCACATAGCCTAAAGCCATTCCAACAAAATTCTGAGCAAGGTTATTTGGAATATCCGAGATAGCAGCTCCCCAGCCATTGCCTAAAAAGAGAGCAGAAGCTAGTGCGTAGCCGCCTACCATGACGACTGTCGCAAGAAGCAAGCCTAGGTAACGGGCTTTCCCCTTAAAGCCAGCGAAATAGCCTTGTCCCCCGTGGAAGAGGAGACTAAAGAACATCCACTGAGGATAGCCTGAAATGAGGTCGAGTAGGAAGGCTCCGACACCACCTACAATCGCTCCTTCCTTGCGCCCAAAATAGAAGGCTGTAAAGTACACTCCAAGATCTAACAGGGTGACAATCCCTGTGGGAGTTGGGAGTTTGGTATAGTAGCCAAGCACAACTGTCAAGGCTGTCAAAATGGAAAGGCGGGCAATGAGTTGAGTTCGATTAGATGTCATATTGTACAACTCCATATTGGTCTGAATGTTGGATCGCTTGGAAGACAAAGTCTTTAGAGGCTTTCACAGCTTCAAGTGGAGATTTCCCTTGAACCAATTGACTAGAAATGCTAGATGCAAAAGTACAGCCAGCCCCTGTATTGTTCTTTTCTAAAACAGGTTCTTCGATCACGGTGAAATCTGTGCCATCATAAAAGACATCGATGGCTTTTTCTTTATTGAGACGATTGCCCCCTTTGACCACAACAGTTGGAGCTCCTAACTCATGGAGTTTGCGAGCAGCAGCTTTCATGTCATCGAGCGATTGAATCTGACTTTGGGTCAAGATCTCAGCTTCTGGTAAGTTTGGTGTGATGATGGTCACATAAGGGAAGAACTTGATCAATTCGTCTCGAAGAGCTGAAACTTCTACATCGTGGCTTTCCTTGCAGACCAAAACAGGATCTAGTACTACTGGAATATCTGCATGAGCTTTGACATAGTCCAAAGCTAGGTCTGCCACTTGAACATTTGGCAAAAGGCCGAGTTTAATAGCAGAGAAAGGAACATCTTTGAGAGAACCCAGTTGTTGAGCGAAAGTAGTTGGATCTACTGGAATCACTTCAAAACCGTGTTCAGTCATAGCTGTCAAACAGGTCACCGCCACAAAGCCATGTTGTTTGTTGGTTGTATAGGTTGCAAGGTCTGCATGAAGACCTCCCCCACTAAAAATATCATTTCCTGAAATTGCAAGAATTAATTCATTACTCATAGCGTATCTCCTTTAAATATAAGCCATTGGGCGCTGCTGTTGGACCCGCGAGAGTGCGGTCCTTCTTTTCCAAAATCAGATCGATCTGTTCGATCGGCATCCGATCATTTCCGATCTTTAGCAAAGTTCCCACCATATTGCGGATTTGCTTGTAGAGAAAGCCATTGCCCGAAAAGGTAAAGAGCAGGCGATAATTTGCCGCGTCCTCGACCAAGCGAGCTTCTGTAATCGTCCGAACCTTATCTTCCACGCTGGTTCCCGAAGCGGTAAAACCAGTGAAGTCATGGGTTCCCTCCAACTTTTGAATGGCCACTTGCATCTTGTCTACATCCAACGGATAAGGGTAGTGAGTTGCATAATGGCGCATCATTGGATTTTTAGGACGTCCATAATCCACGATAAATTCATAGGTCTTGCTGTGCTTGTTGTAGCGTGAGTGAAAGTCATCTGAAACTGTCTCAACACGAATCACATCGATATCCTCAGGCGTTTGGGCATCCAGGGCAAAGCGGAGCTTCTCCTCATCCCGCGCTTGAGGGAGATCAAAATGGATGACCTGACCAAGAGCATGGACACCGGAATCCGTTCGGCCGGCACCGTGAATCATCACTGGCTTTCCTTGATTAAGACGCGTCAAGGTCTTTTCAATTTCTTCTTGCACACTCCGAGCATGCGGTTGGCGTTGAAACCCCGCAAACAAGGTCCCGTCATATGAAATGGTTGCTTTGTATCGTGTCATGGTTTTATTTTAACAGGATATAGAAGGGGTTACAAGAGTGGAAAAAGCAAACTGTCCGGGTACAGTTTTACAAACACAAAAAGAAGCAGAATGATGAACATCCTGCCTCCTAACTCCGACCTGTTACAAATCAACTAGGTCTCAGTCTCTTTTTTATTTTTCAAGTTCATTCCTGCTGCTCCTAAGATCGCTCCTAGTAAAGCGAGTCCCAGAGCAGATTCCACTCCCGTTTCTGGAAGTTGCTTATCAGGGTTTACTGTTTCTGGACGAACTGCTTTTTCCACAGTTGCTGGAATTGACGCTTGGGTATTTACTG
This sequence comes from Streptococcus lactarius, assembly GCF_016642265.1. Taxonomy (GTDB): domain Bacteria; phylum Bacillota; class Bacilli; order Lactobacillales; family Streptococcaceae; genus Streptococcus; species Streptococcus lactarius. The sequence goes on from NZ_MRXX01000011.1 coordinate 51,018, forward strand.
GTGCTACTGGTTGATCCTTCGAGATCACATGAGGTGTTGACTGATCTGGAGCCATTTTGTTTACGAGCACGTCTAATTTCACTGGTGCCTCTGCTGAAGGGCTTGTCGGGATCACGACTTCTTTGGTACCGACTTCAACAATTTCTGCAACCGGCTCTGTGTCAATTTCTGTAGCTATCACTTTTCGACTTTGATCAAGTTGCGAAACCTCTACATACTCAAGGCCTTGCCCTTTAACTCCAGCCTGGGTCACTTTGCGTTCTCCTTTAGAGAGATCTGGATTGGTACGTTCCACAAGGTCAAAATCAAGTTCTTTCTCTACGATTTCAAGACTTGGTTTGTCTTCCACTAGGGCTTTGACGTCATTTTCAGCCAAGCTACCTATTTGCGTGATTGGCTTGAGCCCCGCAAGGGCTTGGGTCAAAGTGGCCACTTCTTGATCCACCTGATCTTGATGAGCACGGCTCACATTCCAATTCAAGCTATCTAAGACTTTCGCAAGTGCTGCGCGAGATTCTGGTGTGTAAATGGCTAGATCTGTTGGCACCGTAGCAACTACTTTTCTAAGAGCAGTGAAGTCTGCCTTGAAATAGTCCTTGTTATGGTTGGCAAAAGCTTCCATGACCTGGAAGACCTCATCTTCCTTGTATTCATTGGCAGGTTCATCAGCCCAGATTCCCAACATACTTCCAGATGTTGGTATCTTGACATCAGGATATTTAGTTGAAGCCAACTGTTCAAACGGAACAGTTTCTGAATTTCGGATAGCTTTTTCGAGCGGATAACTTTGATCCCCCTTGTGGCCCAAAACATAGTACCAGTCTCCGTTGGTATTAAGTAATTTATAACCCTTATCTGCCAAATACTGTGGAGATGCGAGGTTATAGCCCCACCATCCTTTAGACCAGTATGAAATCAAGACGTCCTTGTCAAAGGCAACATCATCTTCATCTCCATAATAGAAACCATCGTTAAAGGCCATTGGCTGCAAGCCTTTTTCACGCGCCATAGCTGCAAGACTATTGGAATACTCCGCAAATTTACCATAGAGGTCATACCACTTGAGGTAGTACCAGCCTTGCGCACTGGTAGCGTCATTGGCATATTCATCTGTTCCGTAGTTAAAGATCTTAGACTTGTCTTTGAAGTAGTCCATGTACTTGCCAATCAAGGCTTTGGTAAAGTTGACTGCTGCTTCATTGGTCAAATCCATGGTTGTTTTTGAAACCGTATCAAAGCTGGCTTGTGGGTTTTCAATGCCCAATTTTTCCATGGCCACTAACAAGGCATCCATGTGGCCAGGACTATTGACCGCCGCAATCAAGCCGATTCCTTTAGCAGTAGCATAAGCATGGAGCTCATCCATTTCTGTTTGGGTCAAGGCTTGACCATTTGGATCATCGTAATAGGCCTTGGTACCTTCTAAAATGGCCTTTTTCACATCGTCACTAGCATAAGTCTTGCCATTGGCTTCCACCGTCATATCATCGAGTACGAAGCGCATACCATCGTTTCCGACCAGGAGGTGCAAGTCAGAATAACCTAGCTCACTGGCCTTATCGACGATCCGTTTCAACTGATCCAGTGAGAAGTATTTGCGACCTGCATCGATCGAGATGACCTTCTTCATGGCAAGTTTTTCTTCTGCTTCTTTTGCTGCAACTTCTTTCGCGTAGCTTTCTGTATATACCAAAGCATCTTGAGCCGCTTTGAGATTGTCGATCAAGGTTTTAGCTTCTGCTCGAGTGGTGTCTGTACCTGCCCCTTCTAAAGCTTTTTTAGCTGCCGTAAAAGCTACTAGAGATTCTGGTGTATAGCGATCCAAATCTGTTGGAGCTTCCGAAAGAGCTTTTTCGACGACTTCAGGATCTGCTACAAAGTAGTCTGCATTCTTGTCCGCGAAGGCATGCATGAGCTTGAAGAGTAGCTCTTTTTTGTAGGTTGCAGATGGCCTATCTGCCCAGGCAGCTACCATTCCACCTATGAAAGGCACCTTAGCCCCGTCATTTTTTTGAACAACATCAATTGCTGACTTGGAAATTCCTTCGAGACCTTGATCAAGGTTGTACCAACCAGATCCAGCCTTGTCCCGTCCAATCACATAATACCAGGCATCATTGGTATTAAGAATCTGATGACCTAGTTCAGACAAAAGTTTTGAAGAAGCGACATCATAGCCGTTCCAACCACCTGTCCAGTAGGACACAATGATATCCTTGTCAAAAGTGCCATAGGAAGTATCTCCATTGTAGTAGATTCCATCATTGAAAGCCATTGGTTTCATCTTGTGTTTTTTCACAATAGCTGCTAGATCATTGGCGTATTGTATGAATTTTTCATAGCCTTTTTCTGGGTACCCTTCACCCGGCCAATGCTTGCTGGCTTGGAGAACCTGCCAACCATGGGCATCTGTGGCATCATTGGCATACTCATCCAAACCAATATTGAAAATATCTGCCTTGCCACTGAAATAAGTCGCATACTTGTCTACCAAAGCCTTGGTGAAGTCTAAGGCTTTTTTGTTGTCCAAATCAACGGTCCGAGCTGATTTCTTTGTACCAAAATAATTAAAGTGAGGGTTTTCGATCCCCAATTGTTCCATGGCTGTCAAAATCGCATCCATGTGACCTGGACTATTAATGGTTGGGATGACGCCTACTTTCTTCGATTTGGCGTAGGCCAAAATATCATCCATTTGAGCCTGGGTCAAGGCTGTCCCGTTCGGATCATCATAATAAGCCTTCGTCCCTTTTTCAACTGCATTTGTCACATCTTGGCTAGAATAAGAAGCAGATCCTACTTTCAAAGACATATCATCCAGCACAAAGCGCAAGCCGTCATTTCCGACGAGGAGATGCAAGTCTGTATAGCCCGTCTTACTTGCCTCATCAATGATTTCCTTGATTTGGTCTGGTGAGAAGTACTTGCGACCGGCATCGATCGAAACAATCTTTTTCTTGGCTAATTTTTCTTCCTGATCAGGATCTTTAGCAGGAGTTTCCGTAGCTGCTGTCGCTGGTTGAGTTGCCACATTCGACTCTGCGACCGAGCTCGCTTCTTCGTGAATCAAACGGTCAAGATCTGATACCCGCAATTCACGATCAGGCAGTGTCGGTTGACTTTGATCGACGATCGGGGCAGGAGCAGTCGGTGTTTCTACTGCTGGCTGAGAAGCTTTCTCGTTTAGGGAAGCAGTCGACTCACCCTCGCTTGGCGGAGTTGGTACTGTCGTTGAAGGACTTTCAGTAGTCGTTGGTGTATCAGCTGCTACAACATTCGCGCCAGCAAAAAATCCTATGAGCACCGAAGCCGCCCCTACTGCGTACTTACGAATCGCATAACGTGGTTGATGTGATTTCATCAGGACCTCCTAAATTGTCTTTGTAATCGTTTTCTTAATTTTACCACGATATCTTAATAAATTCAATGAGGCTTCTCATTATTCTTTAATTAGGAGAGGAAGTTCTTGGATTCGATCCAAAATAAAACGAGCCCCTTACTCAAAAGGAAACTCGTTTATTCTTATAAGTCATCCAAGGCATCTTTCATCTTATCAAAGAAGCCTTTTTTCTTTGGATTTACCTTGATATCACCAGCTTCCGCAAATGCACGAAGAGCTTCTTTTTGCTTGTCATTTAAACCAGTCGGGGTAACGACATTGACTGATACGTACTGGTCTCCCATGGCACCACCACGAAGACTAGGCGCTCCTTTTCCACGGAGTCGGAATTTCTTACCGGTTTGAGTCCCTTCAGGAATGACTAAATCGACATCTCCATGGACAGTTGGCACATGGACCGTATCTCCAAGAGCTGCTTGGACAAAGTTCAGATCTAGCTTGTAGTAGATGGTTGAACCATCCCGTTCAAACTGATTACTTGGCTCTACACTGACAACGACATACAAATCACCATAAGGGCCACCGTTAAAACCTGCTTCTCCTTGCCCTGCTAAGCGGATTTGTTGACCTGTTTCAACTCCTGCAGGAATCTTGACGTTCACGCTATGGGCTTGCTTTTCATGACCTGTTCCACGACAAGTCGTACATGGATCTTTGATTTCTTGACCACGACCATGACAGACATCACAGGTCACTTGACGGCGCATCATACCAAGAGGGGTTTGCGTATCGACATTGATGACACCAGAACCATGACAGCGACCACAAGTCACTGGACTCGTACCTGGTTTCGCCCCAGAGCCATGACAAGTATGACAGCTGGATTCCCGATTGTACTTCACTTCTTTTTCAACACCAAAAATCGCTTCTTCGAACTTGAGATTGACGCGGTATTGGAGATCATCTCCTTGACGAGGAGCATTAGGGTTGCGGCTTGCACCGCCTCCAAAGAAGCTAGAGAAGATGTCTTCAAAGCCACCAAAACCAGCGCCATCAAAGCCACCAAAGCCACCAGCTCCACCACCGAAGCTACCATTAGCACCCGCAGCACCATATTGGTCATAAGCCGCCCGTTTTTGTTCGTCACTTAAAGTCTCATAAGCTTCTTGAACTTCCTTGTACTTTTCCTCAGCACCAGGCTCCTTGTTGATATCTGGGTGATATTTTTTAGATAATTTCCGATAGGCTTTCTTGATCTCATCTTGAGATGCATTTTTAGAAACGCCCAAACGGTCATAAAATTCAGTATTGTTCATTTAAGATACCAAGACCGTAAAATTCGACTGAAAAATAGGAAATCTGACGCAGGAGCGATGCTCCTAGACAGATTTATCTTTTTTCCGAGAATTTAGGTCGGGTTCAGTTCCTTTCTTTTATATCGAATTAGAAACTTTGGAACCCGTGTTCAATTACTCGAACACTCTTTGTTCCTTTCTTTTATATTGCGAATCAAACCTCGATTTAGGTCGGGGTCGATTCCTTTCTTTTATATCGAATTAGAAACTTTGGAACCCGTGTTCAGTTGCGAACACTCTTTGTTCCTTTCTTTCTAGTGTTGCGAAACGAACTAAAATATTAGCATCGTCCCATTTTACCGAAAAACAGAGGCTGGGTTGCAACCTCTGGATTTCTTTTTATCATTTACTAGTAAGGCTGAATTGAGTTTCAGCTTAAATCGAGCACGCCCTAACCTCTTGGTGAAAAAGACAAATCTTTCTAGAAACTAAAGTTTCTGCGTCAGATTTCCTATTTTCACTGTGAGGTTTTAACGGGCTTTGCATCTTACTTCTCCGTAAACTCTCCGTCTACGACGTCATCGCCGCCTGCGTTTCCTGTTGTTTGTGCGCCTTCTGCTCCTGCTTGAGCTTGTTGTGCTGCTGCAGCTTGTTCGTAGAGTTTAACGGCAAGAGCTTGAGCTTTTTCGTTAAGAGCTTCCAATTTAGCCTTCATGTCATCAAGATTGCCTGATTCTTGAGCTTTCTTAAGGTCATCCAATCCTGCTTGAGCTGCGTCACGTTCTGCGTCGAAGCCTTTACCTTCAGTTTCCTTGATTGTCTTTTCAGTCGCAAAGATCGCTTGGTCTACTTCATTACGAAGGTCAACTTCTTCTTTACGTTTCTTATCTGCTTCAGCGTTTGCTTCGGCATCTTTCATCATTTTTTCAATTTCTTCATCTGTCAAACCTGAGTTTGATTGGATAACAATTGTTTGTTCTTTTTGAGTTCCAAGGTCTTTGGCTTTAACAGATACGATACCGTTCTTGTCGATGTCGAATGTTACTTCGATTTGTGGGATACCACGAGGTGCAGCTGGGATATCAGTCAATTGGAAACGTCCAAGAGTCTTGTTATCCGCTGCCATTGGGCGTTCACCTTGAAGAACGTGGATATCAACGGCTGGTTGGTTGTCTGCTGCAGTTGAGAAGACTTGTGATTTAGAAGTTGGAATTGTAGTGTTACGTTCGATGAGTTTTGTAAATACTCCACCCATTGTTTCAATACCAAGTGACAATGGCGTTACGTCAAGAAGGACAACGTCTTTGACATCACCAGTGATGACACCACCTTGGATCGCAGCACCCATAGCAACTACTTCATCAGGGTTCACTGATTTGTTTGGTTCTTTACCAGTTTCAGCTTTAACAGCTTCAACAACAGCTGGGATACGAGTTGAACCACCAACAAGGATGACTTCATCAATTTCTGACAAGCTCAAACCTGCATCTGAAAGAGCTTGACGAACTGGAGTTTTTGTACGATCTACGAGTTCACGAGTTAAATCGTCGAATTTAGCACGAGTCAAGGTCATTTCTAAGTGAAGAGGTCCAGCAGCACCAGCGGTGATGAATGGCAAGCTGATTTGAGTTGAAGTGACACCAGAAAGGTCTTTCTTCGCTTTTTCAGCTGCATCTTTCAAACGTTGAAGCGCCATCTTGTCTGTTGACAAGTCGATACCATTTTCTTTCTTAAATTCTTCAACCATGTAATCAATAATTTTTTGGTCAAAGTTATCACCACCGAGTTTGTTATCCCCTGCAGTTGCCAATACATCGAAGACACCGTCACCCAATTCAAGAATAGACACGTCAAATGTACCACCACCAAGGTCGAATACCAAGATTTTTTCTTCTTTATCTGTCTTATCCAAGCCGTAAGCAAGGGCTGCTGCAGTTGGTTCGTTAACGATACGTTCTACTTCAAGACCAGCGATTTTACCAGCGTCTTTAGTTGCTTGACGTTGAGCATCGTTGAAGTAAGCTGGAACTGTGATAACAGCTTTAGTTACTTTTTCACCAAGGTAATCTTCAGCGTAACCTTTCAAGTATTGAAGAATCATAGCTGAGATTTCTTGTGGTGTGTATTCTTTACCGTTAGCAGAAACTTTTTCAGAAGTACCCATCTTAGATTTGATAGAGATGACTGTATCTGGATTTGTGACTGCTTGACGTTTTGCAGCGTCACCAACGATGATTTCACCGTTTTTGAAGGATACTACTGAAGGTGTTGTGCGGTTTCCTTCTGGGTTTGCGATAATTTTTGATTCAGTTCCTTCAAGAACTGCTACTGCTGAGTTTGTTGTACCTAAGTCAATACCGATAATTTTGCTCATTATTTTTTCCTCTTTTTAATTTAATTTTCCTTTTGATACTCTTCTTAAGTGGCGACGCCGTCAGAGCTTGACTTCGCCAATCTCTTTGACTAAACTTTGAGCCTAAGGTCTCAAAGTTTGCGAAAATAGCGCCACGGCGAAGAGCATCGCCTTTGGTTCGCTTCGCTCACTATTAGTAAAGCTGAACCAATGTTAATCTTTCTTTCATAGTTTATTGTCGTTTCGGACAAGGTAAGTTCTTTAGCCTAATTGTAGACAACTACCATAGCCGGTCTTAAGATGCGGTCATGGAGTTTGTAGCCTTTTTGGAAGACTTGTGCGATGGTGTCTGCTGGATGCTCGTCATCTGCTGGCATGGTTTGAATAGCCATATGGTAGTTATGATCAAAGTCTCCTTCTGCCACAATTTCTTCAATGCCTTCTTCTTTCAAGGCATGTACCAAACTTTCTTGGACCATTTCCAAGCCCTTCTTCACATCATCTGTTAACCCTTCAACGGCAAGGGCACGTTCGAGATTGTCCAGTGATGGTAAGATTGCTTTTGCCAAATCTTGACTACGGTATTTTTGTAATTGTTGGCGTTCTTCATTGGCACGGCGCTGAATGTTTTGCATTTCTGCGTGAGCACGAAGGTATTTGTTTTCAAATTCATCTGCACGCGCTTGTGCTGCTTCCAATTCAGAAGGTTGCTTTTCTTCTTCGACAGTTTCTGTCGTCTCTACAACTTCCTCATCTTTCACATCTTCTTTTTTGATATCTTCTGTCAAGGCATACACCCCTTTCATTTGGTCTTAATTTACTTCATAATGGTTGCTGTTGAGGTAACGGTAGTAATCCGTCAACTTCATGACGAGGACTCGTCCGATAACATTGACGAGACTCACAACACGTCGGTAGTCCATCTCAACAGGACCGATCACATGCATCAGTGCGACTCCTCGATAAGGAATTAGGAACTTGTGGCTAATGACGGTCACATTTTTCAAGGCTGGATCTTTTGATTCTGCCACCAATACCTGAGTCAGTTGGTCTTCCGGAATCCCCGCTCTCAACTCGAGGGCTACGTGTTGGGAATTATCCAAGAACTGATAGGTTGAGAGATCGGCATAGCTTAACGATGAAACCTTTCCTTCAACGAAGACCAGCTCTTTAAATAATTGTGAGAAGATGTAATCAAAGAGATCCAATACATTGTCTGTCGTCTTGAAATAACGCTGTACGATCTGTGGAATCTCTGTTCGCAAGCGGTAGTGAATATCCAGGACCGTATTGCCAACAAAGCGTTCTCTCACCAACTGATGGAAGATTTCCAGATCAGTGGTCAAGAAATTCTTTGGAATGGCAAACTGAACGGTTACCGGCTTTGATTCATCTAAGGTCAAGACTGCTAGGGCATCATGACTCGATAATGGTACGATATCAAAACCTGTCAGACGCTGTCTGGTAGGCTCAACATCTTGGATCACGGCAGTGTAACCCGTCATCTGGGCTAACAACTTCGCGGTGGCATCCAGGATATCTTCTAACCGAAAGGCTTCAAAATCAAAGCCTTTCACCACTTGGTAGATGTCTTGCTCATCAATCAACTCCAAATCGAGCGAGTTCTGAACAAAATATTGAAAACCTGCTCGGCTTGGCATTCGACCGCTAGACGTATGGGCCTTTTCTAGTAAACCTTGTTTTTCGAGAGCAGCCATGTCGTTACGAATCGTCGCACTACTGGATTGAATGATATTCTGAAGAGCTTTAGAACCAACAGGTTCGTGGGTCTTGGTAAACATATCGATGACAAGATTTAAAATCTCATTTTGACGTTTTGTAACCATGACCTCACCTCTCTTTCACATTTAGCACTCGATGCACTCAAGTGCTAAACCATGATTCTATTATACACCCATCCAGAAGAAAGTCAAGAGAAAAAACCAAAAAAATTAGCACTCTTTTTAAAAGAGTGCTAAAAATCATTCTTCAGACCTAGAAAGGGCCATTTCTTGCTACTTACCGTCTTTTTTTAAAAGTTGGATGTATTCTTCTAAGACCAGATTGTGGGCCTGCATATAGCGAGCGGACTCCACTCCAACATAACGGAAATGCCAATTTTCAAAATTCACACCCGTAATGTTGCTCTTGCCATCTGGATAGCGAAGGACAAAGCCATATTGCGGTGCAATCGCAGCAAGCTGTAGACCTAACTCATCGCTTTGCCCTGCCTCTACACTCATATCAATCGCAAGTCCTGTCTGGTGCTCACTAGCACCTGGAACTTGCACTTGGGTTTGCACTTGTTTCTCAGCCTCTTCTTGCGAAAGACCGTTAGCTTTCAACTGATTGACACGTTCATTATAGAGTTCGGTTTGATCAGCCACACTACGATAACCGGATATCAAGGTCTCTTGAGGAGCGATTTTTCGAGCGGCTTCTAAAAATTGTCGGGTTGGATCCACAATCCGACTATCCACTTTGATAGCATCGATATCCGTCAACTGTGGGTTCAGCTCAGGCTTGACATTTTCGCGATTGACCAAGATCAACTGCCAATCTTTTGTCGAGACAGCTGGTAGATCGGATCGTTTTTTCTTGGTTGAAGATGGAGTCGTTACAGCTCCTTTTTTAGGCTTCCAAAATACAAGCCCTGAAAAGAGGCTTGGCTTAGCCATATAGGCACCAATTCCTGCTCCAACAACCACCAAGAGAAGCAGGCTCACTAAGTAAGGCCACCATTTCTTGCGCTTTTTTCGTGCTCGCTTGAACTTCTTACTCATGCCCCTCCTCTAGGATCTGCGCTCCTACCTGACGATAGGAGAGATCCCCAACTTTTTTGATGGTGAAAGTCCCCTCTTCATATTCCACGACCGTGACACTTCCATTGTCAAGAACCAATTCCTCTACAGCTTTTGGATCAATCAAGTAGATTAGGGTCGTAATCGTCATACCGTGGCTGACCACAATGGCATTGCCACCGCCTGCTGCTTCTAAGTCCTTGGCAATCGCTTCAAAACCTTCTTTGATCCGTTTGCTTAATTTTTCCCAGGATTCTGCCCAGCCTGTAGTGTCCACTTCAACAATGCCTTCAGCCATTTCCATTAGACTTAGTTTTCTAAAATCATCGATTTGAAAAACCCGAGGGAGAACACCAAAAAAGAGGTCTCCATCATAGGCACCATCAAAGCTACCAAAACACCACTCACGGATACGCTTATCATAGCGATAAGGGATCTTACCGGCCAGGCCCATCTCGTCAAGGATGATGCCCATACTCTGAATCGCACGACCAGAGTCACTCGAAACAGCTTGATCAAAGTCAATTCCAGCCTTTTTTAGGCCAATTCCTAGTTCTTGAACGCCCCGTTCTCCTTCTTGTGTCAGGGGTGTATCCGACCACCCTTGGGCACGCCCCAAGGTATTAAACATAGTTTTTCCATGTCGAGCAATGTATAATCTGGTTTTTGTCATTGTATTCCTCCGTACTTGTCCACTTTATTATATCATGTTTTCCTATCAGACAGAAGGAAAGCTCTTACATTTTTTATCTATACAGCATCCCGCCATGAAAAATAGCCTTTTTCTGATCGTTTAGTCTTTCTGTATGGCTTCACCTATTTGTCGATAACTTGCATCTCCGATTGAGCGGACTGTAAATTGGCCATCTTCATATTCTAAGAGACTGACACTTCCGTTTGGTAATGGCAGATTCAGATTGGCTTTTGCCTGCAACAAACAAATGAGGGTCTGAATCGTCCAGCTATGACTGACCACTAGGGCATTTCCACCCCCTTGTACTTCTACTGCTTTGGCAATTGCGGTAAAACCTTCTAAAATTCGGTGGCTGACTGCTTCCCAAGTTTCAGCCCAGCCGGCTGTATCGACTTGGTAGATGCCATTGACCAAATCTTCTAGAGAGAGGTCTTTATAATTGGTGATATGATACAAGCGCGGGATCACTCCATGAAAAAGCTCGCTTCCATAGGCTCCGTCAAAACTTCCAAAACACCATTCACGGATCCTCTTTTCAAATTGATGGGGAATCTGATCTTTTAACCCCAACTCGTCTAGAATAATCCCCATGGTCTGAATGGCCCGCCCAGAATCACTGGAATAAGCGTGATTAAAGTCCAAGCCGGACTCACGTAGCCCAATTCCCAAAGCTTGAATCCCTCGCTCTCCTTCTGGTGTTAATGGGGTATCAGACCACCCTTGGGCTCGTCCCATTGTGTTAAACATGGTTTTTCCATGACGGATAACATATAAATTTGTCTTAGCCATTCTGATCTCCTTTGTACAATGAAAAAAGTCTGGAGTTTCCTCTTCACAGACCTTTTCATTCTTCTATCTATTATACTAAATTTCTTTTAGTTTTTAAAGCTATGCACAGGTGCTGGAATTTGACCACCACGGGCAATAAAGTCAGCTGATGAGGCCTTGTTCACCTTCATTACCGGAGCATAACCAAGCAGTCCACCCAATTCCAACATATCGCCTTCTTTTCCATAAGGAATGATACGAACTGCTGTTGTCTTTTGGTTAATGACCCCGATGGCTGCTTCGTCGGCAATCATGGCCGCAATGGTCGTAGCTGGAGTATCAGCTGGGATGGCAATCATATCCAGACCGACGGAGCAGATGGCCGTCATGGCTTCCAATTTTTCCAGGTTAATATGACCCGATTGAACCGCCGCAATCATCCCCTCATCTTCTGAGACCGGAATGAAGGCACCTGATAGCCCACCGACTTGGTTACAAGCCATGATGCCGCCTTTTTTCACTTGGTCATTGAGCAAAGCGAGCGCTGCGGTAGTTCCATGGGTTCCGACTACTTCAAGCCCCATCGCTTCAAGGACACGGGCAACCGAATCCCCAACAGCTGGTGTTGGCGCGAGAGACAAGTCGACGATTCCAAACTCAACCCCGAGACGTTCACTAGCCATTTGACCGACTAATTGGCCGACACGGGTAATCTTGAAGGCTGTCTTCTTGACGGTTTCAGCCAAGACATCAAAGCTTGCACCGGGAACTTTTTCAATGGCCCGTTGGACAACACCAGGACCGGAAACGCCGACGTTGATGACAACATCCGCTTCACCAACACCGTGGAAAGCACCCGCCATAAAAGGATTGTCCTCTACTGCATTGGCAAAGACAACGAGTTTCCCTGGCCCCATCGGATCTGCTTCCGATGCTTCTTTAATGATACGGCCCATGTCTCGGACAGCGGTCATATTAATCCCCGTCTTAGTCGATCCAATATTGACTGAAGAGCAGACAAAATCGGTCTCTGCTAGAGCGCGAGGAATGGAATTGATGAGGATTTCATCCCCTTTTTGGTAGCCTTTTTGAACCAGGGCTGAAAAGCCACCGATAAAGTTGATCCCAACTTCTTTAGCAGCACGATCTAGTGCCTTGGCAAAGGGCACATAATCTGTCGCATTGGTTGCTGCTCCGATAATGGAAATCGGAGTGACCGAAACCCGCTTGTTGACAATCGGAATACCAAGTTCCGTCGCAATCTCATCTCCAACAGCCACAAGATCCTTGGCCTTTGTCACGACCTTATTGTAGACTTTTTCCGCTGCCTTATCGATATCTGGATCAATACAATCTAGAAGGGAGATGCCCATGGTGATGGTCCGAACATCAAAGTTCTGCTCCTCAATCATGGCAATGGTTTCTGTTACCTGTTTAATGTCCATAAATTCTCAACCCCTATCTTACAAATTGTGCATGGCATCAAAAATCGCAGCACTTTGGATGTTAATTTTCACATGAAGAGACTGACCGAATTCTTCCAATTCTGAACGAAGCTGGGTGAAATCTTTTTTCTCATCCGATGAGACGACCGCCATCATGGTAAAGTATTCATCCAATACGGTTTGAGAAATATCGTCGATATTGAGTCCCAACTCTGCCACTTTCGTTGCGACACCGGCTACGATTCCTTTTTGGTCTTTTCCGACGACTGTAATAATTGCTTTCATTTCACTGCTCCATTCTATCTATTTGCTTCCATTGTAGCACATTCCCCTTAAAATCGCCGAAAACAGCTGGAATCGTTCGGGGATTCTACTATATCTTACTCGGAGGCTGGGACAAATGTCCTAGTCTCTCAATTGTTTTTGGATTGTCGAGCAAGACGCAGTGGTTGAGTGGGCTCTACTACGCTAATTTCATCAGCTTTTACAGCCCTACTCAACTGTGCGGAGGTGGGACGACGAAATCGAATTCTAACGAATTACCGATTTCTGTCCCACTCTCTTCCTAAAATAGTTTTAATTTCCTCTTCCTTTCTATTGCATTTTCCCTAAAATTTTAGTATAGTTATTATATTGATATTCCTTAAATATTATAAGATAAAAAAGGAGGGATTTATTCTACAAACAATGCAAGGATGATCGCATCCATTTGAACACCACATCAGCATACGATCCAAGTTTCTCTTGGGCTCCAGCAGTAGCTGACTGCTTGCTTACCAGTTAGGAGTCAATTATGAACCGTTACTTTTTTGAAAAAGGATTAACCTTTAGTATCCGCAAGTTAAGCGTGGGGGTTGCTTCTGTCATTGTCGGACTTAGCTTTTTTGCTTCTGGGGTGGCCCATGCTGACGACCAAGCGTCAGAAACCCCTGCAAATCTAGAAAATACTGTCTCAGCTGATAAACCAACACTAGATAGTGCCGCGAAACCTGATCGCGCAGCCCTTCTCCACCAAACCCCTTCCGTCACCGAAAGAGAGGTTCCTACAAGTTCTGAGGATAAGATTTCTGAAAATACATCAGAAAAACCAACTCCCGAAACAACCACTAGAAATTCTGAAATGACTGACATGAAGCTGGATACAGCAAATTCCAATAAACCTTTACCATCTGCTAACACTTCTGAAAGTCCATCCGAAATCAACCATGCCAATCCCGTCACTCCTGCTACTCCTTCCGTTCATACTCAGGATGACGAAGCAGAAATCGGAAACTATGGCCCTCTTCCAAGCAAGGCACAACTGGATTATCATAAGGAAGAGTTGGCTGCCTTCATCCACTATGGTATGAATACCTATACCAATTCTGAATGGGGAAATGGGAAGGAAGATCCAAAAAATTTTAACCCAACCAATCTGGATACAGACCAGTGGATAAAAACCCTAAAGGATGCCGGCTTTAAACGTACCATCTTAGTTGTCAAACACCATGATGGATTTGTCCTCTACCCCTCTCGCTACACGGACCATACTGTCGCTAGTAGCTCTTGGAAGGATGGGAAAGGGGATGTCTTAGCAGAAATTTCAAAATCAGCTACCAAGTATGATATGAATCTAGGAGTCTATCTCTCCCCTTGGGATGTCAATAATCCAAAATATACGGTAGCTACTGAAAAAGACTACAATGAATATTATCTCAACCAGCTTAAAGAAATTCTAGGCAATCCTAAATATGGGAACAAGGGCAAATTCATTGAAGTTTGGATGGATGGTGCTCGCGGAAGCGGCGCTCAAAAAGTCACCTACACCTTTGACAAATGGTTCCAATACATCAAGGAAGCCGAAGGGGATATTGCTATTTTCTCTGCACAACCGACCAGTATCCGTTGGATCGGAAATGAGCGCGGAACTGCTGGTGATCCCGTTTGGCAAAAAGTAAAGAAAGCCAACATTACAGATAATGTTACAAATGACTATTTAAACCACGGGGATCCAGACGGAGATATGTACTCTGTCGGTGAAGCAGACGTTTCTATTCGCTCAGGTTGGTTTTACCATGACAATCAACAGCCAAAATCTCTCAAAGAATTGATGGAAATCTACTTCAAGTCTGTTGGTCGTGGCACGCCATTGCTCCTCAACATTCCACCGAACAAAGAAGGAAAATTTGCTGAGGCAGATGTTGCCCGTTTGAAGGAATTTCGTGCTACTTTAGATCAGATGTACGCAACTGACTTCGCTAAGGGTGCAACCGTTACTGCAAGCTCGACCCGTAAAAATCATCTATATCAAGCAAGCTTCCTTACAGACGGAAACGAAAATACCAGCTGGGCACCGGCAAATGATGCCAAAACTGGGGAATTCACGGTGGATCTTGGGCAAAAGAGACGTTTTGATGTCATTGAACTCAAAGAAGATATCGCAAAAGGACAACGTATTTCTGGATTTAAGATCGATGTCGAACTAAACGGACGCTGGGTTCCCTACGGAGAAGGCTCAACCGTTGGCTATCGTCGCCTTATCCAAGGGCAACCCGTAGAAGCCCAAAAAATTCGGGTACGAATTACAGATGCACAAGCCACTCCTATCCTAAACAACTTCTCCGTCTATAAAGTACCAAGTAGCATCGAAAAAACCGATGGTTTCCCACTCGGGCTCGAATACCATTCAAATACAAGCGCTGATACCGCTGGAACAACTTGGTACAATGAAGCGGAAGGGGTTCGCGGTACTTCCATGTGGACCAACCAACAAAACGCGAGTGCTACATACCACTTCCAAGGAAGCAAGGCTTATGTAGTAGCCACTGTGGATCCCCATCACGGAGAAATGTCCGTTTATGTTGATGGCCAGAAAGTTGCCGATGTACAAACCAAAAATGCGAGTCGCAAACGGAGCCAACTGGTTTATGAAACAGGAGATTTAGCTCCTGGTGAACATACCCTTAAATTGGTCAATAAGACAGGTGAACCGATTGCAACAGAAGGGATCTATACTCTAAACAATGCTGGTAAGGGGATGTTTGAACTAAAAGAAACAAGCTACGATGTTCAAAAAGGCCAGCCCGTAACAATTACCATCAAGCGTGTTGGCGGTCATAATGGAACCGCTACTGTCCATGTAGTAACAGAACCAGGAACAGGGGTTCATGGTAAAGTCTATAAGGATACAACAGCTGATCTGACCTTTGCAGACGGCGAAACTGAAAAAGCAATGACCGTCCCAACTATTGACTTCACCGAACAAGCAGACTCCATTTTTGACTTCAAAGTAAAGATGACAAGCGCCTCAGACAATGCTTTATTGGGATTTGCTAGTGAAGCCACCGTACGCGTGATGAAAGCGGATTTGCTCAAACAGCATGAAAACAACTACGATGATCAGGCAAAACAACTAGAATATAGTCCTGGTTGGCACCATGAAACCAATTCAGCTGGAAAATACCAAAATACAGAATCTTGGGCATCCTTTGGTCGTATGACGGATGAGCAAAAGAAAAACACAAGTGTGACCGCTTATTTCTATGGTACTGGACTGGAAATCAAAGGATTTGTGGATCCAGGACATGGTATTTACAAGGTAAGTCTAGACGGAAAGGTACTGGATTACCAAGACGGGCAAGGCAATGCTTCTGTTCTTGATGGTAAAAAATACTTCAGTGGCAAAGCCTCTAGCCGGCAAGGGGATCAGACCATCGTTCGCTTGATGGACTTAGAAGAAGGCTGGCACGCCCTTCGCCTCCAATTGGATCCTGAACGAAACGATCTTGGCCGAAACATTGGTATTCAAGTTGACCAATTTATCACACATGGAGAAAACAGTGCTCTTTACACCAAAGAAGAAGTCGTTCAGGCCATGCAGCAATGGAAGACGGATTTAGAAGCCTTTGATCAAAGTGATTTAAAAGATACCCCTGTTGCTCGTCAAGCTTTTAAAACAAATTTGGAAACATTCTCTAGACAACTGACAACAAGTCCAGTGGATGTAGAAAAACTCCTACTAACCGTGACTTCTCTGCAAGAAATTCTTGCGAACGATGATAACTTCGCCAAAGTAGAAGAAATTCCAAACCTCAAAAATCCTGAAGAAACCGCTCAACCAAGTAAGCCAACTGATTCGAAAATCGTGTATGACAAGGCCATTCAAGACTTGACAGAAGCCTTTGATCAGAAAGCAAAAGAGTTAACTGGCAATAAAGTAGTTTTGAAGAAATTGGTGGATCTAACCGAGCACGCATTAGCGACAATACAAGAAGCTAAAACACAAGAAGCGCTTGACAAGGCTCTCCAAGATGTCCTAACCGCTATCCACCAGCTTCAAGCCACTCCAAAAGCTGAACCTAGCGAACCAGCAAAACCTGTGGAACCAGCTGAACCTACTAAACCAGTGCAACCGGAAAAGCCAGTTGAACCTAGCGAACCAGTGCAACCTGAAAAACCGGCTGAACCTAGCGAACCAGTGCAACCTGAAAAACCGGCTGAACCTAGCGAACCAGCAAAACCTGTGGAACCAGTTGAACCTAACAAACCAGTGCAACCTGAAAACCCGGCTGAACCTAGCGAACCAACTCAACCGGAAAAGCCGGCTAAACCTAGCGAACCAGCTCAACCTGTTAAGCCAGTTGAACCTAGCGAACCAACTCAACCGGAAAAGCCAGCTGAACCTGTGAAACCAGTGCAACCTGAAAACCCGGCTGAACCTAGCGAACCAGCAAAACCTGTGGAACCAGCTGAACCTGTGAAACCCGTTGAAAAAGTGTTTGCCACTTCCACTCCTTCAGAAGGTGTCAAAGATTTAGTTTATCACCTTCCTAGTCTGGAAATCGTTCACCACGCCCTTCCTTTTAAGACGATTCGCCGTGATACCACTCAACTTGAAAAAGGAAACGAACAAGTCCTTACTCAAGGTAAAGCAGGCGATCAAGTCGAATATATCCAGGTAAATGGAAACGAACGAACTAGTCTACTGATCGAAACCACTCCTCCAGTAGATGAAATCATTGAAGTAGGCACCAAGGAAATTCCTCAGCATTCATTCGGAACAGAGCTCCCTCCAATCGTTGCTCGTCCTGAATATCCATTGCCATCAGAAGTTTCAGTACTGGCAAATCCAGTGGGAACAAGAGTTAACACCAAGTTAGAAGATGCTACACTTTCGCCAACTAAAGATAGCAACACCTCAAGTGTGAAAACCACAAAAGCAGAAAAGCAACTGCCAAACACAGGCGAAGAAACAGCTACAGCTTTACTGTGGTTAGCTACCATCACCGCTATCCTCTCACTCTTAGTATTCCATCGGAAACTAAAAGACTAGTTGAAAAATAACTACTCTAGTGAACAAGATGCATCATGAGTAAAAAGCTGTTTCAATAAGGAACGAGGCACATTTGCCTCGTTCCTTTCTTTCTACTTTTCTGACAAAAATAGTTTCTTATTTTTATTTTGAAAGAATAAAAAGACATCCAAGAAGGTCACCCTGAATGTCTGTCATATCCTTGTTACTAGCAATCGATTTATGTAAACGTCGGAAATTATTTTGATTTTGCCGCATTTGTACGTACCGTACTCTCATACTCAGCTCCAGCTAAACGGTCAAAAGGAAAGCGACGATTGAGCAAGACGATAGCAAGAGTGAGAATCAGGTACAATATAACCACAAAGAAGAGCAATAAAATCATGGACAGGGTTAAGAGGGAATTATCTGTCAAATCGCTATTCAAGAGCGAAATCAAATAGAACAATCCTTGAGGAATCAGATAGAAATAACCCACTACTAGAATCCCCCGCAAGATGGTGTGAAGCCATTTTTGCTTGTCAAAATGCAAGCGAAATTTCAGTAAAGCCATTCCCAAGGTTTTGCCTCGCCACAAGGGAAGCAAACTGAAGTAAAGTGCTAAAACCACTACATAAGGAATCGTCCCTAAACGCTCGATTACCGCATAAAGCAAGGATAGCATCACAAAGTCAATCAAGAAGGCAAGACCCATCCGAAGACCAGATACTCTCGTTCCTACTCGGAAAGAATGCTCGTCAATTTCGTCTCGTGTTGGCAATAACCAAACCAGGAACCAACCGAGCAAGTAGCCTACTCCACCACCGGTGGTATTTTGAATAATATCATCGACATCTGCTAGGCGGTAAGGACACGGATACATAAAATAGAGACCTGATAACTGGGTCAGTTCCAAAAAGAGACTAAAGAGGGCTGTCAGAAGAATCGTTTTCTTAAAACCACACTTGAAATAGTAGCGCAGATACATCCCAAAAGGAATCAACATCAGGACATTAAAGGCAGGCACATAAAAAGTCGGATGCTTAAGAGCTTGAATCCAAGTACCAGTCTGCGCTAAATCAAAGGGGCTCTCCTTGAAAAAATCCACCACAAAAGCAAAGGGATGGAGATTGATCATTTCCGAGTAGCTAGTATGGATCTTACTCGGATCTGGCAGAGGCAAGATCACCAATAGATAGACCGTCAGCAAGTAAAGCATAAAAGAATAGAAAATCAGCACCCGCAATTTATTGACCGAACCATATTTTCGATAATTCAAAATCATGTAGGGCAAGGTCAGCAAAAATGCCAAAAAAGGAAAGAGCTGAACAGCCGTTTTAATAGTAGAGATATACCCCATCGTGTCTCCTTTTTACCGTTATAAAATCACCCTTTGCACAATGACAAAAGGTGATTTCTTCATTGATATTGAATATTATACGGCGCGGTGATGGAAGAGTCAAGTAAGAGGAGGTCATTCCAATTTTTTGAGATTCTTATTGAACAAAAATCAAAGATGAACTCTCTCATTGGAACTTCATTGGTACAGAATAGGCATCACAAGACTATCCTGTTTGCTAGCATTTCAATCATCTCATCTGAAACTTTTCCCACGTCAATTGCTGTACTATTTAGCATGGATGGCACAGCGTAAGATAGCATTAAGGAGATAAGATTACGAATGATTCGTTCATTAGGCCAATTAACTAACTCTCCTTTCGCCTTATAGCTATCTAAAATAGGATTGAGCGGTGTTACAATATTGTTCTGAACGATGCTCCCAGTTTTTTCAAACAAAGATGAATCAATTAAACACCTTGAAAAGAGAATTTTTATAATATCTCTATTGTTGATTAGAAAATTCAGTCGATCTTCGATCATACCCCGGAAAAAAACTGTTACACTTTCATCGTTACACAGAACTTTTTGATCAGTAAACGTTGCAATTGTTTCAGGTATGACCCGATCAAAAAACACGAGAAGAAGCGCATTGAGTATGCCTTCTTTTGTTTTAAAATAGCTAAAAACAGTTCCTTCTGACACTTCCGCTCGGCGTGCAATATCAAGCGATGTAGTTTTTTCAAAACCGATTTCGGAAAATAAGGTTAAACTTGCAATTAAAACACGTTTTTGCTTATCACTCAATCTCATGAGTTGAATATGACGAACACAAGCCTGATTTAGATTATCCATTTTCCTTTCTTCCTCGCTCTCCTTGAATCTCAATCACGCGTTTTCCTCTGGTATGCCCTTTTTCAAGATCCTTGTATGCTTCTTTTATTTCAGGTAATGAGAATGGATAGATTTTATCCAAATGGACTGAAATTTCCCCTTTGGAAACAAGTTCTGAAAGTGTTAGGAAGTCATCATATTGTGAATGCCGTGGTCCTGTAAATTGAGCTCCTTTCAAGATAGCAGAAGGAGATGGAACCAGGGTAGCAATTTGATCACCTCGCAACCCCAATTGGAAACCTAATGTTACATAGCCTCCCCCATAACAATCCAACATCTTGGTAACAGTTGTTCCTGAAAGTTCTTGAATTTTTTCTTTGATCGATCCTTGATAGGAAATCGGGATGGCACCAATCGATCTGAGGTAGTCCGCATTATCAGCACTAGCTATTCCAATAACTCTAGCACCTTTTGAAACGGCATATTGTACTGCAATCGATCCGATCCCTCCCGATGCTCCTGAAATAACAATTGTGTCCTTCGTTCCAATATCGATTTTTCTAAAAGCTCCACCTACCGTTAAGGAACTAACTCCCAAGACTGAGCCATGCAAAAAATCAATGTTAGATGGCAAAGAAGCGACCTCCGTCTCCTTTACACAAATCTCAGTTGCTAATGCTCCTCTTTTTGAACCTAGACCAGGTGCACTTATAATCGTCCCAAAGACTCTATCTCCTACCGAAAACTGATTCACATTTTCACCTACTTCAATGATTGTCCCAGCAAAATCACGTGCAACGCCTCTAGGGAATATAGAAGAAGCTTTCTCAAACCATTTACTAGGATGCCTTAGTTTCATTATACGGGATAACATACGAAGCTGTTTAACACCCTCAAAAATTTTATAATCCACCGGATTTAATCCTACGGCAGCTACCTTGACTCTCACTTGATTTTCCTTTAGTGGTTCTGGTTCTACTTCTGCTAATTCTAAGACATCTATATTACTGAAACGATGAAATTGAACCGCTTTTACAGTCATACAATACATACCTCCATTATAAAATTGAGCGATCACTCAATTTTTGATTATTATAGCATACAACTAGCCACTATTCAATGGTAGCTTCAATTAAAAGAATGCAAAAAGTTTTCATCAAAAAAACGCCCAAGATTCTTCTCTCGAGCGTCTGTTATGGATGACCCTAGCCTGCATTTACTATATCAGGAACCTTTACTTCTCCTCTTCAAGCCTCTACTTCCGATAAAGACCAATAGATAACTCACAATCCCTGAAAGATGCAATAGCGTTGAGATCCATCCGGTAATTGCTGGTAAGAGCATGAGGCCAGATAGAAAAATTAAGAATAGATAAAGCCATTTTACGGTACGTGAAAATTCTTTCCACACGTTTGGCAGGATCATAACCCCTCCGGTCACAAAGGCGTATCCGACAGCAGAAATTCCTGTTGCTTGAATGTCCTGCCCCTGGGTTAAGAGGTGAAAAACGATAGAAGAGAGGACTGTCGTCGTCACAAAAACGATCAAGACTTGTCTAGAGCCTATTTTTCTTTCTAGCAGTCCTCCGAAGGGAAGGATCATGAGTCCATTTAACAACAAATGGACCCATAAAAACCAGATAGGGGCTCCTTTACTGCCATGCATCAGGGTCCCACTGACATATTGCCAACCATAAACCGGCTTCGAATGAAAAGCCAATAGGTCATACATAGCATCCCATAAAAGGAAGTCAATAGACCGAGCAATAAACAGATTAGAGCTAAAGTACTGATAACCGGGTAGGTTGTGAGGATTTTTTTCATGTTCATCTTCTCTTTTTCAAAAAATAACGTTACGATGTTTCCATTCACGATTATTATACCATTTATTTCATTGGAGACAGGAAAGTTTTTTCCTTTTTTCGTTTCAAATCTTTGCTAAAAAACGGAATGTCGTGACTTATTATTCGGTCATTCTTCGTGACCGGAAAGCGATCCTGTTTTTGAGCCGTAGCAAAAATTTGACTATCAATTTCAAAAAGAATATACTCATTCTAATCTGAGACGAATATTTTTAATTTTTTTAAATCAACTGTATCGCATTCAGAGAATAAACGACTAACTTCATGGAGGTGACGCTATGTCATTAGAAGAAAAACTGAACCAAGCCAAAGGCTCTGTTAAAGAAGGCTTCGGTAAATTAACCGGCGACAAGAAAACAGAAGCTGAAGGCACTGCTGAAAAAGTTGCTTCAAAAGCAAAAGAAGTTGCTGAAGATGCAAAAGAAGCTGTTGAAGGAGCTATCAAGGGCGTGAAGAATATCTTTCACAAAGACGATAAATAAGCTTTAATGTTCTAAATCCACTCAATTTTCTATCGTCGTATTCGACTTAGAAAATAGGGTGGTTTTTTGTTTGCTTCTGATTCAATTAGGTAAACAAAAAACACCTGAAAGGTGCTTCCTGGGCGTATTATCACTCTTTTGAATTGACAATTTCCAATCCCAGCCTTGCTAATATTAGCAACATACTGGTTTAGCCATCGAACAGATAGGTGGAGTTGGGCCGATTAATATTTTCTTATATCGTTACCTCTACTTTTTTAATTGTATATAGAAATGCTAGCAAAACTAACACCATATACACTACTGCTATGTAATTAGAAGGTAGATAGATGACCAAGGTCGAAAACAATAATCTGGAGATAACATCCCCCATTTGGAAGTAGGTCACCATTCCACCAAATATGGTCGCCAATTTCGTTTCATCTATATGATTAAATATGATCGCGCCCATTTTAGGGTTTATCGCACTAACGAATACACTCGAAAGAAAGGATGCAAATAGCATGAAATAAATATTTTGGTAGTAAAATGCAATAAATGAAAGCAAAACAGTCATTAAATTCATTTTTAGCAAAGCTCCTATGGAGAGGCTTTTAAATCTTTTACTAATCAGAATGAAAGCACCTCCTAAAATCCCTCCAGCAACCGTACTAATGCCTAAAAGTGAGATGGTGGTTGCTGTATTCATAATGGTCAGAGCAGAACCTTTAGAAAGATTAACGACAACTAATGGTGTGAGAATAGCTAAGCTTCCATTAAGAATCGGTATCACAAGTAGGGCAGCCTTCATATTGCTAATACTAAATAGATGCTTGATGGAGAGTTTTAAGTTTGACATGATCTCGGAAAACAAAGCTCTGAACTGAAATGTAGAGCCCGTGCTAGACGAGGTTTGATCGTCATAATTATCATCAATTTGATGTTTGATCACTAGCATGATGAACAAACTAATCGCAAAGGTCAGAGAATTGATAAGAGCTAAGTGAAAGAAACTAAGAACCGTGATCAAAAAGGCCCCCAATGATTGATTGACAATGTTCATGGTTGACGTTACCGTCTGCCTAAAAGCCATCGCCTCTTCTCTCTCTGATTTTTCCACAATTCGATTCGAAATT
This sequence comes from Streptococcus lactarius, assembly GCF_016642265.1. Taxonomy (GTDB): domain Bacteria; phylum Bacillota; class Bacilli; order Lactobacillales; family Streptococcaceae; genus Streptococcus; species Streptococcus lactarius. The sequence goes on from NZ_MRXX01000011.1 coordinate 74,613, forward strand.
GGGTAGAAAAGACCATTTTCAAATTGTCCCAGTGTATCTGAGACAAGATTCACCATACTAGCCAGTATGACTACCATAATAGATGCCTTAAAATTCATCACCATAGCCACTAATAAATACAAACCTACCCGTATCCACAAGGTTTTAATAATGGTCTCAACTTTATTCAGTGTCCTATCTGCAATGATTCCAAAAAATACTGTAAATAAGATCGGGATCGTCTCTGATAGATTGATGATTGAAACAGCCAGATTACTGTCTTTCAGCTCCGTCACATAGGTCATGAGAGCTATAAAGTATAAGGTGTCTCCAAAATTTGATATCAGATCTGAAAGCAGAACTCTTAAATATAGCTGATTCTTTAAAATTTTTCTCATACGTCTCCCTTACTGTGTAGCTTAAATCTTCGCTGTATAAAAAGATTCTCTCTTACTTTTTAGTTTCCGTGTTGAACTCCCTCAACCGTTCTTGTCCCAACTTCAACATTTCTTTCTCCACCTTACTCAATTTTCCGAAGAGGCATTCGTGTAGAACTTCTGCTGCTGAGGTTTGATCTACTTGCGAATCATAAACGCACGATTGATCTCTTTGAAAAATTTGAATTTGATTAAAAATCTTGTTATTTTCTAGCTCTCGTAAGTTATCAACTAAATGTTCTACAATTCCATCATGGTGCTCTTTGGGAGTCGCTCTAGCTTGACGAGGATCTATAGCATAGAGCTCTCCGTAACGTATCAAGGTGCTAATATAGGACAATTCAGGCTTGGTCGCAATCAGTGCAAGTGAGACTTGGTAACCTCTAGTTGTCAATAATTGTGCCGTTTTTCTAGGAACTTCTGTTGTTCTCAAGGTTCCCTTGATTAACAAATGATAGCCTAGTTTACTCAATTCATCTACGAGATATTCAACCATTTTTCCCGCAAAAACCTTGGTATAATCCACACTATCTTTGCCATACTTTTCCTGTAGGTCAAGGTAGTTGGGATGAAAAGAGCGATAACTATCTCCATCAATTATAATGATATTTCCTTGAAATTCCCTTTGTTTAATACGATGAATCGTAGTTTTCCCAGCACCACTCTGTCCACCTAGCAAGATAGCCTTGGGCTGAGACGAAGTTGTTTTACCACGAGTTAAAGAACGAACGAGTCGTCTGGATGCTCGTTCAAAATCATCTTGACTAAACTCTTCTAGTTTCATTAGGCCACCACCAGATGACTAGCTTGTTCTAGCATCCGTTCAATGCCATCCAAATAGCCATTAAATCGCTCTACTTCATCAAAAGTCCCCACAAGATAAATCTTCGTGTTCAGCAAATCAGACAAATCATCGCTCATTAGAACCCAAGGATTAGAAGTATCATCAAATGCAATTCCTTGTTCATCTTGAAAACGATAAAGTTGCGCTAAGATATTCGCCCCTCGTTCTTTAATCACTTCAATTTTCAGGGTCAACTGGTAATCTTCTACTGGTGTGAGCATCTTTTCCTCCCCTACGATATCGATATAGGAAACATTAAATTTCTGGCAGATACGATCTATTAATTCTGTCGAAATTGAACTTGTTCCATTTTCATAACGACTTAGGCTATTTCGAGAGATACCAACAATCTTTGCGAACTCAGGCTGGGTTAGGTTATGTGTTTTACGTAACGCTTTAATATTTTCTCCGATCATGAGAGCCCTCCTTTTATTTATTTCTATTATAGCACAAAAAAGATAAACGCACCATTTTTGGTGCGTTGTTGCTAATGGATAGAATACCACATATTTAGTTATTGAAGAAAAAGTACTATGAGACTGTTCAAAAAGTCTTTAAGAATATAAAAAAGTAAGAAAACTACAATCGAAAACATATTGGAGATATGAATCTATGATATACTAGTGATAATAAATAGTTA
>NZ_MRXX01000012.1:0-3980 GCF_016642265.1 Streptococcus lactarius
TTCTTAGAACAAACCTTTCAGTTTGTCCAAGGCACCGCTGACCATTTCGTTTCCTGAAACCAGCCCTTTTGCTTGTTCAAGGTAGTCACCGAGGTTGTCTTAAACAATTTACGTGATTTGTTTTATAGCTATTTACAAGTTGAAGCATATAATAGATAGATTTTATGACTTAGAGATATTAGAAAAATATTCTAGAGTGCGGATTAATTGAGCTGTGAAACTCATTTCATTATCATACCAAGCAACCGTCTTCACAAGATAGTTTTGTCCATCTGTAGTAACTTCTGTTTGAGTTGCATCGAAGATTGAACCATGGGTATCACCGATAATATCACTAGAGACAATGAAATCCTCATTATAGGCAAAACTTTCATTTTGAGCAGCTTTCATTGCGGCATTCACCTCTTCAACAGTGACCGGTGTTTTTACGAGACTAACCAGTTCTGTAAGAGAGCCAGTAGGAGTTGCTACACGTTGTGCATGGCCTTTTAGCAAACCATCTAATTCTGGAATAACTAGTCCAATAGCTTTGGCAGCGCCAGATGAAGTTGGAACCGTATTTACTGCGGCTGCTCTCGCACGTCGCAAATCTCCTTTGCGATGAGGAGCATCAAGCGTCATTTGATCACCAGTATAGCTATGAATTGTTGTCATAGTCCCAACTAGAATTCCGAATTTCTTATTTAAAGTGTCAGCCATAGGAGCTAGGCAATTTGTTGTACATGAGCCTGGTGAAATGACTGTTTCTTCACCAGTCAAGGTTTTATGATTGACATTAAATACAACAGTTTTTACATCATTTCCACCTGGTGCAGTGATGATTACTTTCTTTGCACCACCATTTTTATGAAGATGTTTTTCGGCTTTTTCTTTTGTTGCAAAGAAACCTGTTGCTTCCAATACAATGTCAACTCCTGAAGAAGCCCAATCAATTTTTTCAGGATCAGGCTCACTCGTGACTTTAATAAACTTGTTGTTAATAACAAAACCATCTTCTTTAACATCAATTGTTCCCTTAAATTTTCCTTGGGTACTATCGTATTTTAAAAGATGAGCTAACATTTTTGAATCAGTTAAATCATTGACGTGAGTAACTTCTATATTATCAAGTGTTTGGATTCGACGTAATGCCAAGCGACCAATACGGCCGAATCCATTAATTCCAACTTTAACAACCATTTTATTCTCCTCCTTTATCCTATTTCAACATCTAAGTAAATTGTTGAAAATGGTTGAGAACACTAATCGTGATATTCTCCACGAGCCCATTTTGCATTTTCTTCATCAAAGATATGATCATTAGCAGCTACATCAGGAGTCACTTCAGAAAGCTGATCAATTTTGGCAATCAACTTTTCTTTTTCAGGATTTTCCTCATATTTAGTATTGATAAATTCATCTACAATGTTATTAATAAAATTAATACCAAGAATGGCTCCACCAAAGGCTACAATGTTTGAGTTGAGATTTTCACGTGCAGCACGAGCAGTTACTACGTCTCCAACAAGGGTTACTCGAGTACCAGGGACTTTATCAGCAGCAACTGCAATCCCAACACCTGTACCACAAAGGGCAACACCAAAGTCGGCATTTCCTTTCACAACTTCTTCAGCAATCAAGCGGCCGTAAATAGGGTAGTGGGTACGGACAAAGTCGTAAGTACCGACGTCAATAACTTCATGTCCTTGTTCTTTGAGGTGTTTCGAAATCTTCATTTTTACATCTGTTACAATGTGGTCACAACCGAGTGCAATTTTCATAGTATTCCCTCCTAGCAGAGTTTGTTTAGCATATCAATGCGGACTTGGTGACGTCCAGCGTCATAATCATGTTCCAAAAAAGTTTTTACAATTTCAACCGCAAGAATATCTCCAGTAATTCCAGAACCGAGATTAATAATTGGAGTGGAATTGTGTCGAATGGTCATCATGGCTGAGTGTTCATCGGAAACAGCTGCACAGATAATCCCCTTAAACTTATTGGCAGGCATAAAGGAATGACCATACTTATCGAAAAGAATTGCACGAGCGTGTTCATGTTTGCGAAATTCTTGAACGGCATTGACAGTAGAATCTACAAAATCCTCCGAACCGTGTGTAGAGTTGAGATCAATAACTTCATAACCGGAATGAAGCAAAAAGTTTTTGACAGTTTCTTTTAATTGGAAACCATCTCGGTCAGTAGCTAAAATGACTTTCATAAGAACCTTCTTTCTTTACTTTAGCTATAGGAAAGGATGCGATAAGCATCTTTTTAACGATATAGAAGACAAACTTTATCTTCAATTAAAGTATAGACCCTATGAAAATATTTGTCAAGAAATTATATAAAAAAGTTGAGGAAAAAAATCCCCAACTATTTTTTATGATGATTGATCCAGTCTCGGACGTCGGTTAAATCATAGTTCATTTCAGCCTGAAAAGCAACTTGGCTGAGCGTGATAGAAGTGAGAGTAGAGACCAGCGTATTTTCAATCATATCCAGTGAATTGGTGACAACGCATCTTTTGGCTTTTTTTCCTTCTTCCTCTCCCAAGAATCTTTTTAGAAGATTTTGACTTTCAAAAATACGATTTTTCCCTTCTATAGCAACAAAGACATCATAAAAACTAATCTGGCTCAGAGGTCTTGAAAGAGCAATGCCTCCATTTTTTCCTCGAACGGATTTTACTAGTCCCTCATTATCTAGCAGTTTAATAATTTTTTTTAAATAGGAATCTGAAACCCCCAATCGTTCACTTAAGAAAATGGAATTGATATATTCTCCTTCTGGTAGTTGATCAAGCATGAGTAGAACGTATATAGACTGTTCCCATCCAGATGATAAATGCATCTGTGTACCTCCGTATATAAAGATAATTCACATCCATAATACCAGTATAGACTTTTTTTTATGATTTCTCAATATACAGTGGGATAAAAGATTTTTGAAATTATTTGGAGATTTCTTGACATTTGTTTTAAAACGAGTAAAATAAAAGACAAAAAATATCTTTAATATCTTGTAAAGGAGTAGTCATGAAAAATAAATCGAATCTTATCTTTTTGTCAGCCATATTATTGACAACGATTTTTATGGGATCTTCTTTTCCGACGGGGAAGTACTTAATCGCCGTTGAACAGACACCCCCTCTATTAATTGGAGGTGTGCGGTTCATGATTGCGGGAGCCTTGATGTTAGCTATAAAATGTTTACATGGGAACTGGTCCTCTATTATTCCTAAAAGTGGAGCAAGAAAAGGTAAGGGTTTTATTCTTGTAATGATAATTGGACTCTTACAAACAGCTGGAACTATGGGGTTTTTGAATCTTGCTTTAGCTTATGGCCTGTCGTCCTCTATGTCATCGATTATCCTCTTTACCAATCCACTTTGGTTAGCTTTGTTAGCTCATTTCCTTCTAAAGGATCAACTGACCTTCAAAAAAATTAGTGCGCTACTATTAGGAGTTGCAGGAGTTGTGATATGCATTGGATGGGATGGTTCTGCTTTTAGTTTAGGAGCCTTGTTTGCCTTACTAGGTTCTTTTTGTTGGTCTGTCAATACGATTATTACAAAAAAAGTCCCATTTGATAATGGGCCTTGGATTTTTACAGGTTGGCAATTATTGCTAGGAGGTATTTTCCTCTATCTATTTTCATTACCCCTACATGAAAGTTATAATTTTGTAAATTTAGGATTTTGGGGCTGGATTTGGTTTGTTTGGTTAATTATACCTGCTTCTGTGGGCTCTTTTGGATTGTGGTTCTTTAGTCTAGGTCAAAAAGGAGCAACGACAGCTAGTAGTTTCTTATTCTTAGTTCCGATATTTTCTACACTCTTTTCAATTGTAGGTTTGCATGAAGCCTTTACGTTAAACTTGTTAATTGGTGGAGCAATGGTAGTATTTGCTTTAGTTTTGGTAAATTGGAAGCAAAAATGAAATCAAGTATACAATAAAAAGAGAGTGGGACAGAAATCGGTCATTCGTTAGAATTCGATT
>NZ_MRXX01000012.1:4052-25240 GCF_016642265.1 Streptococcus lactarius
GAGGCTAGGACTTTTGTCCTAGCCTCTTTTTGATCAGAGAATTCTTCCTTAAAATGGAATGATTGTGAGTTTCATAAAAATAATTTCTTAGAACAAACCTTTCAGTTTGTCCAAGGCACCGCTGACCATTTCGTTTCCTGAAACCAGCCCTTTTGCTTGTTCAAGGTAGTCACCGAGGTTGTCTTTGTTGTCTTCGACAAATTTCTTTGCGGCATCGAAATCTTTCTTTTCGATCATTTCTTTTACTTGATTAAATAAGTCCATTGGATTCATGCTTGGATCTCCTAGAATATAATGTATGAAGTCGGGCGTCTGCCGTTTTCTCATCTATTTAATCATTTTTTGAAAGGTTTGACAACTGAAACGACTTAATGAAAAATGGTACAAACAGCTTCTGGAACGTAAAAGTCATGGGATAATGAAGATAACCGTCCAGTCGCCGGATCACGTTTGAAAACAGTGGCATTTGGGGAATCCTGGTGGGCAGCAATGAGGTAGTGTTGATCGGGACTGAGGGTGAAATCACGAGGATTGAGGCCATCTGTTGGGACGATCTCGATGAGTTTTAAGCTTCCGTCAGCGATCACTTCAAATACAACAATGGAATTGTGTGCACGATTAGAGGCATAGAGGAATTTTCCGTCAGCTGATAGTTTGATGGCGGAAGCCCATTTTTGGCCGTCATAATCTTCAGGGAGGGTTGAAACGGTTTGGAAGTGTTCAAATTCACCCATACCATCATAGAAGAGCACATCAATTGTAGCATTTAATTCATTGATCAGATAAGCGATCTTATGATGGGGATGAAAGACAAGGTGTCGAGGTCCTGCCCCTGGTGCCGTTTTGTAGTGATGGAGAAGGGTTAGTTTTCCTTGATCGCTAACCTCATAAGTATGCAGGCTATCGGTACCCAGATCACAGGTAATCAAGTACTGATCTGGTGTCAGATCAGCGAAGTGAACATGGGGACGGGCTTGATTTTCGTGTGGTCCCTTGCCTTCGTGAGTGTCTTGGTCGATGAGGCTCAGCTGGCCATCGCCTTCTATCTTGTAGACGAGGACTTGGCCTTTATGGTAGTTGGCCCCGTAGACGAGTTGGCGTTTGTCATCTACTGAGACGTAACAAAGAGGAGCCCCCTCTTCAACAACGTGATTGAGCGGTTGAAAATCTGCTGTGAAACTGGCAATACCACCTTTTCCGTCTTGGGCACCGACACTGTAGAGATTGCCTTTTTCTGAAAATGCGATAAAGGTTGGATTAGGCTCAGCTGCCACTAGTTCAAGATCGCTCAAGCTTCCTGTTTCAGGGTCAAATTGTGCCTTGTAGATCCCTTTGGATTCTTTTTTGGTATAGGTTCCGAAATAAATTGATTGAGACATAGGTCACCTCGCTTGATTTGTTAGCTTTATTATATCAAAGCTCCTATTGGAAGGCAATGACTAGTTGGATGTCGGTAAACTGGCTTCCTTCTTTCTTATTTTGCTAGTTTTTTCGTAACTTCGAGCTCAAAAAATGCTAAAATAGAAGCATGTTGAAATGAAAAGGAGTTTTCTGTGGAAAATAAAGAGAAACAGTTTAGTCTATCTTGGTTTTTTAGATGGTTTTTAGATAACAAGGCTATTACGGTATTTTTAGTCACTTTACTCTTGGGCTTGAACCTCTTGGTTTTAAGCAAAATCACCTTTATTTTTATTCCGGTTTTTGAGTTTGCAGGAGCAGTCATGTTGCCTGTCATTATTTCTGGTTTGCTTTATTACCTGCTCAACCCGATCGTTGATTTCCTTGAAAAGAAGGGGCTCAAGCGAATTTTTGCGATTTCCCTTGTCTTTTTCTTGATCGCTGTGCTCTTGGTTTGGGGGCTTGCAGTGGTGATTCCAGCTGTTCAAAGACAGGTGGTTAGTTTCTTTCATAACTTACCAACTTATTTGGAAAAAGCGAATGCCACCATTGATGATTTTCTAGACAATCGCGTCTCCTCAGATATCAAACCCCAGTTAGATGAGATCACCAAGGAATTGTCTGCGAACATTACTTCTTGGGCTAGTTCGATCTCTGGGCGGGCTGTCAATTGGGTCAGCAATTTGATTGGCATCGCCTCACAAGTGATTGTGGCCTTGATCATCATGCCTTTTATTGTTTTTTATCTTCTACGAGATGGGAAAAATTTAAAGGGCCACATTGTTCGCTTCTTACCGACCAAGATTCGCAAATCTGCTGAGCAAGTTCTCTCAGATGTCAATACGCAACTTTCCAACTATGTTCGGGGGCAAATCACGGTGGCTATTGTCGTGGCCATTATGTTTATCATCTTCTTTAAGATCATTGGCTTGCGCTATGCCGTGACACTGGGGATCTCTGCGGGGATTTTGAATTTGATCCCTTACTTGGGTAGTTTTCTAGCCATGTTGCCAGCTCTAGTCTTGGGCTTGGTAGCAGGACCAGAAATGTTTATCAAGGTCTTAATTGTATTTGCTGTGGAGCAAACCATTGAAGGACGTTTTGTATCGCCTTTGGTTTTGGGAAGCCAATTAAATATCCATCCGATTACCATTTTATTTGTGCTCTTGACGTCAGGATCTATGTTTGGAATTTGGGGTGTTTTCCTTGGGATCCCAGTCTATGCATCTGCCAAGGTGGTGATTGGAGCCATCTTTGAATGGTACAAGGAAGTCAGTGGTTTGTACGAAGAAGAGCATGAAATAGTAGAGGAAAAACACAGTGAGTCATAGTCAACAAATGGTAGAGGCTCTTGAAAAGCAAGAGCTAAATGAAGCTGAAGAACAATTTCAAAAAGCCTTGTTAGAGGATGATCAAGCAGAGCTATTAGATTTGGGGCAATACCTTGAAAGCATTGGATTTTATCCTCAAGCGAGAGAAGTCTATGAACAAATTGCAGAAACCTATCCAGAAGTATATCTGAGTTTGGCGACTATTCTGGCAGAGGATGGTCAGACGGATCAGGCTTTTGCTTATTTGGAAGAAATTGGTCCGGAATCAAACTGGTATGTGGCCAGTCTCTTGGTTAAGGCCGATCTCTATCAGTTGGAAGGTTTAGCGGACGTTGCGCGTGAAAAATTGGTCGAGGCAGCCAGCCTCTCGGATGATCCCATTATTCAATTAGGGCTTGCAGAGATCGATCTGGAATTGGAACATTACCAAGAAGCTATTCAAGAATATGCCCAGTTGGACAATCGGGAAATATTGGAAGCGACAGGAATTTCTACTTATCAACGGATTGGGTTTGCCTATGCCAATCTTGGTAAGTTCGAAGCGGCTGTGCCCTTCTTAGAGAAAGCTTTGGAAATTGAGTTTGATGATCAGATTGCTTATGAATTAGCGACTTTATTGTCCGACCAAGAAGAATACCAAAAGGCCCTAATCTACTTCAAACAAATTGACACTTTGTCGCCTGATTTTGAAGGCTATGAGTACGGGTATGCCTTGGCCTTGCAGGCAGAAAATGATCGCGAAAAAGCACTTGAGATTGCCAAACAAGGGATTGGGAAGAATCCCTTTGATGCACAGTTGAAGCTCCTTGCTTCTCAGCTTTCATATGAATTGCATCAGCCAGATCAAGCAGAGACTTATCTCTTGGAGGCTAAAGAAGTGGCGGAGGATGTGGAAGAGATTGCTCTGCGTCTGACTACCCTGTATCTGGAGCAGGAACGTTTTGACGAAGTCTTAGATTGGCAACATGAAGAAGTTGAAACGGTTGTTACCCGTTGGAACATTGCCCGTGCCTTGGTTGCCTTAGAGAAAACAGACGAGGCGGTCTCTGCCTACCAAGAGCTTTACGAAGACTTGAAGGACAATCCAGAATTCCTCGAAGCCTATGTTTATCTGTTGCGTGAGGCTGGAGATCTGGTAAGGGCACGTGAGGTGGCCAACCAGTATTTGGCGATTGTGCCAGACGATGTGCAGATGCAGTCCATCTACGATGGTTTATAAGAAAAACTAACTAGTGAAGTTTTGGGACAGTTTGTGGTATACTGGTAGAAGATAGAATGAGGAGAGAAATATGGAACCAGTGAAACTTTTTCAATACAATACCCTGGGGGCCCTGATGGCTGGCCTTTACGGGGGTTCATTTACGATTGGAGAACTCTTGGAACATGGGGATCTGGGAGTTGGAACACTTGATTCTATTGATGGTGAGTTGATCGTGCTAGATGGCAAGGCATATCAGGCTAAGGGATCAGGCAACCATCCTGAAATTGTCGAAGTTTCTCCGGATGCTAAAGTTCCTTATGCAGCAGTCGTTCCCCACCAAGCTGAGGTGATTTTCCGCCAACGCTTTGAAATGACGGATGAGGAATTAGAAGCCCGTATTGAGTCTTATTATGATGGCGAAAATCTTTTCCGCTCCATTAAGATTCATGGTGACTTTGCCAAGATGCATGTCCGTATGATTCCAAAATCAACACCAGAGATGAAGTTTGCAGAGGTTGCAACCCATCAGCCAGAGTATACACGCGAAAACGTGACGGGAACCATCGTCGGTTTTTGGACACCTGAGATTTTCCATGGTGTGAGTGTAGCGGGTTATCATTTGCACTTTATTTCGGATGACCATACCTTTGGTGGCCATGTGATGGATTTTGTGATTACAGAAGGGATCGTAGAAGTAGGAGCGATTGATCAGCTGGATCAACGATTCCCAGTTCAAGATCGTCAGTACCTCTTTGCCAAATTCAATGTGGATGAAGTCAAAGATGACATTAATAAAGCAGAATAAAAGGTTGAGCGGCGCTCAACCTTTCGTATTTAAGATAATGTTATTTAAGAAACTTTCCTTAGGTGAGAACGGACGTCAGCGAACTTCGAAAAAGTTCCATGACTAATTAAGATACAAAGGGCGTTCGCGGATAAAGTCAAAATAGGAAGTTTGACGCAGAATCTTTCTATTCTAGGAGAACTTATCTTTTTGACAAAATCCGCAGCCCGAGTTCAATTAGTTTTGGACCCCTTCGCTTTTATATTCCTAGGCTTAGGCTAAAACAGTTCCCCGAACTGTTTTACTCCCAAAACTCCCGAGTGCTAGAATCAAGATTGCTTCTAGCACTTTTCTCACGGCGGAAAGTTTCAATATATATTGAATGAGCCTAAAAGTAGACCTCATTTTATTTTTGAAATCAGTCTGTTAGTTTCATGGCTTTAATTTTTTCTTCTTCTGGGGTGACCCGCAGTGTCTTTTGACCGGTATAGGTCACAAAGCCTGGTTTTCCACCGGTTGGTTTATTGAGTTTCTTGGTTTCAATCATATCGACTTGGACTAGGTTTGACAGCCGGGCCTTGGAGTAGTAGGCGGCCAATTCTGCAGCGTCGGTCTTCACTTCATCCGTCGGATCGAGATTTCCTGTAATGACGACGTGGCTTCCTGGGATATCTTTGGCATGGAACCAGAGCTCGTCTTTTTTAGCGATCTTAAAGGTCAGTTCATCGTTTTGCAGATTATTGCGACCCACTAAAATGATGGTTTTGCCATCACTAGCCAGGTATTTTTCTGGTTTTTTCCGTTTGTGAATTTTTTCTCGGTGGCGCCGTTTGATAAAGCCAGTCTGGATCAACTCTTCACGAATCTCGGCTACTTCAGCTAGGCTCGCTTGAGAAAGGGCTGTTTCAACCGTTTCCAGATAGGAAATGGTTTCCTTGGTTTCTTGAATGAGGATGGTCAAATGTTTGACGGCTTCCTTTAACTTCTGGTAGCGTTTGAAGTAGCGTTGGGCATTTTGGTTGGGGGTCAGAGCCTTATTGAGCTGGATGGTGATGGGTTCGTTGGTATAGTAGTTATCTAAAACCACCTGGTCTTGGTCGTTTGGCACTTGGTGGAGGAAGGTTGTCAGCAATTCTCCTTTTTGGCGGAACTCTTCCGCATTGTCAGTCGCTGCCAACTCAGCTTCTTGCTTAGCTAATTTTTTCCGGTTCTTTTCAAGATCGTTTTCGACCTTGCGGATCAATTCACTTGCCTGTTGTTGCACCCGATCGCGCTCCGCCTTGTCTCGGTAATAGTCGTCCAGCAGATCTGAAAGTGTTTTAAACGTTTGACTGGTCGCATCCGCAAAAGGAATAGCCGAGAAGGATTTGGTCGTTAGGCGAGGCTCAGAAGGAGTCTCGAAAAAGGTACGAAAGGTCTTTAATTTTTCATCGGATTCAAGTCGCTTGGCTAATTCTTGGGCAGTATCTCGACCCAGACCTTGAAAGCATTTTTGAAGGTTTTTAGGGCTTAACTCTTCCTTGTGAAGAAGGGAAAAAAGGGCTTCATCCTTGATTGTAAAAGGATTGACCGCATCCGTTTTTGGAGGTGCAATATAGGTAGAGCCGGGGAGAATGGTTCGGTAGCTATTTTGTGAGAAGCCCACATGTTTGATGGCTTCGATGATTTTATTGCTGGTGCGGTCCAGGAGAATAATATTACTGTGCTTGCCCATGATTTCGATCATGAGGCTGACAGAGATGGCATCTCCGATTTCGTTTTTATTGGAGACTCGGATTTCGAGAACCCGGTCGTTCTCTAATTGCTCGATCCCTTCGATGACGGCACCCTGGAGATACTTGCGCATGACCATGATAAAGGTGTTGGGAAAGGCAGGATTTTCAAAGTTGGTCTGGGTCAGTTGGATCCGTCCAAAAACAGAATGGGCAGAGAGCAAGAGTTTTTGGTTTTTCCGATTGCCTCGGACTTGGAGCACCAATTCCTGCTCGAAGGGTTGATTAATTTTTTGAATGCGTCCACTTAGGAGTTGAGCCTTCAATTCCTGCACCATATGGTGTAAAAAAAATCCATCAAAAGACATGGGATTCCTCATCATTCTAGCGTTTATTTTAGTAAATTATATCAAAATTAGAGAGGAAAGCCCAGAGAGAAGATGGGGACTAGAAAGAAAATGAATCAGAAATTGCGAACGTTTTCAAAAAAATGCAGAAAAAGTATTGACATTTTTGAAAGAAAACTTTAAAATGTAAGAAATTAGAAAAGTAGTAAATGAAAGTTTCAAGAGAGCCCACGGTTGCTGAGAGTGGGTAGCGGCAGTTTATGAAATTGGACTAATGATAATAAGATGAATTTGAAACAATAAAAATTCGGTTGGCACACCTTATCGTGCAACTTGTTGTTAGACAAGACAGAGAAATGGGGAGAGACTATCCTTTTCCCATAAGTGAGGTGGCACCGCGATGACACGTCCTCACATAGCTTTTGCTATGTGTGGGCGTGTTTTTTGTTTTAGATGAGAAGGGAGTAACTGATGAAGAAACGATGGCGTCGCAGTCTTTAGAAAACTGTAAAGAAAAATTTAAAAAGTAAAAGTAGAGGTAGAAAACATGAAAAATAAACGCTTAATGGGAATTATTGGTTTGATTGCAGTAGCAGTCATTGGGACAGCGATCTATTCTGCGACAGCAGGTAAAGGCAATAAGGCGGCTACTGGCAATGAAAAGGCCAAAGTTGGGGTCTTGCAGTTGGTCAGCCACCCTTCTCTTGACTTGATCTACAAGGGAATTCAAGATGGTTTAGCTGAAGAAGGCTACGACAAAGACAAGGTAGAGATTGATTTCCTCAATGCAGAAGGCGATCAAAACAAGGTTGCAACCATGAGTAAACAATTGGTAGACAAGGATAACCAAGTCTTGATTGGAATCGCAACCCCATCTGCTCAAGGTTTGGCTAGTGCTACAAAAGACAAACCAATCGTTATGGGAGCTGTCACCGATCCGGTCGGCGCGAACTTGGTGAAAGATTTGAAGAAACCAGGTGGGAATATCACAGGGGTATCTGACCATAATCCAACGGAGCAACAGTTGAAATTGATCAAAGCGTTGACTCCAAACGTCAAAACAATCGGGGTTCTCTACTCAACCAGCGAAGACAATTCCAAATCTCAAGTAGAAGAATTTACAAAATTAGCAGAAAAAGCAGGCTACAAGGTGGTTCCTTATTCTGTCCCTTCAACAAATGAAATTGCTTCTACCGTGTCTGTTATGTCAGGCAAAGTCGATGCCATTTGGGTTCCAATCGACAATACCATTGCTTCAGCCTTCTCAACGGTTGTTGAAGCCAACAAAACAGCTAAAAAACCAATCTTCCCAAGTGCGACAGCCATGGTAGAAGCTGGTGGCCTTGGTTCAGTCGTTGTCGACCAACATGATCTTGGGGTAGCAACTGGTAAAATGGCTGCCAAGATCTTGAAAGGTCAAAAACCAGCAGACACACCTGTTGAAATCTTCTCAAACGGTAAGTCTGTCATCAACAAAAAAGTCGCAGATGAATTAGGCATTACTATTCCTGAATCTGTCTTGAAAGAAGCTGGACAAGTCATTAAATAAAAACCAAATGAATAAGAAGAATGGAAGGGGAATTTGGCTTTGGCAGGTCTTTCAATCGGGACCTTTGAGGAGAAAGAAATGAACGTTAAGATAACAGATCTTCATCCGACCCAACTATACTTATCAGAAAAGAAGTTACAAGATATCCAGATGCTGTATCAGTCGGCAGAAAACATTAATGTCGATCCAATTAGTATTCTTGCAGTTAGCAATCGCTTCTTGATTACAGACGGGCATCACAGGGCTTATCAGGCTTTATTGGCAGGTCGGGATACGATTTCTGCTGAGTTTGATCAAGATGGTGGCAATGCCTTGTATGCTCTCTATGCGCAAGTTTGCGAGGAAAGAAAGATAGACTCTATTCTGGATTTAAAAGATCGTATCTTACCCCAAGATGAGTATGAGGCAAAATGGTATAACTGGTGTGATGGTTTTAACCAAGCAGCAACTCTTCTATTGAAAAGGAAAGCAGATGAAGAATAGAGAATGCACTGCGTCTTGTTCCCTTTTCTATTGAAATTAGTCTCATCTAACTTGTTTTTTAACTAAAATTCTGCTAAACTAGATAGTAATCGAATAGAAATCTGCAAGACCAGTAGCTCAAGGGAAGTGCATCAGGGAGAAGGGCCGTGACTGAAAGCTCTTTGCATGAAAGCTGAGTGAATTCACTTGCACAAGGATTTAGAATTAAGGTCTGGTTTACAGATAAAAACGGATGGTACCGCGTGGCAACGCTCCGATCAGGAGCTTGCGCGCGGTTTTTTTCTATGTCTGTAGAGAGACTGTGATGGAGGAACTATGTCAACGATTGAAGAACAATTAAAAGCGCTTCGCGAAGAAACGCTGGCAGCTTTGAAGCAGATCTCTGCTGAAAATGAAAAAGAGATGCAAGACCTACGGGTCTCTGTCCTTGGGAAAAAAGGATCTCTGACGGAGATTCTCAAAGGAATGAAGGATGTCTCAGCTGAGATGCGTCCGGTTATCGGGAAACACGTTAATGAAGCACGTGATGTCTTGACTTCTGCTTTTGAAGAAACAGCCAAACTCTTGGAAGAAAAGAAAGTCCAAGCTAAACTAGCGAGCGAAAGCATCGATGTGACCCTTCCAGGTCGTCCAGTTGCTAGTGGTTACCGGCATGTTTTGACCCAAACTAGTGAAGAAATCGAAGATATCTTTATCGGGATGGGCTATCAAGTCGTGGATGGCTTTGAAGTAGAGCAAGACTACTACAATTTTGAGCGTATGAATCTTCCCAAAGATCACCCAGCTCGTGATATGCAGGATACCTTCTACATCACGGAAGAAATCTTGCTTCGGACCCATACTTCACCAGTACAGGCGCGTGCCATGGATGCGCATGACTTTAGTAAGGGGCCATTGAAGATGATCTCTCCAGGACGTGTTTTCCGCCGGGATACAGATGATGCGACCCATAGTCACCAATTCCACCAAATCGAAGGTTTGGTTGTTGGAAAAAACATCTCTATGGCTGACCTTCAAGGAACACTCCAATTGATCGTGCAAAAGATGTTTGGTGCAGAACGTCAAATCCGTCTGCGTCCATCTTACTTCCCATTTACCGAGCCATCGGTTGAAGTGGACGTTTCTTGCTTCAAATGTTGTAGAGCTGGGTGTAATGTCTGTAAGAAAACTGGTTGGATTGAAATTATGGGAGCTGGTATGGTACACCCACGTGTCCTTGAGATGAGTGGCATTGATTCAACTGTTTATTCAGGATTTGCCTTTGGTCTTGGTCAAGAACGTGTCGCTATGCTCCGTTATGGAATCAATGATATCCGTGGCTTCTACCAAGGCGATGTCCGTTTTTCAGAACAGTTTAAATAAATATGTTAGTAAAAGTGAATGCTAAAGAATTTCAATTTTTAAGGACATTAGAGGTAGAAACCTATGGGGACACCTTTGGTGCCTATATTTCGGATGATGATTTGGAAGACTATTATCAAACGGTCTTGTCACCAGAGCAGGTCCAGAAGGACTTGGAGAATCCGGAATCTGAAACCTATTTTGTTCTTGATCATGACCAAGAAGTTTGTGGTTTTCTCAAGTTTAACTGGGGAAAGGCGCAAACAGAGTCTGTTGAAATGAACAATGCCTTTGAAATTCAGCGAATCTATGTCAAAAATGAACACCATGGCAAGGGATACGGCAAGGAAATGTTGCTCTTTGCCTTGCAAGAAGCTCAGAAACGTGGATTCGACTGGGCTTGGCTTGGTGTTTGGGAACGAAATTTTAAGGCCCAAAACTTTTACAAACAATTTGGATTTGAACGGTTTAGTGAGCACCACTTTATTACGGGGGAAACCGTTGATACAGACTGGTTGCTTCGGAAACATTTGAAGGAGGATCCACAAGCTTAATTGTGGGTCCAAATTGAGAGAAAGGAATTGAGAAGATCTCGCTTGCTGAGGTCTTACGATCAGAATTATGTTAGTATCATATAAATGGTTAAAAGAATTGGTGGACATCGATGTGTCCTCACAAGAGTTGGCTGAAAAAATGTCAACCACTGGGATCGAGGTAGAAGGTGTGGAATCACCAGCTGCTGGTCTCTCAAAAATCGTCGTCGGAGAAGTCTTGTCTTGTGAAGATGTGCCGGAAACTCACCTCCATGTCTGCCAAGTCAATGTGGGCGAAGAAGAAGCCCGTCAAATCGTCTGTGGAGCACCAAATGTGCGTGCAGGCATCAAGGTCATGGTGGCTCTTCCGGGTGCTCGCATTGCGGACAATTACAAGATCAAAAAAGGGAAAATCCGTGGTTTAGAGTCACTAGGGATGATCTGTTCACTTGGTGAGTTGGGTATTTCTGACTCCGTTGTACCGAAAGAATTTGCAGATGGCATCCAAATCTTGCCAGATGATGCTGTTCCAGGTGACGAAGTATTCTCTTACCTAGACTTGGATGATGAAATCATCGAGCTTTCCATCACTCCAAACCGGGCAGACGCCCTTTCTATGCGTGGAGTGGCTCATGAAGTGGCAGCCATCTATGACAAGGCAGTGAGCTTTAAAGAGTTTGCTCTTACTGAAACGGATCAAGCTGCAGCCGATGCTCTTTCTGTCAGCATTGATACAGACAAGGCTCCTTACTATGCAGCTCGTATCTTGGACAATGTAACCATCGCGCCAAGTCCACAATGGTTACAAAACCTTCTCATGAACGAAGGCATCCGTCCGATTAACAATGTAGTTGACGTAACCAACTATATCTTGCTCTACTTTGGTCAACCAATGCATGCCTTTGACTTGGATACCTTTGAAGGAAGCGAGATCCGTGTGCGTGAAGCACGTGCTGGGGAAAAATTGGTGACCTTGGATGGTGAAGAACGTGACTTGGAAACAAATGACCTCGTGGTTACGGTTGCTGACAAACCAGTGGCCCTTGCAGGTGTCATGGGTGGAGAGGCTACAGAAATTTCTGAAAAATCTAGTCGTGTTGTCCTTGAAGCCGCCGTCTTTGATGGAACTTCAATCCGTAAGACCAGTGGTCGCCTTAACCTTCGTTCTGAATCGTCTTCTCGTTTTGAAAAAGGCATTAACGTGGCTACTGTCAATGAAGCCCTTGATGCGGCAGCGAGCTTGATTGCAGAGCTTGCAGGTGCGACTGTGCGTAAAGGTATCGTTTCAGCAGGCCACTTGGATACTTCAGATGTAGAAGTTTCTTCTACTCTTGCAGATGTCAACCGTGTCCTTGGAACAGAGCTTTCCTACGCAGACGTAGAAGATGTCTTTCGTCGTCTTGGATTTGGCCTTTCTGGAAATGCAGAAAGCTTTACAGTGAGCGTACCTCGTCGTCGGTGGGATATTTCGATCGAAGCAGATCTCTTTGAAGAAATCGCTAGGATCTACGGTTATGATCGCTTACCAGCTAGTCTTCCAGTTTCTGATGGAACAGCTGGTGCCTTGACAGCGACTCAAAAACTCCGTCGCCAAGTTCGTACTATTGCTGAAGGTGCTGGATTGACAGAAATCATCACTTATGCACTGACAACTCCTGAAAAAGCCGTTGAATTTGCGACTGCGCCAAGCAATTTAACAGAACTCATGTGGCCAATGACTGTGGATCGTTCAGTCCTCCGTCAAAATATGATCTCAGGAATCTTGGATACAGTTGCCTACAACGTAGCGCGTAAGAACAAAGATTTGGCTCTCTATGAGATCGGAAAAGTCTTTGAACAAAAAGGCAATCCAAAAGAAGACTTGCCAAATGAAATCAATAGCTTTGCCTTTGCTTTGACTGGCTTAGTTGCTGAAAAAGACTTCCAAACTCCAGCTGTCCCAGTTGACTTCTTCTATGCCAAGGGAATCTTGGAAGCCCTCTTTGCTCGCTTGGGTCTTGAAGTGACTTATACAGCAACACAAGAAATCAAGAGTCTCCACCCTGGCCGGACAGCCTTACTCTCACTTGGTAACCAAGTAATTGGGGTCTTGGGACAAGTCCATCCTGTAACAGCTAAGGCTTATGACATTCCAGAAACCTATGTGGCTGAAGTGAATTTATCTGCTATTGAAGCAGCCCTTCAACCAGCTAGTCCATTTGTGGAAATCACCAAATTCCCAGCTGTGAGCCGTGATATCGCTCTTCTCCTGAAAGCAGAAGTAACTCACCAAGATGTGGTTGATGCTATTCAAGCTGCTGGTGTGAAACGTTTGACAGACATCAAGCTCTTTGACGTCTACTCAGGTGAAAAACTAGGGGTTGGCATGAAGTCCATGGCCTACAGCCTGACCTTCCAAAATCCAGAAGATAGCCTGACGGATGAAGAAGTCGCTCGCTACATGGAAAAAATCCAAGCTTCCCTTGAAGAAAAAGTTGACGCAGAAGTGCGGTAATATGTAGTTCAAAATATCTTAGAAACCTTCCTTAGGAGAGTACGGACGTCAGCGAACTTCGAAGAAGTTCCATGACTAATTAAGATACAAAGGGCGTTGCGGATAAAGTCAAAATAGGAAGTTTGACGCAGAATCTTTCGATTCTAGGAGAACTTATCTTTTTGACACAATCCGTAGCCCGTGTTCAATTAGTTTTGAACCTCCTCGATCTTTAATTTCCGGGCTCAGGCTAAAACAGTTTCCCAAACTGTTTTACTCCCAAAACTCCCGAGTGCTAGAAACAATCGTGTTTCTAGCACTTTTCTCACGGCGGAAAGTTTCAATTTATTCTTACATTAATCTGATAGTATAAAATCATTCAAATTTTTTCAGCCTTACTTCGGCCATTTTATGTAAAAAAGTTTGTTTTCACTCTAAACAGTTGAGAATTTCTCAGCTGTTTTTTTCTTACAAAACTTGTATGTTTTAGGGCCTAAAACCCTATAAAAATAAAGAAATTGCTTTAAGTACTCAAAATATCTATGTCAACTATCTTGCTATTTTTGACAAATATTCTTATTTTTTGACAAATATACTTGTCAAAAAGAAAAAGAAGTGTTACAATGATTTTAGTTGAAAGAAGGGAAGGTTTTCTTATGGGAGCCATATGGATTCTGTTTATCCCTTTTCTGTTTATCATTTATGCAAGCACAGAAAAGAAGATAAAAAGATTGAACAAACGCATTAGACGATTAGAAAAACAAGTGAAAGGAAATCAAGATATGTCTAGACTTTTAGAAGAATTGAAAGGCCAAACGGTCACTGTCACAGTAAATGGTTTTGGAACCGAATATGAAATTGTGGATATTGATGAAGATTGGGTCAAACTGACTCGTGTGAATAATAAACAACAAAGCGAGACAAAATTAGTTCGCATCGAAGATATTCAAGGTGTTCAGCTATAGGAGGCGAAAGCCATGATCTTAAAAAATCGATTGAAAGAGTTGAGAGCGCGTGATGGGCTCAACCAATCCGAGCTAGCCAAGCTAGCAGGGGTCTCGCGCCAGTCTATCAGTCTCTTGGAGCGGGGGGAATACACCCCCTCGGTTATCATTGCGATCACCATCGCCCAGATTTTCAAGGAACCGGTGGAAAATGTCTTTCGTCTAGTAGAGGGAGAGGAATAACAATGAAAAAGAAATATCAAGAAAGGTCAGCGCGTTACCGTTTTTGGAGAAACATGGCCCTGGTCCTTTTAGGATTAATCATTGGCTTTTTGACAGGTTATTTTGGTTCAGATCATCCTATTGAAATCCAAAAGCTATTTGATCGAGATATGCTCTATATTGGGTCAATCATTTTATATCTGGTGATTTTTGGGATTGCGTCTACCTACCTCATCTCATCCCGCCAGTCTTATCAGATGATGGAGGAGACAGAAGATGAGGATGAGGCCTACCGTTATGAAAGTCAAACGAGAAGGCTCTATGACTTGGCCACGATTTTCAAAGGCGTCATGATTGTTCCCTATCTATTAGTGATTTTCTTCTCTTGCCAAAAACTAGTCTATGAAGAAAAACTAACAGGTGCTTTTGGGAAATACACCATCCCGCTTATTTTCCTTGCTTTGATCCTTCTTACTTTTGGATTGGAACATCAGTTTCGAAAAACCTTTAAACAGATTTATGGAAAAGCGATCCCACGCAATTCTAGTGGTGCAGAAGTCCGTGAATTAATGATGAGTATGATGGATGAAGCAGAAAAACAAATTTGCTATGAGGAGAACTTCGACATTGTTTTCAAGTTAAGCAATTATGTCTTACCGATTTCCTTGATGGTGATATTCTTAGTTGGCATTACTTTCCAGACAGATATCTTATTAGCATTAGTAGTTGTATCACTGATTTATGTCTATATCTTGGTCTCTCAGTACAAGATTACCAAACGTTATTATAAAGAGTAAAGGAGTCATTCATGTTAGAAATTAGACATTTAGAAAAAAGCTTTGGGAATAAGCAGGTCCTCTTTGGAGTGGATCTGACAGCTCAACAAGGGCATATCCTTGGTTTAGTTGGGAAAAATGGGGCTGGGAAAACCACCATTTTCCACAGTATCTTGCGCTTTTTGGACTACAGCGGTGAGATCCGCCTAGATGGCAAAGCGATTAGCCAAGAGACTTACAAGGAAATTGGTTATTTGCCAGAAGAGCGCAGCCTCATGCCAAAACTCACGATTTTTGAGCAGGTCCGTTATTTGGCTGCTTTAAAAGGAATGAGCACTGCCGAGGTCAAGGAAAAATTACCGACTTGGATGGAAAAACTCCAAGTAAAAGGAAAATTAACCGATAAAATAAAGAGCCTTTCAAAAGGGAACCAACAAAAGGTTCAACTGATCATCACCTTGATTCATGAGCCTAAATTGATCATTTTAGATGAACCGTTTAGCGGGTTGGATCCGGTCAACACCGAAGTGCTCAAGCAGGTCATCTTTGAAGAAAAAGAGCGTGGAGCTACCATTATCTTTTCTGACCATGTCATGACCAATGTCGAAGAGTTGTGTGATGATCTCCTGATGATCCGTGATGGTTCGGTTGTCCTTTCAGGGCCTGTCCAAGAGGTCCGTAATAGCTACGGCAAGACTCGCCTCTTTGTCTCAAACGACTTTAGTATAGAAGAGCTAGAAGCTCTCCCACACGTGACCAAGGTGACCATGACCAAGCAAGGGACTTGGAAGCTGATCTTGGATGATGCGTCAGCTGGTCCAGAATTATTTGACCGCTTGACCAAGGGCCACTACCTTGCGACCTTTGACCACCAAGCCCCAACTATTGATGAGATCTTTAAACTTGAATCAGGAGTAGAAGTATGAAACAGATGTTTGTCGTAATGAAAGAAACCTATATCAGACAAGTGAAATCATGGAGTTTTCTCTTCATGGTCTTGGGCCCTTTCCTCTTTTTAGGATTGGGTGTCGGAATCGGTTATTTGACGGATTCTTCTACAGATACGAAGAATCAGGTGGCCTTGGTAACCGAAGTGCCAGCTGTCAAAGAAAGCCTCAAAGGAACCGATGGCTTGACCTTGGATTACAAAGATGAAGCTGCAGCTAAAAAAGCCATCAAGGATGAGAAAGCCGCTGCTTACCTAACGGTCGATGAAAAAGATGGCCAGCTAGAGGCCACTTATGTGGGTGATCAAGCCATGAAAACAGAATTGAAAAGTCTTGTCTCTGCGAAATTAAGCCAAGTCCAACAGGGGATCAATCTAGCGCGTGCCAATCTAAGCAAAGAGCAAGTCACAGCCTTGTCTCAACAGGTTTCTCTCAAAGAAAAAATTGATGAGAAAAAAGAAGGCTTGAAAATGGTACAAACCATGGTTGCAGGTGGTCTAGGAATGTTGCTTTATATGATTTTGATCTTCTACTCGAGTATCACAGCCCAAGAAGTGGCCAGTGAAAAGGGAACCAAGATCATGGAAGTGGTCTTCTCTAGTATCAAAGCAACCGACTATTTCATCGCACGCATGCTCGGACTCTTCGGAGTGATTTTTACCCATATTTTTGTCTATGTGATTGGTTTGGTAGCTGTTTGGATCTTTAGAGCAGATATCCCTGTTGTCAAGGATATTCTCGCTCCAAACTCTCCAATTACCCAGCACCTAGCAGAGTCGATCTCGCTTAATACCGTCTTCTTCATTATCCTTGGGATCTTTATGTATGTGGTGCTCTCTGCCTTCTTAGGCTCCACAGTTGCACGACCTGAAGATTCAGGAAAAGCGATTTCGCCACTAATGATGTTAGTTATCTTTAGCTTCCTTGGTGTAACCACCTTGGGAAGTGCCGGTGATGTCTTCTTATTGAAGATCGGTTCCTACATTCCATTCTTTTCAACCTTCTTCATGCCTTTCCGTACCATCAATGGCTATGCGACTGGTCTTGAATCTTGGGCTTCATTGGGAATTGCGGTCCTCTTTACCATCGTGGGAACAGTTCTCATTGCTCGAATCTACGCGAGCTTGATCCTCCAGACCGACGACCTCGGACCATGGAAGACCATCAAACGTGCTCTTAGCTATCGCTAATCAAACAAGCTCTCAGTTATTGCTGAGGGCTTTTTGAATGGAGGTTACAATTCTTTTGAAAGACTTGTCTCTAACTATTAATAAATTGCAGAAAATTTAGTATGTTTTTTCATGAAAGAAAGAGTATTTTTCTTCAAATTATGATATGATGGATGGGAATAAAGAGAATAGAGAAAAGGACGAATGAGACTCTATATCAAAAGTAATTTTCAGAAAAAAATTACATTTACCACAAGAGAGCTTGTTTGGAAAATGTGGTTTAAGGAATGGCATGGTCATCCTATTACATACTCGAACGTCGGTGATGATGAGATGTTACAAGATGATTTTTATTTTGGAGTGAAGTTTGATAAATGGAGATTTAAGGATGGACGGTGGAATCATATACCATATGACAAGAATGATCCATGGAATTCGTTTTCAGATGAAACAATTACATTAGAATTTGAGAAAACTTTTATCACAGAATGGAGAGAGCGTGGAGAGTACCTGAGGATTGCTACGACACATACGGACATTTTAACGGTTGATAAACGTGCTATGTATATCATGGCAGTCGAGGTAGCTTCTGCTATTGATGGACTGATCAGTGAGGATGATAAGCAGACCTGGATGAATGTAGAGACTTTTAAGGAGTTGCACAAGGATATCTTATCCTTAAATTATGATCAAGCAACAGATATCAGTGTTAAAGAATTGGAAAGGTTGAAGCCAGTTCGTGATCCACTTTGGGCAGAAGAAAAAAATCTGCAAGAAGAGTACATCGCTATCCATGGTGAACGTGTTTATGACGATGAGGACGACGAGTGAGAATTTATATTAAAGATGATTATACTAGAAAAGTGCCATTTGGGTACAGAGAACTCGCATGGAAAATGTGGTTTAAGGAATGGAATGGTCAACCTATTACATATTCAAACGTCGGTGATGATGAGATGCTAAAAGATGATTTTTACTTTGTAGTAAGCTTTGATAAATGGCGTTTTTGTGACTCTAGATGGAATAATATTCCCTCTTATGATTTAAAAAATCCGTGGAATTCCTTTAAATATGAAAACATATCCCTTGAATTTGAAAAAACTTTCATTACAGAGTGGAGAGAACGTGGGGATTATCTACGTATCGCAACCTCTCATACAGATGTGTTATCAGTTGATAAACGAGCTATGTATATCATGGCAGTCGAGGTTGCAGGTGCCATTGATGGTCAGATTAGCGAGGATGACAAAGAGACCTGGATGGATGTAGAGACTTTTAAGAAGTTGCACAAGGATGTTCTTTCACTGACTTATGATGAAGCGGTTGAAATTAGTTTGGAAGAATTAAAGACAATGGTGCCAGTAAGAGATCCTTTATGGGAAGAAGAAGAGCGCCTTCGTGAAGAATACATCAAAATCCATGGTGAACGTGTTTATGACGATGAGGACGACGAGTGAGACTATACATCAAAGGCGATTATACAAAAAAGATACCTTATGGTTATTTGGAACTAGCTGGCAAAATGTGGTTTCCAGAGGATGAGCAGATTTCTTACTCAAATGCTGGGGACAATGATGCACTACAAGAAGATTTTTCCTTGAATTTATCCTTGAGGAAAAGCACTGCGGATAAGAGATGGTCTAGTGTCCCCCTAAAGGAAGGGGTACGAAGTCTCTTTTCACATATTGATGAATGTATTGATTTAGAGTTTGAGAATGCATTCGCTACAGATTATAATGAAAAAGGAGACTATCTCCGTATTTTAACAAAACATATAGAAGTTTTGACAGTTGATAAACGTGCTATGTATATTATGGCGATAGAAATTGCGACGGTTATTGACGGGCAAATTAGTGAGGATAATAAGGCTAGCTGGTTGACAATTGAAGAGTTTAAAAGAAAACATGAGGCGATTCTATCTCTAACTTTTGAAGAAGCAAATGAACGAAGTTTGGCAGAAATTAAAACAATGGATGTAGTAGACGATCCTCTTTGGGAGGAAGAAGCCAATCGTCGAAAAGAATATATACTAGCACATGGAGGCGATATCTCAGATTTATGAGACTATATATCAAAGGTGATTATACTAGAAAAGTGCCTTTTGGATACAGAGAACTCGCATGGAAAATGTGGTTTAAAGAAAGAAATGGTCAAGAAATAAGTTTCTCACATGTCGGAGATGATGAGATGCTACAAGATGATTTCTTTTTTGGTGTACAATTTGATAAATGGCGATTTAATGATAAACGGTGGAATCATATACCATATGACAAGAATAATCCATGGAATTCGTTTTCAGATGAAACAATTACATTAGAATTTGAGAAAACTTTTATCACTGAATGGAGAGAGCGTGGAGAGTACCTTAGGATTGCTACGACACATACGGACATTTTAACGGTTGATAAACGTGCTATGTATATCATGGCAATCGAGGTGGCTGGTGCAATTGATGGAAAAATTAGCGAGGATGACAAGCAAACCTGGATGGATGTAGAGACTTTTAAGGAGTTGCACAAGGATGTCTTATCATTAAGTTACGATCAAGCAACTGATATCAGTTTGGAGGAACTGAAAAGTTTGAAACCTGTAGAAGATCCTTTGTGGGATGAAGAAGAACGACTTCGTGAGGAATACATCAAAATCCATGGTGAACGTATTTATGACGATGAGGACGACGAGTGAGACTATATATTAAAGGCGATTACACCAAAGAAATTCCATTTGATTACATGGAACTAGCGAAGAGAATGTGGTTTGAGGAAAAAGATGGAATAGAGCCGGATTTGTCGTATGCTGGGTATCTAGAACTACCAATTGAGAAACTTTCTATCCACTTAAAATTAAATAAGTGGATGCATGATAATAGGTGGAGTAATGTTCAGATTAAGGAAGGGATAAAATATGATTTTTTATCCCATAAATATGAAGATATAGAGCTAGACTACGAAGATGCTATGATGTCGGACTTTCGTGAGAAAGGTGAATGTTTAAGAATCGCTACTAAGCACCTTGAACTCCTCACCGTTGATAAACGTGCTTTCTATATTATGGCGATAGAAATTGCGACTGCCATTGAGGGTCAAATCAGCGAAGATGACAAAGAGAGCTGGTTAAGTGTGGAGGAATTTAAAAATCGGCATGAAGATATCCTATCGATGAGTTATGAACAGGCTAATGAGCTGAGTCTGGAGGAAATTCCATTTATGGATGATGTGAGAGACCCAGTTTGGGCAGAAGATGACCACAGAAATGAAGAATACATCAAAATCCACGGAGAAGTGGAATTGGATGATGAGGACGACGAGTGAAACTATATCTTAAAGGTAACTACGAAACTAGCATCTATCAAGACTGTATGGAATATCCTTGGAAAATGTGGTTCAAGGAACGTAAGGGAGTGCAGGTTGGTTTTTCTTATGCACGTGATGATGACTTCTATTTTAGTGTTAGTTTGGATAAATTTTCTTCAAATGATGAGCGTTGGGGAATGGCTGATTTTAGAGTAGGCAACGATCCTTGGGCGACTTTTAAGTATGAAGATATAAATTTAAATTTTGTAGATTCCTATGAAAGTGATGGACGAGAAAAAGGAAACTATCTACGAATCATCACGACTCATAAAGATATTCTAACGGTTGATAAGCGAGCTCTTTATATCATGGCAATTGAGGTAGCCTCTGCCATTGGTGGTCACATTAGCGAAGATGATAAGGAAACATGGCTGAGTATTGAAGAATTTAAAACGAAACATGCAGATTTGTTGCATTTGACCTACGACGAAGCAGTCGATATTAGTTTAGAAGAGATAAAGGTTATGAAAGTCATCGACGAGCCCCTCTGGGAAGAATTGGATAGGAAGCGTGAGGAGTATATCCGAATTCATGGAGAAGTGGAGTTGGATGACGAGGACGAATAAGAAATTCTATTTTAACCTGAAAGAGGCTGGGACAAAAATCCTAGCCTCTCAATTGTCTT
>NZ_MRXX01000012.1:25256-54486 GCF_016642265.1 Streptococcus lactarius
GACGAAATCGAATTCTAACAAATTACCGATTTCTGTCCCACTCTCTTTTTGATCGCAAATTGACTTTTGCAACCCTTTTCACTACAATAGAACTACAGAAAAGGAGGCGGACATGAACTATATTGAGTTTGCTGAAAATGAGCGTTTGTCCACCATTGTCCTTGGGATGATGCGGATCAGTCAGATGAGTGAAGACGAGGTGGAGGCCTTGGTGGAGGTGGCCTTGTCGATTGGCATTAACACCTTTGACCTAGCGGATATCTATGGCGATGGCCAGTGTGAGGTCCTGCTGGGTAAGGTACTCAAGCGCCGTCCGGATCTTCGGGCCCAGATGTGGATCCAGTCCAAGTGTGGGATTCGCAAAGATGGCTTTACCTATTTTGATTTTTCGAAGGACTATATTTTGGACTCCGTCGATGGTATCCTCGAGCGTCTGCAGATCGAGCGCTTAGATAGTCTCCTCCTTCACCGACCGGATGCCCTCATGGAGCCTGAAGAAGTGGCAGCAGCTTTTGATCACTTGGAGCAAGTTGGCAAGGTTCGTCATTTTGGAGTGTCCAATCAAAATCCTATGATGACGGAATTGCTTAAGACGGCTGTCAAACAGCCACTCAAGGTCAACCAGTTGCAGTTGAGTGCCGCCTTTACGCCTAGCTTTGAAGCTGGTTTTCATGTCAATATGGAAGGACCAAAAGCAGCCGTGCGAGATGGCAGTGTCTTTGAGTATTGTCGCTTAACTGATACGGTGATTCAAGCCTGGTCTGTCCTCCAGCATGGCTATTTTAAGGGGAACTTTGTCGGTAAGGAAGAGTTTGCGGCCCTTAATCATGTCCTCAATGACTTGGCGAAGAAATACCAGGTCACTCCGACAGCCATCGCCCTTGCTTGGGTCCTCCGCTATCCGGGTAAGATGCAGGCTGTCATCGGCACGACCAAACCCCAGCATGTCCTTGAAGCAGGGAAAGCAGCAGAGGTGAATTTGACCCGCAAGGAATGGTACCAAATCTACCTTGCTGCAGGTAATGATTTGCCTTAGAATCTTATTAGTAGACCACCCTCACTTGTATTAGTGGGCTGGTCTTTTGTTTTATACTTTACGAATTTTTCTTGACAAGTCTTACTTTGTTATGGTATTCTTTATGCAACGTATGTTGCGTAACAACTGTTGCGCGAAAGGAGTCTTATGCCACCAAAGGTTAAATTTAGTAAAGAGACTATCATTGGGACGGCTTTACAATTGGTGAGAGAAGAGGGCCTGGCTAGTTTGACGGCTAGGGCATTAGCAGAGAAACTGGGAGCCACGCCAAGGGTCATTTTTGGGCAATTTGCAAATATGGCTGAGTTACAAGCAGAGGTTATAGGTGCTGCGGAAATGGTCGTGGTGGAGTATATTCGCAAGGCTTTAGAAGATGAGAAGCCTTTTCGATCTGTCGGGGTTGCTTATATCCTGTTCGCCTCAAAGGAGCCCCAACTCTTTCAATTGCTTTTCCAAAATCCTAGCAAAGATCCGATTCGTCGTTTTCAAGATTTTCTTCCCATAAAGGATCATAGTTACCAATTGGTTCTGGATTCGATTGTCGCAGATTATCCGTTGACGTTAGAGGAGGCTAGTCGCTTGTACCAGCATCTATTCATCTACTCACACGGAATGGCCTCTATGGTTGCTTCTGGTATTTATCAGTTTAGCATGGAAGAAGTGATTGGTTTATTGACAGAAGTTTGTCAATCTCTCATCAAAGAAATGGTAGGAAAGAAATGATTCAACTAGAAAATGTTCACAAAAGTTATGGCCAAACCAAGGTTTTAAAAGGGATTGATCTGCAGATTCAAGACCAGGACGATGTGGTTATCCTAGGTCCTTCTGGATCAGGAAAGTCAACCCTCTTAAATGTGTTATCAGGATTAGAAAAAGTAGATGAGGGGCATATCCTCATTCAAGGGCAGGATTTATCGCAACTCACGGATGCTCAATTGACAGCTTTCAGACGTGAGAAGATTGCCTTTATTTTTCAGCAGTATTATTTATTGCCGAATCTCACGGTTAGACAGAATGTTAAGATGGGAGCTGATCTGGCAAACCATCATGATTTTTTGCAGATCATCGAGGATTTGGGGCTTGGCGATAAGCTAGACAAGTATCCAAGTGAATTGTCTGGTGGGGAACAGCAGAGAGTCTCCATTGCTCGGGCCTTGGCCAAAAAGCCAGAGATTCTTTTCTTAGATGAGCCGACGGGAGCCCTGGATGAAGAAACAGGGCGCAAGATTCTCGACTATATCTGGAAGTTGAAGGAAAAGCTTGGCTTTACCCTCATCATGGTGACGCACAACCAAAATATTGCGGATATGGCCAGAACCATCATTCGTGTCAATAGTGGCAAGATTACCCAAGTTGTGACCAACGATCAGCCTCAGACTGCCTATGAGATTGGATGGTAAGCCATGTTTTCAGTAAAAGATATTCGAAAATTAGTTGTCGTCAGTATCATTGGGGCTTGTGCGGTCTTTGTGGCCAATCTCTTCTTGAATTTTTACTTGGACATCGAGCAGTTAGAGATTTCTAAAACCAATCCCATGATTACGGCCTACTATGATGCCCAGGTTTCGCTTTCCTGGATGGTGGCCATGGTCAGTGGGGTCGTCTTGTCCTTGACGTCGATCCTTCTCATGTGTTTTTATATCAAACAATTTGTCGATGACCACAAGGAACAATTAGGGATTTTAAAGGCTTTAGGTTATAGCAATGGCCAGTTGGCGAAACGGTTTTGGGCTTTTGGACTCAGTTTTGGAGTTGGAGCGTTTCTTGGCTATTTCACTTCATTTCTCATGATGGGACATTTTTATGACTTTCGCAATGAGAAGGGGATTTTGCCAGACATTACCATTCATTTTCATTGGCAGCTCTTAGTCACTTTGATGATGCTGCCAACGACCTTCTTTATGTTCCTTGCGATTGCTTATGCTAAAAGACAACTACAAACGCCGGCCCTTCGCTTATTGAAAAAATCTCCAACACCGATCAAGGTCCAAAGGAGAAAGAGGGCTCCTATGAAAGAGAAAGACTTCCTAAAAGAGCTGTCTTCGTCACTGATTTGGGGAAGAAAATCGATCTTGTTTTTTGTGCTCTTTGGCTCCATGTGTTTCGCTGCCATGGTTCAATTGTCCTTTGGCCTAAGGGACTACACAGATGACATCATCCAAACCATGATGATCATGATTGGGCTGATTCTTTCTTTCTCGATTCTCTTTTTGTCATTGGGGATTGTCGTTTCAGAAAGTCGAGAAACCTTGGCCTTGATGAAAGCTTTTGGCTACACCGATCGTGAATGCCAAAGTCATATTCTCGCTCCCTATCGTTTCTGGGCTTATCTAGGATTTGCCCTTGGGACGGCTTATCAATATGGCATTATGGAAATTTTGATTGGTGTGATCAAAGACACGGTACCTGAAAAGATTGAGCACAACTTTGACTGGAACGTTTGCTTTTGGACCTTGCTCGGTTTTGCAGTGGTTTATGAAAGCCTCTTTTATCTCTCAAACAGAAAAATCCAAAAACAAACGATTAAAGAAGTGCTCTTAGCAGAATAGATAGAAAAGAGAGTGGGACAGAAATCGGTCATTCGTTAGAATTCGATTTCGTCGTCCCACCTCCGCACAGTTGAGTAGGGCTGTAAAAGCTGATGAAATCAGCG
This sequence comes from Streptococcus lactarius, assembly GCF_016642265.1. Classification (GTDB taxonomy): domain Bacteria; phylum Bacillota; class Bacilli; order Lactobacillales; family Streptococcaceae; genus Streptococcus; species Streptococcus lactarius. The sequence continues at coordinate 28,946 of NZ_MRXX01000012.1, forward strand.
TAGTAGAGCCCACTCAACCACTGCGTCTTGCTCGACAATCCAAATAAACATAGAAAGAGGCTAGGAATTTTGTCCCAGCCTCTTTTGCACTGGATCAACAGAAAAACGGATGCTGTCTAAAAATCTTGCATTTTTTTGCAATTTAGGTTACAATGAAGACTATAAAAAACGCGTAATCCCTAGGGTCTTTCCCTCAGGGAATTTTGTGTGTTTTGACCTATTTTCGATGGGGAGACGCTCTGTGTTTTCCTAAGTAAAAGTATGAAACTTATTGGAGGTAATGATGATTCGATCCTTAATTTCCGAGATCAAAGAATTCAAGAAGCCCTCGATTTTGGCTTCCTTGTTCATGGTCTTTGAAGTCATGTTTGAGATTTCAATTCCCTTTGTCATGGCGAGCTTGCTAGACCAAGGTGTGCTACAAAGAAATATGCAGAACATCTTGTTTTATGGTGGACTCATGCTGGTCTGTGCCTTTTGCTCCCTCTTTTGTGGGATGCAGTCGGCTCGTTATGGTGCCTATGCATCGGCTGGTTTTGCCAAAAACCTTCGTCGTGCCATTTTCAAAAAGGTCCAAACCTTCTCGTTTGAGAATATTGATCAGTTTTCATCAGGTGGGCTGGTTACTCGGATGATGACCGACGTGACCAATGTGCAGAATTCTTATCAAATGATCATTCGGATCTGTGTGCGCGCACCGCTCAATTTGATCTTTGCCATTGTGGCTTGTTTCATGATCAATGCGGAAATGGCCATGATCTTTGTCTATGTGACCATTTTTTTGGCAGCAGTCCTCAGCATCATCATGAAGATTGTGTATCCGCTCTTTACGGAGGTTTTTGAAGCCTACGACAATCTAAATAATAGTATTAAAGAAAACATCACCAATATGCGGGTGGTCAAGTCTTACGTTAAGGAAGCAGATGAAACGGTTAAGTTTAAGAAGGCTTCACGCTTGATTTACAACATGTTTATGAAGGCCATCCGTGTTGTTGTCTTTAGTAGCCCAGCTATGATGCTTTCCATGTATGCATCCTTCCTTTTGATCTCTTGGATTGGGGCTCATCTGATCGTTGGTGGCCAGCTCTCTACTGGGAATTTGACCTCGATGTTTAGCTACACCATGACCATTCTCATGTCGCTCATGATGTTTATGATGATCTTTGTCATGTTGTCGATTTCCATGGCCTCTGTCGAGCGGATCAATGAAGTCTTGACGACCAAAACGACGATTGACTCTCCAGAAAATGGCCTCAAAGAAGTCGCTGATGGTTCGATCAATTTTGAGGATGTGACCTTTGCCTATACCGATGAAAATGGCGACAAGACCCATGTCTTACAAGGGATTAATCTTTCTATTCGTTCAGGGGAAGTTATTGGTATACTGGGTGGTACAGGTTCTGGGAAATCCAGCTTGGTTCAGTTGATTCCTCGTCTCTATGATGTCGAGTCTGGTCGGGTGACAGTAGCGGGCCACGATGTCAAAGAGTACGACCTCGATGCTCTTCGGAAGCAAGTGGCCATGGTTCTTCAGACCAATGTCCTTTTCTCTGGTACCATTAAAGAAAATATGCGCTGGGGAAAGAAAGATGCGACGGATGAAGAGATCATCGCAGCATGTAAGATCGCCCAAGCCGATGAATTTATTCAAGATTTCAAAGAGGGCTATGATACCAAGATTGAACGTGGGGGATCCAACGTCTCCGGTGGTCAACGGCAACGTCTCTGTATCGCGCGTGCTCTCCTCATGAATCCGAAGATCTTGATTCTGGACGATTCGACGTCAGCGGTCGATACCAAGACGGATAGCTTGATCCGTCAAGGGTTGGCCACCAGCTTGAAAGAGACCACCAAGATCATCATTGGTCAACGGATTTCCTCTATTCAAGATGCAGATCGCATTATCGTCATGAATGATGGTCAGATCGATGCCATCGGTCGTCACGAGGAACTGCTTGCGACCAACGCCATTTACCAAGAAGTATACGAAATGCAAACACAAGGGAAAGGAGAAGCAGATGAAAACTAAGAAAAAAGCAAATCTAGGCTCGCTCCTTCGCTTGCTCAACTTCCTTTGGAAGAACTATAAGTTGTCCTTGATCGTCTCCTTTATCTTGATCGTTCTATCATCTCTTGCGACGGTCAATGTGACAGCTTCGATTCAGTCCTTGGTCGATGTCTATGTGGAGCCAATGCTGACAAGCAACAGCCAGGATTTTGGACCGCTCTTGTCCTTCCTGATGCGGGTTGGTTTGATCTGTTTGATCGGGGTACTTGCTAACTATGGCTTTACCTTGATTATGGCGACGGTTTCTCAAGACTCGCTTAGAAGCCTGCGAAATCAGTTGTTTGCCCGTATGCAAAAACTGCCGGTTCGCTACTTTGATACCCACCAACACGGGGACATCATGTCCATCTATACCAACGATATTGATGCCCTTCGTCAGGCCATTGAACAATCCATTCCCCAACTCATCTCTTCAGCCATTACCATCCTTGGGGTAACGATTACCATGCTGACGGTTAGTCCACTCTTGTTCTTGATTGTTCTGGTGATGGTCCTTGTTATGTTCTTTATTGTCAAGGATGTTTCTGGCAAGTCTGGTCGTTACTTTGGGGCCCAACAAAAGAACTTAGGGATCGAAAATGGCTTTATTGAAGAAATGATGTCGGGTCAAAAAGTGGTTAAGGCCTTTGTGCACGAAGCAGAAAGTATCGAAGATTTTGATCGCATTAATGACCAACTCTTTGAGTCCTCTTACCAAGCCAACCGCTATGCCAATGTCCTCATGCCGGTTCTTGGAAATCTAGGAAATGTTTCCTTTGTTTTGACAGCCTTGGTCGGTGGGATTATTGCCCTAAACGGTATCGGTGGGTTGACCATCGGTGGTCTGATGGCCTTTCTGCAATTGAACCGTTCCTTCACAGGTCCCATTGCTCAGGTCTCTCAACAATTGAACTTTGTCCTCATGGCCTTGGCTGGTGGAGATCGTGTCTTTGATCTTTTGGATGAGGAAGAAGAAGTCAATCAAGGGAAAGTCACCTTGGTCAACTATGAACTGGTCGATGGAGAAATGGTCGAAACCGATCAGAAAACCAACAAATGGGCTTGGAAACATCCTCGTCCAAATAGCAGCTACCAATTGGTCAAACTGGTGGGGCATGTGGTCTTTGACCATGTTGATTTCTCCTATGATGGGAAAAAGCAGATCCTTAAAGGCATCAATCTCTATGCGGAAAAAGGTCAAAAAGTGGCCTTTGTCGGTGCGACCGGTGCGGGTAAGACTACCATTACCAATTTGATCAACCGTTTCTATGATATTCAGTCTGGAATGATCACTTATGATGGCATCGATGTTAAATTAATCGATAAGGATTCTCTTCGTCGCTCCCTCGGTATTGTTTTGCAAGATACGCACTTATTTACGGGAACCATTGCGGAAAACATTGCATATGGCCGTGCCGATGCAACTCGTGAGGAGATTCTGGAGGCAGCTCGAATTGCCAATGTGGATTCCTTTGTCAAACACTTGGATCAAGGCTATGAGACGGTCTTGACCGATGACGGGGCTGGCCTTTCAAATGGTCAACGGCAATTGATCGCCATTGCCCGTGCAGCCCTTGCCAATGCGCCAGTCTTGATTCTGGACGAAGCGACGTCTTCGATCGACTCGCGGACAGAGAAGATGGTGCAAGAAGGGATGGACCGCCTGATGGAAGGTCGGACAGTCTTTGTTATCGCCCACCGTCTATCGACCATTGTCAATTCCGATGTGATCATGGTGATGGACCACGGACGCATCATCGAGCGAGGTAACCATGCTTCCTTGATGGCAGAACGTGGCACCTATTATCGCCTCTACACCGGTGGACTTGAAATTGATTAAAGCAAAAAGCTTGAGCGTTGGCTCAAGCTTTTTGCTTATTTCTCAAGTAATTCTTGGATTAAGTCTTCCATGGATGCTGGTTCTGTTTTGGAGGAGAAGCGTTGGGCGACGTGGCCTTGTCGGTCGATGACAAATTTTGCAAAGTTCCATTCGATGCGTTTGCCCAGTGGTCCGGTTGCTTGACTTTTGAGCCAGTCATAAAGTGGAAGGGCTTCTTTGCCATTGACCTTGGCTTTGGCGAATCGTGGAAAGGTGGTCTGGTAGTTGAGGCTACAGAAGCTATTGATTTCTTCTGCAGTTCCTGGAGCTTGCCCCATAAATTGGTTACAGGGAATGTCTAGGATTTCAAGTCCCTTATCTTGGTAGCGCTGGTAGAGATCTTGTAGTCCTTGGTATTGTGGGGTTAGGCCACAACCGGTCGCCGTATTCACTACGATGAGGACCTTACCTTGGTAGTGGGAAAGAGAAATTTCTTCCCCTTGTTGGTTTTCTAAAGAAAAATCATAAATGCTGGTCATCGGGATCATCCTTTCTGTTTCTTTAGCTTTTATTGTAGCACAAATGGACTAAAATTGGGGCAAGAGGAGCATGACTTCTTGCTTTAGTCCCTCTTGTGAAAATGATATAATAAGAAGATAATAAGCTCTCAAGAAAGTGCCAAAAGGAGAACGGATCGGATGAAATTACTCTATACGGATGTTCGGACCCCCTTGACCAAGGTCCTGACGCAAGAAGCCGTAAGGTTAGTAGAAGATGGCAAGCGTGTGTTTTACATTGCCCCTAACTCTCTTTCCTTTGAAAAAGAAGCCAAGGTCTTGTCCTATTTAGAAGGTCAGGCTTCTTTTGCCATAACCGTTACGCGCTTTGCCCAAATGGCTCGTTATTTCATCCTGAACCAGGTCTTTGAAGAGCACCCCTTGGATGACATTGGTCTCGGCATGCTATTTTTTAAAGCTCTTTCCCACATGAAGGAGCAGGATCTCAAAGTTTACGGGGCCCTGCGTAAGGATCCTCAGTTTATCCAGCAACTGGTCCAGCTCTATCATGAATTGCAGACAGCCCAGATGGATTTTACCGATTTAGAGTCGCTCGAGGAAGCTGAAAAAAGAGAGGACCTCTTGGCGATTTTTGAAGCGGTCTCTGAGATGCTGGTCCAGCACCAGTATGAATCCCAGTCCAAGATGGCCTTTTTCCTCAATCAGGTCGAAGAAGGACGGCTGGAAGAGCAATTACAGGATGTGGCGATCGTCGTCGATGGCTTCACGCGTTTTTCTGCAGAAGAAGAGGCCTTGATTGGTCTCCTTCACCGAAAAGGAGTGGAGATTGTCATCGGAGTCTATGCCAGTGAAAAAGCCTATCGGGCAAGCTTTAGAGAGGGCAATCTCTATCAGGCTAGTGTTGACTTTCTCCTCCAACTTGCAAAGACTTTTCAGGTTCAACCTCAATATTGTGGGCATGCTGTTGAAGATTCCTTTAGTCGCATGACCCGCATGCTAGAAGCACGCTACGATTTTTCACAAGTGGAGAATGAGCTCAAGGAGCAAGATCGAAGAGCCGTCCAACTCTGGCAAACCAATACACAAAAAGAAGAGTTGGAATTTGTCGCTAAATCGATCCGTCAGCGCCTCCATGATGGGGGGCGCTATCGCGATATTCGGGTCTTGCTAGGCGATGTAGAAGCTTATCAACTGCAACTCAAGACCATTTTTGATCAGTATCAGATCCCCTTTTACTTAGGACGAAGCGAAGCCATGGCCCATCATCCCTTGATTCAGGTCATTGAATCGCTAGGGAGGATCAAGCAGTTCAATTTCCAGACAGAAGATGTCATCAATCTGTTGAAAACGGGGCTTTATAGTGATCTGACGCAAGAAGAAGTCGATGCTTTTGAGCAGTACCTTGGCTTTGCGGAAGTAAAAGGTGCTACAAAATTTCACAAGCCCTTTACCAGCAATCGTCAGGGTAAGTTCAATCTAGAAGCACTCAATGCCCTCCGAGAACGCGTCGTAGAACCTCTAGCTCCTTTCTTTTCACAGCGCAAACAAAAGGTTTCCCATCTCTTAACCGCCTTTTCAGCATTTCTGCAAGAGGCTCAGCTTTCTCAGAATCTACAAGTTTTGATCAAGGATCTAGCTTTGGAAGAGCAGGAGCGCTATGACCAGGTCTGGAAGGCCTTCCTTCATGTGTTAGAAGAGTTGAATCTGGTCTTTGAGGACCAAGAACTGACAGTGGATGACTTTCTAGGTCTTGTCTTATCCGGCATGCAATTGTCACAATACCGGACAGTTCCTGCTACAGTTGATGTAGTGACGGTTCAGTCCTACGACTTGATTGAACCCTTGACAGCCCCATATGTCTACGCGATCGGGCTAACCCAGGAGCGTTTCCCCAAGATCGCCCAGAACACCTCTCTGCTCAGTGAAGAAGAACGACAACAGCTCAACGAGGCCACCCAAGAAGGTGCAGAGCTCCAGGTGGTGACCAGCGAAAACCTCAAGAAGAATCGCTTTGTGGCGGTTTCGCTCCTTAATGCAGCAACTGAACAACTGGTCCTATCGGCCCCTAGCTTGGTCAATGAAACGGAAGATAGTGTCTCTCCTTACCTTCTAGAATTGGCCAAGGAGCCCATTGCCATCGAGTGGACGACCAAACAAGCCCAAGCTTCGAGTGATGACATCGGGACCTACCGAGCTCTCTTAGCGCGCGTGATCGAACTCCATCAAGAAGAGATTGCTAGTGAGCTGTCTGCTGAAGAAGCCAGCTTTTGGGGTGTGGCCGTGCGGGTCTTGCGAAAGAAATTGGCCGCTGAAGGCATCCAGATTCCTCAGATTTCAACGGAATTAAAGAGTCGTCAGCTCCAGTCGGATACGCTTCAAGCGCTCTATCCTAAAGGAAAAGCCTTGACCTTATCCGCTTCTGCCTTGAATGAATACTATAAGCACCAGTATGCCTTTTATCTGCGCTATGTCTTGGGCTTACAAGAGGATGAGACCATCCGGCCAGACGCTCGCAGTCATGGGAATTTCTTGCACCGAATCTTTGAACGGGTCTTAAAAGACAGCTCCGATCGAGCGTTTGATCGACGTTTAAACGAGGCCATTCGAGAAACCAGCCAAGAAGCAGAGTTTCAGCAATTGTATGGAGAAAATGGAGAGACCGAGTTTATTCGCAACTTGCTTCTTGATACCGCTAAAACAACGGGACGGGTCCTCGCCCAGCAAAATGGTATCGAGACCATCGGTGAGGAAACACTCTTTGGAGGGAGTGCCCACACCTCTTATCCTTTGTCTGATGGCAGGCTCTTGCAGCTACGGGGCAAGGTGGACCGTATTGATCAGTTAAGTGATCGGGGAGCCCTCGGAGTCGTGGACTACAAGTCTAGTCTGACGCAATTCCACTATGACAAGTTCTTTAACGGCCTTAATTCTCAATTGCCGACCTATCTCTCTGCGATTCAGGATCTGAAGGAATACCAAGAGGAGCAGGGGATTTTCGGAGCCATGTATTTGGAAATGGGAGATCCCCTAGTGGATCTGAAAAAGACCAAGACAGTAGAGGATGCCATCAACCAAACCATGAAGAGTCAGCAATACAAGGGACTCTTTATGGCGGATCAGGCAGCCTATCTGGGAGAGGCCTATGATAAGAACAAGGCCATGATGCTGACCAAGGAAGAGCTGGATCTGCTCCTCTTGTACAATGCTTATCTCTATAAAACAGCAGCAGAAGGGATCCTCAAGGGGCAATTTGCCATCAATCCCTATAGTGAAAATGGGCGCAATATCGCACCATATGTGGAGCAGTTTAAATCCATCACAGGCTTTGAAGCCGATCGTCACCTAGGTCAGGCACGATTCTTGACCAAACTAGACCAAAAAGGAATACGCGGTGAAAAGGTGAAAGCCGCTTGGATCGAGAAGATGAAGGAGGTCTTGAACAAATGATCAAACAAGCATTTTTGACAAGAGAAGAAATCAAGGCCCTTCAGGCCCAAGAAGCAGCCTCTAGCAAGGAGCAAAAGCGGACACCGGAACAGATCGATGCCATCTATAGTTCAGGGACCAATATCTTGGTGTCGGCATCTGCTGGTTCAGGAAAGACCTTTGTCATGGTGCAAAGGATTTTGGATCAGATCCAGCGAGGCATCTCAATTAAGGAGCTCTTTATCTCGACCTTTACGGTCAAGGCAGCAGGCGAGCTCAAGGAGCGTTTGGAAAGCGAACTTGGGAAAGCCCTGCAAGCGAGCGATGACCATGAGCTAAAGCAACACTTGGCTCGTCAAATCGCAGATGTCGCCACTAGCGATATCGGAACCATGGACTCCTTTACCCAAAAGGTCCTAACGCGCTATGGCTATTTGCTTGGGTTGGCGCCCCAGTTTCGGATTTTACAAAATGCCAGTGAGCAGCGTCTCTTGCAAAATGAAGTCTTTCAGACTGTTTTTGACCGCTATTACCAAGAGAAAAATCAAGAAGCTTTTGTCCAGATGGTCAAGAATTTCACGGGACAGCGCAAAAATTTGACCTTGTTTAAAGAGCAGGTCTACCAGATCTATGACTTTCTTCAGTCGACCAGTGATCCGGAGAAATGGTTGGAAGAGCATTTCCTAAAAGGCTATGAAGAGACCGATTTTGAACAGATTGAAGGTGCTCTGATGGAGAGCATCCAGCAGGCCCTCTATGAGGCAGAGAGCTTTTTTGACTTCCATTTGTCCAATGAGGGCCAAGCATTTGGCAAGGCCAAATATTTGGAAGCCGTGCAAGAGGTGCTCGATCAGATTGGAAGCCTCACAGAGCGCCCTAATAAAGCGCAACTGACCACTGTTCTAAAGGCGGTCGTTGCAATTAGCCGGGCTTCAAATGGGGGAGCCTTGACCAATAGAGCTCGTAAAGAAGAGCTGAAAGACCTAGTTACGGCTTATAACCAGGACAAAAACCTTCATATCAACCGCCTCAGAGACTTGGAAAATCAGCTTTATCAGCTGGAATTTCAACAAACCTTCCACCAAGAAGAAGGCCCCATGCTCTCCTTGCTTCGGGACTTTATCAGAGACTTTGCTCGCGCTTACTTGGAGCGAAAAATTCAAGAAAGGGCCTATGAATTTGGGGATATTAGTCATTTTGCTATTCAAATTTTAGAGCAATTCCCAGAGGTGAGACAAGCCTTTCAAGAGCGCTATCATGAGGTCATGGTCGATGAGTACCAGGATACCAACCATACCCAAGAGCGGATGTTGGATTTGCTGTCAAATGGCCACAATCGCTTCATGGTGGGGGATATCAAGCAATCGATTTACCGCTTTCGACAGGCAGATCCACAGATTTTCAATGACAAATTTAAGGCCTACCAAGAAGAAGGGGCGAAAGGACGCTTGATCCTCCTCAAGGAAAATTTTCGGAGCCATGTGGAAGTGTTGGATGCGACCAATGATGTCTTTCGCCATTTGATGGACGAAGAGGTAGGAGAGATTGACTACAATCAAACCCACTATCTAGTTGCAGGAAGCGACAAGCAGCGGATGGCCTTGCCACAACATCGGGCAGAATTTTTGCTCTATGATGGTAGTCAAGACCAGGAAGAAAAGGCCGAAGATGAGGAAGCTTCTCTTGGAGTCGAGACGATTTCCAAGGGAGAAATTCTTCTCGTTATCAAAGAAATTTTACGCCTCCATCGGGTGGAAAAAGTGCCTTTTAAAGACATCACCCTCTTGACCGCGACACGGACTCGAAATGACGCCATTCTGGAAGCGTTTGACCGCTACCAGATTCCGATTGTGGCAGATAGCGGACAGGCGCATTATCTTGAGTCGCTGGAAGTGATGGTCATGCTGGATACCTTGCGGACCATCAACAACCCCTTGCATGATTATCCTTTAGTAGCCCTCATGAAATCCCCTATGTTTGACTTTGATGAAGATGAGTTGGCACGGATTTCCTTACAGACGCTTCCAGAGCAAAAGCAAGTGGCCTTCTACCACAAAGTCCAGTTAGCCCTTAAACAGACTGCAGAGCATGCCAATCTGATCGATGGCAAGCTCCTAGCTAAAATCGAGAACTTCCTCCAGGTTTTATCTGCTTGGCGGGCTGTTGCCAAGACCTCTTCGCTCTATGATTTGTTGTGGAAAATCTATGAGGATCGCTATTACTATGACTATGTTGGCGCCCTTCCAAATGGCGCCCAGCGCCAGGCCAACCTCTATGCCTTGACGCTTCGGGCCAATGATTATGAGAAGGCCAGCTTTAAGGGCTTGTCGCGTTTCATTGCCATGATCGATAAGGTGATCGAAAATGAACACGATTTGGCCAGCGTCCCTCTTGCGGCACCAAAAGATGCCGTTCAGCTCATGACCGTCCATAAGAGTAAGGGGCTGGAATTCAAGTATGTCTTTATCCTCAATATGGATAAGGCCTTTAATCGCAAGGATCAATCGGGACCGATCATTCTCAGCCGTCAAAAAGGGATTGGTTTTAAATACATTGCTAACCTGCCAGTTGAGACCGAAAATCCAGCTGCTCCAGAGTCCATTCGCCTGCAGATCGAAACACCTTGCTACCAAGGCAATGTGGAAGAAGCGAAATTAGCCACGATTTCAGAGCAGATGCGTCTTCTATATGTTGCTATGACACGGGCCGAACTCAAGCTCTATCTGGTCGGAAAAGGCCGCGAGGACAAATTGCGCGATACCGATTGGGGGACCAGTCGCAATGGCAAGCTGGATCCGGAAAAAAGAAAAGAATGGACCTCTTATCAGGACTGGCTCTTTGCTATTCAAGATGTGTTTACCAAGAATACCCTGGCCTATGACACGCGTTTTGTGACAGACGAAGACCTGTCACCGGATCAACTGGAGCCACTAGAGAAGGAGAAGGGTTCCCGCCTGGATCAGCTCAAGGATGTCCGTCAGTCAGAGGATATTCGTCGGGCTTTGGATATCTTGGAAAATGTCGATCGCCTCAATCAGCTCTATGCTCCGGCCATTCATTTGCCAAGTGTCCGTACCCCTAGCCAGATCAAGAAATTCTACGAGCCGGTCATGGATGCCAATGGCGTCCAAATCATGGATGCGAAGACCGTGACACCTGAGTTTGAGCTTCCAACGTTTGGTCAAGAAAAAGCGGTGACGGGAGCCCAAGTCGGTAGTGCTGTCCATGAACTCATGCAGCGCGTGCCTCTTGAAGAAGAAATCACTCTTGATACACTACATCAAGCTTTGGAGCAAGTCCAAGCAGAGCCAGCGGTCAAAGCGCGCATCAAGCTAGAGACGATTCTCGCTTTCTATGAGACGCCTTTAGGGACCTTGCTTAAAAAAGAAGCCTCTCGTGTTCATCGTGAAGCCCCCTTTGCCATGCTGAAGAAAGATCCAGCTAGTGGCGAGGACTTTGTCGTTCGGGGGATCTTGGATGGGTATATCGTGCTAGAAGATCGGATCCTGCTCTTTGACTACAAGACAGATCACTACAAGTTCCCTAGCCAATTGGTCGAACGCTACCGAGATCAGCTCGATCTCTATGCAGAAGCTCTTCGCCGTTCCTATGGCCAAGAGCACGTTGAAAAATATCTGGTACTTTTAGGTGGCCCTCATCTAGAAGTGGTGAAAGTGGAGTAAATGATGGCAATTGCAAAGGAAAACATCGAACGCATTCAAAGGATGGAAGGTTATTTGAATGACTATGCTAAGACTTTGGAAGGTACAAAAAAAGCAGTGGATCGACTAAAAGAGCATCAAGAGAGCTATATCCAACTGCGCGATTATTATAGTAGTCAGGCCTATTTTGATGACTTGGACCTGTCCAATCAAGCTGACTTCCCCGCAGATCTACCTTGTGGTGTCTTGTCCGAAGATGCTGTCTATGATTTACTAGACGAGCACTTTCAGATGGGAGTGGAACTCTTGGAGATCGCAACGAAGATGATCAAAGAACGGTGAAATCTTTATTTATTTTTTATCTTTCCTTAGGTGACGGCGGACGTTAGGTGAAATTATCCAGTGGATGATTTCAGCAATCCAGGAAGTTCCATGACTAAATCAAGATACAAAGGGCGACTGCGGATAAAGCCAAAATAGGAAGTTTGACGAAGAATCTTGAGATTCTAGGAGAACTTATCTTTTTGACGCAATCCGCAGCCCGTGTTCAATTATTTTTGAGCCCCTTCGCTCTTGAAATTCTTAGCACAGGCTAAAACAGTTCCCCGAACTGTTTTACTCTCAATAATTCCTAGTACCTGAAACAGGATCTGTTTCTAGCACTTTTCTCACGGCGGAAAGTTTCAGTATATCTTTGAATAAACACAACATATATCATTCTAATTCTTTTAGCATTACTTGTGTTAGCTTATCTTGACAAGCCCTACCAGCAATAGAAAATTTTCCAAAATGGACTTTTTCTTCAGCAAAAAAAGCTCCGGTTTCCCGGAGCTTTTTGTTGGATTAGTGTGATACACGGCGACGTGCTGCTTTTTTGCGGTTTTCTTCGATGAAAGCTGCTTTCTTTTCTTCTGGCTCGATTACTTTTTTCTTGAATGTGTAAACTGCACCTGCGACAGCAGCAACTGTACCAGCAACACCAGTAACAAAACCTTTACCAAATCCTTTAGCCATGAGAATTTCTCCTTTTCTGAACTTTAAATATTTATGTTATAATATATGGTAACGAAAAAACGTGAATTTTGCAAGGAAAAACGATGAAAACCAAGATAATTGTGATTGTGGGACCGACCGCGGTTGGAAAAACAGCTCTTGCGATCGATTTGGCCCAAGCTCTCAATGGTGAAATCATCAGTGGCGATAGCCAGCAAGTCTATCGCAAGCTGGATATTGGGACAGCTAAGGCGACACCAGAAGAGCAAGCTGCAGCTCCCCATCATTTGATCGATGTGCGAGAGGTGACCGAGTCCTACTCGGCTTTTGATTTTGTAAGAGAAGCTAAACAGGCCATCGCGGAGATCACAGCCCGAGGCAAGCTCCCCATCATTGCAGGTGGGACGGGCCTCTACATCCAAAGTCTTCTTGAAGGCTATCATCTTGGTGGTGAAGTTCCTCATGAAGAGATTCTGGCCTATCGGGCTCAATTGGACTTGCTTTCGGATGAAGACTTGTACCAAAGAGTGGCGGAGCAAGGACTTGTGATTCCTCAGATCAATCGCCGTCGGGCCATGCGGGCTCTTGAAATTGCACATTTTGGCCAAGACCTAGCAAACCAAGAGACCGATTTTGACCCCTATCTGATCTGTCTAGATGATGACCGGTCCTTGATCTATGAGCGCATCAATCGTCGAGTAGATCGCATGCTAGAGGAGGGGTTATTAGAGGAAGCACGGTGGCTCTATGACCATCATCCTGAGGTTCAGGCGGCAAAAGGCATTGGCTACAAGGAACTCTTTCCCTACTTTAAGGGAGAACAGAGCTTGGAGGAAGCCAGTGAGATCCTCAAGCGCAACACCCGGCGTTTTGCTAAACGGCAATTGACCTGGTTTCGAAATCGAATGGAAGTGAGCTTTTACGCCATTTCTGCCCCCCACTTCAAGGAGCAGGTTCTTGCAGATGTAAAGGAGTTTTTGAAGAATGATTGAAACAGAAAAGAAACAAGAACGCATCCTTTTGGTCGGTGTGGAACTACAAGGCATGGACAATTTTGAGATGTCGATGGAAGAGTTGGCCAGCCTAGCTAAAACAGCCGGTGGAGATGTCCGGGGCTCCTATACACAAAAGCGGGAGAAATACGACACTAAGACCTTTGTTGGTGCAGGAAAACTCGAAGAAATCGCTCAAATGGTCGAAGCAGATGAGATTACAACGGTAGTGGTCAATAACCGCTTGACCCCCCGTCAAAATGTCAATTTAGAAGAAATCCTAGGAGTTAAGGTCATTGACCGGATGCAGCTGATTTTAGATATCTTTGCCATGCGGGCTAGGAGTCATGAAGGGAAGTTGCAGGTGCACTTGGCCCAGCTTAAATACCTCTTGCCACGCCTTGTTGGTCAAGGGATCATGCTCAGCCGTCAGGCTGGGGGAATTGGTTCTCGTGGTCCAGGGGAAAGCCAACTGGAGTTGAACCGACGGAGCGTCCGCAATCAAATCACCGATATCGAACGCCAGCTCAAGGCAGTTGAAAAGAATCGGGAAACCCTTCGTGAAAAACGCTTGGAATCACCAGTCTTTAAGATCGGTTTGATCGGCTATACCAATGCAGGGAAGTCGACTATTATGAACCAGTTGACCAGTAAGAGCCAGTATGAAGCTGATGAACTCTTTGCGACCTTGGACGCCACAACCAAGAGCATCCATCTAACAGGCAATCTGCAAGTGACGTTGACCGATACGGTTGGCTTTATCCAAGATCTGCCAACAGAGTTGGTATCGAGCTTTAAGTCGACCCTGGAAGAAAGTAAGAATGTGGATCTCTTGGTTCATGTCATCGATGCGTCTGATCCCAATCATGAAGAGCACGAAAAGACCGTGCTTTCGATCATGAAGGACCTGGATATGTTGGAGATTCCTCGCTTGACTCTTTACAACAAAGCAGATAAAGTAGCAGACTTTACACCAACCCAGACACCTTTTAGCTTGATTTCTGCGCGTTCTGAGACAGCCCGTGAGGATCTGCAGGCTTTGCTTTTAGAAAAACTGAGAGAACTCTTTGTTCCCTTTACCATTCGCGTTCCTTTTTCAAAATCCTATCGGACACATGACCTAGAGACGGTCGCGATCATTGACCAGCGCGAATTTGAAGAAGACGTCGAGGTCATTCAAGGCTATATCGCAGAGAAAAATAAGTGGAAGTTGGAAGAATTTTATGACGGATTATGTTGATTTAGCGATAAAATATGGAGGTTATACCAGCCTCGATCGGGTCTATCTGACTAATCTTTTAGGCACGATCCCTGAGGACTTGCGTCTCCGTATGATTACGCCTCCACCAAGTGTGCTCAACGCCTATTTCGCTGAGCTCTATCAAAAGAAGAGCCCCAAGGAGGCTATGGAATATTTCTTGGACTTGAGCCGGGCGTTTGACTTGTTTACCGATGAGTTCAGCTTTGATGAAGGCAAGCCTTTTATCCGTCTCAATTTGTCGGGCAAGTCTTATGGCTTGGCTTACGTAAATGAAGAGCTAGCCTGTGTCTTTGCTGAACATCCAGCAGCGGCAATCACCCCTTCGATTTTATTCGAAATTGCAGAGATCTTTCCGCATTGTTTGGTCTTTGAAAAAGATGGCAAGATCTGTCTGCAAGAGGCCGGCCCAGAAGTGGTGACCAAAACCGAAGCGCTCACAGCCCTGACGGACTTGATAACCTTGGAAGATGGACGCTTCAAACTGTCAGGCTATAACCAAGAAGAGCTTCTTGAGCAGGCTCACACCTATTCTGGCAACCTTTCGTTCCGTTCAGAGAACCGGACGGCCATGATTTATATAGATAGAAAGTAGACAATGGACATTCAATTTTTAGGAACGGGAGCTGGGCAACCCTCAAAAGCCCGGAATGTATCGAGTTTAGCGCTTAAATTGCTAGATGAAATCAATGAAGTCTGGCTCTTTGACTGTGGCGAAGCGACCCAGAATCAAATTTTAGAGACCACCATTCGCCCGCGAAAAGTTAGCAAGATCTTTATCACTCACTTACATGGAGACCATATTTTTGGCCTGCCTGGCTTTTTATCCAGCCGTGCTTTTCAGGCCAATGAAGAGCAGACAGATCTGGATATTTATGGTCCAGTAGGCATCAAATCCTTTGTCATGACCAGTCTTCGGGTATCGGGTTCTCGCCTGCCTTACCGCATCCATTTTCATGAATTCGATGAACATTCTCTCGGCAAGATTTTAGAAACCGATAAATTCACGGTCTATACGGAAGCTTTGGACCATACTATTTTTTGTGTGGGCTACCGGGTCATGCAAAAGGACCTCGAAGGAACACTGGATGCAGAGAAGTTGAAGGCGGCAGGAGTTCCTTTTGGACCGCTCTTTGGGAAAGTCAAAAATGGGCAAGACGTCACCTTGGAAGATGGCACTAAGATCATTGCTGCGGACTACATTTCAGCCCCTCGACCGGGTAAAGTCATCACTATCCTGGGTGATACGCGTAAGACCAATGCCAGCGTCCGTCTTGGGGTCAATGCAGATGTCTTGGTCCATGAGTCCACCTATGGCAAGGGTGATGAAACGATTGCTCGAAAGCACGGGCACTCGACCAATATGCAGGCGGCAGAAGTGGCGCGTGAAGCAGGAGCTAAACGCCTTCTTCTCAACCATATCAGTGCCCGCTTCTTATCAAAAGACATTAGCCAATTGCGCAAGGATGCATCCAGCATTTTTGAAAATGTCTATGTGGTCAAAGATTTAGAAGAAGTGGAGATCTAAAATGCGAACCATCATTATCACAGGAGCAAGTGGAGGCTTGGCACAGGAAATGGTCAAGCTCCTCCCTGAAGACCGGCTGATTCTCTTAGGCAGAAATCAAGAAAAACTGGAAGACCTCTATGCTAGCCATCCTCAGGCTGAATGCATCGGGATCGATATCACCGATCCATCAGCTGTCCAACAACTAGTGGAAGACCTTTATCAGCGCTATGGACAGATCGATATCTTGGTCAACAATGCAGGTTATGGCATCTTTGAGGCCTTTGATCGCATTTCTGACCAGCAAGTTCGGGAAATGTTTGGGGTCAATACCTTTGCCCTCATGCAGTTTTCACGCTTGATGGGTGCGCACATGAAGGAAGCAGGCAAGGGGCACATTGTCAATATCGTCAGCATGGCGGGCTTAGTAGCAACTGCTAAATCCAGCCTCTATTCGGCGACTAAGTTTGCAGCCATTGGCTTCTCTAATGCTCTGCGTTTGGAACTCATGTCCTTTGGTGTCCATGTGACGACGGTTAATCCGGGTCCAATTCGAACCACTTTCTTTGACCAGGCAGATCCTGACGGAAGCTATGTCAAGGCTGTGGACCGCTACATTTTGGAACCAGACTTTGTGGCCAAGAAGATCGTAAAAAACTTTGGGAAACCAAAACGCGAGCTCAATTTGCCTTGGCTCTTGAACCTAACTCACAAGCTCTATACCCTTTTCCCACGTATTTCGGACAAGCTAGCTAGCAAGATGTTCAACTACAAATAGGAGGAGCTAGATGGCAGCCAATATTCAAGCCTATTTAGAAAATATCCGGCAACCCTGGGGACAGATCTATTATGATATTCTATTTGACCAATTAAAGGATATCAAAGACAAGCGCGTGCTTGATTTCGGCAGTGGCTTTGGCCTTGTGGCCAACCACCTAGCGAAAGAAAATCAAGTCCTTGCTGTGGAGCCCAATCAAGAAATGGTGGCCTTGCGGTCCCAGGACCATCCCTACCAACAATTCGTCGGAAGTCTAGATCAGTTGGCAGTCCTTGAAGATGCCAGCTTTGAGGTCATCCTCTGCCACAATGTTTTAGAATATGTAGAGGATCGCAAGGTGATTCTCAAGGAATTCACCCGCATTTTGAAACCTGGAGGCCTACTCTCTATCGTCAAGCACAATGAAGTTGGACGCGTCCTGCAGACGGTCGTCTTTGAAAATGATCCTCAGAAAGCGCTTGATCTTCTAGCAGGTCAGGACTTGGAAACCCACTCCATGGGCTTGGCTCAGGCCTATGATCTAGATAGAGCAGTAGAAGACCTAGCCCTCGAAGTTCAGGATTACCAAGGAATTCGTATCTTTTATGCCTTGCAGGACAATCACTTCAAAGGCCAAGAAGGCTGGCGAGAGTCTATGCTCAAAATGGAGCTGGCCGTTTGCCAAGAGTCCCCTTACAGAGATATCGCCTTCTTCCAGCATTATAGCTTAAAAAGGAGTTAAGATGTTACATTATAAAAAAGAAATTCCAGTGATGACAGACCTACTCGCACTCTACAGCTCAGTCGGCTGGACCAATTATACTAACAATCCAGCTATGCTAGAAGAAGCTGTCAAAGCCAGTCTCTGGCAGTTGGCGGTCTATGATAAGGAAGAGTTAGTAGCCTACATTCGCTTAGTAGGAGATGGCCATTCTGTCATTTTTGTACAGGACCTCTTGGTGCGACCAGATCACCAGCGCCAAGGCATTGGCACGAAACTCTTAGAAGAGGCTTTAGCGACCTTCCCCAATGTCTATCAACGGCTCCTTGCCACTGATCGTAACGAGAAAAATTTAGCCTTTTACCAGTCCCTCGGCTTTGTCGAATTGTCAGAGCAAGCCTGTACAGGAATGATTTATATGAAATAGAGTCTGGGAGAATAGTCTTATAGCTCCAAAAAAAAACAACGGGTTTTCCGTTGCTTTTTTTGTATAGTTGCGGTAGTCTTGGTAAAATAGAATTGCACAAAAAAGCTATCTCATGCATATTCACTATAACACAAGTCAAACAACATTACCACTAGAAATCAGTTCTTTCTTGCCACACGACCATCTGGTCTTTACTATTGAAAAAGGGTGAATACCTTGGAAGAGCATCATTTCCACGTCTTCTATAATGACTTTGGTCACCCGTCTTATCACACTAAAATGCTTTTATCTACTCTTCTATTTGCTTATTCACAAGGAATTTTCTGTGAACGAAAAATTGAAAAATGATTGAAAATCTCGCTATGCAGTACCTAACAGGACAGTTGGTTGTCATCTAACGCACCATCAATCGGTTTCGAATCGCTAGGGGGATGAAAGAACTCATTTTGATTTTTTTATCGATCTCAATTTTCGTTTAAAAATGGAAAAGTTAGTAACTTTAGATCGTTTGTTTATTGACGGGAATAAGATTGAAGCGAACGCCAACAAGTATAGTTTTGTTTGGAAAAAGGCAACGGACAAGTTTTCCGCCAAACTTCAAGAACAGATACAGGAGGAAAACTACACACATCCTGACGGGTGATGCAATCGTTTCACTATGTCAAACATCAGAAAACACAGATGAACTGTCAATAGAAAATCGAGGTTTACTACGCTAATGAACCTGAAGCAGCTCCTCAAAAGGGACTGTATATTAACGAACACTATCAGCACTTAAGAACTAAAGAGTGCCAGGCGTTTTTATCTCCGATGGTAGACAGATTTTCGCTCAACGTAAAATTGATGTGGAATCTGTCTTTGGGCAGATAAAGGCTTGTTTAGGTTACAAGAGATGTCATCTGAGAGGTCAGAGTCAAGTGAGAATTAACATGGGATTCGTACTCATGGCCAACAAGCTCCTAAAATACAATAACTGTTCTTTGTATCTCTAGTATATCAGATGAACATTTTTGTTGCACTTCTTTTACAACATAGCCCAATAATTACACTGATTATTGACAAGAAATCGATGATTGTATATAATGTTGGCGTAATAAACTTTTAGATAATATCGGTTGTTTTTTTATAGTTGATTTTAGGAGATTTATCAAATGAAAAAGTTAACGAAATTAGGTCTTGTATCCTTTTCTATTTTTGTATTAAATGCTTATTCACAGACTGTTGTTAAAGCTGATGAAAATGGGGGTACAGATACTCCTGTAGCATTAGCATCATCAACAGATCAAACAAACTCATCTAGTAGTAGTACCTCGTCAGCGAACGCACAACAGAATGAAAATTCTACAGTTGCTAGTAATGCCACTCCTACTACTGAGGAGGCAACCTCTACTAGCAGTACTGTAAATAGCTCAGTTTCTGAAAATGGTAGAGAAAGTGATACAAGAGCAGTTGCTCCAAAAAATGGAAATATCATTGATGAAGGTGGCTACGTTAATGTGGAGGGACAGCCAGCCCACTATAGCGAAGATGGTAAAAGTGTAGTATACAATTATACTGTAGCATATAAAGCCATGCATTCAAGTGATCATGGACAGTCAGTAAGCGACCTTGAAATTCGCTTTCCAAATATACCAAATGCTAAAGTTGATTTCACATTAGTAGGAACTCGAGATGAAAAAGAAAATCCCGTCTCTGTAAATGTTCCAATGAAAAAAATTAATTATGATGATGAGAATAGACCAGCTCCTACTGTTATACCTAGAGCAGAAGAATTAGCAGCAGGAAAAACCCCTCTAGTAGTGGGATATGAGGGGATACCTGGACTTGTTGGTATCGAGTTTGATAAAGTTACAACTTACACTATTTACACTTTGTTTGCTAAAAGTCAGGCAGTTCGGGTAAGTATCGCGATTCCACTAGAAGAAGCAAAGAAAATAAAATATTTCCCTCTTGATGCCCGTATGGATTGGAAATCTAGTCAAGAAGGTGGTGGTTCCTACGAAGAAGGCTCTCAAAGTCTTCAGGAATATCATAATCATGTAGTTGGATTTTTAGGTAGTGATGGTAATCCAAGTTATGGTGGCTTAGAAAATCCAGCCTTAATCGATGATAGTTATGTGCAAAACGGTCATCTGATCAAGTCTGTTGCAAACCCAAGTACTTATATCACACCTAACAATGGAGACTGGACTACTATTCCGCACGATACCAATATTAACCCTGAAACATTCTTCAATTATGTAAAAATATTTACATTACATAGAAATCCAAATATTTCTTATTATGCCTCAGAGTTTGAAGATATGGCTGACCAAGATGTTTCAGCGCTTAACTATGGTGATGTTGTTGTCGACTATGTGGTCAAGGGGACAAACCAATCCCTTAAACCAACCTATACAGATACACCAAAGACTTCTATTTATGGATCTGATGGAAAACTTGTGACCTATAATATCGGTGAGGACATAAATGAGCGTCCGTCTTCTATCACTGTAGATGGTCAAAAATACAATCTAGTTGGAGTTTCTTCAACTTCTGCACCAGAAACAGGTCAGTTAAAAGAAGGAACAACTCATGTTGTCTATGAGTATGAGAAGGAGCCAGATCCAGAGCCAACTCCGGATCCAAAACCAACTCCAACTCCAGCTCCAACACCAAGTCCAGATCCAACTCCAAATCCAGAGCCAACTCCGGATCCAAAACCAACTCCAAATCCAGAACCAGCTTCAAAACCTGTTCAACCAGAAAAAATTCAATCATCTGAGCAAAAATCAGCTCCGGAAAAAGCTCAGTTACCAAATACAGGAACTTCTGATTCACCATCAGCTATGAATCTTCTTGCTATTTTAGCTGGAATCCTTGGTCTTTCACTTTTCAAAAAAAGTAAAAAATCAGAGAGCTAAGTAAATAGTTTTATAAAAGAGGCTAGGACTTTTGTCCCAGCCTCTTATCTATTTGACTGACAAAAGAGGGGATTGATGGTAAAATGAGGGTAAAAGTAGGAGGAGATGAAATGAAGAAGAATATAAAATGGGGCCTTGTCTTATGTTCGGTACTTATACCAGTATGTTTGAGTGCCTGCAAACAAGGAACTGTAGAAAAACAAGGTTCTTCAAATAAAGAAGCACAGAAGAAAATAGATCGGAAAAATATTCATTTTGATAAAACTGGACCAGCTGCAACATTTGATTGGGAGGCAAAAAACAGTAGCAGATACATAACGTTTGAAAAACTTCCACAATATATGAAGCCAGATGATAGCGATGGAATTTCTATATATAGTCCGCAACAAAATGAAGCTCCTCTCGATGAAGAGGGAAAAGTTCAAAAGGCCCTGCAGGTCATTGAAGGGGTTTACGTAGATCAAAGTAGAATAGATACAGTAGTCAAGGCTAATGGGGCAACAAATCAAGAGAGCATGTATACTCACCTTTGGAATGATTATATTATCCCGAAAATAGAAAAAAATAGTAGTACTTTTGATCCAAATACTTATGTGGAATATCTTGGTGAAAAATACCCCCTAAAAATATATGGTCCTATGTATTTAAAGCTCATGACGAATGCTCTAAGATTTGAAAAAAAATATGAGTTAAAAGGCTATGCAGTTAAGGACAACAAAGTATTCATTCGTATTCAGGTACCAACTTACTTCCCAGAGCTCTTAATGAGAGGAGATTATTATTATAAAAACCCTAATTGGTCGGATTTCAATCAACTGTTCTTTGAGTGGCTTGATGAATTGCATCAAAGATATGCTGAAAAAGAGACAAATCGAGATGATCATATTTCCTATATTATGCTTTCGACACTTTTACAACAGTTAGTTGATCAAAATTTCAATGCAAGATCATCATCTGGTTATACTAATAGTAGTGGTGAGTTGCGCACTACAGAATTCACGGTTGAAATGGAGGTGACAGATCAGGGTGACATTCGAATAGATTCAAAAAACTTGGCTATTCTCTTACAAATCCCTCAACAAATGAAGGGAGAAAATAAGTATGGTAAGGGAGATGAAAATAATATCTTTTGGACAATTCCATCAGGAAGTAATAGTGATGGACAAAAGATAAAAGAAAAATTAAAGAATTTTAATCCAAAAGATCCAGTCAAAAAATATGCAATTGGAGAGCCAGTTGTATTTGCTAATGGATTAGAAGTTACACTAAATAGTGTAACAGACGATCCAAATTTAGATGTGCAGGATGATCAAGACCGTATCAATAAATCGAAAAAACAACATCGACTGGTCGTCGAATTCACCCTATCGAATACAACACCTCTCCGTATTGAAAATACTCCAGATTATACAAATGTAGATCTCTATGATGGCCAGGGAAAATCTGCTTATATGTTGAATAACACGTTAAATTATAAACAGCCAACTGTCCTTGAGGCTGGAGAGTCAGCTAAATATAAAATTAATTATTTAACAGATGGGGATGGACCATTTACGGTTGTTTATGGTGATGCAAAATGGGTTATTCAAAAATAGAGAAATACCCTAATTTTTAGCTAGCCTATTGTAAAAACTAGTTAGTTAAGAAATGATAAGGAGTCTCCATAGCCAATGAAGAATTCAATGGACTCATCAGTTATTTAGATCAAATTTATATATATGTATGCTTCTACCGTACAACTGTCTAAAGAATTCATTTCAAAATTTAGAGACAAAGAAGTTTAAGAAACCAAATATTCCATTAATAAAAAATATAGTAAGGTAGAGATGGAATTGGAGAATAGGATATGAAGAAAGTTTTGAAGTCATTTAAATTTTATATACTGCTATTTTTTCTCCTACTAATTGGGGGATTGATTCTAAAGGATGAACTTCATAAACGGGAAGTGACACAATTTATCAGCTGGAAACCTCGTCCTAAACTGGTTGCATCTCAATTTATAGGAGATGGGAAAGCAGTTGCGATCCAATGGGAAAATAAAAAAGAATTGGATGAGGCTCTAGAGGCATACAATTATGATAGGGAAATTAGTGTTGTGAGCTCTACCTATGGAAGTCATCGTGGAAATTATATTGCACAAGTAAGCTACAAGTTAAAAACAAATGTTACTCCTTCTAGGTTATATAGAAAGTATAAAACTCTCGGTGGTTCTCGTGTTGATAGTATCATTAATAGGAGTAATAAACCGGAAAAAGGAGAATACTGGCTGATTGATATTTATGACATTGCAGATAATAAAATAAAAAAGAAAACTTTTGATATGTTCAAAATTGTAAGAGAACTAAATAAAGAGTATATTCCGATGGCCGGACGTACGGGTACTCTTTATTATGATAAGGATGATCAAGAAACCTATCTTTCCATAGATATATTAAAAGGGACAAAGGATAAATATTGGGTTAATCCAGGCGACATTCATGTGGAGACGGAATTCAATACACAAGTTGGCTTAATGAATGTTCAAACAGGGAAAATTTCACTAAAAACCTCATCAGGAAAAGATTATGCTCAACTTCAAAAAGATGATAGTGAAAATTATTACGCTTCTCATCCATTTGAATCTAATCCGAAGTATAATTTTGATCCAACAATTTCTTTTTTAGATTCACGTTTAGAATATGTAATAGAAAATGATGAAGACAAGACGATTCCATTAAAGTCTGCTTACCCGAAAGTCTATTCTATTTTAAGTAAAGGGCATAATGAGAAAATAGATGGAGATTATGAAAAGGGTGAAGAAGGCTACCTATACTTTATTGGACCGGAGGACCTCAACTTTGATATATCTATACTAGAGCTGTTCTATCCAAAGGGAGGTTCGGATACCTTAAAATTATTTTACAATTACAGAATTCCAGCAGAATATTCAAAAGATGGTCAGGAACATGTTGTAAAGAATAAAGAAGAGTTTTTCAAATATTTCAAAGAGAGTCCAAAAGAACTAAAATGAGATCGTACATTTCGTATATTCCATAAGGAGGTTAGGATATGAAATCCAACTATTTCAAACTATTGGCGGGTCTTCTACTTTTTCTTTGTTGCCTGTTTCTTTCCAGTTGTAAGATCATGACACCGAGCGATTACAAAAAGGCTAAGGAAGTTGTTAGCGGTGAGCTTGCAAAAGTTGGTCTGCATGGGAATGTTAAAATTAATGGCCTTTTCTGGCAGGCTTTAGAAATTCCAGGTTATAAAGTGGATTTTACTTATTCGGAGAAAACCTATGACGGTCAAACCGTACCTCTTGAGGTACATGCTTTCTTACAAAATGACTGGTCTGATCCCTATGGGCAAACCACTCCAAGTTATAAAGAAGTTTTTACAGATCAGAAGTCAGTACAGAAAAAAGAGGCCCAACTACTAGATAAGCTTAAAAAGCAGGATTTAGGCCTGACTCTCTCTTATTTTCATTTTCTCCCCAACGTTAGCTCTTCTTATCAAAAGGAGGCTGCAGAAGAATTGGAAGAACTGGCAGCTCAAAATAGGCAAGAAGGAAAGAAAGATTTCGCAGGTTATTACCAGATTCCGTACACCACCCTTATTCAAAAGGGGATGGTTCGTATGATGATCTCAGTAGAAGACGATCAAGCCATCCAGGAAAAGGATTTAAAAGCTGCCGCTAAAAAGTTGGATGCTAGTGACCTTCCAGATGGTGATTATGATTTCTATTACCTGAATTTCAAAAATAAAGATCATGAATCTGTCTCTTATAATTTCAAAGTTAAGGATGGACAGGTTATGAAATTGGATTAGTAAAAAAGGTAAAATAGAAAAAAGATAGCTCAGGATGAAGGTTCCTGAGCCATTTTTGTTAACCATTAAAGAAGAACAGGATACAAAAAGAGAACCTCTCGGTCCTCTCTTATTTGTTTAAACTTCTATGAATGAGTGTAGAAGTTTCTTCGTTAGGGGGTTGATAGAAGTAATGACTGTTCCTAATGATACTATTAGTTATCAGTCAATTTCCGTTTGATTACAAGAGCACCTGCCAAGACAAGAGCACCTGTCAATACAAGTCCAGTTGCAACGACTTCACCAGTATTTGGTAAGAATCCTTTACGACCGCCTTTGTTGCCACCATTGTTTCTACCTTTCGGTCCAGTTGGATTTTCAGGTGTAGTGGTATTTTTAGGTCCTTCAGGTGTTGTACTTGGTCCTTCAGGTGTTGTACTTGGTCCTTCAGGTGTTGTACTTGGTCCTTCAGGTGTTGTACTTGGTCCTTCAGGTGTTGAAGTAGTTGTTGTTGACTCTGGAGTCGTTGTCTCAGAAACAACTGGTCGTCCTTCTGGAGTCGTTGTTGTACTAGTAGTAGGTTCCTTTGTAGTGGTTGTACTAGTAGTAGGTTCCTTTGTAGTAGTTGTACTAGTAGTAGATTCCTTTGTAGTAGTTGTACTAGTAGTAGGTTCCTTTGTAGTAGTTGTACTAGTGGTTGATCCTTTTGTAGTAGTTGTACT
>NZ_MRXX01000012.1:54651-60770 GCF_016642265.1 Streptococcus lactarius
GTAGGTTCCTTTGTAGTGGTACTTGTTGTTGTGGTAGTCGAAGTTGTAGTTGTTGTCGTAGTTGTAGTTGCTGGTTTATTTGAAGTGTTTACAACTTTGATAACATTCGAATCATTGATCGGTTCTACTTTTGATGTATAACCATCAGGTGTATTCGTTTCTTCTACTGAATAAACAATCGGTTTACCATCTTTAATACCTGGCAATTTAGAAAATTCAGCAGACCAACCAGAAGCCTTCGTCAAGGTCTTAGTCATACCTTCCAATTTTTGACCGTTTGCCAATAATTGAACAGTAATGTCTTTACGAGATGATTCACTATCACCAACCCATTCTTTTTGAACAGTTACTGTTTTATCTCCAGTTACCCAGAAGTTCAATTCTGTGTTGTTCCAGAATGCTGGGTCTTTCAATGGTGTCTTAATTTCATCAGCTGTTAAAGTAGCATCATTATCAACACGGATAGTTGTCTTAGGAATCAATGTTTGGTATTCAACGATTAATTCATCGCTACTTGCTTTTTTGAAAACATCACTTACGTCTGATAAATTCACAGTAAATCCGTTGCCATCTGCATCGAATTTCACATGTTTCCAGAAATCCCAACCTGAAGCAACTACTTGTCCACCTTTTCTAAGTGTGAATGATGGTTTCAAGTAAGTTCCTACAAAGAACTCATTTGCTGCGTGGTTCGCTGCTGGTTTGAATGTAATCTTAGAGTAATCTACAGCTGGAGCTTTGATTTTATCTGAAACTACTGGGTTCGTGATGGCTTGTTTCTTAGCATCCCCATTGACACGGATAAACCAAGTAGTTAAATAATAGTCATCTCCAACATTCATCCAAGCATAGTTTTCTGAAACATCTAATTTGAATTGTTTAGAAACAAAATCACCAGTCTTATTATATTTATTTAAGACTGCTTCGAAAACGCCAGGGCCATCAGGACGTGTAATGATGACTGATTCTGAACCTACTCTTGAAGTAGCGGTTTTATTTCCAGGATTTCCTGGTGTGTTATCCCATTCTGCTTTGTATGAGTAGCCACCTTTTACATTTTGGTTCATGGATTCGATTGCTTTTTTGAAAGTAAACGTAATCTTTTTGTTTGTCATCGTAATCGTAGCGACTTCAGCACCATTAGCTTGTAATGATTGCGCTGCGACTTCAGTGATATTGACACCTTCTGGAGCATCGATGGTGAACGTATCCCCTTCTTTAACAGATTTACCAGTCAAATCCCAGTCAAATGAGAAGGTAACTTTTTGTCCATTTGCTTGAGCTTTCAAATTTGAAACTACTGGTGTTACAGTGGCTGCACTGACAGGTTTAATTACTGATAAACCCATTGCTACCACACTGATCATAGCTACAATCATAGCTATTTTCTTGTAAATAGATTTCAAAATATCCTCCAATCTTTTTCTTGTTCAATCCCCCTTGTTTTTCCACATAGTGACAAATGTATGTGTGATCGTGTAACAGTATTAATTTCTGACTTTGCTCCGAAAAATCAGTTATTTGTTCTATATTATCAGTAGTAGAGTAGATTATTTTGAACAGTTCAAAATAATCTAACACTACCATATTCATCTTGAAAGAACCTTCCATGGGCCTAACAAGATGCAAAACTTCCCCACTAACCTTGACTGTTTCGATCAAAAACATTGGGTTATCACAAGTATAGTATTAGCAATGATAATCAATCTCCTAATAGTGAACAGGATCCAATCCTATCAGCTATTTAGATTACAATCACCACCATTATAATTATATGCTTTTGTATGCACAAGTCAAGCTAAAAGCAACAAAATTATATACAAATGTTCATGTTTATATTTTCCTCCTTTGCCCCTTTATTTCCCGCCATTTTCGCCTTTCATGATATAATATTCAGATAAGAAAAAGAGGAGACCAAAAGCTAGATGATCACTTCAAAATACGATTGGCAGTTGGCTGCGACAAGTGTAGATGAGGCCTTTTTGGCCCTTGCCAAAAAAGCAGGTCTGGAAGCGTCCGTAGCAAGCTTACTGTATGAGCGTGGCATTCAGACCAAAGAGGATTTGGAAGATTTTTTAGAACCCAGGCTGGAAAAGCTACACGACCCTTATTTGCTCCATGATATGGACAAGGCAGTGGAGCGCATTCGACGGGCCATCGAAGATTACGAGCAGATCCTCATCTATGGAGACTATGACGCGGACGGGATGACTTCGGCCTCTATTATGAAGGAAACCTTGGAGCAGATGGGTGCAGAGGTGCAAGTCTACCTACCCAACCGCTTCACAGACGGCTATGGTCCCAATGAGAGTGTCTACAAGTACTTTATCGAGCAGCAAGGTATTTCTTTGATTGTCACGGTGGACAATGGCGTGGCAGGCAATCAAGCCATCGCCATGGCTAAGGAAATGGGAGTGGATGTCATTGTGACCGACCACCACTCGATGCCAGAAGTCTTGCCAGATGCTTATGCGATCGTCCATCCGGAGCATCCAGATGCGGCTTATCCCTTCCGTTATCTAGCAGGTTGTGGCGTGGCCTTTAAGCTGGCCTGTGCCCTCCTAGAGGAAGTACCAGTTGATCTTTTAGATTTGGTAGCCATCGGGACCATTGCTGACATGGTGAGCCTGACAGATGAGAATCGAATTCTGGTCAAATACGGCCTGGGTGTTCTCCAACATACCCAGCGAATGGGCTTGCAGGAGCTCTTTGAGATTGCGGGGATTCGTCCGGAGGATATTAATGAAGAAACAATTGGCTTTCAGATTGCTCCTCGTCTCAATGCCCTTGGCCGCCTGGATGACCCTAATCCAGCCGTCGAACTACTGACTGGTTTTGACGATGAAGAGGCGCACGAGATTGCCCTCATGATTCATCAGAAAAATGAAGAACGCAAAGAGATTGTCCAAAGTATCTATGACGAAGCCAAAGCCATGGTTGAACCGAGCTTGCCCGCTCAGGTCTTGGCCAAGGAAGGCTGGAATCCTGGGGTTCTTGGCATTGTCGCTGGCCGTCTATTAGAAGAACTTCATCAGCCGGTCGTCGTCTTAAGTATCGAGGATGGACGAGCTAAGGGGAGTGCTCGGAGTCCTGAGGCGGTCAATATCTTTGAGGCTCTCGATCCTCACCGCTCGCTCTTTGTCGCCTTTGGAGGACATGCCGGTGCAGCAGGGATGACGCTCGAGGTGGATCAACTCCCTGCCTTGTCTAAGGCCCTTACCGACTATATTGCAGAGCAAGAGATTGATCTCAGCAGTAAGTCCAGCTTAGCCATCGACGAGGAACTGCATCTAACCGATCTCTCGCTTGAGACCCTGAAAAGTTTTGAACGCTTGAGCCCTTTTGGCATGGACAATAAAAAGCCAGTCTTTCTGGTCCGTAATTTCAAGGTAGAAGGGGCGCGCTCGATGGGTGCTGGCAATGCCCACTTGAAACTAAAAATTTCTCAAGAAGATGCAACCTTTGAGGTGGTTGCCTTTGGCTTGGGAAGCTTAGAGTCGGAATTTGCGCAAGTGCAAAATCTGGAGTTAGCTGTGCAATTGTCGGTCAACCAATGGAATGGCCAAACAACCCTTCAACTCATGCTGGTTGATGCGCGTGTGGATGGCGTGCAGCTCTTTAATATTCGCTCCAAAACGGCCAGTCTCCCCGCCGGTGTTCCTGTTCTTGACTTTACTAAAGAATTGCCAAATCTAGCAGGTGCTTCCGCTGTAGTGGTTGGAAATATCCCTGAGGATATAGAGCAACTGCGTCACATCTTTCAAGAGCATGATTTCCAGGCTGTGTATTTCAAAAATGAAATCGCCAAAGCTTACTATCTGACAGGATACGGCAGTAGGGACCAGTATGCCAAGCTCTATAAGACCATCTATCAGTACCCAGAGTTCGATGTCCGATACAAACTCAAAGACCTAGCAGCCTATCTCAAGATCCAGCAGATCCTCTTGGTCAAAATGATTCAGATCTTCCAAGAGCTAGGCTTTGTGAACATTGAAAATGGCATCATGAAGGTCAATAAAGCAGCAGAAAAACGAGAAATTGCTGAAAGCACCATCTACCAAAACCTCAAACAAACTGTGAAAGAACAGGAGTTGATGGCTCTTGGAACGGTTCGCGAAATCTACGACCATCTGACAGGACAGGCCTAATGAAAAAACACTTAAAAAACTTCCTCTGGCTCACTCCCATCCTGCTTTTTTTCCTTTATTGGTTGGGAGTCTACCTGAGCCTCAAAAACCCCATGGAAGAAATCAACTACTCCGAAAATGGTGGTGTAGTGCGCAATTTGATGGTCAAGCCCTACATACAAACAATCGGAAGTGATCGCTTATGGGATAAAGCTGAAGGGTTTAAAACAATTGCTTATCCTAAAAATATTGTTGGTGAAAAAGAGTATTTATCTGTAACACTTAATAGTGATACACCAGATTGGTTCTATATGTATGAGTATGATTTAGATAATAATGCTACGATATACAGTAATTTTAAATACGACTCCTCCAAGAAAGTCTTTTACCAAACCGACCTCTATCTAACAATCGATGAAACAAGCTACAAAGGCCAACAACTTCTTGATCAACTTGCCACCTATGGCAAAGACAGGACTTGGTTGAAAAAGCAAAGTAAGAAAGTTGTTGAACAATACATCTTTGGTACTTGGTTTAGGAATGGAAGCTCCCGTTATTCCTTGAAAAACTTGGGAAATATGAAAATCGAGTACAATAAATTGATAGAAGAATAGTAAGGAAGTTATGAAAAAAAGTCTAAAAATTACTCTCTGGCTTACCCCCATCTTACTTTTCTGCCTTTATTGGTTAGGAATCTACCTGAGTCTCAAAAATCCCATGGAGGAGATCGTTTACTCTGAAAATGGTGGCTTGATGGGCAATGTGATGTTCAAACCTTACACGCAAACAATTGGAAGTGGTTTTACTTTTGGGGAAAATGAGGGACATCAATCTTTTCCTTATCCTAAAAATATTGTTGGTGATCATCAAGATCTTTCTGTGACGATATTTAAGGGTACTTCGGATTGGCTATATATGTATCATTATAAGTTGGACAGTAAAACGATGATTGGTTGTTATTTTGTTTACGACTCTTCTAAAAAAGCTTTGGTTCAAGACGATGTTTATTTATATGAGAATGATAAAATTTATAAGGGGCATCTTTTACTGGATAAACTTTCTACCTATGGTAAAGACCGTACTTGGTTGAAAAAACAAAGTAAGAAAGTTGTCGAACAGTACATCCTTGGTACTTGGTTTAAGAATGGAAGTTCCCGTTATTCCTTGAAAAACTTGGGGGATATGAAAATTGAGTACAACAAATTGTTAGAAAAATAGTGAGAAATCTATGAAAAAACGTCTAAAAAAAATCCTCTGGCTCACACCCGTATTACTTTTTTGCCTTTATTGGCTGGGAATCTACCTGAGCCTTAAAAACCCTATAGAGGAGATCGTTTACTCTGAAAATGGTGGCTTGATGCGCTATATCACAGTGAATCGATTTACTCAGTCGATTGGCAGCTTGCGTGTTTGGAAGGAAGACGAAGAATTTCAGATTTACCCTTATTCCGAAGGAATTGTTAGCGGTGATGAGCAACTTTCAGTCCTGATGTTTCATGATTCATCTGATTGGGCATTTCGATATGAAGTTGATATAGCTAAGGATGTTAAGGTTTGTTTTAAATTTACCTATGATTCTACTAAAAAAATCTTTAGGCAGGAGGACCTATATCTTTCTAAAAGTGGGGTAAGATATAAAGGTCAACAACTCCTTGATCAACTTGCCGCCTATGGCAAAGACCGGACTTGGTTGAAAAAGCAAAGTAAGAAGGTCGTTGAGCAATACATCCTAGGTACCTGGTTCAAAAACGGAAGCTCTCGCTATTCCTTGAAAAACTTGGGGGATATGAAAATCGAGTACGATAAATTGATAGAAGAATAGTAAGTAATCTATGAAAAAACATCGGAAAACACTTCTCTGGCTCACACCCATATTACTTTTTTGCCTTTATTGGCTGGGAATCTACCTGAGCCTTAAAAACCCTATGGAGGAGATCGTTTACTCTGAAAATGGTGGGATGATGCGCTATGTGATGTTTAAGCCGTTTACAG
>NZ_MRXX01000013.1:0-27498 GCF_016642265.1 Streptococcus lactarius
TAACTATTTATTATCACTATACAAAATGCCTAAATAAGTTTAAAATAACATGATTATTATTAAAGGAGTTATTCATGGATTCTAAACTTATTTCTAATTACTTAAGTTACTGCAAAACGCATAAACGTTTAAGCACACATACAATTCGAGCTTACAAAAATGATCTTTTACAATTTTACAATTCAAACTACAATAATGTTGAATCATATATTGAGTTTTTAACAAAATCAAATATAAAATCAAACACTCTACGACGAAAAATCGCAAGCTTGAAGGTTTTTTATAACTATTTAAAATTTCAAGATATAATTGATGAAAATCCTTTTAATCAACTACGATTTCAATTTCGGAAGGAAAAAATATTACCTAAAACCATACCTTATGATATTTTAAAAAGTGTCTACTCATATTCAGAACAAAAAGTTATCTATTCAAAATCTAAATATCAAAAACAAAAAGCTGAAAGAAATTTACTAATCATTTCCTTATTACTTTCAACTGGCATTCGGATTTCTGAGCTTTGTCATATTCATCTTAAAGATATTAATTTTTCAAATAGAACACTTCATATTATCGGGAAAGGAAAAAAAGAACGTATCCTCTTTTTAGGAGACCAAACAACCTTTAGTTTATTGAAAACATATATAAATAAATACTGCGTCCGACCTAATGACTATTTATTTACTGGTCAAAATCCTCTTAAAGCACTGTCAGAACAAAGCGTACGTCTAATTTTAAAGAAGCTGGTTAAGAAAAACAACTTATCTATAACTATTACGCCACATATGTTTAGACACAGCTTTGCTACAATGCTACTGGATAAAGATGTAGATATTCGTTATATACAGCAAATACTTGGACATAGCTCTATTTCTGTAACTCAGATCTATACTCATGTGTCTCAATCAAAACAAAAAGAAATACTCACTCTGTGTAATCCCATATCTTCCATTCGTTCTCGACCACAAAAGTAAAATAATTATAGCTAAATCAAAGCAGTTTGATGATTTCCCTCTAGAAATTTTTACTCTACTATTTTTAAAAGAACAAGTATCTAATTTCATTATTATCAACAAAAGGTAGTTCTATATTTTTGAACTACCTTTTACATATTATAAATTATCAAATTAAGTTAGACTTTTCATGTAACTCAGAAAAACATACATATATGGGGTTTGAGAGTTCAAGTAATTCCTCAAAGTCTTTGAAATTAAAAACGCATAATATCAGGTATTCAAAAAACTGATATTATGCATTTTATTTTAGTCTAAATTAGGGAGATTATTTCCAGATAAAGTTTTTGACAAAACTCTTATCTGTTTAAGGTACATTTCCCCCATATCTTTGTTGACAACAACTATCATTGTAAAACAGATTACTTAAAGCAACGACTATCTAAAACTTCATCAAATAGTTCAAGGACTTTAGATTCTGTATTATGGCTGATATAGATAACACCAATATCCTGTAACCCTAATATTGTCTCTTCAATGGCCAATCTATTTTCTTTATCGAGCTGTGAAGTTGTTTCATCAATGATAATAAAATCAACATCCTTAACAATCGCCCGAGCCAAAGCAATTCTCTGTTTTTCTCCACCTGATATAGCTAAACCATTCGAGATAAGTTTTCTATCTAAACCATATAAATTTTCACCAACAAAAGAACTCAATTGAGTTTTTTCAACCACTTCAGCCAGTTCCTGATCTGAAATTGATTTACCTAATGTAATATTCTCTCTGATTGAACCATTTATTAAATAAATAGATTGGTCAATATAGGCTATACGCTTGTAGTAACTTTTTAGATTAATTGCATTAAGATCACAACCGTTGATAAAGATACTCCCTGATTTGGCCTGTTTCAATCCTAATAATAACTGTAAAAGAGTTGATTTCCCACTTCCAGACTCCCCAACAATGGCATATTTTCTCCCTTTAATAAAGGTCTGAGAAAAATCGTCAAAAATCACATGATTATCATACTGAAAAGAAATATCAGCTAAGGAAATATTATTTACCCTCGAGTCAACTTCAATAGTCTCAGTAACTGTTTTAGTCTGAAATTTCTGTAATAAAACATCTGATGACTTAAAGATTGTAATGGAAGAAGTCAAACCCTGAATACCGTTAAATAAGTTACCAGATAATGACGCTATACTGAATACACTACCAATTGTCGTTAACCCTATACTAGAAATATAGAGAGTAAAAATAATTAAGCCTATTTGTGAAAAAAGCGAAACCAACAATACTACACTTCCAACCTTTGCTTGCGTCATAGAAAATCTAAATTGATGTTCTTCTTTTGTTGTTGAAGCATTGTTCATCCTTGAAATAAAACTTGCTAACGCATCTCCAAGGAAAAACAGGCTCAGTCCCTCCATATTGTCTCTCACTGCCTCTGTATACTCTTCATTTGCTCTCGTATACTTTTCTTGTGCTATTACAACATATTTTTGAGATAAATTGGGAATAACGAGTGATATTAAAAGAAATGCTACTGATATCAATGCAATTGACCAATGTAATATGAAAATTGAAATAAAAGCACTAATTACAAGAGATAACATATAAATAAAAGTTAAAATATTTTCAAAAGCCTGAGCTTCTATCTGTTTTGCATCGTTAATAAACCAAGAAATAGCTTTTCCTGTATCTCGTTCCGCAATTAAATCAGATGAATTTTCCACGACATTATCAGTGATTTGTGTTTTCAACAAAATATTTGAACTTTTTAAATATCTTGCTTTAAAGTAATCTGAAAGAAATGAGAGAAGTACTGTTACTAAAACAATAAACCCAAGAATATATATCGCACGAAAGAATCTATTTTGACCGAGTTTATAACTATCAAACAAAAATGTTAATGAATAAGACATGATCGTGATAGATATTGCAAATAATATTTTAAAAATAATAGCAATAAGAGTATCTTTCCAATTTTTCTTTATGATGTTATATAGTAGGATATTACTCATATTTTTCACCTCCCAATTGAAGCAAGAAACTTCCTATCTGATTGATTTCTGATTGGTTCACTCTATAATAGATTCTTTTCCCTTTCATTTCTGATTGAATCAAATTTTCTTTTAATAAATGAGATAAGTGGTGACTAATAGTTCCTGTTGAGATAGATAATTCTTCTGAAATTTCGCGTCCATACATAGATTTTTTTGATAACATTAAAATAATATTAAAACGAGTCGGATCCGAAATAAGAGATAATTTTTGGATCATATCCTCTTTTTTTTCCTCAACTGATTTTGGCTGCCCCTTTAATAAGGAGGGCACCAGACCAAAATAACAAAATCCTTTTGTTAATTCCCCTTCCAAAAATAAACTAAGTCCAAAAAGTTGTGGGAATTGAATAAACAACGTATATTCAACGTCAACAATAGTATGGTTTTTACTCAGAGAATCTATTGTAGACTCCAATTCTTCACTTATGAGCTTCTCAGTGCCCATCTCACTATAAACTTCATCAAGTCTACTAAGTATCAAATACTCCTGATTCTTAATTACTTGTTCCATTGATAAAATGAATTGATATAACTGATCAAACGTATGATTTATATTATGCAGTAGTTTATAAATTAGATACCTTTGTTGTTCATTAAATAGTTTTAAATTATCAATTTCATGAAGGTGAAACTCTGGAGAAAGTTCGTATCCTAAAGATTGCATATTCTTAATAAACTCTGATTTTATAACAGAAAGCAACTCAGAAGTAGAATAGTTTTTAATAGTTTTTTGCAATCTAGAATATGTCAAGAAATAAAGAATTTCAGGAGTTTTCTCATTCCTATAATTTTTAAAGAAGATTTCTATTTCAGAAAATTCGTTTAAAACGCTCCTACCTTCACGCCTAATATTGTTATAGAAAGAAATCAGATCTTGATGTTCAAGATCGATCTGTTCTTTTGACAGTTCATATTTTTGATAATTTATCGGTAAATCTGAATCTGTTTTTTCTTCCCAATTACAAATTCTCGTAGCTAATAGCAATGCCTCATTAAAATAGTTAATTTCTTTTTTCATACAACATCTCTTTTCGTGAACTATAAAATAAATGGGAAAATTTTCTTATCATCTGCATCCTTGTTGACAACATCAATAATAGTCAATATCCCTTCTTTATTTGTCTATATTTTACCAATATGTTTTATATATGTCAATCATTATATTTTATAATCATGAAACATTATTTCGGATTTCCTTATATTCCAACATTTATAGTAATTGTTTCTACTAAAAATATTCAAAATTCAAGTAGGGCTTACTAACTTACTAGTGAAAGATTTTGTTTACTACCCAAATTTACTCTTTTAACACTATTACTATTTTTCGATCCATTAAGCTTTTAGAATTCAAGAATCATCTTGTTGGAAAAATTGAGGGAAACAGAAAAAGCATCCCGTATTTTTGATACGAAATGCTTTCAATAAGTGTAAATAAGTTTTAACGTTTACTAAATTGTGATGCTTTACGAGCTTTCTTAAGACCTGGTTTGGAAAGAATGAGTTTCAGTTGGACTAAAAATAGCGTGATATCAAGGGTTTTCAGAACGATATCTACTTTTTAATTTCATAAAATTTGAATCAATATTTTTTAAATAGGGGAATAGTTTAGTTCTGTAAGTATTAATATAACACACCATAAAGCTTATTATATCAGATTTTCCCCCAACTTTAGAAAAATAAGTAGAGAAAAAAAAACATCTGGATTTCCCAAAAAATCTTGATCAAACAACATTTACAACTAGTTGACGTATTTATAAATAAAAGGAATCGCTATCAAAAATTGGTTTATTCAATTTGGAATTTACACAATTTTTCAGACAATTGGAGCAAGTAGTATTACTATGAAGTATTATAAATAGTAATAGGAGTTAAACCTTCTTCTTTTCTTTTTCAAGAGATTCCATGTTTTGATTGTAAAGTTTATTCTCTTCCTGATATGTTTGGCTTAATCGAGTTTCAAACCTAGAGATTCTCTTTTCAAAGTTGTCTCTATTTTCTTCTAATTGCCACAATTCAAGCATTGGAAGTTCTTGATGATGGTTATGACAATAGGAGATGATAAGATCGGTCAAATCCTCAGATAGTCTTTTTGCATCTCGCCTCATATCTTGATAATCTAATTCATATTCTGCTACTTTCCTTCTAAAAACTTGATGATCACTCTCGACTTTACTAATTTTATCATTGATATTCATGAATTCTCCTAAAGTATTGGACTGGACAGATCAGGTTTAGGTACTTCGGTTAAAGTTTTGTTGATGGCATCAGCAGCTCCCCCCGTTAATCCTCCTTCTAGGGAAGCAGGTACTTGAAAAGTGGAAAAATTCTGCATTTTAAACGCCTGAAAGTCCAGCCATGTTTGTAAAATGGCTCCTTCTGCCATTAGGACAGCTCTTGTTGTTGAAACTAAGGCCTGGATTGCCAATCGTTCTTGGACTTTCATATATTCAATTTTTATGCGCTCTGCTTCTAATCGATCTTCAGTATTCGGTTCAATCATTCATTAACTCCTTTTAATTGCTAAAAATCTTGGCACCTATTTGATCACTTTCAATAATTCTATCAGTAACCTTATTCAGATTATCGGAAATTTGAGACATTTTATTCTTATAAGCGCTTGCTGCAGAGACAGTTTCTGACTCTTTCCCACTGTTCCATGCAGTATCCAAAGTTAATTCAGATAATAGAACTTCTACTTCACTAGATGGTAAGTGATGAGCAATACTATATGCTTCTGATTTAAGGGATGAAATTTTTTGAGAAACTTTTTCCTTTTCAGATTCAATTTTTGATTTAATTTCTTCCTCGTAAACCTCAGCTTGAAGTTTCGTGGTTTCCGCACTTACTCGGACCAATTCTTCTCTTAAACTAATTTTTTTACTACTGGAACTAGTCTTCAAGGAATCCTTTAATTCTTTTATTTGTTTGATATTTAAAGAAATTAAATCTTGTTTAGTTAGCTCAGGAGCGAAAGGACCGTAATTATCTAGATACTTTTTGACGTAAGACTCTGGTAAATTATAACTACCTTTTACTTTAAAATAATCAAGTATTTTTTTCGTTTTATATTCTGCAATCTTTCGGACTTGTTTTTCTGTCATGCCAGAAGCAAAACGGTTATGCTTATAATACCAGTCAATGTCTAAAGCATTACCCTTCATATGTGGTGTCCTAGGTGAATGTCCATCTTCGTCTCCAACGACTTCAAACATCATTGTTTTTCCATAGGGAACAGCACCACCATTACCATCAAGATTAACAACGTCCCCTCTACTATCTCTATAGATCGTAGCGTTCTTATTAAGATAGGCTACCTGTTCCTTTGAAATACCACCTGTATCTACAGCTTTTTTAGCTGCGAAATCCATAAAATTTGTAACTTTAATAGTCCGATTCTCTTTAAGTCCATACTTTGAAGCTGTATAAGCTACGCCAGGTCCTGCTTGACTATGCCCAGACATGTTAGAAATTATACCATTATGAGATTTTATCTTCTCTTCAGTAATTTGATAAAACATATCAATATCATCTGCTTGGGGAGTCAGCATTCCTGGAAATATACCAAACGCCCCACTAGCAAAGAATGCTCTTTCAGACGAATCAACAATGTCTCTATTCTTTTTAAAAAAATAAGATTGATCACCTGATTCTTTAAAATTTTCACCCGGAACCTGAGTCCCTGCAACAACAATAGTTGTTTCTTGATAGTTAGGATTATTACCTTTTTTATCATCAACAGGGACAAAAGCAATTGCTTGAGTAGTGTCATTCATACTGTTAACAATTTGAAAATATCTCTTTTCTCCATTTATAAAATAGGGTTCTATATCACCAGGTTTATCTCTAACTTTACTTTTGAGACCCAATTGTAATTGTTGAATCTCTTCATCAGATAAGGTCATATCAGTAGTCTCCTTTACTCAAGTTAACATTATAAACAATTTCTGCATTCGGACTCCCCTTATCATCCTTAACAACATCTTTTAACTGACCATCTTCAACCAATAATTCAATATTTTCATCTATAAGCTCCTGTTTAGTCAGTTTAACTTCATTAGGTAAGTGTTGTTTATTGGAGACATCAATAAATTTCCCATTTGAGTCCATTAATTCTATAGATTCACTTCCATCTCCATAAAAATCAACTATTATATATGAGACGATACCAATTTTACTTGGAATTACATTTTTAACTTTAGTACCAAGAGTGGCTTTATTTCCATGCTTATCATAAATAGTTGGACGAATATAGACATTTGAGAATGTTGACCCTTCCTCAGTAACGTAGATTGGGGAAAATTCAATCTTTTCAACTCCTGAGTAATACTCTTTGATATAAGTTCCTAGTTGCTCTTCTAGCAAACGAAATCCATGCTGATAAAGTTTGGCTGTTTTGGGGCCAAGATTGGGTTTAGTCAGCTTATTATACATATATGTTCCTCCAAATATAAGAATTATTACAATAGCAATTATTTTAGTAACCTTATTTCTCATTAGTCGCCTCCGATCTAATTGATTATCCATCATTTTTTTGCATGCAACCGTATTACTTATTATAACATAATTGCCAATTTGTAACATTAAGCCAAACAGAAAAAGCATCCCGTATATTCGAAACGAAATGCTTTCAATAAGTTTAAATAAGTTTTAACGTTTACTAAATTGTGATGCTTTACGAGCTTTCTTAAGACCTGGTTTTTTACGCTCAACTTTACGTGAGTCACGTGTAAGAAGTCCTGCACGTTTCAATGAATCGCGGAAGTCTGGGTCTACTTGAAGAAGGGCACGAGCGATACCGTGACGGATAGCTCCAGCTTGACCAGCGTATCCACCACCTACAACGTTAACGAAAACGTCGTATGAACCTACAGTTGAAGTAACTGCGAATGGTTGGTTGATGACCAAACGAAGGTCAGCGTGTGGGATGTACTCTTCAACATCTTTTTTGTTAACAGTGATTTTACCAGTTCCTGGAACAAGGCGAACGCGTGCAACAGCGTTTTTACGACGTCCAGTACCTGCATATTGTGCTTGTGACATACTTTATTGTTCCTTTCCTTAGATAAGTCCTGAAATATCAAGAACTTCTGGTTGTTGTGCAGCGTGAGTGTGTTCAGCTCCAACGAATACTTTCAATTTCATACCTTGAGCGCGGCCAAGAGTATTGTGTGGAAGCATACCTTTAACTGATTTCTCGATCAAACGTACTGCATTTTTAGAACGAAGTTCACCAGCAGAGATTGATTTCAATCCACCTGGGTGGTTTGAGTGAGTGTAGTAGATCTTATCAGTTGCTTTTTTACCAGTCAATTTAACTTTTTCAGCATTGATAACGATTACGAAGTCACCTGTATCAGTGTGAGGTGTGAATGTTGGTTTGTTTTTTCCGCGAAGCACGCTAGCAACAACTGCTGAAAGGCGTCCAAGAGGTACATCAGTTGCGTCAACAAGGTACCATTTGCGTTCTACTTGGCCTGGTTTAGCCATGAATGTAGTTTTGTTCATGATTTCTCCTATATGAATGTCGTTTTTGTTTACAAGGCGGATGTTCCGGTCCGCAGGGTATTTGAAAGGTTCCGGGGCCTTACAAATGGGGTAAACAATACCGCCTACTATTGTATCAAAATTCTAAGATAAAAGTCAACCGATTTGGAAAATTATTTGCGATTTTCTTTTCCAATGACAAATCCGATCAAGGAATTTGGGCCGACGTGGGCGGAGATGACTGGTCCAAGAGGCATCACAAGGACTTCGTCGATGCCATCAAGCGCAAGCATTTCTGCCTTCAACGCTTCGGCTCCTTCTAGATCATTGGTATAAGAGACCAAGGCTGTGCTTTCACCGATATCGGTTTTGATCAACTCCAGTAATTCTCGGACGGCTTTTTTGCGACCACGAACTTTCGTAATGGGCACTAACTTCCCTTCCGCATCAATCCAGAGAATGGGCTTGATGCTGGCTAGACTTCCCATGATCGCAGCGCTCTTTGAGAGGCGGCCACCACGCATGAGGTGGTAGAGATCATCAACGAGGAAATAGGTCCGCAGTTTTGGAGCTAGAGTCATGATCTCTTCTTTGGCTTCTGCTAAGGAGCGACCCGCATCACGCGCAGCTACCGCCCGCATGACTAAGTAGCCCTCTCCAATCCCTGCCGCTTTGGGGTCAACAATTTCGATTATCCCTTCTGGGTAGTCTTCCAAGACTAAATCGCGCGCCATAACTGCACTCTGATAGGTCCCAGATAAGACCGATGAAAAGGCGACATAGAGCACAGCTTTCCCTTCTTTGGCAAACTGCGCAAAGCTTTCCTGAAATTGGCCCACATTGACCTGACTGGTTGTCGGTTTGGCCCCATTTTTCATGGCTTCTAACAGCTCAGGGCTGGTCAATTGACCTTCTCCTACTGTCTGGTATACTGTCCCGTCTAACTCAATGGTCAAGCCGAGAATGGCTACCTGGTGTTCCTTAGCCCATTTTTGGTCCAAATCTGCAGTTGAATCAGTCAAAATTTCAAATGTCATTACTTGTCTCCCATCATTTCTTGTAATTGTCGCAATACTTGGTGATCGAGCGGTCTCATGGGTGGTTTTTGATCATTGACCACTCGCTGCGCCTGATTGAGGCTTCCTTTGACGACCGCGACTCGTTTTTCTAACTCTCTCGCAGATACCCGAAGGGCCCCTTGAGCAAAGACAGTCCATTGCTCATTTAAGTCACTGGTCGCGACGGATACTTGGTGGAGGGGCGTATTGAGCTCTGCCGCCAAGCGCTCGATATAGTCATCTGCCGTCTCATCCTCACCGGTAAAGACCACCTGAACATTGAACTCCTCATAGGTCTGCCTCACTCCTGGCATATACTGGGCATCAAAGACACAGATGACTTCGATCCCTTCAAAGCTAGCATAATGGCTCAGCTTTTGCAGGAGGATGTTGCGCGCCGCATCGAGCTCACTTTTTTGAAAGAGCTGGCGGGTCTCCTGCCAAAAGGCAATCATATTGTAGCCGTCAACCAATAAGATTTTTCGTTTCATATCATTGCCTTTCTATGTTTATAGTCGGTTGCGAAAGACCTCGTACATGAGGATGGCTGCTGCCACACTGGCATTGAGGCTTTGGACATGGCCATTCATAGGAATGGTGATCATCTCATCGACTTGCTTTTTGATATTGGTTGAGATCCCTTTTCCTTCATTGCCAATGATCAAGGCCAACTTACCAGCCGTATTCCACTGATGAGATGGCGTCCCATTCATATCGGTTCCAAAGATCCAGAAGCCCTCTTCCTTTAACTTGTCTAGGGTTTGGCTGAGATTGGTCACACGGGCAATGGGAATGTGTTCCACTGCTCCGGTAGAGGTTTTTGACACCACTGGAGTTACTCCGACTGCCCGGTGCTTAGGAATGATGACCCCTGAGACATTGGTCGCATCAGCTGTCCGCAAGATAGATCCAAGATTGTGCGGATCGGTCAAGCCATCGAGAATCAACAAAAGCGGGTTCTCTTCTTGGGCTGTCTGTTTCAGAATCGCTGCCAAGTCTGTGTAAGCAAAGGCTGCGACGCGAAGGACGAAGCCTTGGTGAACAGCTCCCTCTGTCATTTCCTGCAGGGTTTTCTTTGGCGTCCAAGAAATCGACACCTTCTTTTCAGTTGCTAAGGCCTTGATCTTGTCGACATTTTTTCCTCGGAGATCTTCTTGAATATATAATTTATTGCCTGTATTGGCTTGTAAAGCCTCGGTGACTGCATGGACACCGTATACGATATCGTTCATTTCCATAGAACTAGTATACCACAAGAAAGGAGGATGAGGCCAATTCATGATATAATGAAATGAAATCTATCTCATTGAAACCAGTCAAATAGAAAGGAAGCCATGCCTCTTTTTCAACGAGCTATCAAGCTCACCTTGGCCACCTGTTTAGCAGCTGCCCTTGCTGCTGCTCTGGGCTTGACCTATGCCATCTCAGCTGGCGTCATTGCCATCTTGAGTATCTCTGATACGCGTCGCAGTACGATCAAGCAAGCCTACCAGCGCTTTATGTCGACCTTGCTAGCTCTAACAATCGGAAGTCTCGCTTTTTCCTTTTTAGGATTCAACCTTTGGGCACTGGGAGTCTTTATCGCTCTCTATGTTCCATGCGCCTTTCTAATGGGATGGCAGATCGGCATCACGCCTAGTACGGTCCTCGTCACCCATCTCTTGATTGAGCAGTCCACTTCCTGGGGGCTCTTGCTCAATGAACTTGCCCTCTTTTTAATCGGGACCAGCTTTGCCCTACTGGCCAATCTCTATATGCCTTCTAATCAGGCTGCGATTGATCACTACCATGATGTTGTCGAAGACCTACTAAAGAAGATTCTTGGTCGTTTTGCGGAATTACTTGGTAAGGGGGATGGTCGCAACGATGCCCGCTTGATCAAGGAGTTGGATGATATCCTAAAGGACGCTTTGAATCTGGTCTATCTGGACCACTCCAACCACCTTTTTCATCAAACCAACTACCACATTCACTACTTCGAAATGCGCAAGCGCCAAAACGACATCCTACGGGATATGGCTGAGAACGTCAACCGCTGTCGGTTAGCAGCTAGTGAAAGTATGATCCTGGCTCAACTTTTTAAGAAGACTGCGCAACAGTTAAGTCAGGAAAATCCTGCCCAAGATCTTCTAGATGATATTACTCAGTATTTGGCGATCTTCCGCGAACGGCCCTTGCCCAAGACTCGGGAAGAATTCGAAACACGCGCCACCTTGCTTCAATTGTTGAGAGACTTAGAAACCTTCATTCAGGTCAAGGTCCATTTTTACCAGCAATTTCATCAGGAGACAGAATAAGGTTTTTTAATGATTTAAAAACGCATCTGATCCTATTTTTTGGACACGTGATCAGATGCGTTTTCCTATAGCTACTTTTCGCTTTTCTCCTTATTCCACCAATTCCAACACGACAGTTTGGTAAGGGGCCAATTCTAATACTTGCTCTCCTTCTTGGAACACCCCTGCGGTATTATTTAAAACGACCGTTTTAATCGGAGCTGGCAAATCCAGGCTAGCCGAGCGATTTTGGAAATTACTGACAATCAAGAGACGCTTGTCCCCACGGCGTTCGAAGGCGATGATATTCTCACGGTCCCGATAAGCTGGGATCATATCTCCAAATCGGATGGTATTTCCATAGAGGGGATGACGATACAAGGCCGTCAGCTGACGGTAATAATTCAAAATAGAATCTGGATCCTTTTCCTGGTCTTCCACATTAATGGAATCATCTGGTTTGGGACTGATCAACCAGGCAGGTCCATCGCTAAAGCCTAGACCTGGCTCTGCTGACCATTGCATCGGCGTCCGCGCATTGTCTCGGCTGTAGTTGGCAATTACTGCTAAGGCTTCTTCCTCGCTCAAACCAGCTTCTTTAGCGACATGATAGCCATTGATGGTCGCGATATCATCAAAGTCCCCTACTGATTCAAAGACTTGATTTTCCATTCCAATTTCTTGGCCTTGATAGATAAAGGGAATTCCCTTGCGCAAAACCTGAATAGTTCCTAAGGCTTTTTTACTGGTGTCGTTTACTGGACCTTCAGCAATATAATGGGACACCCCACGAGGCTCATCATGATTTTCAATGATGGTTGAGAGGACTCCAATGCTA
This sequence comes from Streptococcus lactarius, assembly GCF_016642265.1. GTDB lineage: Bacteria > Bacillota > Bacilli > Lactobacillales > Streptococcaceae > Streptococcus > Streptococcus lactarius. The sequence goes on from NZ_MRXX01000013.1 coordinate 12,679, forward strand.
TCTGCGCGCTCATGCGCTTGGAAAATGCTCACCTTGAGTTCGTCTGCTGTTGGAAGACTATGGTCAAACCAGCCTTTTCCTTCTTGACCCAGCATGGTTTGTTTGAAATCAAAGATCGATGAGAAAACGCCATCTTTTCCGATAAAGAAATGCAACTCTTCGTCGGTTTCATTGAACACTTCCCCAACAGTGAAGGCATTGTACTTGGCGAAGGTCCGCTCTTTTAACTCTTGCAAGAATGGTTCAATCGGTTGGGCATTCACTAGAGACTCCGGTACTGGGACCAAGCCATTTTCGCGATCAGACGGAAGTGAACGCCATTCTAAATCCTTTTTGATATTGATAATGGCATCGATCCGAAAACCCGCAATCCCCTTGTCCAACCACCAGTTGATCATGGTGTAAATTTCCTCGCGCAAGACAGGATTTTGCCAATTGAGGTCCGGTTGATCCTTGTGGAAAGAATGAAGATAGTATTTGTTGGTGCCAGGAACCGACTCCCAAACACTGCCTCCAAAGTAACTTTCCCAGTTGTTGGGCTCCTTGTCACTTTCGATAAAATAAAAGTAGTCCGCATAAGGGCCATCTGGATCCACTAAAGCTTTTTGGAACCATTCGTGATGGCTGGAGCAATGGTTGACTACCAAGTCCATGATGATAGAAATGCCCCGCTTCTTGCCTTCCGCAATTAGCTCTTCCATGTCTTCCATAGTCCCAAAAAGGGGATCAATGGCATAGTAGTCTGAAATATCATAGCCTTGGTCAATAAAAGGACTCTTGTAAACAGGGGATAGCCAGAGAATATCAATCCCCAATTTTTGCAGGTAATCGAGTTTTTCCGTGATGCCTTTTAAATCCCCAACACCATCTCCATTACTATCCTTAAAGCTTTTCGGGTAGATCTGATAAGCGACCTTCCCCTTCCACCAATCTTTTTCCATGTCTTGTCTCCTTCATATAAAAGAGACTGAGACAATTTGTCTCAGCCTCCTTTCAAACTCAATGATTAGTAAATTGTTTTTTCAGTTTCTTTATCAAAGAAATGAGCCTTGTTCAAGTCAAATCCAAGTTCGATGGTCGCACCTGTATCAAGATAGTCACGTGCATCTACTTTTGCAACGAATTCACTATCCCCAACTTGGCAGTACAAGTGAGACTCAGAACCCAACAACTCAGAAACTGAGACAGTTGCAGTGACAACTGATTTAGGGAATGTATCAAGAAAGGCAGTTTCTGTATTCACATCTTCTGGACGGATACCAAAAATGATTTCTTTTCCTTCGTAGCCTTTTTCCTTCAAGACTTTCAAAGCTCCTTCTGGAACTTTCAAATCCAAGCCATTGGCAACGATACGGTCTCCATCTAATTTCACATTGATGAAGTTCATCGCTGGGCTTCCGATAAATCCTGCTACGAATTTGTTCACTGGGTTTTTGTACACTTCTTGAGGAGTACCGATTTGTTCCACACGTCCGATAGTACCAGTACCAGCAGGGTTCTTCGTTGCTGACATAATAACGATACGGTCAGCAAGTGTCATCGCTTCTGTTTGGTCGTGAGTTACGTAGATAGTTGTAGCTCCGATACGACGGTGGATCTTAGCGATTTCGGCACGCATGGATACACGAAGTTTAGCATCCAAGTTTGACAACGGTTCGTCCATCAAGAACACTTTTGCATCACGGACAATGGCACGACCCATGGCCACACGTTGGCGTTGACCACCTGAAAGGTCAGCTGGTTTACGTTCCAAGAATTCTTTCAAGCCAAGGATTTCAGCTGCTTCTTGGACGCGTTTGTCGATGTCTTCTTTGCTGTATTTACGCAATTTCAAACCGAAAGCCATGTTATCGTATACAGTCATGTGTGGGTAAAGAGCGTAGTTTTGGAATACCATGGCAATATCACGGTCTTTTGGAGCTACGTCGTTGACAACCACGCCATCGATAGAAGCAGTTCCTTCTGTGATGTCTTCAAGACCTGCAATCATACGAAGCGTCGTTGATTTCCCACATCCTGAAGGTCCTACGAAAACGATAAATTCTTTGTCTTTGATGTCCAAGTTGAAGTCTTCAACTGAGTAGTGTTCGCTGTTTGGATATTTTTTGTAAATATTTTTAAGATTTAATTCTACCATGATGGTACTCCTTTGATGTTTATAGTTCTATTGTAATTGAAAACGCTTCACATTTCCATGGCAGCCTGAACAAAATAAAAAAAGAGTTTTGTGCAAGGTGCACAAAACTAGAGATGATCTTCTAAAATAACCTGGTAACACAGGCTCAGATCTGTTAATTCCTTGAGCGAAAGACCGGTCAATTCTTCCCACTTATCAATCTTATATTGGAGAGAATTGCGGTGCAAATAGAGCTGTTGAGCTGCCTTGGTCACCACTGCCGCATTGTCCCACAGGGCCAAAATAATTTCTTCTAATTGATCCTGACTGCTAATCAACTGATGCAAGCCTTGCTTGATCGTCGCAAGCTCTTCTATCGATTCATTCAGGGCCCAAAGGTAGAGCTGGGAGAAGCGATGGACAGCGGAGATCCGATCCTTATAGCCCCAAGTCTGGATCACCGCGCGTTCAGCTTGAACCAGTGTGGTAAGGGGCAATCCTGCTTGGATAGGCCAGACTTGACCCAAGACCAAGACCATCCCAAGGTTAAAGTCATACTCCATGGCCGATAAGGTATCTCTGAGGATCGCTGCAACCGAATAAAACTGACTTTGATCCAAGATAAAGAGAATATCCTGACTACCGACCTGAAAATCTGTCACATAATTTGGAAATAGCAGGCGCATCATCTCAAGCCAGGAGGCAAGGCCCTCAGCCTGGGCATGTGTCAGATGGCAATGAAGGACCTGGAGTTTTTTCAAAGGAATAGGCAAATCTCCTTGACCTTCTAATAAATAACGGTACCAAGGGTCTGTCGGCACATTGACAACTTGATCTGTTAAGAGTTGCAACAACCTTTGCTCCCGATCTGTCAGTTGTTCTTCTGGTAAGAGCAACCAGCGATGAGAAGGCAGAGCAAGCGTTACCGTTCCAGACTTTTGCACCGGATGCTCTAGAATTTCTCCTTCAGGAAACCAATCTAAGATATCCATTCTATCACCCTTCTACTTCCTGGATACACCAGGCAATCAGCTCTTCTAAACGAGCAAGCTCACCCGTCATATGGAGATAACCCATGACCGCCTCAAAGCCCGTCGACATGCGGTAGGTTACGATATCCGCATTTTTGGCCTTGGTGTGGCTATTGGTATTGCGACCGCGCTTGTAGATCTCCAACTCTTTTTCTGTCAGAATGTCTTGCTCCAGCATGCTTTCAATCAAGCTGGCCTGAGCTCTAGCAGAGACATAGCGGGTTGCAGTCTGATGAAGCTTATTGGGCTTGGTCATCCCTTGAAAAATCAGGTGCCTGCGAATATACATGGAATAGACCGCATCTCCCTCAAAGGCAAGGGCTATGCCGTTAATCAGATTGACATCAATCACGTGTCCACCTTACGCCTTCTTTTGTATCCAAGAGCTTGATTCCTTGCGCAGCCAATTCATCACGAATGGCATCTGCTCGCGCAAAATCTTTCTTAGCCCGCGCTTCTTGGCGTTCAGTGATCAAGGCTTCAATATCCGCATCCAAGACTTCTTCAACAAAGACCACTCCAAAGACTTCTAACATCTTTGCCAAGGCCTCCTTAACGTCTTGGTTGTAGTGGCCTGAATTGATCCATTTGGCCAATTCAAAGACAACGGTGATCCCGTTTGCCGCATTGATATCTTCATCCATAACCGCGATAAACTTGTCCACAAAGCCTTGCAAGTCTGCTGGATCCACTTCTCCTGCGAACGGTTGTTCATAAGTATTTTTCAAATACTTAAGGTTGGTTTCCGCATCGCGCACCGCTTTTTCTGTGAAGTTAATCGGCTTACGGTAGTGCTGGGTCGCAAAAAAGAAACGAAGCACTTGGCCATCAATGGTCTTCAAAGCATCATGCACAGTGATAAAGTTGCCCAAAGACTTGGACATTTTGACATTGTCGATATTGACAAAGCCATTGTGCATCCAGTAATTAGCAAAGGTCTTCCCTGTTTTAGCTTCAGACTGGGCAATTTCGTTGGTATGGTGCGGAAACTCAAGATCCGCTCCTCCACCGTGGATATCGATGGTATCTCCCAAAATCTCAGTTGACATGACTGAACACTCAATGTGCCAGCCTGGGCGACCTGGGCCCCAAGGACTGTCCCAAGAAATCTCACCTGGTTTAGCAGCTTTCCAAAGGGCAAAATCGACTGGATTTTCCTTGCGAGCTGTTTCTTCATCTGTACGACCTGAAGCACCTAACTCCAAGTCTTCTAATGTTTTGTTAGCCAACTTAGCATAGTTATGGGATTTTTCTACACGAAAATAAACATCGCCTTGGCTCTCGTAGGCATATCCTTTTTCGATCAAGTCAGCGACAAAACGAATGATGTCATCCATAAACTCAACCACACGAGGGTGACGAGTTGCAGGTTTCACGCCAAGAGCCGTCACATCCTCACGAAATGCAGCGATGTACTTATCTGCCACTTCCTGAGGCGTAATGCCTTCTTCTTTGGCACGGTTAATGATCTTATCATCCACATCGGTAAAGTTGGAAATGTAGGCAACTTCATAACCACGATACTCAAAGTAGCGACGAATGGTGTCAAAGGCTACCGTTGAACGGGCATTCCCTACGTGGATATAGTTGTAAACCGTTGGCCCACAAACATACATGCGGACCTTTCCTTCCTCGATGGGGACAAATTCTCGCAAATCGCGAGACATGGTATCATAAATTTTTAACACGCTTCATTTCCTTTCTGTTTCTACTCTTTTGGCGTCAAATAAACCACCTGAGTCTGTTTGACAAAGCCAATCTTTTCATACAAGCGTTTGGCACCAACATTGCTATCTTCCACTGCAATCTGGAACTCCTTATCATTTTGCTCAATGAGTTGGTTGACGAGGGATTTTGCCAGATAGCTTCCGTAGCCTTTTCCACGTTCAAGTTCAGCTATTGCTAAACCGTAGAAGTAATTGGTATTACTCGATAAATCAACCGTGCAAGTCCCAATAACCTGACCATTTTTTAATAAAATATACAGACGACTTTCTGGATCTTTCAGAGCTTCAGCGACATATCTATCCACAACTTCTCTCGATTCATGTTCCTCTGAAAATACCTGAAATTTTAACTGACTAATTTGATCCTGATACGAACGATCTGCTAACAAAACTTCCAGATTGGAATCATTTGCTAACAGATATGGTTTTCTATCCTTACCTAACCAGGTTTCTGTCTCTTCATCCTCGACTAGTCCCCAATTGCTGGCAAAATCAGGATGGCGCCCTAGAAAAATACGCTCTGTCTGAAAAGTCACAGACTCAATTGGATAAGATGCCGTTTCTTTCTCAAAACTTCTATACAATGCACGCGCAATTCCCTGCCGACGGTGATTAGGGTGGACCAGAATCGCTAGTTCCACATCTGGGTCATCTGCATAGACGGTTAATAGTCCAACAGGTTCGCCTTTTTCATAATAAAGGAAAAAGGCAGGCATGTTGGGATCAAAATTGAGCATATTGGAGAGATAAGGATCCCGAAACGTTCCGTCATACTTCTGACAGGTGGCAATAAGGGCCTTTGCTTCCAGTAGCTGGTGGTCATTCAATGAATTAGTTGATTGAATCACGTAGCGATCTCCTTACAAGCTCGAAGACCGATGGCTGGCTTCCTTAGCATGCTCCAGCTTGTTCATGTAGTATTCCCGTTTTTCTTCTTCTTGGTGAATGACTGGTTCGTCTTTTCGACCGTGCACCCGCACAATCTTGGCAGGAACACCGACAACGGTCACGTCACTTGGTACATCTGAGACCACGACAGCTCCTGCTCCGACCTTGGCCTTGGCTCCGATTTCCACCGGACCGATGACTTGGGCATGAGCGGAAACCAAGGCTCCTTCACGAACCGTTGGATGGCGTTTGCCGACATCCTTTCCTGTTCCCCCAAGGGTTACCCCGTGGTAGAGCATGACGCCTTTTTCAACAATGGCTGTTTCCCCGATAACGAGGCCCGCTCCATGGTCGATAAAGACACCAGAAGCAATGGTCGCACCTGGATGGATCTCAATCTGGGTCCAAAAACGCCAAAATTGGCTGTGCATCCGCGCCAAGAGCTTAAAGCCATGGTTCCACAAAAAGTGGGAAACACGGTGAGCTGCCAGTGCTTTGACGCCCGGATAGGTCAAAAGGACCTCCAGCGAGGTACGTGCTGCTGGGTCATTTTCTTTTACAATATCGATGGTTTCACGCCACCATCCCATACCGTGCTCCTCCTTTTCTAATGCTTATTCTGAATCTTTTTGTGTAATAGTGAAATCTTTTTTAGGTTTGTGGTCTTTATTGTGGTGACGAGGACGATCGCCATGGCGATGAGTCTTTTCACCGTTTTCTTCGCTGTTTTCTGGTTTTGGCGGACGAGGTAGAAGAGCTTTCATCGAAGCATCTACACGTCCTTTTTCATCAATCTTGATCACCTTGACATCGACTTCATCACCGATGGCTACCAAGTCTTCGACACGGTTGGTACGCGTCCAAGCCATTTCAGAGATGTGAACGAGGGCATCCGTCTTGTCAAAGAGGTTGACAAAGGCACCGAATTTCTCGATCCGAACCACTTTGGCATGGTAGACTTCGTCCACTTTGGCTTCACGAACCAAACCAGCAATGATTTCCTTAGCACGGTTAATCGCATCTTGGTCGCTCGAGTAGATCGATACGTTCCCTTCTTCGTCGATATCAATCTTAACGCCTGTTTCAGCGATGATTTTATCGATGGTTTCTCCACCTTTACCAATGACAATCTTGATCTTGTCGACATCAATCTTGATGGTATCAATTTTCGGAGCAGTTGGTGCCAATTCTGGACGAACTTCTGGAATGGTTGCTTCGATGACATCAAGGATTTCAAAACGAGCTTTCTTGGCTTGAGCAAGTGCTTCAGTCAAGATTTCTGCAGTGATCCCTTGGATCTTGATATCCATTTGAAGGGCTGTAATCCCGTCACGCGTACCAGCTACCTTGAAGTCCATGTCTCCAAAGTGGTCTTCCAAACCTTGGATATCTGTCAATACGGTATAGTTGTTCCCGTCTGAGATGAGACCCATGGCAATACCTGCTACTGGCGCCTTGATTGGCACACCACCAGCCATAAGGGCAAGTGTTCCCGCACAGATAGAAGCTTGAGATGAAGAACCATTTGATTCCAATACTTCTGCTACTAGACGAATCGCATATGGGAATTCTTCCAAGCTTGGCAATACTTGAGCAAGGGCACGCTCACCAAGAGCACCGTGTCCAATTTCACGACGACCAGGCGCACCGTAACGACCTGTTTCCCCTACAGAGTATTGAGGGAAGTTATAGTGGTGCATAAAGCGTTTCTTGTACTCAGGATCCAACCCATCGATGATTTGGGTTTCACCCATTGGCGCCAAGGTCAAGACAGAAAGAGCTTGCGTTTGTCCACGAGTAAAGAGACCTGAACCGTGCACACGAGGAAGGAAGTCGACTTGCGCATCCAACGGACGGATTTCATCAACCTTACGACCGTCAGGACGAACCTTGTCTTCCGTGATCAAGCGGCGCACTTCAGCGTGTTCCATTTGTTCCAAGATTTCAGCCACATCCCGCATGATACGGTCAAATTCTTCGTTGTCTGCATATTTTTCTTCGTAAGCAGCAATGACTTGGTCTTTCACTGCTTGAGTCGCCGCTTCACGCGCCAATTTTTCTTCTACTTGGACCGCTTTTTGGAGGTCACTGTTGTAGGCTACGATGATTTCAGCTTGCAATTCAGGATCTACATGAAGCAATTCTACTTCTGCTTTTTCTTTACCGACTGCCGCAACGATTTCTTCTTGGAAGGCAATCAATTCTTTAACGGCTTCGCGCCCTTTCAAAAGAGCTTCCAACATGATTTCTTCCGACAATTCTTTAGCGCCAGACTCTACCATGTTGATAGCGTGTTTGGTACCAGCTACTGTCAATTCAAGAAGCGAGCGCTCAGCTTGTTCTTGCGTTGGGTTGATGACGATCTCCCCATCCACATAACCTACTTGTACCCCAGCAATTGGTCCGTCAAATGGAATATCTGAGATAGAAAGTGCCAATGATGAACCAAACATAGCTGCCATTGGGGCAGATGCATTTTCATCGTAAGAAAGAACCGTATTGATGACTTGCACTTCGTTACGGAAACCTTCCGCAAACATAGGACGGATTGGACGGTCGATCAAACGAGCTGTCAAGGTCGCATCAGTAGAAGGACGACCTTCCCGTTTCATAAAGCCACCAGGAAACTTCCCAGCTGCATACATTTTTTCTTCGTAGTTAACTTGAAGTGGGAAGAAATCTCCCGTTGACATTTTGTTGGACATGACAGCTGCCGTCAAGACAGTTGACTCCCCATAACGCACGACAACTGCGCCATTTGCTTGCTTAGCAACCTGGCCAGTCTCTACGATTAACTCACGACCCGCAAAAGTCGTTTGAAACACTTGTTTTACCATTAAAAGTAATCCCCTTTGGATTGATAATATTTATACGACTTGCCTACAAAGATCAAGATATTTTGGACGGTTCGGCTTGCCGAACATTTCTGTAGAAAAATAGGAAGGTGACGCCGCACTCGATGAGTGCTAGGAAACTTATCTTTTTTCCTAAGAAATGAGGCCAAAATTCAGTTCATCAGGATACAAAGGGCGTGAAGAATCCCGTATGAAAATAGGAGATTGACGCAGTGTGCCACGCACACTAGGAAATCTATCTTTTTCACTAGGGATTTAGCCCGTGTTCAACTATCAAGATACCAAGGCCGTCAAGCAACTCAACGAGATAGGAATTTCAACAGCCTATCTGTATATTATATCCTCATCTTTGTATCCAAGCACGTATACCTTTTATTTTAACATATTCAAGCCCAAAAGAAAAAGGCTTTACGGGCCTTTTTCTGCGAATCTTCCTAGAGACCTATATAAAAATTTTAGATCCAGGTATAGCTTCTATTTATTTTTACGATTTCGCGAATTCCATACTGTCCACATAAAAGCGTGTTTTGTGGGTTCCACCCTTGTATTCTTTGTGATTGCGTTTCAAGACAAAGCGTCTGTAGGGTTCAGATGTTCCTTGGATGGTCGTCGTCACTTCAACGGAATCATCATTGATCACCCAGTCATCAGGCGAAGGAATCTCCATTGGTGGCATCGCTCCTCCACGACCACCAGGTACAACTTCGTAGAAGGCCTTATCTTTTGTCGAATAGAGCCAGCCTTTTTTCTTGTCATTTACCAGTTGAATCAATTTATCCTGAGAAAAACTACGGATAGAGTCCGACGTCTTCTCTGCATCCAATTTATCAATGATATCTTGCAACTGATAGGTTTCTGGCGTGTAGGTATTGTAGTAATCAATGAACATATCTTGCGGGTAACCGTCAATCGCACCGTGATCATTGTTCAACTCCAGCAAGCGAGTCGGTTGCACCTGAAGCGAATAGGTCAAAGACGCACTGTTTTCGATAATGGAATGAATATCTGCCTCGTCCGCCTTAGACAAGGTGCCAATCGCTTCCTCATCCTCTTCATTTGACTGGCTTTCATCTGTTTTTTCACTGACCTTCTCAGACGATTTTGTTGCAGACGAAGAATCCACTGGCCCATGCTTGCGCTCATAGCGTTTTGGAGCGCAGGCTGCTAGGGAAATCAATAGTAGAGTAGCTAGTAAATAGGTTCCAATTTTTTTCATGTTTGTCTCCTTTTTTAGTCCACACGGTAGAAGAAGTCGCTCACTTCCCACCCTGCTGATTGACCTGTCCAAATACGGTCTTTTCCAATATCAGAAGGATCTGCAATCTGTTCAACATATACTGGTAGGGATGTTCCTGCTGGAATAAATCTTATAATTGCACCACCAACCTGATACTTAGGATTGCTGAAACCTCCACTAAGGTGATTATCCGTTGGTTTAATTCGATTAACCAGCATATTTTCACCATTAAGGGAAACTTGATCTGCCGATCCACCTCCACCAAACACTAATGTCCAACCTTTCCCATTTTTCCAGGTCCCTGCGATACTTGAGAAATTTCCGTTCTGAATTTCTTGAAGGTTCATCCCACTACTTTTCTTACTTGAAGCAGTTGATTTAGAACCATCCACACGCGTTGTAAAGTCAAGGGCGATCCAGCCTTGACCAGATTCCAGTTTGCCCCAGGTGTGGCCATCTGCCTCTACAGTTTCCGTAATGGTGTGAGTTCCTTTTGCGATCATTCCTGCAGATGAAGCTGAGGTTGAGGGCTCTTTGCGAATACGGAGATCCGATACACTAACTTGGACTTGGAAAAAACCTGTCTTCTTATCCTCCGCTTTAGCTGTTGATTTGGATTTCCCTTTACCGTCAAAATTTTTCCAATCGAGCTTAGCGAGGTCTAACTTCTTGGCTGAAATCCCAAGGGCTTGCTCAGTTGTTTGGTTCCCACCCATTTGAATGGTCGCTTTCTTTTCTTCCTTGGCTCCCCCTTTTCTTAGCGAATAAAGGGTCAATTCCTGCTCTGGATTCAGGGATTGCCAAGTAGCATAGACGATTTGCCCATTGTCAAAAACATCTAAACTGGAGCGATAGCCACCTACTGCAGCTGTGTAGGCCGTATGGAGCAATTCGGGTTCTTGTCCTTTTAAATAATAGATGGCAGAAACATATTGTTTGTTTTCCGTGTATTGATTAGATACCAAAAGTTCATCGACACCATCTTGGTTCAGGTCTGCAAAAGCATACTGGAAGGTTACCGGAGTTCCCAAGCGTTCCAAGGCATCCAGATAGATATTTTCTTCTGAACCGGCTGGTATCTTACCCAATTCCTCAGAGAGCCCCGTTTTATCGCCATTTTTAAGAGCTGTATCATACTTGGCATACCGCTCCAAGACCGCTTGATAATACTTCTGTCCTGTATCCTTCTTTTCTTTTTTAACCGTTGATGACGTGGCCGTTTTTGGTTTGCTTTGGCGCTCATAGCGTTTCGGCGCACAAGCCACCAAAGATAAAACGGATGCACCCGCCAATAGTGAAATAATAACCTTTTTCATAAAAACCTCCTCATATCTATCCTAGTATATCAAAAATGGTCGTTTTTTCCACTTATTTTCAAGATTTTCACCTAAGTATCTCGTCTCCCTCTATGTTTCTCCCCTTTTTTCTGCTATACTTATGAAAGAATACCGATCAAAAGGAGAAACACTATGGAATTAAAGAAACGTTCTGAATTTCCTGAAAACGAACTCTGGGACCTAACAGCCCTCTACCAAGACCAGGAAGACTTCTTGCGTGCCATTGAAAAGACCCGTGAAGAAATCAATGAATTTGTCCGTAACTACAAGGGCAACCTCCACACCTTTGAAGACTTTGAAGCTGCCTTTGCCATCTTTGAACAAATTCAGATCCAACTCAGCCACATTGGCAACTACAGCTTTATGCCTCAAACGACTGACTTTGGTGATGAAGCTTTTGCGGAAATTGCCCAAGCAGGGATGGATTTTGAAACCTGGGCCAGCGTAGAGCTAACCTTCTTTGATGATGCCTTAGTCGAAGCAGATGAAGAAGTCCTTGAACGCCTGGGTCAACTCCCTCACCTCACTTTTGCCATTCGTCAGGCTAAAATCAAAAAAGCTCACTACTTGGGAGCTGATGTGGAAAAAACTTTGACCAACCTTGGTGAAGTCTTCTACGGACCGCAAGACATCTATACCAAGATGCGGGCAGGTGACTTTGAAATGGCTGATTTTGAAGTGGATGGAAAAGTTTACAAGAATAGCTTTGTCACCTATGAAAACTTCTACCAAAACCATGAGAATGCGGAAGTCCGTGAAAAAGCCTTTCGTTCCTTCTCAGAAGGTCTCCGCAAGCACCAAAACACGGCTGCTGCTACCTATCTAGCCCAAGTCAAATCAGAAAAACTGATCGCAGATATGCGAGGTTACGACTCAGTCTTTGACTATCTCTTGGCTGAGCAGGAAGTGGATCGTGCCATGTTTGATCGTCAGATTGACCTGATCATGAAGGACTTCGCTCCGGTTGCTCAAAAATACCTCAAACACGTGGCCAAGGTCAACGGCCTTGAGAAAATGACCTTTGCTGATTGGAAGTTGGACTTGGACAGTGCGCTCAACCCAGATGTTACCATTGATGATGCTTATGACTTGGTCATGAAATCTGTGGCACCTCTTGGAGAAGAATATTCACACGAAATTGCTCGCTACCAAACCGAACGTTGGGTCGACTTTGCGGCCAATGAAGGCAAGGATTCCGGTGGATATGCGGCCGATCCATACCGCGTCCATCCTTATGTCCTCATGAGCTGGACAGGACGCTTGAGCGATGTCTACACCCTGATCCACGAGATCGGACACTCTGGTCAATTTATCTTTTCAGACAACAACCAAAGCTACTTCAACGCCCACATGTCGACCTACTATGTGGAAGCTCCTTCTACCTTTAATGAGCTCCTCCTTAGCGACTATTTGGAACACCAGTTTGACGACCCTCGTCAAAAACGCTTTGCTTTGGCTCACCGTTTGACAGACACCTACTTCCACAACTTCATCACCCACTTGTTGGAAGCAGCCTTCCAACGCAAGGTCTACACCCTGATTGAAGAAGGTGGAACCTTCGGCGCTAGCAAGCTCAACAGCATCATGAAGGAAGTCTTGACCGAATTCTGGGGAGACGCTGTTGAAATCGATGACGATGCAGCTTTGACCTGGATGCGCCAAAGCCACTACTACATGGGACTATACAGCTATACCTACTCAGCTGGATTGGTTATCTCAACAGCCGGTTACCTGCACTTGAAGAACTCCGAAAACGGAGCCAAAGATTGGCTGGACCTTCTCAAATCAGGCGGCAGCAAGACCCCACTTGAGTCAGCCATGATTATCGGAGCAGATATCTCAACTGACAAACCACTTCGCGATACGATTCAATTCCTTTCAGATACTGTGGATCAGATTATTGCTTATAGTGAAGAGTTGGGAGAATAAACTCTTCTACAGCTAACTCTAAAATAAGCTAGTATAAATGCAGAGGTGCTAGGGATGTATCAAGAATTACAAAATAAAGTAACAGAAGAAAAACCAAGCTATCGTCGAGAAGAAATCCAGTGGTTGCTGGAACATTTAGGAGACCCCTCACCAGAAATTCGCGATGATCTCGTTTTTACAAGCTTGGCTAGAGGGTTGCAAGAAGAGCTATTTACACAGGAACAATTTCATTTCATTGCTGAGACGATTTCGTCCGATAAAGGAGTAGAAAAAGAGATTGATAAGCTAGGGTTGCCTACACTTGAACGTTCGTTTAGGGCACTGATTTATGCAAATCTCTTGTCTGTTGATGCCAACCCGCAATCGATTTTTTATCAGGGGTTAGAAGCGGAAATCCGTACGGTCCTTTTACATCAAGGCTTATACTATCTTTCAAAAGAAAAGGATACAACTAGTTTTTCAAGCCAGTATGGTTGGGTTCACGCTTTTGCACATGGAGCGGATCTCTTGACAGAGGTGGCTTGTCATCCCGACTTTCCTAAAAACAGAGTTCCTGAAGTCTTTAACATACTTGGCCAAATCTTTAAAAGAATTTCAATTCGTTTTACCAGTGATGAGGATTGGCGCTTGGCGAGAGTGCTTTATGAACCTATTTTACAGGGAAAGTTAGAGCAAGAACAGGTAGCTTCTTGGATAAAAGCTGTTGATTTTCCGATAGAAGAAAGAGAAGATTTTTATAAATTTTCCAACTTCAGATCTTGTCTGTTAGAAGTCTATGTCCAACTAGACCAAAGAAACATTTTACAAGCTGACTTGAAAGAAGCTATTCAATCTTTTCAATACTAAATGTGATACTGTGAATGTAAAACTCTCCAAAAATTTCAAGTTACTTTTCTCGAAACAGAAGAATTATTGATGATAAAAGAACCTTGTTCCTCGTTTAAAAGAACTGGGCTCTTTCTTTGAATATAAAATAGCACTCCTATCTTACTAATGGGAGTGCTATTAATTTTAACTCAACTCGTCTACAATAGCCTTAATTTGTGCTGCAGTGTGTACCCCTGCGACTTGTTTGACAACCTGTCCATCTTTTTTGAAAAGAAGAGTTGGGATGGACATAATGCCGAAAGCACGCGCGGTTTCTGGATTTTCATCCACATCCATTTTCAGGATTTTTAACTCATCTTCCGAAAGTTCTTCCGATAATTTTTCTAAGATAGGAGCTTGCATACGACATGGACCACACCAAGTTGCCCAAAAGTCCACCAAGACCAAGCCTTCTTTAGTTTCTGCTTCAAATGTTGCGTCTGTAATTGCTTTTGCCATTGTTTTTCTCCTTTAGTTTTTGTATTGATCGAGGTCTTGCTTCATCAAATAGAAGAAGACATCTCCGTAAGTGCCTTGGTAATCCAACTCATGACCATTATAGGTCAATTTTGTCACTGGAAAATAATCCGCAACCCCGATTAGGCAGGCCTGTTGGGAACGCTCAAATTCTTCATAAGAATCAAAATGCATGACCCGTTCTTGTTTTGCACCGTCTAGATAAGTAATGTCAATCATAGCGATAACCTCTGTTTCATTTTATAAGTTCATTGTAACTCCTATCATTACACCTGTCAACCAAAACGACTTATACAGACAAATCCATCATCTTTAGCTACTAAATGCAAAAAGGAACAGAGAGTGGGACAGGAATC
>NZ_MRXX01000013.1:27562-28253 GCF_016642265.1 Streptococcus lactarius
TTGTCCCAGCCTCTTTTTTGAGCTCGGGCTAAAATCCTAGCCAAAACAAAAAATCTCCCCGAAGGGAGATGAATCTGGTCTATTTTACCTTACGATGCTAGGAACCCTAGCCGAAGATTATACTTGAGTATATCGAGGCAAGGTGACAACGCAGCGTAAGTGGAAAATAGAGCAGATTAACGACGAAGTCCAAGAGAGTTGATCAACTCACGGTAACGGTTAACATCGTTTGTACGAAGGTAGGCCAACAAGTTACGACGGCGACCGATTTTCTTCATCAAACCACGGTAAGTAGCGTGGTCTTTTTTGTGTTCTTTGATGTGTTCGTTCAAGTGGTTGATTTCCCAAGTAAGGACAGCAACTTGTACTTCTACTGAACCAGTGTCACCTTCGTGACGTGCGTATTGTGCAATGATTTCATTTTTTTTCTCTTTTGAGATTGCCATGATAAGCTCCTTTTCTTTATGCTCTATCCGAGTGGCAGGTTTGGCATGGCCTGCTACCAAGAAAGAGTTAGTTGTCTGATCGACCTTCTTATTCTACCAAGATTTCATCTTTCTGTCAAACACTTGTGTTCCCTTCAAAAAAAAATTTTAAAGGGCGGATCCAAATTCAGGATCACATCATTCAGGTTTTAGGTCCTTTGGAGAAAAACAGTCTACAAAGGCAGTTAAAAAGAGACTGGGACAAA
>NZ_MRXX01000014.1 GCF_016642265.1 Streptococcus lactarius
CTAATCTTAGTATGTTTTAATTTTACCTTAATTCGTTTGTTGTTGTAGTAATCAATATAGTCTACAATGGCTTGTTCCAATTGCTTAAGTGACTTAAATGTTTTCTCATAGCCATAAAACATTTCGGATTTCAAAATACCAAAGAAGGACTCCATCATACCATTGTCTGGGCTGTTGCCCTTGCGTGACATGGATGCTTGAATTCCCTTACTCTCTAGGAACCGATGATAAGAATCGTGTTGGTATTGCCAGCCTTGGTCACTATGGAGAATCGTATTCTCATAGTGTTTCTCTGTGAAGGCCTGCTCTAACATCGTTTTTACTTGTTCTAAGTTGGGTGAAGTAGAAAGACGATAAGCAATAATTTCACTGTTAAAGCCATCTAAAACAGGCGATAAATACAATTTCTGTGTGCTATTTGGAATGGCAAACTCTGTCACATCCGTATAGCACTTTTCCATTGGCCTTGATGCTTCAAACTGGCGTTGAATAAGGTTATCTGCTTTCTTGCCAACTTCTCCTTGGTATGAAGAATACTTGCGTTTACGACGAATTTGGGCACTGAAACCAAGGATCTTCATCAGACGTTGGACCTTCTTATGATTCACTACAAAACCACGATTCCTCAATTCTAGAGTCATTCGGCGGTAACCATAATTTCCTTTATGCTCAGTAAAAATAGCTTGAATTTCAGCTTTAATATCATGATTTTTATCGCTTCTATCTAGTTGCTTTAGCTGGTAATAATAGGTTGAACGAGCTAGCTTAATAATCTTTAGAAGAGTCTCTAAAGGAAACTCTGTTACCAATCCTCGAACAATTTCTGTTTTTCTTTTAGCTCTTTCTCGTCCCTCAATCGGAGTTCTCTCAACTTTTTTAGAACAGCATTCTCCGCTCTCAAATATTCTAATTCTTCCTGAAGTCGCTCTAGCTCTGTCATCTCTTCAGGTTTCTTCTTTGGCTTACGTCCCATTTTAGATGGTCTCCCTCTTGTTTTCTCAACAATAGTATACCCATTTTTCTTGTATTGTGCTATCCAATTTTTTAATAGCGAAGGATCGGATAAAACATAATCTAAAGATACACTTCTTAGTGAACGACCTTTAAGCAGAACGTTATTAATTATTTCTTCCTTTAATTCGGGAGAATAGTAACGATTCTTTCCTTTTTTTGCGATTTCTATCCCGTAACGATCAATTAATTTAATCATGTACCTAAGATTAGAAATGTTTATCCCAAATTGATTTGAAAGCTGTCTAAAGCTCTCTCCTTGCTTTCTCAATTCATATATTTGAACTTTATCTTCATAAGTTAATTTCATTATAAAACACCCCAAAAGTTAGATTTTTTCTGTCTAACTTTTGGGGTGCAGTTCAAAATCAGCGTTTTTCTTCTGTATTGATTCGTATTGAATGCTTACTTCACTTCTATCTACAGTTTCTAAATCTCTAAATATAATAGAGCTGAAGCAGTGGTAAAACAAATCATCAACAAACTTGGTAATATCTTAGAAAATAATTTCTTTATAGTCCAAGTCGGTTTGATTTAAATTATACTTTTTTCTTAAACATTTGCTACGAGTAGGTATTTCTTGTGAGTAATTTTCATCAAAAAATTTCATAGATAAGTCCTATATATAATCATGGAAAAGTAGTAAAAATAGTTGTTATCCTAGTTGATTAAAAAAATCTCTGATTTCCTCATCTTTTATAAAATAATATATAATTTTCCCCTCTCTTCTAGTATCCAAGATGTTTTGATTGGCTAGTTTACGAAGATGGTGGGAGGCAGATGCCATACTGAGATTTAATAAACAGGCTATATCGCAGACACAGAGTTCTTCGACGGCAAGGAGATAAAAGATGATATTTATCTGTTTATTATCGGTAAATTTTGATAAAATGCGAAGTGATTTTTGGACTTTTTCCTTTTCAAGGTAGTTCGTTGCGGTTGTGACATTTTGTTGATTTATAACATCCACTTGACAGATACTATCTTTTTTCATAATTTTTTCTCCTAGCCTAACACAGCCCATAGCATGTCAAAGCTGTTGTTTTCAATCAGGATATACATCCCCAATCCTAAATAGACAACGGCAATAAACCATCTGCTATATTTTTCCAAAGTTTCTCCAACAGAAGGGACTTGTGCTAATTTTTGGGCAGAAAAAACCAAGAGATAAATCATGACTAGAAAAGTAAGTAAAGTCACTATCAAATTCACTAAATTTAAGGTGGTAAAATATGGGACAAAGACACCAATATTGTCAGCGCCACAACTTGCAAAAGTAATCATAGCGACTAGAAAAATCAGGTTTTTATTGTCTTTTCGCAAACCATCTTTTGCAATAGCTTCTCCATCAGAATCTCCTAAAAGCAAAACTTTGAGGCCTAGGAAAATTGGAATCAAACCGAGCAAACCTAAAATCTCTTTACTAGGAATATAATTTAAGACAAATGCAAAAAGCAAACTTAGCAATATTAGACTAACAGAGCCTAGAAATTGTCCTAAATAGATGTTAATGATGTCTTTTCTGCTTTTTCTTTTGGCAAAAAATAACATTAGGATAATAAGTAAGTCTACGGCTGTCCCAGAATACAGGATTATTGAAGTAACAACATTTTGAACCATAAAACACCTCATTCAAATATATTTTTGAATGTATTTTAACATTAAACTTTGTAGATGTCAACTTCAGCTCCATCAAAATATAGATAAGAAGGTAGTGTACCAAATATTAAAAAGCCCTGCCATCGAAATGATAGCAGGGCTTAACTTCAATATCCAGATGATATATTTATCTAAAAAAGGTAGAGAAAAAGGTAGAGTTTGAGTTGAAATATACTGTATTTGATAAAAAGAAAAAAGCCTTTGAAATCAACGTTTCAAAGGCTTTTGCTTACTTAATTATTTAACTTCAGTAAACACAACGTGTTTGCGAAGTTTTGGTGAGTATTTCTTCAATTGAAGACGGTCTGGAGTGTTACGTTTGTTTTTAGAAGTAAGGTACAAGCGTTCACCAGATTCTTTGTGTTCAAGTGTAATATTTACGCGCATGGTATCTCCCTTCTATTATTCAGCTGATGCAGCTTTAGCGATCTTACGTCCTTTGTAGTATCCTTTAAGGGATACACGGTGAGAACGTGAGTAATCTCCAGTTGCTTCGTCAAAGTTTACAGATGGAGCTGTTACTTTGTAGTGCGTACGACGTTTGTTTTTCTTCGCTTTTGATGTGCGACGTGCAGGTACTGCCATTTCGTTTTTCTCCTTTTAAGATATAAATTCAATTAGGTTTGATTTTCATCAACTTTAACAGTATAACAAAACTTTTTTGTAAAGTAAAGTTACTTGACAAAAAATTATTAAAAAAATCTCCTGCCTCATCAAATGGGACAGGAGTTCTCCTTAAAGGTCTATTTCAAATGGCTCATCAATCGTTTCCGAAACGTATTTGCCATCCTTTTTTCGTTGCTTGACACATTCTGTCAGCAGGTACTCGATCTGACCATTGACCGATCGAAAATCATCTTCTGCCCATGATGCGAGAGCAGCATATAACTTGGCTGACAGTCTAAGTGGAATTTGCTTTTTCTTTTGATCAGCCATTCTTAATAGAGACTTCCTGTGTTGACAATTGGTTGTGCATCATGATTGCCACAGAGAACAACTAGAAGGTTCGATACCATGGCAGCCTTCCGTTCTTCGTCTAGCTCTACAATCTCTCCTTCGCTCAAGCGTTCAAGGGCCATTTCAACCATCCCAACTGCTCCATCGACAATCATCTTCCGCGCATCGATAATGGCAGACGCTTGTTGGCGTTGAAGCATCACAGCTGCGATTTCTGGAGCATAGGCCAAGTAAGTAATGCGAGCCTCTAGAATTTCGAGCCCAGCATCTTTAACACGCGCTTGAATCTCTTCTCGAATGCGACTGGCCACGATTTCACTGGAGCCTCGGAGACTACCCTCATCTGCCTGGCCATCTCCTGTCGTATCGACATTAGGAGCTACATCATAAGGATAGATGCGAACAATATTACGAAGGGCACTATCACACTGCAATGAGAGATATTCTTTGTAGTTATCCACATTGAAGACTGCTTTAGCCGTATCCACTACGCGCCAAGTAACTGCAATACCAATTTCTACAGGATTCCCTAAGCAGTCATTGATCTTCTGGCGAGAGTTGTTCAAGGTCATCACTTTTAAGGAAATATTCTTTTTACCTGTCTCGATGGAAATATTGTTGCCTTCTGCTGTTTTACTGACAGACATGGGGGACTTGGTGGTGACATCACCACTTTGTCCCAAGCGGGTGTTATTGGCAGGATTGACAGCGACACAGAAGGGATTGACAAAGTAAATACCCGCTTCGCGAATGGTTCCAATATAGTCCCCAAACAAGGTCAAGACCAAGGCCTCTTGCGGTTTAATAATTTTGATCCCCGCATAGCACACCAGACTAGCAATAAAGAGAAAAATACAGGTAATAACTCCAATTGCAAGCGGGAAACCTTCTGGTAAACTAGCAATCGAACTAATAAAGGCAAAAACTAAAACAAGATCTCCAACTAGCAAGCCTACAAGGGCAGCTAAGCCGTTTTTCTTTTGAGTTAAAATTTTTTCTTCCATGGGACGAGCCCTTCTTTCTTTATGATATCTAAATGATATCATTTTGTTTTCAAAAGTCAAGATATAACTGTAAACTATTTTAGCAAGCAAGCAATCGAACTAAATTGTCTGAAAATTCAAGAATTTTCTTCTATCGTTGGGCCGTAAATTGTGCTATAATAATAAAAAAACGATGAGAGGGAATCAGATGACAGAATTAGACAAACGCCATCGTAGTAGTGTATACGATAGCATGGTAAAATCTCCCAACCGTGCCATGCTTCGCGCGACGGGAATGACCGATGAAAGCTTTGAGAAACCGATTGTCGGAGTGATTTCGACATGGGCGGAAAATACCCCTTGTAACATTCACCTCCACGATTTTGGAAAACTGGCCAAAGAAGGTGTGAAAGATGCAGGAGCTTGGCCGGTCCAATTTGGCACCATTACGGTTGCGGACGGGATCGCCATGGGGACTCCAGGAATGCGCTTCTCCCTAACGTCACGCGATATCATTGCGGACTCTATCGAAGCGGCTATGGGTGGTCACAACGTGGATGCCTTTGTAGCTATCGGGGGCTGTGATAAGAATATGCCTGGTTCCATGATTGCCATTGCCAATATGGATATCCCTGCGATCTTTGCTTATGGTGGGACCATTGCTCCAGGTAATCTGAACGGCAAGGATATCGACTTGGTGTCTGTTTTCGAAGGAATTGGGCAATGGAATCACGGTGATATGACCGCTGAAGAAGTGAAGCAATTAGAGTGTAACGCCTGCCCTGGCCCTGGTGGCTGTGGTGGAATGTATACGGCCAACACCATGGCGACAGCAATCGAGGTCCTTGGGATGAGCTTACCCGGTTCCTCTTCTCACCCTGCTGAATCAGCTGATAAAAAGGCGGATATCGAAGAAGCAGGTCGTGCAGTTGTCAAGATGCTGGAGATGGGACTGAAACCATCTGACATCTTGACTCGTGAAGCCTTTGAAGATGCCATCACAGTAACCATGGCGCTGGGTGGATCCACCAATGCCACTCTGCACTTGCTTGCGATCGCTCATGCGGCTAATGTTGACTTGACGCTGGAAGACTTCAACGATTTCCAAGAGCGCGTGCCTCACTTGGCGGACTTGAAACCTTCAGGGAAATATGTCTTCCAAGACCTTTACAATGTCGGTGGTGTGCCAGCCGTCATGAAATACCTTCTTAAGAATGGGTTCCTTCATGGAGATCGCATCACCTGTACTGGTAAAACGGTGGCTGAGAACTTAGAAGCCTTCGCTGATTTGACACCAGGTCAAAAAGTCATCATGCCACTTGAACATCCAAAACGTGCGGATGGTCCATTGATCATCTTGAAAGGGAACTTGGCTCCTGAAGGAGCAGTTGCCAAAGTATCAGGTGTGAAGGTCCGCAACATCACGGGTCCGGCTAAGGTCTTTGACTCGGAAGAAGCTGCCATTGAGGCCGTTCTTTCAGACGAAATCGTGGATGGCGACGTTGTCGTTGTTCGTTTCGTTGGTCCTAAGGGTGGTCCTGGTATGCCGGAAATGCTGTCCTTGTCATCTATGATCGTTGGGAAAGGCCAAGGGGACAAGGTGGCCCTCTTGACAGACGGACGTTTCTCTGGAGGGACTTACGGTCTGGTTGTTGGTCACATTGCGCCTGAAGCTCAGGTCGGTGGCCCAATCGCCTACCTCCACACAGGGGATCTGGTGACAGTTGACCAAGATACTAAAGAAATCACCATGCATGTCTCAGACGAAGAGTTAGCAAAACGGAAGGCTGAAACCACCTTGCCGCCACTCTATAGCCGTGGGGTTCTGGGTAAATACGCCCATATCGTTTCTTCAGCCTCACGCGGTGCCGTGACAGACTTCTGGAATATGGAACAGTCTGGTAAACAGTAATTGCAAGGACGACTTTGTCTAAAGAGAGAGTGAGATAGAACGAAACTTATGGAGGGTTCATTCTATCTCACTTTTTTAAAATACTTATTTGAGGCTTTCTAGCTGGATTGTGGTATAATAATGGGACGTTTTCTGGGTGTCTCAGATGAGAATGTGGCATCCCTATTGAACAAGGAGAGAAAATGAAAATCGCATGGAATGAAATGAAATACCAACCCAAGAAGTTTATCCTGATTGAACTCCTCATTACCATCCTCATGTTTATGGTGGTGTTCTTGTCCGGCCTGACAAATGGACTGGGCCGTTCGGTATCTGCCCAAATCGATAATTATGGGTCATTGCACTACATCCTTTCGACGGATTCAGAAGGGATTATCCCCTTTTCAACCATTACGGCGAAAGATTTAGATGAGGTCCAAAAGATAGAGGGAATGGACTATTCTGGCTTGTCCATCCAGCGAGCAACTGTCTCAAAATCAGAGGATTCCAACACTCTGGATATCACCTACTTCGCGACCGATCACAACGAAGAAGAGATCCTCAATCCAATCATGGAAAATACAGACTTCAAGATCTCCGACTTAAAGAAAAACGAGGTCATTCTGGACTGTTCTTTCAAAGAGAATGAGGGGATCCAAGTCGGCGATCAAGTGATCGACAAAACCTCTAAGCAAAAACTCAAGGTCGTGGCCTTCGCGAAAAATGCCAAATACGGCTATAGCGAGATTGGCTTTATCAGCTCGGATACCTACACAGGCATGCGGCAAAAAACAGATCCAAGCTATCAATGGCAAGCCCAAACCCTTGTGGCCAAGAAGAGCATCACTTCTAGCGATCTAGCCAGCAACTTGATGGTAGCGGATAAGAAGCAAGTAATCGATAAAATCCCTGGCTACAAGGCTCAAAATCTGACGCTACGGATGATCACTTGGGTGCTCTTGCTCGCTTCTTCTGCTATCCTTGGGGTCTTCTTCTATATCCTGACATTGCAAAAGTTGAAACAGTTCGGCGTCTTGAAGGCCATTGGCATGTCCATGAGCCAGATTACCTATGTCCAACTATCCCAGCTCACCATCATCTCCCTCATCGGAGTACTGCTGGGTCTTGGCTTGGCAACTATGATGGCACCATTTTTACCCAATAGCGTCCCTTCCTTTATGACCCTGAAAGACAACCTCACCATCTCGGTTAACTTTATCCTGACCTCTATTTTGTGTGGTGCCTTATCCCTTGTCAAAATCAAAAAAGTAGATCCAATCGAAGTCATTGGTGGAAATGGAGAATAAGATGGCTATCATTGCATTAGAACATATCAGAAAATCCTACGCCGATGGCAGCCAGATGCACCATGTCCTCAACCAGCTTGATTTAAGCGTCGAACCCAACGAATTTGTCGCCATCTTGGGCCCTTCAGGATCAGGTAAATCCACCCTCTTGGCTATCGCTGGTTTACTCTTATCAGCGGACGAGGGGCGGATTTCTATCGATGGCCAAGACTTAACCGGTCTCAACCAAGGTCAGTGGACGCAAAAACGTCTGGAATTGCTCGGCTTCATCTTTCAAGATCACCAGCTCCTTTCTTACATGAAAATCGGTGACCAGTTAGAACTGGTGGCCAAATTGAAAGGGGAAAAGGATAAGAAAAAACGCCAAGAGGAAGTCAAAGCCTTGTTGGCAGATCTGGGCATCGAAGCTTGTTACTACCAATATCCTAATCAGATGTCTGGGGGGCAAAAACAACGGGCAGCCATTGCTCGGGCCTTTATCGGAAATCCGCAGGTTATTTTAGCTGATGAACCAACGGCTAGCCTAGACCCAGATCGAGGGCAAGAAATCGCCCAGTTGATCCGGAAAGAAGTCAAATCCAAAAACAAGAGCGCCATCATGGTGACCCATGACCGCTCCATCCTGACCTATGTAGATACCATTTATGAATTAAAACATGGCCAATTGATGAGAGTAGATGCATAAGCATTTGGAATGAAAAAATCCTAGAGTTGGAGAAAAACATGGCTGTTCGAGTGGAGATGCTTCCCGGTCGAACAGCTTTTTTAGCATCTGCAGTCTTGCTATTGAAACGTATGAATATTACTTTTGGGGGGATTTGAGTGTATCATCTGTCATTTTTCTTGTAAATTCGTCTATAATTTGCTATAATCTGCTTAATCGAATTTATCCTTTAATACTGTCCAGAGAGGCAGGCAAGGTGTTATGGAAATGAAGTGCCTGGGAAGACCGGCCTATATTTTGTGTATCTCCTTGTTTTGGGGGATTTTTTTGTATATAGAAAGGTGCTTTTTATGAAAAAGAAAGAAATCGTCGACGACGTAACCATGAAGCGCGCCATCACACGAATCACCTATGAGATAATCGAGCGGAACAAAAACCTCGATCAGATTGTCCTAGCGGGTATAAAGACACGCGGGGTTTACATTGCTAGACGCATCCAAGAACGCTTGAAGCAGTTGGAAAATCTAGATGTTCCCTTGATTGAATTGGATACCAAGGCTTTCCGCGACGATATTAAGTCGGAGTTGGATACATCGGTGGTCCCTGTAAGTGTGGATCGTGCAGAGGTGATCTTGGTGGATGATGTGTTGTATACTGGCCGCACGATTCGGGCAGCGATTGATAATATTGTCAGTCGAGGGCGTCCAGCCCGTGTGAGTCTGGCTGTATTGGTTGACAGAGGGCATCGCGAGTTGCCTATCCGTGCAGATTATGTTGGAAAGAACATTCCAACAAGTGAGTCAGAAGAAATTGAAGTGTTGGTGTCTGAAATTGATGGTGTAGATAGCATCAATATCATTGCGCCAAATTGAAAAAGTGAAAAGTGCCCGAAGTTTTGTGCAAAAAAGATAAAGACTCTTAGGAGCAACTGCTCCGTCATCGTATTTCCTATTTTTGCTTTAGGCTTTATACGGGCTTTGTATCTTGTTAATTGAACACGGGCTAAGAGCTGTGTAAAATAGATAAATCTTCCTAGAAGCTAAAGCTTCATCGTCAGATTTCCTAATTTTACTTTGCTCTTTATACGCCCTTTGTATCTTATTATTTAGGGAGTTTTCTATCATGAATAACGTTAAATATGATGTTTCTGATATGCCAAAACCAGGTTTACTGGTTGGTTTATCTTTCCAGCATTTGTTTGCCATGTTTGGTGCGACGGTGCTGGTGCCGATTTTGGTTGGGATTGATCCTGCCATTGCTTTGTTCTCATCTGGTTTGGGGACTTTGGCTCACTTGACAGTGACCAAGTATAAGATTCCTGCCTACATGGGATCTAGTTTTGCTTATATTGCAGCGATGCAAATGCTGATGAAGTCAGATGGAATCGCAGCAGTTGCGCAAGGTGCCATGGCGGGTGGTTTGGTCTACTTGTTTGTGGCTCTGATTGTTAAGTATGCGGGGAAAGACTGGATTAATAAGGTCCTTCCACCAATCGTGGTTGGTCCCATTATCATGGTAATTGGTTTGAATCTTGCGGCCAATGCAGTCACTGATGCGACAACCTTAAATAAAAGCTATAGTGGCTATGCTCTATTGATTTCGATGGTGACCCTCTTTGCGGTTATCCTATTTAACATGTATGGCAAGAAGATTGTCGGTGTCGTCCCAATTTTACTTGGATTAATTGTGGGCTATATTTTCTCAGTGGCTCTTGGTTTGGTGACAGGACATAGTTTTGTCAATTTCTCAGAGGTCAGTGCAGCGCATTGGATTCAAGTTCCAAACTTTGACATTCCATTTGTGGATTATAGCTTTAAGCTCTATCCAAGTGCGATTTTGACCATGGCTCCGATTGCCTTTGTGACCATGACGGAACATTTTGGCCACCTCATGGTTTTAAATAGTTTGACGGAGCGTGATTACTTCAAGGACCCAGGGCTTGACCATACGCTTACTGGTGATGGTTTGGCACAGATTATTGCCGGATTCTTTGGAGCTCCTCCAGTAACCTCTTATGGGGAAAACATTGGGGTTATGGCCCTTAGTAAGGTCTACTCAGTTTACGTTATTTCAGGCGCAGCAGTGATTGCGGTTGTCATGAGCTTTATTGGGAAGCTATCAGCACTCTTGCATTCTATTCCAACTCCTGTATTGGGAGGGTTGTCTATTGCCCTCTTTGGGGTTATCGCTGCTAGCGGTTTGAAAATTTTAGTTGAACATCAGATTGATTTTGATAATAAAAAGAATCTCTTGATTGCAAGTGTTATCTTGGTATCAGGGATCGGTGGTTTGATGATTGACCTTGCTGGCCTTCAAATCACGGGTGTGGCAACATCAACGATTCTAGGAATCGTGTTGTACCAAATCCTTCCTGAACCTCATGTAGAAGAAAAGTAATTCCTCAAAAAGGAGGGAACCTCTGGTTAGAGAAATAATAAAGTGTTTCTACGGAAACTAGAGCAATCAGTTGAGATCGTAATTTGTAAACAGCGTTAACGGATTCCAGAGAGAATCAGACGAAAGGAAGAATAAAATGGCAAAACGTTTACTGATTTTAGAAGACGGCACAATTTTTGAAGGTCAGGCCTTTGGTGCGGACCTAGAGGTGACAGGTGAAATCGTCTTTAATACGGGGATGACAGGTTATCAAGAATCGATCACCGACCAGTCTTATAACGGACAGATTTTGACTTTCACCTATCCCTTAGTAGGGAATTATGGAGTGAATCGTGATGATTACGAATCCATCACTCCAACGACCAAGGGTGTGGTGGTGTCAGAAGCTAGCCGTCGTGCTAGTAACTGGCGAAACCAAATGACTTTGAACGAGTTTTTAAAGGCGAAGGATATTCCTGGAATTTCAGGAATTGATACCCGTGCTCTGACAAAGATTATCCGTCAACACGGAACGATGAAGGCAACGATTGCAAGTCCAAGTCATTCAGTAAAAGACTTGCAAGATCAGTTGCAGGCAGCTATGTTACCAACCAATAACATTGAGCAAGTCTCTACGAAAACAGCCTATCCAGCACCAGGTGTTGGGAAAAATATTGTGTTGGTAGACTTCGGCCTCAAACACTCGATCTTACGTGAATTTTCAAAACGTGACTGCAATGTGACCGTTGTGCCTCATGATATCACGGCTGAAGAAATTCTCCATCTGGATCCAGATGGTGTGATGTTGTCAAATGGTCCTGGGAACCCTGAAGATGTGCCGTATGCACTGGATATGATTCGGGGCATTCAAGGAAAAATTCCAATTTTTGGGATTTGCATGGGGCACCAGTTGTTTAGTTTGGCAAATGGCGCAACAGCTTATAAGATGAAGTTTGGGCACCGTGGCTTTAACCATGCGGTTCGTGAAATTGCGACGGGGCGTGTTGATTTTACCAGCCAAAACCATGGCTATGCGATTGATCGCGAAAGCCTTCCAGATTGCTTGATGATCACGCATGAAGAAATCAATGACCGATCTGTTGAAGGAGTTCGTCACCGTGACTTTCCTGCCTTCTCCGTGCAATTCCACCCAGATGCAGCACCTGGTCCACATGATGCGAGCTACCTCTTTGATGAATTCTTGGAATTAATTGATGCCTTCCAAGCAGAAAAAGAATAATCTGAAGAGGAACATCTCTTGAATGGAAAACGGAAGGAAAACTTCGTATGTTGAGCTACCGTTTTCTGGTCGTCCTTTGTGTCTTATTTAATGTCGCCCTGTGAGGCGACGAATAGAAAGGAGAATTAAGGACTTGTATTCAGTTAGAGAAATGAAGTGTAGTGCCTTGTTTCTTATAGAGTGATGACGCTCTTTACTGGAAGGAGTTTTTCAGTCAAAGATCTTGTGCCAATAATGTCATCTGAAACTGAACACGGACGGAAAGCTCGGAATTTAGAACAATCGTTTTGGATGCTTGCATCCTGTAACGATTGCCTAAAATTCTATCGCTTTCTGGTCGTCCTTTGTATCTTAAATATGCCTAAACGTTCTGATATTAAAAAAATTATGGTGATTGGGTCTGGTCCGATTATTATTGGTCAGGCTGCTGAGTTTGATTATGCGGGTACGCAAGCCTGCTTGGCCTTGAAAGAGGAGGGCTACAGTGTGGTTCTTGTCAACTCCAACCCTGCGACCATCATGACTGATAAGGAAATCGCAGACAAGGTTTACATTGAACCAATTACGCTTGAGTTTGTGACGCGTATTCTTCGTAAGGAACGCCCAGATGCTCTCTTGCCAACCTTGGGTGGTCAAACGGGTCTCAACATGGCCATGGAACTGTCTAAAGCAGGGATTCTTGAACAGCTTGGCGTTGAATTGTTGGGGACAAAATTGTCTGCCATTGACCAAGCCGAAGACCGTGACCTCTTTAAGCAATTGATGGAAGACTTGCATCAGCCGATTCCAGAATCTGAAATCGTGAATACGGTGGACGAAGCAGTGGCTTTTGCTTCAAAAATCGGGTATCCAGTCATTGTCCGTCCTGCCTTCACTCTTGGTGGTACTGGTGGTGGTATGTGTGCCAATGAAGAAGAACTTCGTGAGATCGCTGAAAATGGTTTGAAATTATCACCCGTAACCCAATGTTTGATTGAACGCTCGATCGCTGGTTTCAAAGAGATCGAATACGAAGTGATGCGTGATGCGGCTGACAACGCTCTTGTCGTTTGTAACATGGAAAACTTCGACCCAGTTGGGATCCACACAGGGGACTCGATCGTCTTTGCCCCAACGCAAACCTTGTCAGATATTGAAAACCAAATGTTGCGTGATGCCAGCTTGAAGATTATCCGTGCCCTTAAGATTGAGGGTGGTTGTAACGTACAGTTGGCGCTGGACCCTAATAGCTTTAACTACTATGTAATTGAAGTCAATCCGCGTGTGTCTCGTTCATCAGCCTTGGCCTCAAAAGCAACAGGTTACCCAATTGCCAAATTGGCTGCTAAAATCGCTGTCGGTTTGACACTGGACGAGATGATTAACCCCGTCACTGGTACAACCTATGCCATGTTCGAACCAGCTCTTGACTACGTGGTTGCTAAGATTCCGCGTTTCCCATTTGATAAGTTTGAACATGGGGAACGTCGTCTTGGTACTCAGATGAAAGCGACTGGTGAAGTGATGGCCATTGGTCGGAACATTGAAGAGTCTCTTCTGAAAGCTTGTCGTTCGCTTGAAATCGGTGTTCACCACAATGAAATGCCTGAGCTAGCTGAAGTGACAGATGATGCTTTGGTGGAAAAAATTGTCAAAGCGCAAGACGACCGTCTCTTCTACCTTTCGGAAGCTATCCGTCGTGGCTATACAATCGAAGAATTGGCAGAGTTGACCAAGATTGATCTCTTCTTCCTTGACAAGTTGCTCCATATCTTTGAATTGGAACAAGAATTGGCTACTCACGTAGGAGACGTCGCTGTTTTGAAAGAAGCCAAACGCAATGGTTTCTCTGACCGTAAGATTGCGGAACTTTGGACCCAAACAGCCGACCAAGTCCGTGCCACTCGGTTGAAAAATCATATCCTTCCTGTTTACAAGATGGTCGATACTTGTGCAGCCGAGTTTGAATCTTCCACACCCTATTTCTACTCAACCTATGAGTGGGAAAATGAATCCATCAAGTCTGATAAAGAATCGGTTATCGTTCTTGGTTCAGGTCCGATCCGTATCGGACAAGGGGTTGAGTTTGACTATGCGACCGTTCACTCTGTCAAAGCGATCCAAGCTGCAGGTTACGAAGCGATCATCATGAACTCAAACCCTGAAACGGTTTCAACGGACTTCTCCGTTTCAGATAAACTCTACTTTGAACCATTGACCTTTGAAGACGTAATGAACGTCATCGAATTGGAACAACCTAAGGGTGTCGTGGTGCAGTTTGGTGGTCAAACTGCCATCAACTTGGCGGAGCCATTGTCTAAAGCAGGGGTGAAAATCTTGGGTACTCAGGTTGCTGATTTGGACCGTGCCGAAGACCGTGACCTCTTTGAACAAGCCCTGAAAGATCTCAACATCCCACAACCACCAGGTCAAACGGCGACAAATGAAGAAGAAGCGGTTGAAGCAGCTCGTAAGATTGGCTTCCCAGTCCTTGTTCGTCCGTCATACGTTTTAGGTGGACGGGCCATGGAAATTGTGGAAAATGAAGACGACCTTCGCTCTTACATGCGTACAGCCGTTAAGGCAAGTCCTGATCACCCAGTCCTTGTAGATAGTTATATCATTGGACGTGAGTGCGAAGTAGATGCCATTTCTGATGGTAAGGATGTCTTGATTCCTGGTATCATGGAACACATCGAACGTGCAGGGGTTCACTCAGGGGACTCAATGGCGGTTTACCCACCACAAACCCTTTCTAAGAAAATTCAAGAAACGATCGCTGATTATACCAAACGCTTGGCCATCGGTCTGAACTGTATTGGTATGATGAATATTCAGTTCGTGATCAAGGGCGAAACGGTTTATGTGATTGAGGTGAACCCACGTGCCAGCCGTACCGTGCCATTCTTGTCTAAGGTAACGGATATTCCTATGGCTCAGGTGGCTACAAACTTGATTCTTGGAAAATCGTTGGCAGAGCAAGGTTACAAAGATGGCCTTTATCCCGAAAGCAAACACGTGCATGTCAAGGCGCCAGTCTTCTCCTTCACAAAATTGGCCAAGGTCGATAGCCTCCTTGGACCTGAAATGAAATCAACTGGTGAAGTAATGGGGACAGATGCTACGCTTGAAAAAGCCCTCTACAAAGCCTTTGAAGCTTCTTACCTTCATTTGCCAACCTTTGGAAATGTTATCTTTACCATTGATGATGACACCAAGGATGAAGCGCTTGGTTTGGCTCGGCGCTTTGAGGCCATCGGTTATGGCATTTATGCGACGGAAGGAACAGCCAAGTTCTTGAATGAACATGGTGTTCAGGCAACACTTGTGCACAAGTTGGGTGAAAATGACGACAACGACATTCCAGCCCTCGTTCGTACAGGCAAGGCGCAAGCCATTATCAATACCGTCGGGAACAAACGGACCCACGACGAAGATGGCGCAACTATCCGTAGTTCAGCGATTGAAGCAGGGATTCCACTCTTCACAGCGCTTGATACAGCCGATGCCATGGTGCGTGTGCTTGAAAGCCGTAGCTTTACAACAGAAGCGATCTAAATAGTTGAAACAAATAAAAAACGAGGAAAGAACTCGCAAGTAGCGTCGAGCTTCCTCGTTTTTTTGATGCAGGCAAAGACAGAGTTCTTATCGTGGTGGGAGTCCGAGTGCGATGCGGCCATATCGGCTGATGCGCGTGATTTTCCAGGCGGGCGACCAGGTCACTTCGACTTTGACTTCTTCGATTCCATCGATTTCCTTGAGGCGCGAAACAATTTCGATCGGAAGGCTCTCGGCACAACTACAAGCCGTATCGGTAAAGGTCATGACCACCTTGCAAGTGCCGGCTTCATCTAGATGGATCTCGTAGATCAGTCCTAGGTTATAGACATCTAATTCAACATCTGTATCAAACACCAGCTCCAATTTTTCAATGAGTGACTTCTCCAGTGCCAGGGCGCGGTCATTGATTTTGATATCCTCTCTCATGGTAAGTTCCTTTCAATATTACTGGTTTCCATTTTCTCATAATTCAGGCCATAAGGCAAGAAGAGCAAGAGAATTTATAGGCAGAGACGATAGCTAAGACAGTCCAGCCTCCATTTCTCTTTCGATTTATGGTAAAATAGAGGGAAAAGTAAGACAAAGGAAGAAGACATGAAATTACAAAAACCAAAGGGAACCCAGGATATTCTTCCTGGAGAATCAGTCAAATGGCAATATGTAGAAGGCTTTGCCCGCAAGGTCTTTGCCCGCTACAATTATGAAGAAATCCGCACGCCCATCTTCGAACATTATGAAGTCATCAGCCGTTCAGTAGGGGGTACAACGGATATCGTGACCAAAGAAATGTATGACTTCTATGACAAGGGAGATCGACATATCACGCTTCGTCCAGAAGGAACGGCCCCTGTTGTCCGCTCGTATGTAGAAAATAAACTCTTTGCGCCTGAAGTGCAAAAACCAAGTAAATTTTATTACATGGGCCCAATGTTCCGCTACGAACGTCCTCAAGCAGGCCGCCTGCGTCAATTCCACCAAATTGGAGTAGAATGCTTTGGATCGAGCAATCCAGCAACGGATGTCGAAACCATTGCTATGGCAGCGCAATTCCTGAAAGAATTAGGGATTGACAATGTGACCTTGCACTTGAACACCTTGGGAAGCCCAGCCAGTCGCAAAGCCTATCGTCAAGCCTTGATTGACTACCTCTTGCCAATGAAGGATCAATTGTCTAAGGACAGCCAACGTCGCTTAGAAGAAAATCCGCTTCGTGTCTTGGATTCAAAAGAAAAAGAAGACAAGGTGGCGGTTGAGCAAGCTCCTTCCATCCTAGACTATCTAGACGAAGAAAGCCAAGCGCATTTTGCTGCAGTTCGTCGGATGTTGGAGGACTTGGGGGTAGCCTACGTCATCGATACCAACATGGTGCGTGGTTTGGATTACTACAACCACACGATTTTTGAGTTCATTACAGAGATTGAAGGCAATGAATTGACAGTCTGTGCGGGTGGTCGCTATGATGGCTTGGTAGAGTACTTCGGTGGCCCTGCGACAGCTGGTTTTGGATTTGGAATCGGTGTGGAACGGATTCTTCTCGTTCTTGAAAAGAAAGGTGTAGCCTTACCAATCGAGACTGGCTTAGACGCCTATATCGCCGTCCTAGGAGATGAGGCCAATGAAGCAGCGCTTAGTTTGGTACAAGCTCTCCGCCTTCAAGGTTTCAAGGCCGAACGCGACTATCTTGGACGTAAGCTCAAGGCCCAATTTAAGTCTGCAGATGTCTTTGCGGCCAAAGCTTTGATTACTCTAGGAAGTAGCGAGGTTGAAAGTGGTCAAGTCACCGTGAAAAACAACCAAACTCGTCAAGAAGTGACCGTAGCCCTTGACAGTTTGAAGAAAGATTTCCAAGCTGTTTTAGCAGAGTTGGGTTTGGCCTAATCCAGTCTTTCAGACGCTTGTAAAATAGATTCGTATGGGAGAGAGTGGGACAGAAATCGGTCATTCGTTAGAATTCGATTTCGTCGTCCCACCTCCGCACAGCTTCAACAGTCTGGGAGACTGTTGAAGGTTGCAGATAAAGGAAACATAGTTTCCGTCAACATAGGGCATCTTTGAAGCTTAAAAAGCGAACAAAGACTTAGGATACTTGCTTCGCAAGTTCTATCCGCCACCTCAAAGCAGTGCTTTGAGCACTCAACCACTGCGTCTTGCTCGACAATCCAAAGACAATTGAGAGGCTAGGACTTTTGTCCCAGCCTCTTCCTTTTGTATCTCACACGTAATTTAGGGAAAAGCCGTTAAATTTTCTGACATTTATGATATAATGAGAAGACTACTAGTAAAGGAATGAATCCCTCATGACATTAGTTTACCAATCAACACGAGATGAAAAAAATACTGTAACAGCTAGTCAAGCTATCCTTCAAGGATTAGCGACAGATGGTGGCTTGTTTACCCCTATTGCCTATCCACAAGTAGAGTTGGACTTTGATACCCTCAAAGATGCTTCCTATCAGGAAGTAGCAAAACTCATTTTGTCAGCCTTCTTGGACGACTTTACGGCAGAAGAGTTGGACTACTGCATTTCTCATGCTTATGACAGCAAGTTTGATACCCCAGCCATTGCTCCGCTTGTCAAACTCGATGGTCAATACAACTTAGAACTCTTCCACGGCTCCACCATTGCCTTTAAGGATATGGCCTTGTCCATCTTGCCTTACTTCATGACAACAGCAGCTAAAAAGCACGGTCTGGAAAACAAGATTGTCATCTTGACAGCGACTTCTGGTGATACAGGAAAAGCTGCTATGGCCGGTTTTGCCGATGTTCCAGGAACAGAGATCATCGTCTTTTATCCAAAAGACGGTGTCAGCAAGGTGCAAGAATTGCAAATGACCACTCAAACGGGGGACAATACTTATGTGATCGCCATCGATGGAAACTTTGACGATGCTCAGACCAACGTCAAACACATGTTCAACGATGTGGCCCTTCGTGAAAAATTAGCAGCCAACAAGATGCAATTTTCATCAGCTAACTCCATGAACATTGGCCGTTTGGTGCCTCAGGTTGTCTATTACGTATACGCCTACGCGCAATTGGTCAAGACAGGCCAAATCACAGCGGGAGAAAAAGTCAACTTCACTGTGCCAACAGGAAACTTTGGAAATATCTTAGCGGCTTTCTATGCCAAACAAATCGGTCTTCCAGTTGGGAAATTGATCTGTGCATCAAACGAGAACAATGTCTTGACAGACTTCTTCAAAACACATGTCTATGATAAGAAACGTGAGTTCAAGGTGACCACTAGTCCATCGATGGATATTTTAGTGTCTTCAAACTTGGAACGCTTGATTTTCCACTTGGTTGGCAATGATGCCACAAAGACCAAAGAGTTGATGGAAAGCCTCGTTGCAACAGGTCAGTACCAATTGTCCGATTTTGATGCAGACATCTTAGATTTGTTTGCGGCGGCCTACGCAGATGAAGCCGAAACAGCAGCAGAAATCAAGCGGGTTTATGAAGCGTCTGATTACATCGAAGACCCTCATACAGCCGTAGCATCAGCTGTTTATCAAAAATACCGGACCCAAACAGGGGATACTGCTAAAACAGTTATTGCCTCTACAGCAAGTCCTTATAAATTCCCAGTTGTAGCAGTAGAAGCGGTGACGGGCGAGACAGGTTTAGGCGATTTTGAAGCCTTGGCTAAATTACACACACTCTCAGGTGTTCCTGTACCACCGGCCGTAGACGGTCTGGAAACTGCACCGGTTCGACATCGCACCAGCGTTGCAGCCCAAGATATGCAAGCAGCTGTCGAAGACTACTTGGGACTGTAATTCTCCTTATTAGAAAGATCAAAAGAGCCGTTTGGCTCTTTTCTATACGCATGCATTCATACAAAAAAATCGTAAACATCGCCCTTCCTGCCATGGGTGAAAATTTCTTACAAATGCTGATGGGCATGGTGGACTCTTATTTAGTGGCTCACCTGGGCTTGATTGCTATCTCGGGTGTGTCCGTCGCAGGGAATATCATTACCATCTATCAAGCCATCTTTTTGGCACTGGGTGCAGCAGTTGCCAGTGTCATGTCTAAAAGCCTGGGCGAAAAAAATCAAGAAGCGATTGCCTACCATGCAACAGAGTCATTGAAAGTGACCTTGTTGGTGAGTGCTCTCTTAGGGGGAGTGTCGCTCCTCTTTGGTCGTCAGATGATTTCGCTCTTGGGGACCGAAGCAGCAGTCGCTGACAGTGGGGGGATTTACCTTTCCTTGGTCGGCGGGACCATTGTTCTCTTAGGATTGATGACGACCCTGGGCTCGCTGGTTCGGGTAGCCAACAATCCACGTATTCCCATGTATGTCAGCTTGTTGACCAATGTTTTAAATGCTCTGTTCTCTTCTGTGGCTATTTTCCTCTTTGGTTGGGGCATTGTCGGAGCAGCTTTGGGGACTGTGCTAGCCCGCTTGATCGGTGTCTTTCTCTTGTGGCAAAAAGTCCGGCTACCCTTTGCTCCTCTTCGGTGGGGATTGGATCGCAAGCTCTTAGACTTAGCGCTTCCAGCTGCCGGAGAGCGCTTGATGATGCGGGCTGGAGATGTGGTGATTATCGCGATCGTCGTCGCTTTTGGGACGGAAGCAGTCGCGGGCAATGCCATCGGAGAGATCTTGACCCAGTTTAACTACATGCCTGTATTTGGAGTGGCCACAGCGACGGTCATGCTCGTAGCGCGGAGCCTCGGTGAAGGGGATCTGGAGCAGATTGACCACCTTCGAAAGCAGTCTTACTGGCTGTCCTTCGTGTTGATGTTGCCCATTGCCTTGGGAATCTTTTTTGGTGGCACTCTTTTGACCCAGCTCTACACGCAAGATACGAAAGCGGTAGAAGCTAGCCTTTCGGTTGTCCTCTTTTCTTTGTTAGGAACACCCTTTACAGCAGGAACGGTCATCTATACAGCTGTTTGGCAAGGCTTGGGAAATGGGAAATTGCCATTTTATGCAACGACCATTGGCATGTGGGTCATTCGAATTGGAGCGGGTTATCTGCTTGGAGTAACCCTTGGATTCGGACTTCCAGGAGTTTGGACGGGAACGCTACTAGATAATGCCTTTCGCTGGCTATTTTTGAGTCAGCTTTATCGACGAAAAGTAGGAGAGAGAACATGACAAAACGAGCTTTTATTTGGGATTTGGATGGGACCTTGCTGGATTCCTATGATGCTATTTTAGCAGGTCTTGAGGAGACTCATGCATTTTATCAGCTTCCGTTTGACCGAGCGAGTATTAAAGACTATATCTTGAAGCATTCGGTTCAGGATCTTTTAGTAGCTGTGGCAGAGGAGTATCAACTGGATGTGACCGACTTAAATCATCGCCGGGCAGAAAGTCTAGCAGAGAAAAATGCCCAGGTTGTCCTGATGGAGGGGGCGCGTGATGTCCTGTCCTGGGCGAAGGATGCGGGGATCCAGCAGTTTGTTTATACCCATAAGGGAGAGAATGCCTTGGTCATTCTACGGGACTTGGGTTTGGAATCTTTTTTTAAAGAGATTTTGACCAGTCAAAGTGGTTTTGCACGCAAGCCTAAACCAGAAGCAGCCAGGTATCTGATGAAGAAGTACGGGTTGGAGCCAGAAAATACCTACTATATTGGGGATCGGAGTCTGGATATTGATTTTGCAAGAAATAGCCAGATTCAGAGTATCAATTTCTTGCCGTCTGACTATGAAGGCAATCACCAGATGAACACCTTACTAGATATTCCAACTATTTTAAGCCTTGAAAAGAATCTGTAAAGAGTTTGTTTTCATTTTGAAATAAAGTCGTAAGCTTTCTTTAAGAAATGTCCGCTATAATAGAATCATAAACAAAGACCTCCTAACTTTGTTTAGAAAAATCCTAAAACTTTTCTTTTTCATAATAATCTCCCTAAAAGTCGCCCAATCAGGCGGCTTTTTTTTGTGCGAAAGAATAGTGCAAGCTCTTTTTCTTGCAAGAAGATAAAAAATGCATCTTGATCTAAAAAAACCTCATTTTCCTTTACAAATGAGGGTTTCGGGTTACAATAGAGGTAGCAACAAGAAATGAGGAAAAGACAATGATTAGTCTGGAAGAGATTGAGCGTGTCATCCAGTCAGGACCATTTGAAGCAACTTGGGGTTCGCTTAGTCGCCATACTTGTCCAAACTGGTATCGGGATGCCAAGTTTGGGATCTTTATTCACTGGGGTGTTTATAGTGTGCCGGCCTTTTGGTCAGAGTGGTATTCACGAAACATGTACATTCAAGGTCACCCTTGCTATGACTATCATCGAGAGCGCTTTGGAGATCAGGCTAGCTTTGGATACAAGGATCTCATTCCTCTTTTTACAGCGGATCGATTTGACCCTGCATCTTGGCTCGATCTCTTTCAAAAGGCGGGGGCTCAGTATCTTTTTCCAGTAGCGGAGCACCATGATGGTTTTCAAATGTATGCTTCGAGTCTCTCGCCTTATAATAGCTTGGAAATGGGGCCAAGACGAGATGTCCTAGGAGAGCTACGGGCGGAAGCAGAAAAACGTGGCCTCCACTTCTGTGTCTCCTCTCACCGGGCAGAGCACCAGTTTTTCTTTTCGCATGGCAAGGAGTTTGCCAGTGACATTCCTCAAGAAGTCCCAAGAGACAGCCTTTATTGGCCAGCGGAGCCAGAGCCCAAAGATCATTTTGATCTCACCTCCAAGCCCTATCCAAGTAAAGAATTCTTGGAAGACTGGCTCTTGCGGACTTGCGAACTGGTGCGGGACTACCAGCCAGAGCTTCTTTATTTTGACTGGTGGATCCAGCATGAGAGTTTCCGTCCCTACTTAATGCGCTTTTTGGCTTATTATTACAATCTAGCAGCACAAGAGGATCGCAAGGTGGCCGTTTGTTACAAACAGGATGCCCTACCTTTTGGTTCAGGAATCGTCGAGATGGAGCGTGGCAGCTACGGTGACACCCAAGCTTTTCCATGGCAAATGGATACCGCGATTGCGCGTAATGCTTGGTGTTATACCAAGAACTTAAAATATAAGACCAGTAAGGAATTGCTACAAAATCTGGTTGATGTGGTCTCAAAAAATGGCAATCTTCTGCTCAATATTGGACCCAAGGCAGATGGCACCATCCCTGAGCAAGATCAAGACATCCTTACAGAGATCGGGGATTGGCTGGCGGTAAACGGAGAAGCCATTTATCAGAGCCGGCCTTGGCGGGTGTCATCGGACGGACCGACCGAGGCCCAGGAAGGTTCCTTCTCAGATGGGCAAGCGCCACTCTATACCAACCAAGATTTCCGCTATACTACGCGTGAAGGCCTGCTTTATGCTATCCAGCTAGAACCAAGTGGACGGACAGAAGAGTTGACCTTGCCTTCTCTCGCCTATGATCTGAAACAACCTCGCATTCTCCATGCGCGCATTCGGCAGGTAGAGCTCCTTGGAGAAAGCCAGCTCCTTTCTTGGAGTCAAGATGAGACAGGGCTCCACCTTCAGTTACCAGCTTGCAGCAAAAAACAACCGCGTGTTTTGCGTCTCAGTTTTTAGTTTTCTTGAAGTTTTCTATAAGGAATCGTTTAGGTTTTTCTTGTATACTCTATTCATCAAATAAGAAATGAGGTACAGAAAATGAAAATCTCAGTCAATTATCCAAAACGCTTTAAGAAATTGCCACAACAAGGATCTTGTTACGGCGAATAAACAGGTCTTTTCATATTTCATAAGAAACTCCTAAAGAAGGCTCTACCCGAAAGGGTAGAGTTTTTATGTACCAGGGACCTTGTGATTCGTGGTATAATAGGCCTATGGAAAAAAAGAATACATTACTACTCATCGACGGCTCTTCCGTCGCTTTTCGTGCCTTTTTCGCACTCTATCATCAAATTGATCGTTTCAAAAATGCCAATGGTCTGCATACCAATGCGGTCTACGGCTTTAACCTCATGTTGAGCCATCTCTTGGAGCGCATCCAACCAACCCATGTCCTCGTTGCCTTTGACGCAGGAAAAACGACCTTTCGGACGGAGATGTACGCCGACTACAAAGGGGGGCGGGCAAAGACACCGGATGAATTTCGTGAGCAGTTCCCTTTCATTCGGGAGCAATTAGACCATCTGGGAATTCGCCATTATGAACTAGCTCAGTATGAAGCGGATGATATTATTGGAACACTGGATAAGATGGCAGAAACCTCTGCGGTCCCATTTGATGTCACCATCGTTTCTGGAGATAAGGACTTGATCCAGCTGACAGATGACAATACGGTGGTTGAGATTTCCAAAAAAGGAGTGGCAGAGTTTGAAGCCTTTACCCCAGCCTATCTCAAAGAAAAGATGGGGCTGACACCCGAGCAATTCATCGACCTCAAGGCCTTGATGGGAGATAAGTCGGATAATATCCCGGGTGTCACCAAGATCGGAGAAAAGACAGGGATCAAACTACTCCTAGAGTACGGTTCTCTCGACGGGCTCTACCAGCATATTGACGAGATGAAGGCTTCTAAGATGAAGGAAAACCTCATCAACGACAAGGAGCAGGCCTACCTGTCCAAGACCCTTGCGACCATCGATACCAATGCGCCCATTGAGATTGGTCTGGATGACATCACCTATACGGGTCCTCATCTAGAAAATCTAGCCAAGTTTTATGAGGAGATGGGCTTCAAGCAACTTCGCCAAGCCTTGGATCTCAGTGGGGAAGAAGTAGCTCCTGTAGCCATTGACTATACAGAAGTAGAGCAGGTTACTCCCGATATGCTCACAGAAGATAGTTTCTTCCATTTTGAGATGTTTGGGGACAATTACCATACAGAACCCATCATCGGTTTCGCATGGGGGACCAAAGGTCAGCTCTACGCGAGTACAGATACTGATCTTTTACAAACACCGATTTTCAAAGAATTTCTCGAAAAAACGCCCCTCAAGGTCTATGACTTCAAACGGGCCAAGGTCCTGCTCAGCCACTTGGATATTACCTTGCAAAAGCCGGCTTTTGATAGTCGATTGGCCAAGTATCTCTTGTCGACCGTAGAGGACAATGAAATTTCAACCATTGCGAGTCTCTATAGTCAGATTGCGCTGCCGCTGGACGAAGTCATTTATGGCAAGGGAGCCAAAAAAGCCATTCCAGAAAAGGCAGTCCTATTAGAGCATTTGGCACGAAAAGTCGCTGTTTTACTAGACACTGAAGAGCCTATGACGGAGCAGTTGCAAGCTCACGACCAACTAGATCTGCTCTATGATATGGAGCAACCACTAGCAGCTGTTTTGGCCAAGATGGAAATTGCAGGGATCAAGGTGGAACGCCAGACCCTACAAGACATGCAGGTGGAAAACGAAGCAGTCTTGGAGCGCCTGACTCAAGAAATCTACGAGTTGGCAGGGGAAGAGTTCAATATCAATTCTCCAAAACAATTGGGTGTCATCCTCTTTGAAAAATTGGAACTCCCTCTTGAATATACTAAGAAGACCAAAACCGGCTATTCCACAGCCGTTGATGTCTTGGAGCGCCTGGCTCCAATTGCACCGATTGTGTCTAAGATTCTTGAATACCGCCAAATTGCAAAAATTCAGTCGACCTATGTCATTGGTCTCCAGGATTGGATTTTGGAAGATGGAAAAATCCATACCCGCTATGTACAGGATTTGACGCAGACCGGCCGTTTGTCCAGCGTGGATCCTAATCTACAAAACATCCCTGTCCGTTTGGAACAAGGTCGTCTCATTCGTAAGGCCTTTGTCCCAGAAGAGGAAAATAGTGTCTTGCTCAGTTCGGATTATTCACAGATCGAATTGCGCGTCTTGGCCCATATTTCAGGAGATGAGCATTTGATTGATGCTTTTAAACATGGGGCAGATATCCATACATCGACCGCTATGCGGGTCTTCAATATTGAAAAACCAGAAGATGTGACGCCGAATGACCGCCGCAATGCTAAAGCAGTAAATTTCGGTGTGGTTTATGGAATTTCCGACTTTGGACTGTCTAACAACCTAGGGATCAGTCGAAAAGAAGCCAAAGCCTATATTGAAACTTACTTCGAACGCTACCCTGGCATCAAGGACTATATGGAGAGAGTGGTACGGGAAGCGCGTGACAAAGGCTATGTAGAAACCCTCTTCAAGCGTCGCCGAGAAATTCCAGATATCAACTCTCGCAACTTCAATGTTCGAGGTTTTGCGGAGCGGACAGCAATCAACTCACCGATCCAAGGATCGGCAGCAGACATCTTGAAAATTGCTATGATCCATTTGGACCAAGCGCTAGAAGCAGGCACATACAAGACCAAGATGCTTCTTCAGGTGCACGATGAAATCGTTCTGCAAGTGCCAAGTGATGAACTGGCAGCAATCAAGGAACTCGTCAAAGAGACCATGGAATCCGCTATTGAGCTTGCGGTACCACTGGAAGCCGATGAGAATGCAGGCAAAACATGGTATGAAGCCAAATAAGATAGAAAGTCGTTAAAGCACATTTAGTGCCCTATAAATCGTTAACACAAAAAAGGAGATTCATATGGCTTATTCATTTCGCAATCCTAGTGATGGGATCATCAAACATTACCTAGAAACGAGCAAGACCATTGCTGTAGTCGGACTATCAGACCGTGAGGATACGACCAGCCATCGTGTCAGCAAGGAGATGCAAGAGCGGGGCTATCGGATTATTCCTGTCAACCCCCGTGCAGCTGGAGGTCAGATTCTAGGAGAAACGGTGTATGCTAGCTTGCAGGAAATTCCTTTCCCAGTAGATATCGTTGATGTATACCGTCGCAGTGAATTTTTACCAGATGTAGCGCGTGACTTCATCGAGACAGACGCGAAGATTTTTTGGGCACAATTGGAGCTGGAAAATCAAGAAGCAGAAGAAATCCTTCGTGGAGCCGGTCGCGAAGATATCGTCATGAACCGCTGTATCAAACGGGAACACACCCGACTGATCTTAGGAGACTCCCTATACGGTTTATAAATGATAAACAATTGACATAGAAGAAAACCCCAGCTTGTGGGGTTTTCTTCTTGCTCTCATTCAGTTTCATGGCTTGGATGGCCTGTAAAATGGCGTGGCCCTTGTTTGATCTGTTTGATTTGATCGTAAAATGCAATTTGGCAGTTGATAAAGTATGGCATGGTGTAAAAACCGATGACATCACGCGTGAAGTAATTCAGGAAGTGCCAGCCGATCAAAGTGAGATCGAGCACCAAGCGATTGCTGCGGAAGCCTTTCATGGTTTCACGACTTTGACGAAGGACTCCAAAGGCTCCCTTGTAGTCGCCGTCTCGTAATTGTTCGTAGAGGATCAATTCGACCAGGCTAAGACTGTAGTATTGTGGCAGGTAAAAGAGGAGGCCCAGAAGCCCAAGGGCAATACCGATTGTCATTAAGGGGATTTGTTGCATCATCGCTTGAAATTGAGGGCTCGTCGTACTTAGACTGCTTGGATCACTAACCTTATCATAGATTGCTAAAAACCGAATGCTCGCATATGTACTAACGAGGCCACCTGCATAGAGAAGAATCCCCCATACAAAGAGGATCACTTGCTTAAGAAGCAAAGTCAGAAAAACCGGTGTGAAGCGATCTTGTTTAAAGATATCAAGGACCCGTGTCCGGTGTTCAATCTTGGGATTGATGGTATCCAGATAGCTAAAGGTTGCCCCCACTACAAGAATAGAAATAATAAAGGAGGCAACAGTAGGAAAGAGTTGTAGCTGGATCATGTAGATGATGGCTTGCTGCAAGGTCATATCCGGTAGCAGATCGATCAGATCTTGCCCGTTCAAGAAAAAGTTGGCAAGAATGGTCAAGAGAACTGGCAGAGCAAAAAGAATCGCTAAGCCCGGTTGCTGGACTTGCATGGTGCGGGCCCGAAGGCGAATTAGTTTTAGGTTCATAGATCACACTCTCTTCATAGTAGTACTTTTTATTATAACACAAGTCCGTGACAGAGCCGGTAAAATTTGGTACAATCGTACAGGTGCTCACAGGAGATCCTGTGACAGGAATAAGAAGGCTGGGACTGTTTTTCCCAGTACGGAGGTAACCATGACAGATTCACCGATTCAATATCGATTAATCAAAAAAGAAAAGCATACAGGAGCGAGGTTAGGAGAAATCATTACCCCCCACGGGACTTTCCCAACCCCGATGTTTATGCCCGTAGGGACTCAGGCAACCGTTAAAACCCAATCGCCAGAAGAGCTCAAGGAGATGGGTTCCGGAATTATCTTGGCCAACACCTACCATCTTTGGCTTCGTCCAGGGGATGACTTAGTCGCAAAAGCGGGTGGTCTGCACCAGTTCATGAACTGGGATCAGCCGATTTTGACAGATAGTGGAGGCTTCCAGGTCTATTCATTAGCGGATAGCCGCAATATCACCGAAGAAGGAGTGACCTTTAAAAACCACCTCAACGGCTCGAAGATGTTCCTCTCTCCCGAAAAAGCCATCTCCATCCAAAACAATCTAGGCAGTGACATCATGATGTCTTTTGACGAATGTCCCCAGTTCTATCAACCCTATGATTATGTAAAAAAATCGATCGAACGGACCAGTCGTTGGGCAGAACGTGGCCTGAAGGCTCACCGTCGTCCTCATGATCAAGGCCTCTTCGG
Organism: Streptococcus lactarius; assembly: GCF_016642265.1. Lineage (GTDB taxonomy): Bacteria > Bacillota > Bacilli > Lactobacillales > Streptococcaceae > Streptococcus > Streptococcus lactarius. The sequence goes on from NZ_MRXX01000014.1 coordinate 28,197, forward strand.
GATTGTCCAAGGAGCTGGATTCGAAGACTTGCGCCGTCAGTCTGCGCGTGATCTGGTCAGTATGGATTTCCCTGGCTACTCCATCGGTGGGTTAGCTGTTGGAGAAAGCCATGAAGAGATGAATGCGGTGCTTGATTTCACAACTCCGCTCTTGCCAGAGAACAAGCCTCGCTACCTCATGGGAGTGGGAGCTCCGGACAGTCTGATCGATGGCGTCATCCGTGGAGTGGATATGTTTGACTGTGTCTTGCCAACGCGGATTGCTCGAAATGGGACCTGCATGACCAGTCAAGGACGCTTGGTGGTGAAAAATGCGCAATTTGCAGAAGACTTTACACCGCTGGATCCTGAATGTGATTGCTACACTTGTAAGAATTACACCCGAGCTTATCTTCGCCACCTCCTCAAGGCAGATGAGACCTTTGGGATTCGCTTGACCAGCTACCACAACCTCTATTTCTTGATTAACCTCATGAAACAGGTCCGTCAAGCCATTATGGACGACAACCTCTTGGAGTTCCGTGAGCATTTTATCGAAAAATATGGCTATAACAAGTCAGGACGGAATTTCTAAGATGGATCGCGAAAGATTAGTAGACTCCTTGGTAAAAAAGATTCAATCAGGAGAATTACGAACGCTTGGGATCTACGGTCATGGTGGATCAGGAAAAACAACCTTTACCAAAGCGCTCTGTGAACGATTGGATCTCGCGATAGTAAACCTTTTGGAGACAGATCCTTATATCATTGGCTCTTCTAGAGACCTCGTAGTTCCTAAAGATCATCCGAATCAAAAAGTAACGGCTTGTCTGTCAAGTGCTCACGAATTGGCTAGTTTAGAACGAGATATTCAAGCCCTTCAAGCGGGAATGGATATCCGAACGATTGATAAGCCATGGTATCCTAGTGTGAGATTATCTGGTGTAAAGCCAATCCTTATTGTAGAGGGGATGTCGGTAGCCTTTCTCCCTAAGTCTTTGTTTGATCAAACCATTTGTTTCTATACAGATGACGAGACGGAATTGAAGAGACGATTGGATAGAGATGTTACCTGTCGACATCGGGATTCTGATTTTATTTATCGGACACACCAAATTAGAAGAAGTCAGTATCGCGAGTACTATAAACCAACCGAAAGCCAAGCGACGATTCTTATCAATACCTCTCATAACCAATTTCAAATTGAAAAAAATAGAAAGTTCTGCTAAAAAGTAGAACTTTTTTCTATATAATGGCAACATTTTTAGCATTCTATTTCTTTCGAAAACACTTTCACCAAAAAAAGAGAAAAAATCTTCCTAAATCCCTTGCATTGAGGCTTCATTTGTGTTAAACTACTATGGTGCTGTGAAAAAACAGCTATTAGCTTTGATGCAAGAGGTTGCGACACGCTCGGCTGCATTGCCACGCAACACCGCGTCGGTTTTCTTGTGGAGCTAGCCTATTATCTTAAATAGACGAAAAGGAGAAAAAGATGGCAAACAAAAAAATCCGCATCCGTTTGAAGGCATACGAACACCGTACACTCGACACAGCGGCTGCAAAAATCGTAGAATCAGCTACTCGTACAGGTGCACAAGTTGCGGGTCCAATCCCACTTCCAACTGAACGTAGCCTCTACACAATCATTCGTGCGACTCACAAATACAAAGATTCTCGCGAACAATTCGAAATGCGTACACACAAGCGTTTGATCGACATCATCAACCCAACTCAAAAAACAGTTGATGCTTTGATGAAATTGGATCTCCCAAGTGGTGTAAACGTAGAAATCAAACTTTAATCTAAAGCTTGATCCAGAGCATAAAAAACGCTCGTTAAAAACTTTTTGAATAAAAAACTATAGAAAAGGAACTATTTTCTCATGACAAAAGGAATCTTAGGGAAAAAAGTGGGAATGACTCAAATCTTCACTGAAGCTGGCGAATTGATCCCTGTAACAGTTATCGAAGCAACTCCAAACGTTGTTCTTCAAATTAAAACTGTTGAAACAGATGGTTACAACGCTATCCAAGTTGGTTTTGACGACAAACGTGAAGTGTTGAGCAACAAACCTGCTAAAGGACATGTAGCAAAAGCTAACACGGCTCCTAAGCGCTTCATTCGTGAATTCAAAAACGTTGAAGGCTTGGAAGTTGGTGCTGAAATCACAGTTGACACTTTCGAAGCTGGAGATGTTGTTGACGTAACTGGTACTTCTAAAGGTAAAGGATTCCAAGGTGTTATCAAACGCCACGGACAATCACGTGGACCTATGGCTCACGGTTCTCGTTACCACCGTCGTCCAGGTTCTATGGGACCTGTTGCACCTAACCGCGTATTCAAAGGTAAAAACCTCGCAGGACGCATGGGTGGCGATCGTGTAACGATTCAAAACCTTGAAGTTGTACAAGTTGTTCCAGAAAAGAACGTTATCCTTATCAAAGGTAACGTACCAGGTGCTAAGAAATCTCTTATCACGATCAAGTCAGCAGTTAAAGCTGGTAAATAATAAGGAAAGGGGAATACAGTCAAAATGGCAAATGTAACATTATTCGACCAAACTGGTAAACAAGCTGGCGAAGTTGTTTTGAACGATGCGATCTTTGGTATTGAACCAAACCAAGCAGTTGTATTTGATGTAATCATCAGCCAACGTGCTAGTCTTCGTCAAGGAACTCACGCAGTTAAAAACCGTTCAGCTGTTTCAGGTGGTGGACGCAAACCATGGCGTCAAAAAGGAACTGGACGTGCGCGTCAAGGTTCTATCCGCTCTCCACAATGGCGTGGTGGTGGAATTGTCTTCGGACCAACTCCACGTAGCTATGCGTACAAACTTCCTCAAAAAGTTCGTCGCCTTGCACTTAAATCTGTTTACTCAGAAAAAGTTGCTGAAAACAAATTTGTAGCCGTTGATTCTCTTGAATTTACAGCTCCAAAAACTGCTGAATTTGCAAAAGTTCTTGCAGCTTTGAGCATCGATTCTAAAGTCCTTGTTATTCTTGAAGAAGGAAACGAATTCGCAGCTCTTTCAGCTCGTAACCTTCCAAATGTGAAAGTTGCGACTGCTACAACTGCAAGTGTTCTTGACATCGCAAATAGTGACAAACTTCTTGTTACTCAAGCAGCTATCTCTAAAATCGAGGAGGTTCTTGCATAATGAATTTGTATGATGTTATCAAAAAACCTGTTATCACTGAAAAGTCAATGGCTCAACTTGAAGCAGGCAAATATGTATTCGAAGTTGACACTCGCGCTCACAAACTTTTGATCAAACAAGCTGTTGAAGCTGCCTTTGAAGGTGTAAAAGTTGCGAATGTGAACACTGTAAACGTAAAACCTAAAGCAAAACGCGTTGGACGTTACACTGGTTTTACTTCAAAAACTAAAAAAGCTATCATCACGCTTGCAACTGATTCAAAAGCAATCGAGTTGTTCGCTACTGAAGCTGAATAATCTAAGGAGGAAATATCGTGGGAATTCGTGTTTATAAACCAACATCAAACGGTCGCCGTAATATGACTTCTTTGGATTTCGCTGAAATCACAACAAACACACCTGAGAAAACATTGCTTGTTTCTCTTAACAACAAAGCAGGTCGTAACAACAACGGACGTATCACTGTTCGTCACCAAGGTGGTGGACACAAACGTCATTACCGTTTGATCGATTTCAAACGTAACAAAGATGCAGTTGAAGCAGTCGTTAAAACGATCGAATACGATCCAAACCGCTCAGCTAACATCGCGCTTGTACACTACACTGACGGTGTAAAGGCTTACATCATCGCCCCTAAAGGTCTTGAAGTAGGTCAACGCATCGTATCAGGACCAGAAGCAGATATCAAAGTCGGAAACGCTCTTCCACTTGCTAACATCCCAGTTGGTACTTTGATCCACAACATCGAATTGAAACCTGGTAAAGGTGGAGAATTGGTACGTGCTGCTGGAGCTTCTGCTCAAGTATTGGGTTCTGAAGGTAAATATGTACTTGTTCGTCTTCAATCAGGCGAAGTTCGTATGATTCTTGGAACTTGCCGTGCTACAGTTGGTGTTGTCGGAAACGAACAACATGGACTTGTAAACCTTGGTAAAGCTGGACGTAACCGCTGGAAAGGTGTTCGCCCTACAGTTCGCGGTTCTGTAATGAACCCGAATGATCACCCACACGGTGGTGGTGAAGGTAAAGCACCAGTTGGACGTAAAGCGCCATCTACTCCTTGGGGTAAACCTGCGCTTGGTCTTAAAACTCGTAACAAGAAAGCAAAATCTGACAAACTTATCGTTCGTCGTCGCAACCAAAAATAAGCTTAACGACTTAGCTTACTCATTCCGCCAGCTCGGTAGCGCTGCCTAGCAGCGCAAGCCGTTGTGGTACTACATTTTAAAGGAGAAAACTACAAAATGGGACGTAGTCTTAAAAAAGGACCTTTCGTCGATGAGCATTTGATGAAAAAAGTTGAAGCTCAAGCAAACGACGAAAAGAAAAAAGTAATTAAAACTTGGTCACGTCGTTCAACGATTTTCCCAAGTTTCATCGGATACACTATCGCAGTTTATGATGGACGTAAACATGTACCAGTTTACATCCAAGAAGACATGGTAGGTCACAAACTTGGTGAATTTGCACCAACTCGTACTTACAAAGGTCACGCTGCAGATGACAAGAAGACACGTAGAAAATAAGGAGAACATAAATGGCAGAAATTACTTCAGCTAAAGCAATGGCTCGTACAGTGCGTGTTTCACCTCGTAAATCACGTCTTGTTCTTGACAACATCCGTGGTAAAAGCGTAGCCGATGCAGTAGCAATCTTGACATTCACTCCAAACAAAGCAGCTGAAATCATCTTGAAAGTGTTGAACTCAGCAGTAGCTAACGCTGAAAACAACTTTGGTTTGGAAAAAGCTAACTTGGTAGTATCTGAAGCATTCGCAAATGAAGGACCAACAATGAAACGTTTCCGTCCACGTGCGAAAGGTTCAGCTTCACCAATCAACAAACGTACAGCTCACATCACAGTAGCTGTTGCAGAAAAATAAGGAGGTAAACTCGTGGGTCAAAAAGTACATCCAATTGGTATGCGTGTTGGTATCATCCGTGATTGGGATGCCAAATGGTATGCTGAAAAAGAATACGCGGATTACCTTCATGAAGATCTTGCAATCCGTAAATTCATTCAAAAAGAATTGGCTGACGCAGCTGTTTCAACAATTGAAATCGAACGCGCAGTAAACAAAGTAAACGTTTCTCTTCACACTGCTAAACCAGGTATGGTGATTGGTAAAGGTGGAGCAAACGTTGATGCACTTCGTGCAGCTCTTAACAAATTGACAGGTAAACAAGTCCACATCAACATCATCGAGATCAAACGTCCTGACTTGGATGCTCACCTTGTTGGTGAAGGAATTGCTCGTCAATTGGAGCAACGTGTTGCTTTCCGTCGTGCACAAAAACAAGCGATCCAACGTGCTATGCGTGCTGGAGCTAAAGGAATCAAGACTCAAGTATCTGGTCGTTTGAACGGTGCTGATATTGCCCGTGCAGAAGGATACTCTGAAGGAACTGTTCCACTTCACACACTTCGCGCTGATATCGATTACGCTTGGGAAGAAGCAGACACTACTTACGGTAAACTTGGTGTTAAAGTATGGATCTACCGTGGTGAAGTTCTTCCAGCTCGTAAAGACGCTAAAGGAGGTAAATAACCAATGTTAGTACCTAAACGTGTTAAACACCGTCGCGAATTCCGTGGTAAAATGCGCGGTGAAGCAAAAGGTGGAAAAGAAGTAGCATTCGGTGAATACGGTCTTCAAGCTACAACTAGCCACTGGATCACAAACCGTCAAATCGAAGCTGCTCGTATCGCCATGACTCGTTACATGAAACGTGGTGGTAAAGTTTGGATTAAAATCTTCCCACACAAATCATACACCGCTAAAGCTATCGGGGTACGTATGGGATCTGGTAAAGGGGCACCTGAAGGTTGGGTAGCACCAGTTAAACGTGGTAAAGTGATGTTCGAAATTGCTGGTGTATCTGAAGAGATCGCACGTGAAGCACTTCGTCTTGCAAGCCACAAATTGCCAGTTAAAACTAAATTTGTGAAACGTGAAGCAGAATAAGGAGAGGTCATGAAACTTACAGAAGTAAAAGAATTTGTTAAAGAACTTCGTGGTCTTTCTCAAGAAGAACTCGCGAAGCGTGAAAATGAATTGAAGAAAGAATTGTTTGAACTTCGTTTCCAAGCGGCTGCTGGTCAATTGGAACAAACTGCACGTTTGAAAGAAGTGAAAAAACAAATCGCTCGTATCAAAACTGTTCAATCAGAAGCTAAATAATAGACTAGGGAAGGAGAATTTCAATGGAACGCAATAATCGTAAAGTTCTTGTTGGGCGCGTTGTGTCTGACAAAATGGACAAAACAATCACAGTTGTAGTTGAAACGAAACGGAACCACCCAGTCTATGGTAAACGTATCAACTATTCTAAAAAATACAAAGCTCATGATGAAAACAATGTTGCCAAAGAAGGCGATATCGTTCGTATCATGGAAACTCGTCCGCTTTCAGCTACAAAACGCTTCCGTCTTGTAGAAGTTGTTGAAGAAGCGGTCATCATCTAATCATACCTGAAAGGAGAAAACGTAAATGATTCAAACAGAAACTCGTTTGAAAGTCGCTGACAACAGTGGCGCACGCGAAATCTTGACCATTAAAGTTCTTGGTGGTTCAAAACGTAAATTCGCGAGCATCGGAGATGTAATCGTTGCATCTGTAAAACAAGCTACTCCTGGTGGTGCGGTTAAGAAAGGTGACGTTGTAAAAGCTGTTATCGTTCGTACTAAATCAGGTGCTCGTCGTAAAGATGGTTCATACATCAAATTCGACGAAAATGCAGCAGTGATCATCCGTGACGATAAAACTCCTCGCGGAACACGTATCTTTGGCCCAGTTGCACGTGAATTGCGTGACGGTGGTTTCATGAAGATCGTATCACTTGCTCCAGAAGTACTTTAATCAATAAGAAAACAAACACAGTCCCCTGGCTAAGCCAGGGTGCCCATTGGGCGTAAGAATAAAAGGAGAAAGAAATGTTTGTAAAAAAAGGCGACAAAGTTCGCGTTATCGCTGGTAAAGACAAAGGCGTAGAAGCTGTTGTTCTTACTGCTCTTCCGAAAGTAAACAAAGTTGTTGTAGAAGGTGTAAACATCATCAAGAAACACCAACGTCCAAATAACGAAAACCCTCAAGGTGCAATTGTTGAAAAAGAAGCTCCAATTCATGCTTCTAACGTTCAAGTTTTGGACAAAAACGGTGTTGCTGGACGTGTTGGCTACAAGTTTGTAGACGGCAAAAAAGTTCGCTACAACAAAAAATCAGGCGAAGTGCTTGACTAATCACGAAGGAAAGGAGAAGTATAATGGCTAATCGTTTAAAAGAAAAATACCTTAATGAAGTAGTACCATCATTGACTGAACAGTTCAACTATTCATCAGTTATGGCTGTGCCAAAAGTTGATAAAATCGTTTTGAACATGGGTGTTGGTGATGCAGTATCAAATGCTAAAAACCTTGAAAAAGCTGCTGAAGAGCTTGCTTTGATCTCAGGTCAAAAACCATTGATCACTAAGGCTAAAAAATCAATCGCCGGCTTCCGTCTTCGTGAAGGTGTTGCGATCGGTGCAAAAGTTACCCTTCGTGGTGAACGTATGTACGAATTCTTGGATAAATTGGTAACAGTTTCACTTCCACGTGTACGTGACTTCCATGGTGTTCCAACAAAATCATTTGATGGACGCGGAAACTACACACTTGGTGTGAAAGAACAATTGATCTTCCCAGAAATCAACTTTGATGACGTTGACAAAACTCGTGGTTTGGACATCGTTATCGTAACAACTGCTAACACTGACGAAGAGTCACGTGCATTGCTTACAGGCCTTGGAATGCCTTTTGCAAAATAATATAGGAGGTAAATCTAATGGCTAAAAAATCTATGATTGCTAAGAACAAACGCCCAGCGAAGTTCTCTACTCAAGCATACACTCGCTGTGAACGTTGTGGACGTCCACACTCAGTTTACCGCAAGTTTAAACTTTGCCGTGTTTGCTTCCGTGAATTGGCATACAAAGGTCAAATCCCTGGTGTAACAAAAGCATCTTGGTAATTCTAGTTTTCAATTCCATCGTGATTCGTCGTTATCTGCTTTTGCCTAACTCAAGTTATGCCTGCAAGCAGATACCTAGACTCACTTAGGAATTGAAACCTAGAAACATATTCTGAGCCCAGCTCAATCATTAACTAGCAAGTGCAACTTGCAAACTACTAGTAAGAGGAGAACAAAATAATGGTTATGACTGACCCAATCGCAGACTTCTTGACTCGTATTCGTAATGCGAACCAAGCAAAACATGAAGTACTTGAAGTACCTGCATCAAACATCAAAAAAGGGATTGCTGAAATCCTTAAACGCGAAGGTTTTGTAAAAAACGTTGAAGTAATTGAAGATGACAAACAAGGCATCATCCGTGTATTCTTGAAATACGGACAAAATGGTGAAAAAGTTATCACAAACTTGAAACGTGTATCAAAACCAGGTTTGCGTGTTTACAAAAAACGTGAAGACCTTCCAAAAGTTCTTAACGGACTTGGAATTGCCATCCTTTCAACTTCTGAAGGTTTGCTTACTGATAAAGAAGCACGCCAAAAGAACGTTGGTGGAGAAGTTATCGCTTACGTTTGGTAAAATCAAGATACAAAGCTCGTAAAGAACAAAGCAAAATTAGGAAGTTGGAGCCGTTTGTTTACAAATAAGCCAACTTATCTATTTTGCACAGTTCTTAGAGCGTGTTCAGTTCAGCTGATGAACGAATTTAGTATCTGATTTAATGAATGAACTAATTGAACACGGGCTAAAGCCTGTGTGAAAAAGATAAACTTTCCTAGAAACTCCAGTTTCTTCGTCAAGTTTTCTATTTTCACTTTGACTTTATAACGCCCTCTGTATCTTAGTTCCCCGTGAAAACTGGTCGCTTGCGGCCTGACAATTTAACAGGAGAATAAAAACATGTCACGTATTGGTAATAAAGTTATTCCGTTGCCTGCTGGTGTTGAAATCACTAACAAAGATAACGTTGTAACTGTAAAAGGACCTAAAGGAGAACTTACTCGTACGTTCTCAAAAGATATTGATATCCGTGTGGAAGGAAATGAAGTAACGCTTCACCGTCCAAACGATACAAAAGAAATGAAAACAATCCATGGAACAACTCGTGCTCTTTTGCACAACATGGTTGTCGGAGTATCTGAAGGATTCAAGAAAGAACTTGAAATGCGCGGGGTTGGATACCGTGCACAACTTCAAGGATCTAAACTTGTCTTGGCTGTTGGTAAATCTCATCCAGACGAAGTTGAAGCTCCAGACGGAATTACTTTTGAACTTCCAAACCCAACAACAATCGTTGTTCACGGAATTTCAAAAGAAGTAGTTGGTCAAACAGCTGCTTATGTACGTAGCCTTCGTTCACCTGAACCATATAAAGGTAAAGGGATCCGTTATGTTGGTGAATACGTTCGCCGTAAAGAAGGTAAAACAGGTAAATAATGTTGTATGGTTGTTTTTCAACCAGACTTCATCTTACCAATTCAGTGCTTAGGCACAAGATTTATAATTAAGAGGTGAAAATTGTGATTTCGAAACCAGATAAAAATAAAATCCGTCAAAAACGCCACCGTCGCGTTCGCGGAAAACTCTCTGGAACTGCTGATCGCCCACGTTTGAACGTATACCGTTCTAATACAGGCATCTACGCTCAAGTGATTGATGACGTAGCGGGTGTAACGCTCGCAAGTGCTTCAACTCTTGACAAAGAAGTTTCAAAAGGAACTAAAACTGAACAAGCCGTTGTTGTCGGTAAACTAGTTGCTGAACGTGCAGTTGCTAAAGGTATTTCTGAAGTGGTGTTCGACCGCGGTGGATATCTATATCACGGACGTGTTAAAGCTTTGGCTGATGCAGCTCGTGAAAACGGATTGAAATTCTAATAGGAGGACACTAGAAAATGGCATTTAAAGATAATGCAGTTGAACTTGAAGAACGCGTAGTTGCCATCAACCGTGTTACAAAAGTTGTTAAAGGTGGACGTCGTCTTCGTTTTGCAGCTCTTGTAGTTGTTGGTGACCGTAATGGCCGTGTAGGATTTGGTACTGGTAAAGCTCAAGAAGTTCCAGAAGCAATCCGTAAGGCTGTTGAAGATGCTAAGAAAAACTTGATCGAAGTTCCTATGGTTGGAACAACAATTCCTCACGAAGTAACATCTGTATTTGGTGGAGCTCGTGTCTTGTTGAAACCAGCCGTTGAAGGGGCTGGAGTTGCTGCAGGTGGTGCAGTACGTGCCGTTGTCGAATTGGCAGGTATCGCAGATGTTACATCTAAATCACTTGGATCAAACACTCCAATCAACATCGTTCGTGCAACTGTTAACGGTTTGGCACAATTGAAACGTGCTGAAGAAGTTGCTGCCCTTCGTGGTATTTCAGTTTCTGACTTGGCTTAAGAAAGGAGATTCAAATGGCTCAAATTAAAATTACTTTGACTAAGTCTCCAATCGGACGCATCCCGTCACAACGTAAAACTGTTGTAGCACTTGGACTTGGCAAATTGAACAGCTCAGTCATCAAAGAAGATAACCCAGCAGTACGTGGTATGATCACTGCGGTATCTCATTTGGTAACTGTTGAGGAAGTTAAGTAATTAAACTTACCATCATAGATGTTTTAGGGGGTATGAGATGTTATCTCAGCCCCTAAAACTCAATTTATTCGTATAGGCGAGTTCCTATTAAGAACACCTTTTTCCTAATAGGAGCGCTAGCATTTTACAAAAGAGGAGAAAATAAATAATGAAACTTCATGAATTACAACCTGCTACAGGTTCACGTAAAGTCCGCAACCGTGTTGGTCGTGGTACTTCATCTGGTAACGGTAAAACTTCTGGCCGTGGTCAAAAAGGTCAAAAGGCTCGTAGCGGTGGCGGTGTACGTCTTGGTTTTGAAGGTGGACAAACTCCATTGTTCCGTCGTCTTCCAAAACGTGGATTTACAAACATCAACGCTAAAGAATACGCTATTGTAAACCTTGATCAGTTGAACGTCTTCGAAGATGGTGCTGAAGTAACACCAGTTGTACTTGTAGAATCAGGTATTGTAAAAGCTGAAAAATCAGGGATTAAAGTTCTTGGTAACGGAGAATTGACGAAGAAATTGACTGTTAAAGCAGCTAAATTCTCTAAATCAGCTGAAGAAGCTATCACTGCTAAAGGTGGTTCAGTTGAAGTCATCTAAGTGAGGTGACCTATGTTTTTTAAATTATTAAAAGATGCATTTAAGGTAAAACAAGTACGATCAAAGATTTTATTTACGATCTTCATTGTCCTTGTTTTCCGTATCGGAACGACGATTACAGTACCTGGTGTTAATGCGAAAATTCTGAACAGTCTTCAAGATGTGTCCTTCTTGAACATGCTTAGTCTTGTTTCTGGGAATGCCATGAGAAACTTCTCAGTATTTGCTCTCGGTGTTAGCCCCTACATCACTGCTTCGATCGTTGTACAACTTTTGCAAATGGATCTTTTACCAAAATTCGTTGAATGGGGGAAACAAGGGGAAGTTGGTCGTCGAAAGCTTAACCAAGCAACTCGCTACATTTCCCTAGTTTTAGCCTTTGTTCAATCTATTGGGATCACAGCAACTTTCCATACCTTGTCTCAGGCAAAATTAGTTGCGACCCCAAATGCGAAAACCTATCTTTTAATCGGAGCAATTCTCACTACAGGTTCAATGATTGTAACCTGGTTAGGAGAACAGATTACAGATAAAGGATATGGAAATGGAGTTTCGATGATTATCTTTGCAGGGATCGTATCTTCTATCCCAGAGATGATTAAAGAAATCTATGAAAATGCATTTGTAAATGTTCGTTCCGGTCAAATGACCAACTCACTTATCTTTGTTGGTGTTTTGATTCTTGCGGTCTTGGTCATTGTTTACTTTACAACCTTTGTAGAGCAGGCTCAGTACAAGATCCCAGTTCAGTACACAAAGATTGCTCAAGGAGCTCCGTCGAGCTCTTACCTACCTTTAAAAGTAAACCCAGCAGGGGTTATTCCTGTCATCTTTGCTAGTTCGATTACAGCAGCACCCGCTGCTATTTTCCAAGTTATTAGCGCTATGGGTTACAATGCAGGATGGGTAAAAACAGCACAAGCCATGTTGGCAACAAACACACCAACTGGTGTTGCCATGTATGCCTTATTGATCATTCTCTTCACCTTCTTCTACACGTTTGTTCAGATTAATCCTGAAAAAACGGCAGAAAACCTTCAAAAGAGCGGTGCCTACATTCCAGGTGTTCGCCCAGGTAAGGGAACAGAAGAGTTTATGTCTCGCTTGCTCCGTCGTTTAGCAAGTGTCGGATCAGTATTCCTTGGCTTTATTACGATCATTCCAATCTTAGCCCGTGATGTATTTGGATTGACAGATGCCGTTGCTCTTGGAGGAACAAGTCTTTTGATCATTATTTCTACAGGTATTGAAGGAATGAAACAATTAGAAGGCTACTTACTAAAACGTAAGTATGTCGGATTTATGGACACAACAGAATAGAATAAGGTTGACTTTGTCAGCCTTCTATTTTGTTTTTAAATGGAAATAGGAAATGGCTCCTGCTTCCATTTAAAAACAAAATAAGGAGAATTCATCATGAATCTTTTAATTATGGGGTTGCCTGGAGCAGGTAAAGGGACTCAAGCAGCAAAAATCGTTGAAGAATTTCACGTAGCGCACATTTCAACCGGAGATATGTTCCGCGCAGCAATGGCCAACCAAACTGAAATGGGTGTGTTAGCTAAGTCGTATATTGACAAAGGCGAATTAGTTCCAGATGAAGTTACAAATGGAATTGTGAAAGAACGCCTTTCTCAAGATGATATTAAGAAAACGGGATTTTTGTTGGACGGATATCCACGTACAATCGAACAAGCACATGCTTTAGATAAAACATTGGCTGAACTTGGGATTGAACTTGAAGGTGTTATTAATATCGAAGTAAATCCAGATAGTCTTTTAGAACGCTTAAGTGGTCGTATCATTCATCGTGTAACAGGAGAAACTTTCCATAAAGTATTCAATCCACCAGTTGATTACAAAGAGGAAGATTACTATCAACGCGAAGATGATAAACCTGAGACAGTAAAACGTCGTTTGGACGTTAATATTGCTCAAGGGGAACCAATCATTGCTCATTATCGCGCTAAAGGTCTAGTACATGATATCGAAGGAAACCAAGATATCGATGATGTATTCTCAGACATTGAAAAAGTCTTGTCAAAATTGAAATAAAAGCGTTTTTCAGGCTTGCAATATTGGACAACTAGTGTTACAATTAATTAGTCTGACTTATAATTGTTACCTCTGTGCTCAGAGGGATGAATCGAAATTTATGGAGGTACTTTTGCGTGGCAAAAGACGATGTGATTGAAGTTGAAGGCAAAGTAGTCGATACAATGCCGAATGCAATGTTTACGGTTGAACTTGAAAATGGACATCAGATTTTAGCAACAGTTTCTGGTAAAATTCGTAAAAACTATATTCGTATTTTAGCGGGAGATCGTGTTACAGTGGAGATGAGTCCGTATGATTTGACACGTGGGCGTATCACATACCGCTTTAAATAATCGAAAGACTTGGAGGGATAAAAATGAAAGTAAGACCATCGGTCAAACCAATTTGCGAATACTGTAAAGTAATTCGTCGTAATGGTCGTGTTATGGTAATTTGCCCAGCAAATCCAAAACACAAACAACGTCAAGGATAAGATAGAAAGGAGAAAACATGGCTCGTATTGCTGGAGTTGACATTCCAAATGACAAACGCGTAGTAGTTTCATTGACTTATGTCTATGGTATCGGACTTCCAACATCTAAGAAAATTTTAGCAGCTGCTGGAGTTTCAGAAGATATTCGTGTTCGTGATCTTACATCTGATCAAGAAGATGCTATCCGTCGTGAAGTTGACGCAATCAAAGTTGAAGGTGACCTTCGTCGTGAAGTAAACTTGAACATCAAACGTTTGATGGAAATCGGTTCATACCGTGGTATCCGTCACCGTCGTGGACTTCCAGTTCGTGGACAAAACACTAAAAACAACGCTCGCACTCGTAAAGGTAAAGCTGTTGCGATTGCAGGTAAGAAAAAATAAAATAAAATAAGGAGGTAAAAATCTTGGCTAAACCAACACGTAAACGTCGTGTGAAAAAGAATATCGAATCTGGTATTGCTCATATTCACGCTACATTTAACAACACAATTGTTATGATTACTGATGTGCATGGTAATGCAATCGCTTGGTCATCTGCAGGTGCACTTGGTTTCAAAGGTTCTCGTAAATCTACACCATTTGCTGCTCAAATGGCATCAGAAGCTGCTGCTAAATCTGCTCAAGAACATGGACTTAAATCTGTTGAAGTAACTGTTAAAGGTCCTGGTTCAGGTCGTGAGTCTGCTATTCGTGCACTTGCTGCTGCTGGTCTTGAAGTAACTGCAATCCGCGATGTAACTCCTGTACCACACAATGGTGCTCGTCCTCCAAAACGTCGCCGTGTATAATCATCAACAATTACACAGCTTTTCGTTTAAGAGGGAGTATAGCAAATGATTGAGTTTGAAAAACCAAATATAACAAAAATTGATGAAAATAAAGATTATGGCGTATTTGTAGTAGAACCACTTGAACGTGGCTACGGAACAACGCTTGGAAACTCACTTCGTCGTGTACTTCTAGCTTCACTTCCAGGTGCAGCTGTTACTTCAATCAACATTGAAGGTGTACTCCACGAATTTGATACAGTTCCAGGAGTTCGTGAAGACGTTATGCAAATCATTCTTAACGTTAAAGGAATCGCCGTGAAATCTTACGTCCAAGACGAAAAGATTATCGAACTTGATGTAGAAGGACCTGCAGAAGTAACTGCCGGAGACATTCTGACGGATAGTGACATCGAAATTGTAAACCCTGATCATTATCTATTTACAATCGGTGAAGGAGCTTCTTTGAAAGCAACGCTTACTGTAAACAGTGGACGTGGCTATGTTCCGGCTGATCAAAACAAAAAAGATGATGCACCAGTGGGAACACTTGCTGTAGATTCAATCTATACGCCAGTGACAAAAGTCAATTACCAAGTTGAACCAGCCCGCGTTGGTAGCAACGATGGATTTGACAAGCTAACCCTTGAAATTTTAACAAATGGGACCATCATTCCAGAAGATGCCTTAGGTTTGTCTGCTCGTATTTTGACAGAACACCTAAATCTATTCACAAACTTAACTGAAATTGCTATTGCAACAGATGTTATGAAAGAAGTAGATACAACTTCTGATGATCGTATTTTAGAGCGTACCATCGAAGAATTAGATCTTTCTGTTCGTTCTTACAACTGTTTGAAACGTGCTGGCATTAACACTGTCTACGATTTGACTGAAAAATCTGAAGCAGAAATGATGAAAGTTCGTAACTTGGGACGTAAGAGTCTTGAAGAAGTTAAAATTAAACTTGCTGACTTAGGCCTTGGGTTAAAAAACGATAAATAGAGGAGGAATACATGGCTTACCGTAAACTAGGACGCACTAGCTCACAACGTAAAGCAATGCTTCGTGATTTGACTACAGATCTTATCATCAATGAAGCAATTGTAACAACTGAAGCACGTGCAAAAGAAATCCGTAAATCAGTTGAAAAAATGATTACTTTGGGTAAACGTGGTGATTTGCATGCACGTCGTCAAGCTGCTGCATTCGTACGTAACGAAGTTGCAACACAAAACTTTGATGAAGAAACAGGTAAATACTCAGAAACAACAGCACTTCAAAAATTGTTCTCTGAATTAGCACCTCGTTATGCTGAGCGCAATGGTGGATATACACGTATCCTTAAAACTGAACCACGTCGTGGGGATGCTGCGCCAATGGCAATCATCGAATTGGTATAATGGTCATCAATTTTGTTGAGTGTTATGATGATGGAATACACTGTTATTCTTAGTCTAGCTCTGGTCTACCGCTGGGGATTTTCCCCAGCGGGAACACTCATCGTATTGGATGAAATAGTAGACGCTTGTTTACGAAATTGCTTTAACTTAAAACAATTTCGTAAGCAGGCGTTTTTTACTTTAGTAGAAAATAAAAATAAATGATATAATGAAAACCAAATACAGAATAGAAAAAAGGAATAAATGTCAAAACAAGAAGCAATTGGATTACTCAAAGAGAAATATCTGAGTCATATGAAACGATCACCTGAGGTCTTTGTTGGGATTGAATTAGAATTTCCTATCGTAGAAGTTCATGGAAAAAAGACTGATATTAATGTTACTAAAAAATTATTTCGAGAGTTAGCATTGGATGTAGAGTTTGAAGTTGAAAAGCGAGATCAAGAAAATAACCCCGTCCAACTAATTCATAGAGCGTCAAAGGATCGTATTTTATTTGAACTCAGTTACAATACGATTGAATTTGCATTTGAAAAAGCAAAATCCATTCATCAGGTTGATCAACGCTTTAAGAACTATTTGAAAAAAATACAACCAATGCTTCAACAATACCACCATGAAATCAAAGGATATGGAATTCATCCACAATGGAAGCAAAATGATAATAGACCAGTACAAATTGAACGCTATCAAATGTTAATGGCCTTTCTAGCAATGAAAGGAACAGGTATGGACACCCATCCCTACCCTGACTATGGTGCATTTATATGTGGAAATCAACTTCAACTAGATGTAAATCGAGAGAACTATCTACGAGTTATTAATGCATTTAATCAAATTGAGGCTGCAAAGGCCTACCTTTTCCCAAACTCAGAATTTCCAGAAGCATCATGGGATACTAAAATAGCAAGGGATCTCTTTTGGGAAGAATCCTTACATGGTTATTTTGAAGAAAATGTCGGGCTTTATCCTAAGAAATACAGGTGCGAGGATGAATTTTTTGAAAATCTAGCAAAAACAGCGATCTTTACGGCCGTAAGAGGGACTAAATTTTATTACTTTAGACCAATCCGTGTTCAAGATTATTTGGACCAAAACGAAATCGTAGCCTACACAGCTGACGGAAAAGAAACAGTTATCACACCATTAAAAGATGATATCAAACAGCATCGAAGCTACCAATTCCAGGATTTAACATCACGTGGAACAGTGGAATTCAGAAGTACCTGTACACAACCATTAGAAAACACTTTTGCACCAATTGCTTTTGAAGTAGGCCTATTCAACCAATTGGAAAAACTAGAGGAATATCTAGAAAATTGTAAGTTCCTTAATACCAAAGAGAGAGACTTACGAAAATTAAGAAAAAAATATTCAAAAATTAAATTAAGTAAAGAAGAAGAATCTAAAATCCAAGAATTTTCACATGATTTATTAACAATCGCTAGACTTGGATTAATCGAAAGAGGATACGGAGAAGAAATCTATTTAAATTAAAAGAACAACAAAGCCTGTATTAACGGGCTTTGTTGCCTTTTTTGAATGATTTAAAGTACTAATCCCCCAACAAAATAAAAAAACTTAGAAAAAAGTATTGACAGAATAGAAATGGCGTGATATACTAATATAGTTGTCGCAAGAGAGCGACAAAGACCTTTGAAAACTGAACAAGACGAACCAATGTGCAGGGCACTATAACAAAGGTTATAGTACTGAACAATGAAAAAACAATAAATCTGTC
>NZ_MRXX01000015.1:0-460 GCF_016642265.1 Streptococcus lactarius
GACTTTTGTCCCAGCCTCAATTTTTTTATAGATGAGCAAATGCTTTGATTTCTTCTGGACTCATAGAAGAGTCACAACGTACGCTGACTTGACCGTCTTCTGTATGAAGAAAGCCTGGGACAGTAGGAATTTCAAATCGAGCACGAAAGGCTTGTAAAGCCTCTAGTTGGCTTGGCTCTTCACTATTGATAAAGTAGATATGAGCTTTTGTTTCAGCTACGACAGTTGCTAGCTTAGCAGCGAACTTTCGACAGTAAGGACAAGTCTTACGTCCAATAAAGAAGGTTGCTGTTTCTTTTTTGTCGATCGCTTCTTGCGCACGCGCGACTGTTGTGACTTCAAGATCTTTAATATCTTCTAAAAATTGTTCCATGAGATTACCTCGCTTTCTTCTAAGTCTAGTATGCCATAAAGACGAAAAAAATGCTGAATTTTGATACGAAAATGAGAGTGGGACAGA
>NZ_MRXX01000015.1:623-160007 GCF_016642265.1 Streptococcus lactarius
TTGAGCACTCAACCACTGCTTCTTGCTCGATAATCCAAAAACAAATGAGAGGCTAGGACTTTTGTCCCAGCCTCTTTCTGCTGCTTACCCTACAAAAGCATTGATTTCTGCTTCGATATTCGCAATTTTTTCTTTAGCATCTGCTTCAGATGTTCCAACTGTAGCAATGTAGAATTTGATTTTTGGTTCAGTTCCTGAAGGGCGGACAGCGATCCATGAATCGTCAACCAAGATGAATTTCAATACGTTGCTTGGAGGAGTTGTTAATTGTTCAACGCCGTTTGCTGTAGTAGCTGTTTGTGCCAAGAAGTCTTCTGTCTTAGCAATGTCTGTGTTATTGAATTGTTTAGGAGCATTGCCACGGAATTTATCCATGATCTTCTTGATTTCTGCAGCTCCATCCACACCTGAAAGGGTGACAGAAATGGTCTTTTCTGCGAAATATCCGTATTCTTTGTAGATTTCAGCGATACCGTCTGCCAAGGTCATTCCACGTGAGCGGTAGTAAGCAGCGATTTCTGCAACGATAAGAACGGCTTGGATTGCGTCTTTATCCCGTACGAATGGTTTGATCAGGTAACCGAAGCTTTCTTCAAAACCGAGCATGTAAGTGTGGTTGTGTTGGGTTTCAAATTCGTGGATCTTTTCACCGATAAATTTGAAACCAGTCAAGACGTTAAACATGGTTGCGCCGTAGCTTTCCGCAATTTTCGTCACCAACTCAGTTGATACGATGGATTTACAAAGGGCCGCATTGGCAGGAAGGGTACCAGCTGTTTTGTGAGCTTCGAGGATATATTTGGCGATGATAGCACCAATTTGGTTACCTGAAAGGTTGAGGTAAGAACCATCTGGTTGGCGAATTTCAACACCAAGACGGTCTGCATCAGGGTCTGTTGCGACCAATACATCCGCATCAACTTTACGTCCAAGTTCTTCAGAAAGGGCGAAAGCTTCTTGGTTTTCAGGGTTTGGAGATTTAACGGTAGAGAAATCCGGGTCTGGAACAGCCTGCGCTTCAACCACTTGAACTGCTTCAAATCCTGCTTGTGCAAGGGCACGACGAGCTAACATTTCACCTGTACCATGAAGAGGGGTGTAAACAATCTTCATGTCACGGCCGTATTCATTGATCAAGTCTTGGTTGATGTTCACACCTTTGACTTCTTTGAGGTATTCAACGTCAACGTTTTCGCCAATGACTTCAATCAAGCCACTAGCCTTGCTTTCTTCAAGGTCAGCGAGTTCCACAGTGAAAGGATTTTCGATCGCACGGATGTAATCTGTCAATGCATCCGCATCTGCTGGTGGCATTTGTCCACCATCTTCTCCATAAACCTTGTAACCATTAAATGGTGCAGGGTTGTGGCTAGCCGTCACCATGATCCCAGCAAATGTATGGAGGTGACGGACGGCGAAGGACAATTCAGGTGTTGGACGAAGGCTTTCAAATACGTAAGATTTGATACCGTGTGCAGCCAATACTTGAGCAGATTCAAAAGCAAACTCAGGAGAGAAGTGGCGGCTATCGTAAGCAATAGCAACACCGCGTTTCTTGGCTTCCTCGCCTTTAGAGTCGATCAATTGAGCCAAGCCTTCAGTTGCTTGACGGACCACATAGATATTAATCCGGTTGGTACCAGCCCCAATATAGCCACGCATACCAGCTGTACCGAACTCTAGGTTGGTATAGAAGGCATCTTCTTTGGTTTTTTCATCCATTGCGACCAACTCATCATGAAGATAAGCTGGTAATGAAGCAAAATCGAGCCATTTTTGGTAGTTTTCTTGATAAGACATAGTATTCTCCTTAATCTTTTTAAACGCTTTCATTATAGCAAATTTTTTCACAAATTTCTAGCTTCAAATGTAAAAGCCTTCAAATTTACAGTCTTGAAATTTTGCCAATATAAAATGGCTAAGGCAAAGCGGCCTTAACCATTTAGATTTATTTTAATTTTTCCAAAGATGGAACAATTGCTGAGGTTAAAAGAACTGTCGCTATGACTTCAATCAAAGAGTTGGTCGATACAATCAAAGCAAGAAAGTGTTGGATTCCTCCGCTAAAGCTAGCTCCGAAGAAGAAGTAAATGCCGCTTAAGACAAAGACGGTATTGGTCATGGATCCAACGACGGCAGCTGTGACAAGTCCTGCGCGATTGCGTAAGAATTTGTAGACAAAGTAAGGTGTCACACCGATCAGGATCCGCGGAATAAGAGCAATAACAAGAGAGTAGAGGTTTCCGTGTGGGACAAAGGGACTAAAGAGGTAGCTTGCAGGAGTCAAGACCACGGTGTTCATGGTCACGCTAAAGAGGCCCATGAGAAGTCCCAAAATAGCTCCTGTACGAGGTCCATAGATGATGGAGGCGATGACAACTGGAATATGAACCAAGGTCGGCTGGATACCGGACGGTACGAACTGCAAAACTAAAGAAGTCACAAAGTGAATAGTGATCATGACTGCAAAAAAGATGGCAATTCTTGAAATAGAAGATGATTTTTTCATAAACAATTCTCCTTAACAGTTTGAATAATCGTATCGACCGTCGCAAGAGCTCCAGTACCTTGATCTCCACAAGCGAGAGTAGCTTCACGCGGCTGGATAATCTGGTAACCGTAGCTTTTCAAAATGTCTAGATTTCGTTGGGTAGCTGGGTGTTCTAGCATTTTGGTATTCATTGCTGGCGCCAGTATTTTTTTAGTGGTTGTGGGTAAAGCAAGGGCTGTACTAGTGACCATATTATCAGCTAACCCCATCGCAAGTTTGGCAATAGTATTGGCGCTGGCAGGGGCAACCAAAAAAAGATCGGTTTCTTTTCCAATGTCAATGTGTTCGATCCGTTTAGGATCGTCCTCCAGCAAAACATCTAGTCCAACTGGATGTTTTGAAAGAACTTGTAAGGTCAAAGGTGTGATAAATTTTTGGGCTGCAGGTGTCATCAAGATCTTGACCTCAAGGCCTAACTTGGTCAATTGACTAGTAATATCTGCTGCTTTATAGGCAGAGATACTGCCGGTAACAGCTAAGGTGATCTGTGTCATAAATTTCCTTTACTCGATTGAATCTAAGACCATTTCTGCAATTTCAGATTTGGTAGAAGCCTGTAGAACTTGATCATTCGTCACTAAATAAGCTTGATGCTGACCATTTTGGATCTGTCTAAGATCATTGGCAACGATCATGCTGGCACGGTTCTTCAACAGACTCTCACGCGCCACTTGAATCAACTCTTCAGTAGGAACTGCAACCAAGAGTTTAAAACCAATCAGTTGAATAGCGGGATTCCATTCTTTTACGAGGGAGATGATCTTTGGTGTTTTCTTTAAAAAGAGAACCTGGTAGTCATCTTTCGAAGAAATTTTGGTCTCCTGATTTTCTTGGTGGAGAAAGGTCGTTAGATCTCGCGATTTTGCGGCTTCATCAAGTCCTGTCATGTAAACCGGTGTGTAATCTGAAACGGCCATGGCGTGGATCAAGACCTGATGTTGCGGAACTTCCTGTTTCATTTGAGCAAGAAGCTCTTCGACATTCCTGATCAACGAGATTCGAAGATTTGGATGAGGTGCAGGCTTCAGAGCAGTAGGCGTAGTGATCAGGGTAACATGGTGGCCTTTTGCCAAAGCGGTCTCCGCAAGAACTTTTCCCAAAGATCCTGTCGAATGATTGGTGATCGAACGAACGCTATCAATGGCTTCACTGGTCCCGCCAGATGTGATTAAAATATGCATACGCCTATTTTACACAAAAAGGATACGTAAGTAAAGATTTGAACGGCCTTTTGGATATTAAGATGGAAAAACTCCCCTTTGTCGCTATCAAAATAGTTAGGTGCTCCTTGTATTAAGTGGTACATTTGGAGGGACTAATCAATAAAAAGCGAACAAAAAATTCAAAATTTATAAAAAGGGTGTCATTTTCGCGAATTTTAGGTATAATGGAGGTATCAAATAAAGAGGAGTATCCCCTAATGAAAACAGATATCGAGATTGCTCAAAGTATTGAATTAAAACCAATTGTGGACGTCGTTGAAAAAATCGGTTTGAATAGTGACGATTTGGAATTGTACGGGAAATACAAGGCGAAATTAAGTTTTGATAAGATTCGTGAAGTTGAGAAAAATCCTGTAGGGAAGCTCATTTTAGTCACTGCGATCAACCCAACTCCTGCTGGAGAAGGGAAATCAACCATTACAATTGGACTGGCAGATGCTTTGAATAAAATCGGCAAGAATACCATGATTGCCATTCGCGAACCTTCCTTAGGTCCGGTTATGGGGATCAAGGGAGGAGCTGCTGGAGGTGGCTATGCCCAAGTTCTTCCAATGGAAGATATTAACCTTCATTTCACAGGGGATATGCATGCCATTACAACGGCTAACAATGCCCTTGCAGCTGTGATTGACAATCATTTGCATCAAGGAAATGAACTAGGAATTGACCAACGTCGCATTATCTGGAAACGGGTCGTGGATTTGAATGACCGTGCCCTTCGCCATGTGACAGTCGGTCTTGGAAGCCCCCTAAATGGGATCCCGCGGGAAGATGGATTTGATATCACCGTTGCTTCTGAAATTATGGCCATTCTTTGCTTGGCAACAGATATCGAAGACTTGAAACGTCGCTTGGCTAATATCGTTATCGGTTACCGCTATGATCGCACGCCAGTCTATGTCCGTGACTTGGAAGTAGAGGGCGCCCTTGCCTTACTTTTGAAAGATGCGATCAAGCCAAACTTGGTTCAGACCATCTATGGAACTCCTGCCTTTGTTCACGGTGGTCCATTTGCCAATATTGCCCATGGATGTAACTCTGTATTAGCAACGACAACAGCTCTTCATTTAGCTGACTATACGATTACAGAAGCAGGATTTGGTGCTGACCTTGGTGCTGAAAAATTCTTAGACATCAAAACTCCAAACTTGCCTACATCACCAGATGCAGTAGTGATCGTAGCGACACTTCGTGCCCTTAAGATGAACGGTGGTGTAGCCAAAGATGCTTTGACAGAAGAAAATGTAGAAGCTGTACGAGCTGGATTTGCTAACTTGAAACGTCACGTGGAAAATATTCGCAAGTTCGGTATTCCTGCTGTAGTGGCCATCAACGAATTTGTCACTGATACAGAAGCAGAAATTGCTGCCCTGAAAGAATTGTGTGCTGAAATCGACGTTCCAGTTGAGTTGGCTAGTGTATGGGCCAATGGTGCCGATGGCGGGGTAGAGCTAGCTGAAACACTGGTCAAGACCATTGAAACAAGTCCAGCAAACTATACACGTCTCTATGACAACAACCTTTCTGTGGAAGAAAAAATCGAAACCATCGTTACTGAAATCTATCGCGGAGTCAAGGTGAACTTTGAGAAGAAAGCCAAGACACAAATTGCTCAAATCGTCAAAAATGGTTGGGATAAACTTCCAATTTGTATGGCTAAAACTCAGTACAGTTTCTCAGACAACCCAAATGCTTTGGGAGCTCCTGAGAACTTTGAAATTACCATTCGTGAAGTGGTACCAAAACTCGGTGCAGGCTTTATCGTTGCTCTTACAGGTGATGTGATGACCATGCCAGGACTTCCAAAACGTCCAGCTGCTTTAAATATGGATGTGGCGGCTGACGGAACTGCGGTTGGTTTATTCTAATTGCTTTCTATCAAAAAACAACTTCTGTTCAACTGAGCGGAAGTTGTTTTGTTCTTGTTTAAAAAATTGTTATTAGGCAAGGAGTTGGTGCTTGATCTTGCGATAGGTTACGAATAGCTGCAAAGTCATAGGGATCCAAATAAGGGGTTCGCAGAGGATAACCCCCATGTAGCCGGTGTACGGAATAATGAAAACAACGAAGAAAATTTTACCAAACAATTCAATGAAACTAGATGTGAGAGGCGTCAACTTTTTGCCCATACCTTGTAGGGCATTTCTCAGGATAATGAGACTCGCTAAAATAGGGTAAAAACAAGAGCTGATCTGAAGGTATAGACTAGCATTTGCAATGAGATCTGGATTTGACGAGCCAGAAATAAAGCTGGTTAAAGACGGACTTGTAAAGAATAGAAGAGCAGCAACTAAGACAGACCAACCCCAAGAAAGAAGGTTGGTAATGGTAATGCCTTTTTTGATCCGCTGAAATTGCTCTGCGCCAAAATTCTGCGAGATAAAGGTTGTGATACTTGAGGCAATCGCTGTAATCGGTAAAACGGCAAAGGACATGATGCGACGGGCTGCGACCTGGGCACTGATAATGGTTGTTCCAAGCTGATTAATAGCGGATTGGAGGATCACCGTACCAATCGAAACGATGGAAGTCATGAGGCCCATGGCAAGGCCCTGACTTAGTAAATCCTGATAAAGCTCCTTGTCCCAAACAAAATCTTTGCGATGTGGAAGAAGAAAAGGGACCTTCTTACGAATATAGAGGAGACAAAGAAGGGCCGAAATACCTTGAGCGATGATGGTCGCAATCCCTGCTGACTGGACGCCCCAATGAAGTTGGGTGATAAAGTAGAGGTCAAGAAAAATATTTAAAACCGCCGCGATCATCAAAAAATATAGAGCTGCTAAGCTATCGCCCACAGCGCGCAGAAGTCCTGCACAAAGGTTGTAGGCAAAGGTGACTGCCACGCAGTTGACGATGGTTGAAATATAGAGGTAGGCTTGGCCAATAATACTAGAGGGGGTTCCTAAAAACTCAAGCAAGGGATAGAGTCCAAAATAACCAAGAAGCATGACCACTAAGCTCAAACCTCCTCCAATCACAGCTGTAGCTGCGACTGACTTTCGTAATTGATCCAAGCGATTAGCCCCGTAATTACGAGCGATGATAATTCCCATTCCGTTTCCCACACCAAGGGCAAAACCGATGATCAAATCAAAAATTGCAGCAGTAGACCCTACAGCTGCCAAAGATTTGGAGCCTAAAAAATGGCCGACAATCATGACGTCTGAAGCATTGTAGAGTTGCTGGAAAATATTAGATAGAAGAATTGGAAAGGCAAAACTCAAAATGGCAGGCAAAATTGGACCGTGAATTAGGTCAACACGTTGAATTCTTTTCATAGTGTCATTATATCAACTTTGTCTAGCAGCGACAAGCCTTGATTCTTGAATGCCCTTACATTTTTTGGTATAATCAAGATAGAAATGGAGGCTTTATGAGCTTAACAAGTCAGTTGATCACTCCGGATTTTCCGGATTTAGACAAGGTCGAATGCTTAAATATCGAAGCTTTCCCCGAAGAAGAACGAATTCCCTTGGATGAATACCTGCGCTACACTCACAATGAAGATGCGCACTTCTTTGCTTTTTACAATGAGGAGGAATTCGTTGGATTTGCATTTGCAATTTCAAACGCCAAGGCTTTTTATGTCAGTTTTTTCGCTATCATGCCACATTTACGTAGTCATGGTTATGGTAAGGAGATCATTGACAAACTGGTCGAATTTTATGAACGAACCATGCTGTTAGAGGTCGAGCGTTTGGATGAAGAATGTGACAATCTAGAGCAACGAAAGGCTCGAATGGACTTCTATCATCGAAATGGCTTCAAAACGGCCAATGCATTCTTAGAATACGATGGTCTCAGTTTTGAAATTCTTTATCGGGGCGATCATTTTGATGAAGAGGCTTATCGCGATATTTTCCATAAACTTCAGGAAGAAAATTACTTTGACTTCCGTATTAAATACCGACGCTTTAGTGATCACTAGAAAAAGATGGAGAACCTCTACGTAAAATTAGAATCTCCATTTTTATTTAATTTTGATGTGAGTACCTCAAGAAGTATGCACATTAGTTGCATCGGTTCCATAATTTTGATAAAGTAAAACTTATTACTTTTAAGGAGAATACATGTTACGTAAAGGTTCCCTGACAGGTTTATTACTGTTTGGTATTTTTTTTGGTGCTGGAAACTTAATTTTTCCACCAGCTCTAGGAGCATTGTCTGGACATCAATTTTGGCCAGCTATTGCTGGATTTGTCTTATCAGGAGTAGGAATTGCGATTATCACCTTGATTATTGGGACGCTCAATCCTAAAGGGTATATCCATGAGATTTCACGAAAAATTGCTCCTTGGTTTGCCATCGTTTATCTGGTAGCCTTGTATCTGTCTATTGGTCCATTCTTTGCTATTCCAAGAACAGCAACTGTTTCCTACGAAGTTGGGATCGCCCCCTTGTTAGGAAATGCTAATGGAGGACTTGGACTCTTCATTTTTACCTTGATTTATTTCTGTTTGGCCTATTTGATTGCCTTGTATCCTTCTAAAATCCTAGATAGTATTGGTCGGATTTTAACACCTGTCTTTGCTATCTTGATCGTTGTACTCGTTGTCCTTGGTGCTCTCAAGTACAGCGGACACTCGCCTCAAGTGGCAGCAGATGCCTACCAAGCATCTGCCTTTGGGCAAGGTTTCCTTGAAGGGTATAACACCTTGGATGCCCTGGCTTCAGTAGCCTTTAGCGTCATCGCGGTGACTACTCTTAATCAACTTGGTTTCACCAGTAAAAAAGAATACATTAAAACGATCTGGATTGTTGGCATTGTTGTAGCCATTGGCTTTAGTGTTTTGTACATCGGCTTGGGTTACCTTGGAAATCACTTCCCTATTCCAGCAGAAGTGATGGCTTCCGATGCCAATAAGGGTGTTTATGTCCTCTCAGAAGCAACCAAGGCTATCTTTGGCCCAGTTGCCCAAATCTTCCTTGCAGGGATGGTGACGGTGACTTGTTTCACAACAACAGCCGGTTTGATCGTTTCAACAGGGGAATTCTTCCATCATACCTTCCCTAAGATTTCTTATAGGGTTTATGCGACAGTTTTCACTCTGATTGGGTTTGCGATTGCCAATCTTGGCTTGAGCGCCATTATTGCCTATTCAGTACCTGTCTTGATGATTCTCTATCCTATTACCATTACCATTGTGTTAATTGTGATTGTGAATAAATTTGTGGCCCTTTCAAAACCAGGGATGCAATTGACGATTTTTTTGGCCAGCTTGGTATCTGTTGCCAGTGTTCTGGCAAGTACCTTTAAAATTTCTCTATTAGAAAAGGGAATTGCTTTACTGCCTTTTGCAGCTCAATCTCTTCCATGGTTGGTGCCAGTAGTCATAGGGATTCTTTTATCGTTTATATTACCCAATAAACAAATTGCAGAAGAATAAGTCATGATAGAAGCTCTAAAGTTTTGTGCCTTAGAGTTTTTTTGAAACTAGTATCCAATTCCAAATTTTAGTAAAAAAACGTAGCGGAAATTTTTATTTTAGGTCAGTCAATGCTATACTAAATGTAGCATATCAATATACGGAGTTGCCTATGAATCAACTATTTTTTTCACTGACAGTTTTTCTAGCGGGTATTCTGTCTTTCTTTTCTCCCTGTGTCTTTCCTTTGCTACCGGTATATATTGGGATCTTGCTAGGAAGTGATCAGGGAAAGGCTATCCGATTGTTCGGAAAAAGATTTCGCTGGCATGGCTTGCTGAAAACCCTTTGTTTTATTGCTGGTATTTCTGTTATTTTCCTCCTCATTGGTTTTGGAGCGGGCTTGCTTGGAAAGATTATGTACACCAATTGGTTCCGTTACCTGATGGGAGCCCTTATCATTGGACTTGGTCTTCATCAGATGGAAGTTTTTCACTTTCATTTTCTTGAAAAGCAAAAATCAGTAGATTTTGGAGCCAACAAACAGAAGAATGAGTTGTTTTCAGCATTTCTCCTTGGCCTTGGATTTAGTTTTGGTTGGACTCCTTGTATCGGTCCGGTATTGGGATCAGTTCTTGCTTTAGCAGCATCAGATGGGCAGGATGCTCTTATGGGAGCTGTTTATCTCTTTGTTTATACATTGGGAATGGCCCTTCCCTTCTTGCTTTTGGCCTTAGCATCTAGTCTGCTCCTACCTTACTTTAATCGTCTCAAACCCCATTTGTTGTTGCTGAAGAAAATCGGCGGAGCCATCATTATTCTGATGGGAATTCTCTTACTCTTGGGACAATTGAACAGTTTGTCATCTATCTTTTCATAAAATGATCGGAGGTTTAACACATGATGAAAGGTATTAAATACGCTTGTTTCTCAGTACTTTCTCTGGCTTTGCTGGCAGCTTGTTCCATGAATCAATCTAGTGAGAGTAGTATGAGCAATCAGCCAACAATGAATACAACAACGAATAAGAATCCTTTAGTGGGAAAAGACGCCAGTGACTTTGAGCTAAAGGATATGAAGGGGAATACGGTCAAACTTTCAGACTACAAAGGGAAGAAGGTTTATTTGAAATTTTGGGCAACCTGGTGTGGTCCTTGCCGGCAAAGTATGCCCGAATTAGAGAAATTGGTCAAGGATACGGATAGAGACTTTGAAATTCTGACCATTATGGCACCAGGACTCCAAGGTGAAAAAACTGAAGAAGAATTCGTCAAATGGTTTGATCAACAAGATTACAAGTCAGTGCCTGTCTTATACAATCCAGATGGTTCTGCATTTGCAGATTATCAGGTTCGCTCCATTCCTACAGAAGTCTTTATAGACAGTCATGGGAAAATTGGACATGTACAATTAGGGGCTATTTCAAACGAAGATGCTAAGAAGATTATCAAAGAGTTAAACTAAAAAATGAAGCACGGAGCTTCATTTTTTTTAGTTTCTTAGTTGCTTGCACCCGAAGTTGCATCTGCATCACCGTGGCCTCCGTCACCATGTCCTCCAGCATCAGAAGCACCAGAAGTTGCATCTGCATCACCGTGACCACCAGCAGGAGCAAATGGTCCGCTACCACCTACAAGGCGTTGCCCGGTTGTTTGAAGGTACCAGTCTAACCATGGTTTGAAGTTGAAGACAATCTCATTGATACCAGCGTAAGAACCATCTTCATAATACATAGCTTGGTAGTTGTGAGTATTGATCACCCCTTCAGGTGAGCCTGGGACAATGGTACGCACATATTCTTGGTTTCCGTTACGGAGGGTACCGATCACCCACTCAACGTTCTTCATACGAGCTGGTGGAAGGGATCCGTGAACAGTTGACATCCGGCTACCAGATTGAGGTGGAACCCGTTTGGCAAACATGGTATCAGGGTCCTGATGGGCATTGTTGTAGTAAAGGAATTGGTTATTATCATCGGCATAGGTCAACTCAAATGGCATGGCCTTCAAGAACATGTCGATTTGATTGACAGTCAGGATTCCATGGTCTAGTTTGACATACGTATCGCCAGATACAGCACCGGTAATTTCAGCTACTTTTTCAACCCAATCTGGATCGTCCGGATCGACTTCTGTAACAGTCGTCGCGATTGGTTTTCCGCAATCCAAATCTTCTGGTTCAATTGGTTTTGGTTTTTTCAATTTCGATACAACCTCTACGTATTTGATAAAGTTATCCAAGCAAGTTTCGAGGAATTTAACCGTTCCTTCGTTGATGATATTGCCTTGATCATCAAAAGCTTCCTTGGCTTTGCCAAGAAGGAATTCGTTACCCGGAAGGGTGTAGGCATTAACGCCGGGAGCATCCAAGATCTTACGTAGGTGAACCTGAGCGCGTGATGTTCCTTGATCGTAATAAGAAGCACCGACGATCATAACAGGTTTGTTTTCAAATGGATGCACCTCGAAAGATAGCCATTCAAGAACAGATTTAAGAGCTGCAGAGATCGTATGGTTGTGCTCTGGCGTAGCGATAATCACCCCGTCTGCACGGGTAATTTTATTGTTCAAGAGGCGCAACTGGAAACTTTCGTCCCATTTTTCATCTTGGTTAAACATTGGTACTTCGTCAATTTCTAGCAATTCCAATTCAAATTTGATTTTAAATTGGCGACGAATGAATTCCAAGAGTTTTCGGTTATATGATTGATCGTAGTTTGATCCTACAAGTCCAACAAATTTCATCCTTTTTTGTCTCCTATCTTACAAGTTTTCCCAGTCAAATTCTTCGGCATCCTTGCGAAGTAACTCTTGAGCATTGCGCAATTTTTCAGTAATCTTCACAAATACGCGGAAATCATCGAAGATGGCATCCAATTTTTGAATCACATCCAAATCGACCAAGTCACCATTTTTGTCGAAGGCTTGCAAGGAGTGAGAGAGCAAGAATTCGTCTGGTAAAACGTTTGCCTTAATTTCAGGTGCGTTTAAGATTTGGCGCAATTGAAGTTGGGCGCGAGAAGAACCTAAGGTCCCGTAGGAAGCGCCGGTGATCATAACAGGTTTGTTTAACAATGGGTAAACCCCGTAAGAGAGCCAAGCCAGTGCACTCATTAAGACAGCTGGAATGGAGTGGTCGTATTCGGGAGTTCCTATGATGACACCATCTGCAGCCTCAATTTTAGCAACAATGTCCAAAACAGCTTCAGGCACTTGTTTGTCGGCTGGTTTGTTAAAGACTGGGATGTCTTTGATTTCGACCAATTCGATCTCAGCCTTGTCTGCAAAATGTTTTTGCATGTATTCGAGTAGTTGACGGTTTGTAGAACGCTTGGAGTTAGTCCCCACAATCGCAATGAGTTTTATCATGGAAATTCCTTTCTGATAGCAAGTTATAGATATGATGGAAGCCCACTCGTGTAGGCGATTTTACCTGATTGCGATACCAAAATAGCATCGATTCCAGGAAGTGATTCAACAATGTTGAGAATGGAAGCAGGCGCTTCTCCGAACAGCCGAGTCGTCCAAATTTCTCCGTCGACCGATCGATCAGAGAGGATGGTAATGCTGGCTAAGTCTGTTTCAACTGGATAGCCCGTCGTGCTATCAAAGATATGATGAAACGACTGACCATCGACTTCTAAATGACGCTCATAAATGCCAGAAGTGACCACTGACTTATCTTTGACCGAAAGGACCAAGAGGTGTTGGCCACGTTTTTCGACTGGATTTTGAATGCCAATCCGCCAGGGCTGGTGCTTGAGGGGGTGTTGACCGACTGTAAGGATATTGCCTCCTAGATCGATCAAGGCATCCTCAACTCCTTGGCTTTTAAGGAATGTAGCAATTAAATCTGCGCTATAGCCCTTAGCAAGAGCACCAAGGTCAATTTTCATTCCCGGACGCTTAAGAAAAACCGACTGGTTTTCTGTATCCAGTTGGATTTGCTTGGGATCGATCTTGCTTAAGGCTTGGTCGATCTCCTCTTGGGAAGGCCGTTTGGCATCTGAAAAACCAATCCGCCAAGTTTGCACCAAAGGCCCAATCGCAATGTTTAAGTGGCTGTTTGTAGCCTGACTATGCTGGGTCCCTAGGGCAATGAGTTCGAACAAGTCTGGGTGGACCGAAACAGGGGCTATCCCTGCTTGGTGGTTGACCTCCATGAGTTCAGAAGTCGCATCATTTGCACTAAAACGGTGTTCGTATAAGCGAAGCTGTTCAAAGCATTGGGCTAGGATTTGCTCCGCCTGTGGGTGAAAGATCGAAACGGTGATGGTGGTCCCCATCAAACGTTCGGATCGACTGCTTAGTTCCACTAAAAATCTATCCTTTCCAATTTTCACTTACTTACAGTATATCAGAAAGATACCGTTTTCACAATCCTTTCAAGCAAATTATTTGACAATTATTGAAGGATGTGAATGCTCTTTTTCAGAAAGCTTGAAAAAAAGATCACAAATTTTGAGCAAAAAGATTGTAAACGATACCATTATTATGATATACTCAAGAGGTAAATTAAATTAAAGGTAGGATTTATTCTATGAGTAAAATCGTTGTTGTAGGGGCGAACCATGCCGGAACAGCTTGTATCAACACTATGTTAGATAATTTTGGAAATGAAAATGAAATTGTAGTTTTTGACCAAAACTCTAACATTTCATTCCTTGGTTGTGGGATGGCACTTTGGATCGGTGAACAAATCGATGGTCCTGAAGGTCTTTTCTACTCTGACAAGGAAAAATTGGAAGCAAAAGGTGCAAAAGTTTACATGAATTCACCTGTTCTTTCAATTGATTATGACAACAAAGTGGTGACAGCAGAAGTTGACGGTAAAGAACACAAAGAAAGCTATGAAAAATTGATCTTTGCGACTGGCTCTACACCGATCATTCCTCCGATCAAAGGAGTAGAAATCGTTCCTGGTAACCGCGAGTTCAAAGCAACTCTTGAAAATCTTCAATTTGTTAAATTGTACCAAAACGCTGAAGAAGTCATCGAAAAATTGAAAGATAACAGCAAACACTTGAACCGCATCGCCGTAGTTGGTGGTGGTTACATCGGTGTTGAGCTTGCTGAAGCTTTCGAACGTCTTGGTAAAGACGTTGTCTTGGTGGATATCGTGGATACTGTCTTGAACGGTTACTACGATAAAGACTTCACAGACATCATGGCTAAGAACTTGGAAGACCACAACATCCGTTTGGCACTTGGACAAACTGTTCAAGCAGTTGAAGGAGATGGTAAGGTAGAACGTCTTGTAACCGATAAAGAAACTTTCGATGTAGACATGGTCATCTTGGCTGTTGGTTTCCGTCCAAATACAGCTCTTGCGGATGGTAAGATTGAACTCTTCCGCAACGGTGCCTTCCTTGTTGATAAGAAACAAGAAACGTCACTTCCAGGTGTCTATGCAGTTGGTGACTGTGCAACCATCTACGACAATGCGCGCGGGGAAATGAGCTACATCGCACTTGCATCTAATGCGGTTCGTTCAGGTATTGTTGGTGCCTACAATGCGACTGGTCATGAATTGGAAGGAATCGGTGTTCAAGGTTCTAACGGGATCTCTATCTACGGCCTTCACATGGTTTCAACTGGTTTGACACTTGAAAAAGCAAAAGCTGCCGGCTTTAATGCCACTGAAACAGGCTTCAACGACCTTCAAAAACCAGAATTTATCAAACACGATAACTATGAAGTGGGCATCAAGATTGTTTATGACAAAGACACTCGTCAAATCCTTGGAGCTCAAATGGTATCACGTGATAGCGCCATCTCAATGGCCATCCACATGTTCTCACTTGCAATTCAAGAACACGTGACGATTGATAAATTGGCTTTGACGGACTTGTTCTTCTTGCCACACTTCAACAAACCATATAACTACATCACTATGGCAGCTTTATCTGCTGAATAATGACGAAAGAACAAAACTAGCAAGGCTGGTTTTGTTTTTTTATCCCCTCGCATGTATTCAGAGCTTGTAAAATAGGGTATAATAATAGGAGAATCCATTGAAGGAGTTTAGGAATGTCCGTAAAAGAAGAAGCTATCAAAAATGAATTTCAATTTGCCTCTAGCTCAATTGTAGCGCATGTTGTTCGAGGAGTTCTTGTTGGAATCATTGTGGGCTGTGTTGTCTCGAGTTTTCGCTTTTTAATTGAACATATTTTTCATCTGGTGCAAGGT
This sequence comes from Streptococcus lactarius, assembly GCF_016642265.1. Classification (GTDB taxonomy): domain Bacteria; phylum Bacillota; class Bacilli; order Lactobacillales; family Streptococcaceae; genus Streptococcus; species Streptococcus lactarius. Next base: position 15,955 of record NZ_MRXX01000015.1, read on the forward strand.
CTGTACAAAGCCATGCCTTCTCAACCTTTTTATCTTCTGATGATGGTGCTGGGGTATGGCTTGATTGTCCTTCTAGCTGGTCGCCTAATTCGTACCAATAAAGATATCAAAGGGTCTGGAATTCCACAAGTAGAAGCAGAACTCAAGGGTTTGCTTGCTGTCAGCTGGTGGAATACTTTGTGGAAGAAGTACATTCTGGGCGTCTTAGCTATCGGTAGTGGACTACTTTTAGGACGTGAGGGGCCTAGTATTCAATTAGGAGCTATGGGAGGAAAAGGTGTCGCTCGTCATTTACAGGTTAGTCCTGTTGAAGAGCGCTCCTTGATTGCAAGTGGTGCGGCTGCAGGACTTGCCGCAGCCTTTAATGCCCCTATTGCCGGACTCTTATTTGTCGTGGAAGAAGTCTACCATCATTTTTCCCGCTTCTTTTGGATTACGACTCTGGCAGCTAGTCTGACTGCAAATTTCATTTCTCTAAATGTGTTTGGCCAAACTCCTGTCCTTCACATGCCACAAAATATTCCGCCCCTCCATCTGTCTCAATATTGGATTTATCTCTTTCTCGGAGTCTTTTTAGGGGCAGCAGGGTATGTCTATGAAGTAGTGGTCCTCAATATTGGACGCTTTTACCGCCTGCTCGAACAGCTCTTTCATGTCCCTTCTCATTACTCTTCTTTATTTGCCTTCCTCTTCATTCTTCCGATCGGCTACTTTCTACCACAAATTCTTGGTGGAGGAAATCAATTGGTGATTGATTTGGCTCGCTTACCTTATCCTGTATTGACCATCGTGTTTTATTTTATTCTTCGATTTATCTGGAGTATGCTGAGTTATGGTAGTGGCCTTCCTGGTGGAATTTTCTTGCCTATTCTTGCTTTGGGTTCTCTTTTAGGAGCCATTGTTGGAACCTTTCTTCAAGACATTGGGTTTATCAGCTCTAATCAATTGCCCCTCTTTATTATCCTGGGGATGAGTGGGTATTTTGGGGCTATTTCAAAAGCCCCACTGACAGCCATGATTCTTGTAACAGAGATGGTGGGGGATATTCGTAGCCTGATGCCACTGGGTATGGTCACTTTGCTCGCCTACATGATCATGGATCTTCTCCATGGTGCGCCCGTTTATGAAGCCATGCTGGAGCAATTGTTGCCAGATAAAGCGTCAGAAGAAGGAGACTTGACTATCATTGAAATTCCGGTCTCTGAAAAAATTGCTGGCAAGCAAGTTCATGAACTTGAGTTGCCACATGATATCTTGATCACCGCGCAAATGCGTAGCGGAAAGAGTTATACTGTGAATGGCGCAACCCGATTGTACCTAGGAGATAGTATCTTTGTGGTCGTAAAAGAATCTGAAATCGGACGGGTCAAGGATCTCCTCTTGTAAATAAAGTCATTTCTCCGCGTTTATTTTCTATTATTAAATTTTCAGACAATTATTGAAAAATGAGAAAAGTTCTGGTAAAATAAGATCAAGATTGAACAAGGAGAAACTTTTCATGAAAAAATATAGTTTACTCTTATTGAGTGTTGCTCTTTTAGCGGGGTGTGCGAACTCTACTGGCAAGCAGTCCAGTCAAAAGACGCAAACCAGCTCAACAGTGAAGTTGTCAAAAGCTGACCAGAAGACCTTGGACAATGCGACAGCTGAATACAAAGACTTTGTCCAAATGCAAATTGACCAATTGCTCAAGGATTCTGAAAGTTTCCGTGATACATTAAAATCTGGAAATTTGGAAGAAGCGAAAAAGCAATACCCATTGATCCGCATGGCTTACGAACGCTCAGAACCGATTGCTGAAACCTTTGGGGAGTCTGATGTGAAGATCGACTACCGTTTGGTGGACTATGTGGATGAAAAGAAATCAGAAGACGGCTGGTCTGGCTTCCACCGGATTGAGCGTATCCTTTGGGAAAACAATACTACAGATGGCACAGACAAATATGCAGACCAACTGGTGAACGATATCAAGGAGTTGAAAGCTAAGATCGCAACCGTTGATGTGACTCCTGATGTGATGCTAACCGGGGCGGTAGACCTGCTTAATGAAGTGGCAACGCAAAAGATTACAGGTGAAGAGGAAGTATTCTCTCATACAGATCTTTACGACTTCCGCGCCAATATTGAAGGGGCTGAAAAGATCTTCTCTCTCTTTAAACCTTTGATTGAGAAAAAAGATGCCAAGTTGGTTAAAACCTTGGAAGCAGAATTCAAACATGTCAATGCTTTGTTGGATAAGTACATGACCGATGATTCAAATTATAAGCCTTACACAGATTTGACCAAGGACGATACCAAAGAATTGGCAGAAGCGGTGACCAAACTTGGGGAACCTTTGTCTCAAATGGGTGTGATTTTAGATGGGAAATAAGAAAAATGGCTGACGAAAAATTTTTAGATAAAAAAATGGACCGTCGTGAATTTCTTAAAAAAGCAGGTATTGGAGGGGCTGGTCTAGCGCTGGGTCTCTCTGGTGCATCTGCTTTTTTCGCTAATCAAGACAGTTCCAGTAAAAAAGCTTATGACGGGGATGAAGACATCTCCTTTTATGGCAAGCACCAAGCAGGGATTACGACGGCCATGCAGAAGGCTTGCTACTTGGTGGTATTAGATCTTCACACGACGGACAAAAAAGAAGTCATCCAGCTCTTTAAAGACTGGACCGATTATAGTAGTAAATTAGTCGAAGGGCAGTTGGTTCAAAAAAATGGTGCCAATGGGTTCTTACCACCAAAAGATACAGGAGAAACTGTCGGACTGAACCCCTATCGCTTGAGCCTGACGTTTGGTGTCTCTGCTAACTTTCTCAAGAAATTAGGTTTAGAATCTAAACGTCCCAAGCTATTTCGTGATTTGCCTCCATTTCCAAAGGAGCAGTTGCAGGACAAATACACTGGTGGCGATATCGTCATTCAGGCCTGTGCCGACGATGAGCAAGTCGCCTTTCACGCGGTCCGAAATCTCATCCGCAAAGGTCGTAATAGCATCACTATGAAGTGGAGCAAGTCCGGTTTTGCGGCGATTGGTGACAGGAAAGAAACACCGCGTAACCTCTTTGGTTTCAAGGATGGAACAGCAAATGTCACGACGGAGAAGGACTTTGATAAGGTCGTCTGGACTGACAGCAAGGACTGGATGAAGGGTGGTTCCTACATGGCTCTTCGCCTTGTCCAAATGCACTTGGAAACTTGGGACCGGACCAATTTGCAGGAGCAGGAAAATACCTTTGGTCGTTACAAAGAGTCAGGCGCTCCCTTTGGGAAAACCAACGAATTTGATGAAGTAGATTTATCTAAACTACCAGTTGATTCACATGTCCGCTTGGCAAAAGAGCTAAATCTCCCTATTTTACGGCGGTCTTATTCCTATTCGGATGGCATCGATGAGAGAACAGGGCAATTTGATGCAGGCTTGATTTTTATCGCTTTTCAAAAAGATCCAAACAGTTTTGTTAAAATCCAAACCAATTTGGGTGCAGTCGATAAAATGAACGAGTACATCACCCATATTGGAAGTGGACTCTTTGCTTGCTTTGCAGGCGTAGAGAAAGGAGGCTACCTTGGTCAAGCACTCTTTGAATAAACTCTTGATCTTGTTAGGCCTTCTTGCCTTGTTCTGGACTCATCCAGTGGCTGCGGAATCTTATAGCGATCTCTTTATCAAGATCACAGACGCAACAACCGCTGTAGAAAATAAGAACCAGGAGAAGGCCAAGGAATTGATCGCTGAGATTCAAGCTGATTTTGAAACCAAGGACCACCATGAGTCCAAGGCAGGAAAAAAAGTTAGCCAAGCTCTAGCTATAAAAGGGGAGGTAACCAAAGAGGATCTCACCAAGATCTCATCAGCCTTGCTCGCTTTTGAAAAAGAGCAAAATCCGGTCGATTTAGAGGCGGAAAAAGACAAACTCGTGAGTCGCCTCGCTCCTTATTTTAAGAACTTACAAGATGCCATTATAGCTAAGGATCTGGATAAAACCCGTCAAACCTATGCTGATCTCAATAATACCTGGACACGAAACGAAGCAGTGGTAAGAGATCACAGCACAGCCTACTATGGCAAAATCGAGACGGCCATTTCGCTCTTACGTAGTAGCATTGAAACAGAGCCTACTGACTTCACCAGCATCCAGTCCTCCTATGATGACCTCAAAAATGGGATTGATGCCTTTGTAAAAGGAGAAGTGATTAGCAGTGCTAATACGGATTTGACACTGAAAGATGGGATCAAGCTTTTGGAGAAGGCGCAAAACCAATTCCAATCCGGCGACGATCAATCTGCTGCAGCAACTATGAAGCAGTTCATCACCATCTGGCCAACCATTGAGGGGGATGTCAGTACGACCAATCCAAGCCTCTACACGCGCGTAGAGAGTGAATCACCGGTCATTATGGTTAAGGGGAAAGAAAAGACCTATCAAGAGAAATTACAAGCCTTGATCAGGGACCTTTCTGCGATCGATACGACAGCTTCTTACAACGCTTTTGATGCTATGTTGATTCTTCTGCGTGAAGGAGTAGAAGCGCTTCTGATCGTCATGGCCCTTGTGACGACCCTTAAGGCCGCTAAGATGAGGAAAGGCCTCAAATGGGTCTACGGTGGAGCTCTTGCGGGGGTTCTTGCCAGTGCAGCGATCGCTCTTGTTCTGCAAGTAGCTTTTCCAGCTGTGACTTCGGGGTCTAACCGGGAAATCATTGAAGGGGGCGTTGGGATTTTCGCAGTGGTCATGATGATCCTCATTGGAATTTGGCTACACAGCAAGTCCTCTGTCAAACAGTGGAATGCCTTTATGGACCGTCAGGTGAAGACGGTAACGGCTACAGGAAGTTTTGTCTCTATGTTTGCCCTCAGTTTCTTAGCAGTCTTTCGTGAAGGGGCTGAGACCATTCTCTTCTATGTCGGAATCATCCCACGGATTACAACTGCTCATTTCATACTGGGAATCGGGCTTGCCATAGCCGTTCTCATTATCATTGCAGTGGCGATGACCAAGGCCAGTCAAGCCATCCAACCTCATCGAATCTTTTTCATTCTGACGTGGTTGATTTACGCCTTGGCCTTCAAGATGCTTGGTGTTAGCATCCACGCCTTGCAGTTGACTAATATCCTACCTAGTCATTTGGTCAATGGACTTCCAACCATCGATTGGGCAGGGATCTATCCAAGCTGGGAAGTTCTTCTTCCTCAACTACTCTTTGTGGCCCTGATCGCCCTTATCACGGTGAGACAATATGGCAAAGACTAGAGCAGATAAAATGACCATTGTCGAGCACTTGGTCGAATTTCGAAAACGATTGATCGCAGTGGTCTTGTGTTACATTATCGTTTTTATTGTAGCCTTTGTATTTGGAGGAGAACTCTACCAAGTATTGACGGCTAGCCTGCATCAAAAACTGCTGGTACTAGGGCCAAATGATATCCTCTGGATCTATGTATCTCTGGCCAATCTCACAGCCTTTAGTCTGACCCTGCCCTTTATTGTCTACCAGATTTGGCAATTTGTGAGACCGGCTTTGAGGGAGAAGGAGGCGCGAGCAGTCTTTGCCTACATACCAGCTAGCTTTATTTGCTTTGTGCTGGGGCTTGCATTTGGTTATTTCTTTGTCAGCCCAGCTATTTTAGAGGTCTTGATGCGCTTGGGAGAAGGATTGTTTGATACCCAATTGACGGCGCAAAATTATTTAACCTTCTTATGGCACACCACCTTGCCTTTAGGAGTCTTGTTTGAGTTACCAGTTTTGGTCGCTTTTCTAACCTCAATTGGGCTTTTGACACCACAGTTTTTAATCACCTATCGTCGTTACGCTTACTTTGTCCTGCTGATCTTAGCCGTCGTGCTAACCCCTGCAGACTTTATCAGTGACTTGGCCATGACGGTCCCTTTGATCCTCTTATTTGAAGTGAGTGTCGCCATCAGTAAAGTCATCTATTTGAGAAAAAGGAGAAACTAATGGGAATTTTACGTGATATTGGAGCACCAGGTTTGATCATCATCATCCTGGGTGCCCTCTTGATTTTTGGACCAAAACGCCTACCTGAGTTGGGCCAGTCTATCGGCAAAATGTTTGCTGAATTTAAGACAGCTATCAATAAAGGCAGTGAAGAAGCCGATCAAGATGCAAAAGAAGATAAGAAAGAAAAAGAATAATCAGACAATTTTCAAAATTCTATTGAGTTCGATTGCATAAAAAGGTATAATAAGACAAGGACTTGCAATCGATGAAGGAGGAAACCATGATTATTACGATTTTGTCACTCATTTTCTATTTTAGCTATATCGGATTCTTATGCTGGTTGGTCGTAAAAATTGTCGAAAAATTGTTCAATTTCTTGTTGAACCGTTAATGAAGAAACAATCCATTTCACAACAAGTGAGTGGATTTTTTTGTATCCTGTTTATTCAGATAGGATCAAATATAAGGAGACTTCAAGGGTCTCAGATTGAAGAGCTAGTCGTATTAGAAACTTTCCTTAGGTGAGTACGGACGTCAGCGAACTTCTTCGAAGTTCCATGACTAATTATTGAGCCTAATGTCTCAATAATTCCGAGTGCCTGAAACATTATTGTTTCAGGCACTTTTCTCACAGCGGAAAGTTTCGATATTTTATCAACTTATTATACTTTAAGATAGTTTGTTTACATTCTAAGGACCCTGTGGTCTCATTTTTGTATCAAATTCCCCTAGCTAGTGACGAACTTGATCTTCAAACTGTATTTCGGTATGATAGTAGGGAAAGGATGACTAAATATGTATAGCTTTCATAAGCTTTTAATCTTATAGAAAAGAGACAAAATATATGCAATATTATTTTATCGGCGGTCTAGGTGGCAATTGCTACCATCTGGTGCCACTTATCGATGATCTCGGCTTTCCGGTAACCTTTTTAGATCCCTATAGGGAAATGATTCAGACAGAAAAAGATCTTCATGCTTGGTTTCAAGGTCAGATCGAGCAAGCTGAAGAGATCTGTTTATTGGGGCATTCTTTGGGTGGAGATTTGGCTCGTTATCTGGCTGCTGCGTTCCCTCAGATCCAAGCTCTGATTCTCTTGGATGGTGGCTATCTGGATATGGAAAAGATCTTGCCTCTTGAGGAAGAGCTAGAAGGTACATCGTCCTTCATGCAGCAGCAAGTCTTTTCGACATTGGAAGAAGCCGTGTTAGCAGAATTCGGTGATGGAGCAGATCCTACGCCTATAGCGCGAAAAGCAGTAGAGGCTAGCTATCGCTGGAATCTAGCGAGTGAACAATATGAATTAAATCTAGATCTAGAAAAGGTCTTGGCTTTATTGCGTCTACGACGTCAGATCAAGGCTAACCAGATTTCAATTACAGACAAGCCCGTCCTCTTTATTGGTCCTCGATACCAAGAAGAACCTGAATGGAGGAAAGCAGCTCTGAATCAACTTGATCCCAAGATCAAGCAAGTCTTGCTAGAAGGTTTGGGACACGAACTGTATTCAGAGGCACCAGAAATTGTAGCTAGAGAAATCAACAATTGGCTCCAAAATGTTCATAAATAAAACCTGTTTCTCTTTTTGAAACAGGTTTTATTTTGTAATTTCCGAACGTTGTTTCCTATAAAATCATTCCCGTTGCATTAGGTCCGTATCTTTGGTATAATCAATCAAGGAAACGTCGAGTGACGTAGTGATGCGGAAACGCATAGGTAGGTTAGTTTATAGAAAAGAGATTTTACAATCGATGTTAAATGAATTTCCTATTTTTGACTACGAAGATATTCAGCTAATTCCGAACAAATGTATCATCAATAGCCGTTCTGAGGCGGATACGACCGTTCAGTTTGGCAATCATACCTTTAAACTTCCTGTTGTGCCGGCCAATATGCAGACTATTCTAGATGAGGATGTGGCAGAACAGTTGGCGCGTGGTGGATACTTCTACATCATGCACCGTTTTGACGAAGCAGGTCGGATTCCCTTTGTCAAACGTATGCACGATCAAGGCTTGATTGCTTCGATTTCGGTCGGTGTTAAGGAATATGAGTATGACTTTGTGAGTCAATTAAAGGCAGATGCACCCGAGTACATCACCATTGATATCGCCCATGGCCATGCGGATAGTGTGATTCGGATGATCCATCACATTAAGAAAGAATTGCCAGGTACCTTTGTCATTGCTGGAAATGTCGGAACACCTGAAGCTGTCCGTGAATTAGAAAATGCGGGAGCTGATGCGACCAAGGTCGGGATCGGTCCTGGTAAGGTTTGTATCACAAAGGTTAAGACTGGATTTGGTACAGGTGGTTGGCAATTAGCAGCCCTTCGCTGGTGTTCAAAAGCAGCCCGCAAGCCGATCATTGCGGATGGCGGGATTCGGACCAATGGAGATATTGCCAAGTCCATTCGTTTTGGGGCGTCTATGGTCATGATCGGTTCGCTTTTTGCTGGGCATATTGAAAGTCCTGGTAAAACGGTAGAAATCGATGGAGAGTCTTTCAAAGAGTACTATGGATCCGCTTCAGAGTACCAAAAAGGTGCTTATAAGAATGTCGAGGGCAAGAAAATTTTATTACCTGCTAAGGGGCATCTCCAAGATACCTTGACAGAAATGGAACAAGATTTGCAAAGTTCGATCTCGTATGCTGGAGGTCGGAAATTAGCGGATCTGAAGCACGTCGACTATGTGATCGTGAAGAATTCCATCTGGAATGGCGATGCACACTAATTCAATTACTTATTTATTTCACGAATGGGCGTGATGTTTCTACAAGGTGCCGGAACACCTAACAATAAGTAAGTCGGGATTATTTCTCTTCCTAGAGAGATTTCAAGGCTTGCTTAGCAGGCCTTTTTGTGTTTTGTGAATGAGTAGAGGATTGTTTAAAGTAGGAGGAAGTATGAAACTACTGGAAGAACGTATCTTAAAAGATGGCAATGTTTTAGGAGAAAATATCCTCAAGGTGGACTCCTTTTTGACCCACCAAGTGGATTTCAAACTGATGAAGGAAATTGGTCAAACCTTTGCGGATCATTTCAAAGACGCTGGTATTACCAAAGTTGTGACTATTGAAGCATCTGGGATTGCGCCTGCTCTTTATGTAGCAGAATCGCTGGATGTTCCCATGATCTTTGCCAAAAAGGCGAAAAATATCACCATGAATGAGGGGATTTTGACGGCTGAGGTTTATTCCTTTACCAAGCAAGTCACCAGCACCGTTTCGATTGCGGGTAAATTCTTGGATCCAGCAGATAAGGTCTTGATCATTGATGATTTCCTTGCGAATGGCCAAGCGGCTAAAGGCTTAATCCAAATCATCGAACAAGCGGGTGCTAAAGTGGAAGCCATTGGAATTGTCATTGAAAAATCCTTCCAAGATGGACGGGGATTATTAGAAGAGTTGGGATACCCAGTTGTATCCCTCGCGCGTTTGGACCGTTTTGAAAATGGCCAAGTTGTATTTAAGGAGGCAGACATCTAATGCAAAAACAAGAAAGCCATTCGCAAGCGGCTATTTTAGGCTTGCAACATTTATTAGCCATGTATTCGGGATCTATTTTGGTGCCGATTATGATTGCGGGAGCGTTGGGCTATAACGCTCATCAGCTAACCTACCTCATCTCTACAGATATCTTCATGTGTGGGGTAGCGACTTTCCTTCAAGTTCAGCTCAATAAGTACTTTGGGATCGGTCTTCCTGTTGTCCTTGGGGTTGCCTTCCAGTCTGTAGCACCTCTTAGCATGATCGGAGCTAGCCATGGTAGTGGGGCCATGTTTGGTGCCTTGATTGTTTCAGGGCTTTATGTCATTCTTGTCTCTGGCTTCTTCTCTAAGATTGCCAACCTCTTCCCATCGATCGTGACGGGATCGGTCATTACGACCATTGGTTTGACCTTGATTCCCGTAGCGATTGGTAACATGGGGAATAACGCAGCCAAACCAACGGTACAAAGTTTGGTCTTGGCCTTGATTACGATTCTCATTATCTTGATCGTTAATATCTATACGACTGGCTTTATCAAATCCATCTCTATTTTGATTGGGTTAATCGTAGGGACTGCTATTGCGGCCTCTATGGGCTTAGTGGATTTCACACCTGTATCGCAAGCACCAGTTGTTCACGTTCCAACACCATTCTTCTTTGGAGCTCCTAAGTTTGAAATCACTTCAATCTTAATGATGTGTATCATCGCGACAGTTTCTATGGTGGAATCAACAGGGGTTTATCTTGCCCTTTCTGATATTACTAAAGATCCAATTACCAGCACTCGCCTCCGTAATGGCTATCGTGCTGAAGGGTTGGCCGTTCTTCTCGGTGGTATCTTCAATACCTTCCCTTACACTGGATTCTCACAAAACGTTGGTTTAGTGAAATTGTCTGGTATCAAGACTCGTCTTCCAATATACTACGCAGCCGGTTTCCTCGTTCTTCTTGGTCTCCTTCCTAAGTTTGGAGCTTTGGCACAAATCATCCCAAGCCCAGTTCTTGGTGGAGCCATGCTCGTGATGTTTGGTTTTGTGTCTATTCAAGGGATGCAGATTCTTGCGCGTGTTGATTTTGAGCACAATGAGCACAATTTCTTAATTGCAGCGGTATCGATTGCTGCCGGGGTTGGTTTGAATAACAGTACCCTCTTTAACGGCCTTCCAACTGGATTCCAAATGTTCTTTGCAAACGGAATTGTCGTCGCAAGTGTCTTGGCGATTATTCTTAACGCGATTTTGAACCGCCATCAAAAATAATCTCTGAACTTCCGAAGATCTCACCTGAGGTCTTCGGTTTTTTTGACTTTTAAGGAAACGTATAGTAGAGTGGAAGAAGGGAAATAATGATGGATTAGAAAAGAGTTAGGATTATGTATGAAACCCACCGTTTTAAAGAACGCCTGCGCTTGTTTATAAGCCTATTTTTACCGATTTTGATTTACCAATTGGCCAATTATTCTGCTAGTTTTGTTGATACAGCCATGACAGGCCAGTACCGGACCCTAGATCTTGCTGGGGTCTCTACAGCCACCAGCCTGTGGAATCCCTTTTTCACCTTTTTGACAGGGATTGTCTCTGCCCTAACGCCGATCGTCGGACATCATCTCGGAAAGGGCAATAAAAATCGAATTGCAGGGGATGTTTACCAATTCCTTTATATGTCTCTAGGGATGGCTATACTCTTAATGGGCTTTGTCTGGGGGATTGCCCCATTAATTCTGACTCGGATCGGCTTAGAAAAGGTCGTGGCTCAGATCGCGGTTCATTATCTATACTATCTTTCGCTTGGTATTTTGCCTTTATTGCTCTTTAGTATCATTCGGACTTTCTTTGATACGTTGGGAATGACGCGACTATCGATGTACTTGATGCTCTTGCTCTTACCTTTGAATGCTTGTTTTAACTATATCTTGATCTATGGGGCTTTTGGCTTTCCTGAGATGGGAGGAGCGGGAGCAGGTCTTGGAACCTCTATGGCCTACTGGGTCTTGCTGGCTATTGCAGTTTTGATCTTGTGCAAGCACCCTAAGGTAGCATCTTTCCAATTGTGGAAGCCGCAACCTTATGATTTTAAAGGGATGAAGGAAGTCTTGCGATTAGGTCTTCCAATTGGAGGAATTGTTTTTGCGGAAGTCATCATCTTCTCGCTGGTTGGCCTGTTAATGGCAAAATTCCCATCACTCACTATTGCTAGTCACCAGTCGGCCATGAATTTTTCAACCTTGATGTATGCCTTTCCGATGAGTATCTCAAGCGCCATGGCCATTATTGTATCTTACGAACTGGGAGCAGGAAGACCAGAAGTGGTCAAACAATATTGCCGATTGGGCCGGCTGACAGCCTTTGGCTTTGCCATTGTCACCCTTGTCTTTCTTTATACCTTCCGCTTCCAACTGGCGGGACTATACGGCAAGGATCCAATCTTTGTGCAGCAAACTGCTATTTTCATGACCTATAGTCTCTTTTTCCAAGTAGCCGATACCTTTGCGGCACCCCTTCAAGGGATTTTGCGGGGCTATAAGGATACAACCGTTCCGTTCTTATTAGGAGTTTTTAGCTATTGGTGTATTTCGATTCCTTTAGGGATTTTCCTTGATCATGTGACCAACCTTGGTCCCTATGCCTATTGGATTGGTCTTATTTCTAGCCTTGTCGTGAGTGGTATTTGCTACCAACTTCGGCTCTGGCAGATCGAAAAAAAGCAAACAAACTAAAGTCTGGGAAACCAGGCTTTTTATGTACCGTAAATAGTATAAATTTTCTGAAAGTTCTTGACAATTGAGGTCAAAGTGGTAAGATTAGGAGGTAGAAATGAAGAACTAGAAGGAGAACAAGATGAGAAGCGATATGATCAAAATGGGGATCGACCGAGCACCAGCGCGTGGTCTCCTCTATGCAACAGGGCAAGTAAAATCAGCAAAAGATATGCAAAAACCCTTTATTGCAATTTGTAACTCCTATATTGATATCGTTCCAGGGCATGTTCACCTGCGTGAATTAGCAGATGTTGCCAAGGAAGCTATTCGCGAAGCTGGTGGAATTCCTTTTGAGTTTAATACCATCGGTGTCGATGACGGAATCGCTATGGGACATATCGGGATGCGTTATAGTTTGCCATCACGCGAGTTGATCGCTGATACTGCTGAAACGGTCATCAATGCCCACTGGTTTGACGGTGTTTTCTATATTCCCAACTGTGACAAGATTACACCAGGAATGATTTTGGCAGCCATGCGGACCAATGTGCCTGCTGTATTTTGTTCTGGTGGACCTATGAAGGGTGGCGTTGACATGACGGGGCATCAAGCGACTCTTTCCAGTTTGTTTGAAGCAGTAGGTACTTATCAAGCTGGTGATATGAGCATGGATGAGCTGGATTTCCTGGAAAAAAATGCTTGCCCAACTTGTGGCTCTTGCTCTGGTATGTTTACCGCCAATTCCATGAACTGTTTGATGGAAGTATTAGGCCTTGCTCTTCCAGGAAATGGTACCATTTTAGCTGTTTCAGATGAACGCCGGGAATTGGTTCGCCAAGCGGCCAAACAATTGGTAGAGAATATTAAAAAAGATATCCGTCCACGGGATGTTGTGACCAAAGAAGCTATCGATGATGCCTTTGCGCTTGATATGGCAATGGGTGGTTCAACCAATACTGTTCTCCATACGCTTGCGATTGCGCGAGAGGCGGGGATTGACTATGATCTCAAAGATATCAATGAAATTGCCAAGAAGACACCTTATCTCTCTAAAATTGCCCCTTCAAGTGTCTACACTATGCATGATGTGCACGAAGCTGGTGGTGTTCCAGCTATTATTAATCAGTTGATTAAAAAAGGAGCTATTAAGGGTGATCGTATTACAGTTACTGGTAAAACCTTGAAAGAAAACGTAGCTGGTGCGGAAATTAAAAATGAAGAAATTATCCATCCAATTGAGCATCCTATTTCACCAGTTGGTGGTTTGTCTATCCTTTACGGAAATATTGCTCAAGATGGAGCGGTTATCAAGGTAGGTGGTGTCGATCCATCTGTGACCACTTTCTGCGGTAAGGCTATTTGTTGCGATTCACAAGATCAAGCCCTTGAGTTGATTGACAATGGAACAGTCAAGAAGGGACATGTCGTTGTCATTCGTTACGAAGGTCCTCAGGGTGGTCCTGGTATGCCAGAAATGTTGGCGCCAACTTCTAAGATTGTCGGACGCGGTCTTGGTAAGGATGTGGCTCTTATTACGGATGGTCGTTTCTCAGGAGCTACTCGTGGGATTGCGATAGGTCACGTTTCTCCAGAAGCAGCAGAAGGTGGTAATATCGCCTTAATCGAAGATGGGGATGAAATCGTGATTGATCTTCCAAATCGTACAATCGAGTTGCTTGTCGATAATGCGACCCTTGCAGAACGTCGTAAACACTTGAAACCGTTCAAATCGAAAATTTCCAGTGGTTGGTTGCGTCGCTACACAGCCTTTGCGAAATCAGCTAATGTCGGTGGAACCTTGATGAGTGATGAAGAATTCGAAGAACGGAAGGCAAAACGTCAAGCACAAGAAAAATAAGCAAAAAACCTTTCCTGCTATGTGAAGTCACAAGCAAGAAAGGTTTTTTTGACGGCAAGATTATTTGGTACGCATTTCACCATGTGGGAAGTAGGTTCCTTCAGGCATATCATTAATGATGACGTGAACAGCTGACTGAGGAGCACCAGTGTTGCGAACAACAGCTTCTGTTACTTCTTTAGCGAGGGCTTTCTTTTGTTCCAAAGTGCGTCCTTCAAATAGGTCAATTCGTACAAATGGCATATGGCCACCTCCTAAATATGTTATAGAACTATTTTATCACATTTTGGAATACAAAGGTCAGCAAAATTATGGTAAAATGATAATGAAACACATTTTAGAGAGAACAGAAGGAAAATGGCACAATTATATTATAAATATGGGACCATGAACTCAGGGAAAACCATTGAGATCTTGAAGGTGGCCCATAATTATGAAGAGCAAGGCAAGCGTGTGGTGATTATGACCTCGGCAATTGATACTAGAGATGGAGTAGGAGTAGTTTCTAGCCGGATTGGTATGAAGCGAGAAGCCGTTGCAATTGAAGAAGGAACAGATATCTTTGGTTTTATTCAGAACCAACCCATCAAACCTTACTGTGTCTTAATCGATGAAGCTCAGTTTTTGAAACGCCATCATGTCTATGATCTGGCAAGAGTCGTTGATGAACTGGATGTGCCGGTGATGGCTTTTGGCCTTAAAAATGATTTTCGAAATGAACTCTTTGAGGGGTCTAAACACCTCCTCTTGTTGGCAGACAAGATTGAGGAGATTAAGACCATCTGCCAATACTGTTCCCGCAAGGCGACCATGGTCTTGCGTACCCAAGCGGGCAAACCTGTCTACGATGGAGAACAGATCCAGATCGGTGGACATGAGACCTATATCTCGGTTTGCCGCAAGCATTATTTTAATCCGGACATACCAACTGAAAGCGTCTAGAACGTTTTAGAGAGAATAGAAATGTCTATTTGTTTAAAAGATATTACAATAGAGAATTATTTTGACGTTTTAAATCTAGAAGTTCATCCAAACCAAAGGAATTTTATTGCATCCAATTCCATTAGTTTAGCTGAAGCCTATGTATATGATAAAATTGGTGATTTTATAGCTCCCTTAGCAGTTTATGATAAGGAAGCATTAATTGGTTTTGTTATGATTACCTATGACCAGAAAATTGGGATCAGCAAGGGAAATTACTTGTTATTTCGTTTTATGATCGATCAACGATTTCAAGGTTTAGGCTATTTTAAACCGACTATGGATGCAGTTATTGACTTTGTTCGAACAGAGCCAGCTGGAAAAGCAACAAGTCTTTGGTTATCTTATGACCCAGAAAATAAACATGCAAGATCTTGCTATCTCCATTATGGATTTAAAGAAACTGGCCAAGTCATAGAAGACGAAATTGTAGCAACCTATGATCTAACAACCAAGAATTAAGGAGCAAATATGAATATCTATGATCAACTACAAGCTGTAGAAGACCGATACGAAGAGTTAGGAGAATTACTGAGTGACCCTGATGTGGTCTCTGATACCAAACGCTTTATGGAGCTTTCAAAAGAAGAGGCTTCCACTCGTGACACGGTAACAGCTTACCGAGAATACAAACAAGTCCTTCAAAACATCGTCGATGCTGAAGAAATGATCAAGGAAGCAGGCGGCGATGCAGATTTGGAAGAAATGGCCAAGCAAGAGCTAAAAGATGCTAAGTCTGAAAAAGAGGAGTACGAAGAAAAACTGAAGATCTTACTTCTTCCAAAAGATCCAAACGATGACAAGAACATTATCTTGGAAATCCGTGGGGCAGCAGGAGGAGACGAAGCCCAGTTGTTTGCGGGTGACCTCTTACAGATGTACCAAAAATACGCGGAAAGCCAAGGTTGGCGCTTTGAGGTCATGGAAGCCTCTTACAATGGCGTTGGTGGGATCAAAGAAGTCGTAGCCATGGTTTCTGGTCAATCGGTCTATTCAAAACTTAAGTACGAATCAGGAGCCCACCGGGTACAACGGGTTCCTGTGACGGAAAGCCAAGGTCGTGTCCATACCTCGACAGCGACAGTTCTGGTCATGCCAGAAATCGAAGAAGTTGAGTATGACATTGATCCAAAAGACCTTCGGATTGATATCTACCACGCATCTGGTGCGGGTGGACAAAACGTCAACAAGGTTGCAACAGCCGTTCGTATCGTTCACTTGCCAACCAATATCAAGGTAGAGATGCAGGAAGAGCGGACGCAACAAAAGAACCGTGATAAGGCCATGAAGATTATTCGTGCGCGTGTGGCTGACCACTTTGCTCAAATTGCCCAAGACGAGCAAGATGCGGAGCGGAAGTCTACAATCGGTACGGGTGACCGTTCAGAGCGGATCCGGACTTATAACTTCCCTCAAAACCGTGTGACTGATCATCGGATTGGCTTGACTCTTCAAAAATTGGATACCATCTTGTCTGGTAAATTGGATGAAGTAGTAGATGCCTTGGTTCTCTATGACCAAACACAAAAACTAGAAGAATTAAACAAAGCATGAAATTAGCTCAAATTTTTAAGGGTTTTGAGGAACAATTAATCACACAAGGAGAGGAAGCTGAAAGCCTCTCTTTTGTCTATCGGAGCCTCAAAAATCTCTCTTTTACAGACTTTATTTTTGCTATTCAGCAGGAAATCACTCCAGAGGAGAAAGAATTTGTAGAAAGTATCTACAAACAACTGGTTGCACATGTACCTGCCCAGTATCTCATCGGACATGCTGAATTCTATGGGATGGAGCTAAAGGTGGATGAGCGAGTCTTGATTCCACGCCCTGAGACAGAAGAGTTGGTTGAGCTCATTCTCACTGAAAATGCCAAGCCAAATCAGTCAGTTTTGGATATTGGTACTGGGAGTGGCGCTATCGCGCTTGCTTTAGCGAAAAATCGCCCAGATTGGCTTGTAACAGCAAGCGATATTTCTCCAGATGCACTGAACTTAGCAAGCGAAAATGCGTCTTTGCAAGATCTAAAAATATCCTTTAAAAAATCTGATTGTTTTGCAGAAATTGCTGAAAATTATGATATAATTGTATCCAATCCCCCCTATATCTCTCGGGCAGATGAGTCGGAGGTAGGCTTGAATGTCCTACATTCGGAGCCCCATCTTGCGCTCTTTGCTGAGGAAGATGGTCTGGCTATCTATCGCAAGATTGCTCAAGAAGCTAAGAATCATCTCCGTGAGGGAGGTAAGATTTACCTTGAAATTGGATACAAACAAGGCCATAGTGTTCCTGCATTGTTTAGGAAATATCTTCCTGAAAAACGTGTGAGGACACTCAAGGACCAGTTTGGTCAAGATAGGATGGTTGTTGTGGATGATGGATAGAATGAAGCAAGAGTTGGAAAATGGTGGAGCAGTCGTCTTGCCCACGGAAACAGTTTACGGTCTTTTTGCTAAGGCTCTAGATGAACAAGCTGTCGAACATGTTTACCAGCTCAAGCGTCGCCCAAAAGACAAGGCGCTTAACCTAAACGTCGCTTCCCTCGAAGCTATCGAATTCTTTTCTAAGAATCAACCGACCTATCTCAAACGATTGGTAGAAGCCTTTTTACCAGGTCCCTTGACCATTATTCTAGAGGCCAACGACAGAGTTCCCTACTGGATTAACTCTGGCCTAAAAACAGTCGGTTTTCGGATGCCCAGTCACCCTATCACGCTTGATCTGATTAGGGAGACAGGTCCCTTGATTGGCCCCTCTGCCAATATTTCCGGTCATGCCAGCGGTATTGTCTTTACAGATATTCTGAAGGATTTTGATCAAGAAGTTTTAGGACTAGAGGATGATGCTTTTCTGACCGGGCAAGATTCGACCATTATGGATTTGTCTGGTGATAAGGTCAAGATTTTACGACAAGGAGCGATCACGCAAGAAGACATTCTTGCTAAGTTACCAGATATTCCTTTTGAGGAGGTAGGATATGCTACGTGAGTTGAAAGTAAGCGATGTCGAAGCTATTTATGAGATAAACAAAGAAGCTTTAGGATATGATTTTAGTCCTGAAAAAACAGCGAATCAGCTGGCTAAGTTATCTCAGGACGTGCATCATTTCTTACTTGGGTACGAGGATTCAAGCAGTCATGAACTACTTGGATATGTCCATGCTGAGGTTTACGAATCGCTTTATTCACAGCCAGGTTTCAATATCTTGGCTTTAGCAGTTCAGCCAGACCATCAGGGTCAAGGCATTGGTAAAAGCTTGCTAGAGGGGTTGGAAATAGAAGCAAAAAGACGGGGTTACGGGTTTATTCGTTTAAACTCTGCCGATCATCGTCTGGGGGCTCATGCATTTTATGAAAAAGTTGGCTATACTTGCGATAAAATGCAGAAACGGTTCATACGCATCTTTTAGTTTATCTCTAATTTCTTTTTAGAATTAGGATACACGACACAACTAAGGGACTAGTCATTTAGTAAAGGAGAAGACCCATGATTTTTGACAAAGACGATTTTAAAGCATACGATGCTGATCTTTGGAATGCCATTACCAAAGAAGAGGAGCGCCAGCAAAACAACATTGAGTTGATTGCTTCTGAAAATGTAGTTTCCAAGGCCGTTATGGCCGCTCAAGGGTCCATTCTTACCAACAAGTATGCCGAAGGTTACCCAGGTCGCCGGTATTACGGTGGGACAGATGTGGTCGATGTGGTCGAAAGCCTCGCCATCGAACGGGCCAAAGAAATTTTTGGTGCTAAATTTGCCAATGTACAACCTCACTCAGGAAGTCAAGCCAATTGTGCGGCCTACATGGCTTTGATTGAGCCAGGAGATACCGTTATGGGTATGGATTTGGCAGCGGGTGGTCACTTGACACACGGTGCTTCTGTGAGTTTCTCAGGTCAAACCTATCACTTTGTGCCTTATAATGTTGATCCTAAAACGGAACTCTTGGATTTTGATGCGATTTTGAAGCAAGCCCAAGAAGTGAAGCCAAAACTCATTGTAGCTGGTGCGTCAGCCTACTCTCACATCATTGACTTCTCTAAATTCCGTGAAATTGCGGATGCAGTAGGAGCCAAGCTCTTGGTTGATATGGCTCATATCGCTGGTTTGGTCGCTGCTGGACTTCACCCAAGTCCAGTACCATACGCCCATATCACAACAACAACGACTCATAAAACCCTTCGCGGACCTCGTGGTGGCCTGATTTTGACCAATGATGAAGAGTTAGCTAAGAAGATTAATTCAGCGATCTTCCCAGGAATTCAAGGTGGTCCTTTAGAACATGTTGTAGCTGCTAAAGCAGTTGCCTTTAAGGAAGTATTAGACCCTGCCTTTAAAGAATACGCTGCGAACGTGATTAAAAACACCCAGGCTATGGCTGAAGTCTTCTTAGAAGATCCTGATTTTCGGATTATTTCTGGAGGGACTGAAAACCACCTCTTCTTGGTTGATGTGACCAAGGTTGTTGATAATGGAAAAGTTGCTCAGAACCTACTAGATGAAGTCAATATTACTTTAAACAAAAATTCTATTCCGTACGAAACCTTGTCTCCTTTTAAGACAAGTGGAATTCGTATCGGATCTGCAGCCATTACTGCGCGTGGATTTGGTGAAAATGAAAGTCGTAAAGTCGCTCACTTGATCATCAAAGCTCTAAAACACGCTGAAAATCCAGCTGTACTGGAAGAAGTGAGAGGAGAAGTCAAAGCCTTGACAGATGCCTTCCCACTCTATGAGGACTAATCATTTTATGGATATCTATATTCAAAAAGCAATCATTCATCAGTTCCGTCCGGATGATACAGACTTGGTTTTAGCAGATAAGTTTCTCAATATTACTCCAAAAATTGAAGAATATCTACGTAGAAAAGTGGAGCGTGTGTATTCTGATGAAGCAAAGACTGGGATTTTCGAAGAAGGAAATCCCTTCTTCCATCACATCACGGATGATCTCTTAGAAACATCTGTTACCCTAGCCAATCTTTGGAAAGAAGAGTTCAGTATTTCTGAAAATCAAAAGACCAATGATTTGGTCTATGTCCAATTTTCGAAAGAAGGAGTGGCACATTTTGCCTTCCTACGAATTGCATTGCGTGAAACCTTGACTCACTTAGGTGGTGAGGTGGACAATCCAATCAAGCTCACTCAGAACAATCTACCAGGTTTTGGAACTGGAGCAGATGAAGCTTTAGTAGTCAATCTTGAAAGCCGTAAGTACCATTTGATTGAGAAACGCATCAAGTACAACGGTACCTTCTTGAACTATTTTTCTGAGAACCTTTTGCAGGCTCAGCCAAAGATTTCACCCAAGAAGTCTATCAAGGAACTGGAGAAGACAGCTCAACGTATCGCAGAGAGCTTTAACTCCGATGATTTTCAATTCCAATCCAAGATGAAGTCAGTGATTTTCAATCACATCGAAGAAGACAACCAATTGTCGCCTGAAAAATTGGCCGATGATCTCTTTGACAATAACCTGACAGCCCGACTGAGATTTATTGATCAGGTCAAGGAAGCTGTTCCAGAGCCTGTCCGTTTTGAAGAGATCGATGCCAGTCGTCAGCTTAAGAAATTTGAAAATCAGAAACTTTCCTTGTCAAACGGAATCGAACTCATCGTTCCAAATAATGTCTATCAGGATGCGGAATCCGTGGAATTCATTCAAAATGAAAATGGAACCTATTCCATTCTGATCAAAAATATTGAGGATATACAAAGTAAATAATGATAAAACGCATACTCAAGGTCATCTTTTTCATCTTTATCATCTTTGGAATTTTTAAGGGAATTCAGATCCACCATGATGTCAAACAAGTCCTACAATACCGCTCTTTCGTTCGGGAGGCCCTTGCGAATGAGGATACCACGGCTAATGAGAATCTGATCTTAGCCATGATCTATACTGAAACAAAGGGGCGAGAGGACGATCTGATGCAAGCCAGTGAGAGTGCTAGTGGAGAGACCAACACCATCAGTGATAACAAAGCCAGTATTCGTCAGGGGATTCAGACACTTTCAGATGACTTAAAAGAGGCCAAGAAAAAAGGAGTAGATAGTTGGACGGCTGTCCAAGCTTATAATTTTGGAAAAGACTACATTGATTACGTGGCTAAGCACGGTGGCACCAACTCTCTCGAATTGGCACGTGCCTATTCGCGGGATGTAGTGGCTCCTAGCCTTGGCAACGTGACTGGTAAAACTTATCTATATCTACATCCAATTTCTCTCTTAAATGGGATGGAGCTCTATGTAAATGGGGGCAATATCTATTATTCTCGCTTAGTAGAGACGAATATGACCATTATGAACTTATTCTCATGGTTTTAATCAATTAAGTCAGAGAGAGTGGGACAGAAATCGTTCATTCGTTAGAATTTGATTTCGTCGTCCCACCTCCTCNNCCACCGCGTCTTACTCGACAATCCAAAAAACAAGAAGAGGCTTGGACTTTTGTCCCAGCCTTTCTTTTAATCGTTAAATCTTTTTGTGTATTTTGGCTCTTTCATTCTCAATCTTTTGAAATCATTGAATGCCTATGATAAAATACTAGTTAGTTATAAAATAACTAAGGAGTTTCTATTGAACAAAAAATCATTCTATGGGCTGCTTCTTGGGCTGGTGCTTTTATGTATCGCCATTTATGGGAAGTCTCAACAAAAAACACAGCTGGATTACACAAATTACCAACAAATCACGCGTCCTACCTTATTTTTTCATGGTTATGGCTCGAGTGCCAATGCAGAAAAACACATGACAGATGCAGCAAAAAAAGCAGGGGTAACACAAACTATCATCACTGCAAACGTGGCTGACGACGGACAGGTAAAGCTGACAGGGACCATTCCAAAAGGTGCGGTCAATCCAATTATCAAAGTGGAGTACCAAAACAATCGCACACCCGATCCAAAAGTCATCAGCCATTATGCCTATCAGGTTGTCAAAAAGCTTCAAGAGACCTATCATTTTAAAGAGATGAACGTCGTCGCTCATTCTATGGGAAATATGTCCGTCTTATATTATCTTCTGGAACATGGAAGTGATGAGAATCTGCCAAAAATTGTCAAGCAGGTCGCCATTGCCAACCATGTCGCTGGACTCGAAGGGATGAATTTACCCCAAGGTTTGGTTCTAGATTCACAAACAGGTAAGCCCTCAGCAATGAATGAGCAGTACCAACAGCTTTTAGCTCTTCGGGAAGTCTATCCAGAAAATCAGATCGATGTACTGAATATCTATGGAGATATCGGAGGGGAAACGGATGGATCTGTTCTCAATATTTCTTCAAAAGCCCTTCGTTACCTAGTAGCAGAACGTGCAAAAAGCTACCGTGAAGAACAGATTGATGGCAAAGGAGCTCAGCACAGCCAACTTCATGAAAATCCAATAGTAGATAAGTTGTTGATCCAGTTTCTTTGGGGAAAATAAATATGTCATCCTTTCTTAAAAGAGCTGTAAGCAAGTTTTAAGAAACAAACAGTATAATGAAAACTGAAGTGAGAGACCTCTTTATTGGCTTCTTTTTTCATCTCTTGCGAGGCGAGAGGCTTGAGAATTTTTTTCTTATTATGTGTTTAGAAAGAAGAGAAAGATGAAATTTAAAAAAATTGCAATGCTTGCGGCAAGTGCTTTTGCCGTATTTTCTGTTGTCCCCCATGTTTCTGCAGATACAAACGTGCAAAAAGTCATTGATGAAACCTACGTCAAACCCGACTATGTTCTCGGCTACTCACTAGACCAAAGTCAAATCGAGCAAACTTTGAGTCTCTTGAACTACGATGGTTCGAAAGATAAAGAAGAGTGGAAGACCATGACACCAGAGGTTTACTCTTCGATTATGAACGTTGCAAACGATGATAGTTTGGAACTTTATTCCTCTGTTAAAATTCAAAAGCTAGGCAAAAACAAGCCACTAGAAGTGAATATCGTGACACCTCAAAACATCACCAAAGTTACCGCAGATATGTATCGTAATGCAGCAGCTACGCTGGGACTTGAGCATGCACAAATTACAGTCGCATCTCCTGTCCAAGTAACGGGAGAAAGTGCCTTGGCTGGTATTTATTACTCATTGGAAAAAAATGGCGCAAAAGTCTCGCAAGAAAGCAAAAACCTCGCTCAGGAAGAGTTGACTACCCTAGCAGGGATTAATGAAGAAAATGCAGGGAAGAAAAACTTTGATGCTGACAAGTTAAATGTGGCCCTCACCGATATCAAAACTGCAGTAGCCAATGCTAAAAATAACAAGAAGGATTTGAGCAAGGATGATATCCAAAAGATTGTCGAAGAAACGCTCAAGAATTATAAACTAGATGGTGCCATGTCCTCCAAACAGATCAATTTGATCATCAACTTTGCGGTTAATCTTTCAAAAAGTAACGTCGTCAGTAACAAAAACTTTACAAAGACCCTGACTGATTTGAAGGATAGCATTGTCGATAAAGCAGGCGATACCTTTAACAATATCAATCTCAATTTTGATGCAAATCCTATTATGAAAGACAGTGGCAACTTCTTTACAAATGTGTGGAACGCCATCGCCGGATTCTTCGTTGGGATTTGGAATGCCATTGTTAAATTCTTTAGTTGATTAGAAAAGCTTTAAATCTTAAAAATGACAACATTTCCTTTATAGTGTTCAGTGATAAATTATTCACTGGACCTATGAGGAATTTTTTTATTAACTTATTTTATTACTGAATCAATAGATATCTAAATGAAGATGGAAGTATTGATTAAATTTGAAAATTGAAATAATCGGTAGTAATGAGGAAGTATCCTAAAATTGTATCGGAGAAAGATGTATAACAGCAAAATTGTAATGTTTATTTTAGCACAAAAAAATGTACTTTACACTAGAAGTTAGACACAAAAACACATTGGGATAAGTATCTCAGTGTGTTTTTGTGGTAAAATATAGAAGATTAGTAAGAAAGACAAACATTCAATTAAGTATATTGAATGTTTCAATTTGATTTAATAACACATAGAAAACGAGAAAGGTTGCTTTATGGCAATAGATATTAGTGAAGAACAGTTGGTTTTGGAGTCGGCTGACTTATTAAAAATTCTTTTAAAAGATCGAACGACAAAGAAAAATATTGTTTGGGCGACACATTCTTATGAATTGTTGGGAAAGGGGTTTGCTCCAAGTGATCGCATCACTCCAAGTAGGGTGACGGGAACCTATGCAAACTTAATTCAACCTCGTTCAGAAAAGTCCAAGTATGAGCAAAAAGACAGAACCAAGATTAGAGCCGAAGTTTTTACGCCAACTTGGTTAGTTGAAAAGCAAAATGGTTACGTGGAAACTGAACTTGAAGCTCTGGATCTTGAAGATTATATCCAAGTGCGCTGGCTAGAAATCACCTGTGGTGAAGCACCTTATATGGTAACGCGATATGATACAGTGACCGGTGAGGAAATTCCATTAGCTGAGCGAGTTGGTTTTGTTGATAGAAAATTGCAGCGCATTAGTCGTGAGGTCTCAGATGAAGCTACCTTCTATGAACTCGTAAAAAAAGCTTATCGAGCTTCTTATGGTTATGAGTATCAAGGAGATTCGCTGCTTTTGGCGCGTGAAAATCTTTTAGCAACCTTTGAGGACTACTATCTTGCAAAGACTGGGAATCAACCGACCTTAGAGCAGAAGAAAGAGATCGCAACCATTATCTCTTACAATGTCTTTCAGATGGATGGATTGAATAAAATCAGTCCTTACTCAGCTACACAAAAGAAATCTCAACAGCTAAGCTTGTTTTCAGATGAGCTGGAAGTAGAACAAGCAGAAGAATCTAAAACCCAAATCAAAGACTGGAAAAAGAATAAAATGATAGGTTTTGAGCGCCTATCTAGTGAGGAAAGTGAAATGAAATTTGATGTCGTGATAGGAAATCCGCCTTACCAAGAAGAAGCACAGGGAACAAGTACGAGTGATGACCCTGTATACCATCTGTTTATAGATGAAGCGAGTAAAATTTCAGATAAATCAATCTTAATTACACCAGCAAGATTTTTATTCAATGCTGGAAAAACACCCAAATCATGGAATAAAAAAATTCTTAGTAGCAAACATTATAAGGTGTGTTATTATAAACAAAATAGTTCAGAAGTTTTCGTTGGGACTGACATAAAGGGTGGTGTAGCAATTACCTATTATGATGCTCAAAAGATTCAAGGCCCTATAGGTACATTTACTCATTTTAAAGAACTTAATAGTATATTAAAAAAAGTTGAGAAACATTATGACTTTAGATCAATAATGGAAATCATTTATACACAGTCAAAATTTGATTTAGATAAACTCTACGAAGATTATCCTAATTATAAAAATTTAATTGGCAGTAATGGTAAAGATAAGCGACTAAGAAAACCAATTTTAGGAAGACTTGATATTTTTTCTGAACAAGAAACAGAGAATAGTTTTAAAATTTTAGGTAGATTAAACAATGAAAGAGTTTATCGTTATATTCCTAAAAAATATATAGCTTCACATGAAAATCTTTTGAAATATAAAGTTCTAGTACCTGCTGCTAACGGCAGTGGGGCGATTGGCGAAGTCCTATCGACCCCACTCGTGGGTACCCCACTCGTGGGTTTCACAGATACTTTTATCTCTTTTGGTGCATTTGATACCGAAAGTGAAGCAAAAGCTATGTTGAAATACATAAAGTCTAAATTTGCTCGATCAATGCTTGGGATTTTAAAAATTACCCAAGATAATACCAAAGATAAATGGCAATACGTTCCACTCCAAGACTTTACGGTCAATTCGGACATTGATTGGACACAATCAGTGGCTGATATTGACCGTCAGCTTTATCAAAAATATGACCTTTCCCCTGAGGAAATTACCTTTATTGAGACGCATGTAAGGGAGATGGATTGATGGTAGAAATTAAAACTTCTAAAGAGATTCATCCTAAAATCTATGCTTACACAACACCGACTGTAACCAGTAATGAGGGCTGGATTAAGATTGGTTATACGGAGCGTGATGTCACTCAACGGATTAAAGAACAAACGCATACTGCTCATATAGAAACAGATGTCTTATGGACTGGGGATGCAGCCTATACGGAAGAACCTGATAAGGGAAAGACTTTTAAGGACCATGATTTCCACCATTTCCTTTCTTTCCATGATGTGGAACGTCGTCCTAAGACGGAATGGTTCTATTTTAATGGAACTCCTGAAAAATCTAAAAATCTCTTCGATAAGTTTGTTCAGCATGATTTGTCAGGTTATCAGTCTGGCCAAGGACAGGACTATACTCTGCGACAAGAGCAAGAAGAAGCAATTTCTAAAACCTTAGCTTATTTCAAGAATCATCCAGGAGGCAAGTTCCTCTGGAATGCCAAGCCACGTTTTGGTAAAACCTTATCTACCTATGATCTAGCTCGTCGAATGGATGCTGTCAATGTCCTGATTGTTACAAACAGACCTGCCATTGCCAACTCATGGTATGATGATTTTGAAAAATTCATAGCAGGCCAAACGACTTACAAGTTTGTTTCAGAGTCAGACAGCCTTAAAAATCGCCCAACCTTGTCACGTAAAGAATTTGTTAGTATTTTAGATGACGATGTAAGACAACTTGCTTTTATCAGTCTCCAAGACTTGAAAGGCTCTGCTTATCTAGGTGGAGAGCACAATAAACTCAAATGGGTCACTGATCTACATTGGGATTTGTTGGTTATCGATGAAGCTCACGAAGGAGTAGATACCTTCAAGACAGATCAGGCCTTTAATAAAATCCGTCGAAACTTTACCTTGCATCTATCAGGAACTCCATTTAAGGCGTTAGCTAAGGGAGAATTTACCGAGGAGCAGATCTACAACTGGTCTTATGCTGATGAACAGTCTGCTAAATCTACTTGGTCTCCTGAACAAGAAGAGGAAAATCCATATGAAAGTTTGCCTCAGTTAAATCTCTTTACCTATCAAATGTCTCAGATGATTGGAGAGGAGTTAGACAAAGGGGCTCAACTAGACGGCGAAAATATCGACTATGCTTTTGACTTGAGTGAATTTTTCGCTACAGATGATAAAGGGAAATTTATCCATGAGCAAGATGTCAGAAATTGGTTAGATACTCTATCAAGCAATGAAAAATATCCATTTTCAACCAAAGAACTTCGGAACGAACTCAAGCATACTTTTTGGCTCTTAGAACGTGTAGCCTCAGCTAAAGCATTAAAAGCACTGCTAGAGGAACATCCCATCTATGAAAACTATGAGATTGTGTTAGCTGCTGGTGACGGGCGTATGTCCGAGGATGACGATAAAGTCAAACTCAAATCCTTGGACTTGGTTAGAAAAGCGATAGCAGAGAATGACAAAACCATTACCCTCTCCGTTGGTCAGTTGACGACAGGTGTGACGATTCCTGAATGGACAGGCGTATTGATGTTATCAAACTTGAAATCACCTGCCCTTTATATGCAAGCTGCCTTCCGCGCTCAAAATCCATACTCATGGAGCGATAGCAAAGGAAATCACTTCCGCAAAGAAAGAGCCTATGTATTTGACTTTGCGCCAGAAAGAACCCTGATTCTCTTTGATGAGTTTGCGAATAATTTATCGCTTGCAACTGCAGGAGGTGGTGGAACTTCCGCAACTCGCGAAGAAAACATTAGAGAATTACTAAATTTCTTCCCTGTCATAGCAGAAGACCGTGCTGGTAAGATGGTTGAAATTGATGCTAAGGCAGTTCTGACTATACCGCGTCAGATAAAAGCTAGGGAAGTCCTCAAACGAGGGTTTATGTCCAATCTCCTTTTCGATAATATCAGTGGCATTTTCCAAGCAAGTCAAACCGTTCTAGACATTTTAAACGAACTACCAGTTGAAAAGGAAGGGAAATTACAAACACCATCTAATCTACTAGATTTTTCAGATGTTACAGTAGATGATGAAGGCAATGCAGTTATTGACCATGAAATCGTGATCAATCAACAAACGCGACTTTTTGGTGAAAAAATTTATGGACTTGGTGAGTCTGTTGCTGAATTAGTCACAAAAGATGAGGAACAAACTCAAAAACAGCTGGTCAATGACTTGAGCCAGACAGTTTCTTCGGTAATTGTAGAAGAATTGAAAGCTGGATATGATCTGAAAACTCGTGAAACAGACCACATCAAGAAACAAATTGCAGTAACATTTGAGAATGAAGTTCGAAAAAATGAGATAGAACGCAAAATTACTGAAGCTCATATCAAGGAAGAGTTGCAGCAACAGCTCAAGGAAGTAAATGATGAGGAGCAGAAAGATAAGATTCATGAAGATTTTGAAAGACGAATAGAAGAAAATAATCTCATCCACAAAGAAAAACTGGAACATACACTCAAAAATGAAGTGGAAAAAATGCCTGAGAAGTTTATCGAACAGGTTGAGGTCAAACGTGTGGAACAGTTGAAACAATCAGCTCAGGATGAGATTCGCGATCACCTTCGAGGCTTTGCACGAACAATCCCTAGTTTTATCATGGCCTATGGCAATCAATCTCTAACTCTTGATAATTTTGACACCTTTGTTCCTGATCATGTCTTCTTTGAAGTAACGGGGATCACGATTGACCAATTTCGTTATTTGAGAGATGGTGGTCAAGATTTTGCCGGGCATCTCTTTGATCGAGCAACATTCGATGAGGCGATTCAGGAATTTCTTCGTAAGAAAGAGGAGTTGGCGGATTATTTTAAAAATCAAAAAGAAGATATTTTTGACTATATTCCACCACAGAAAACTAACCAGATTTTCACTCCTAAACGTGTGGTGAAGAGAATGGTAGATGAGCTTGAAAAAGAAAACCCAGGAATCTTTGATGATCCATCTAAGACATTTATTGATTTATACATGAAGTCAGGTCTCTATATTGCAGAGCTTGTTAAACGACTATATAATAGCAAAGGCTTGAAAGATTCATTTCCAAATTCTGAAGAACGCTTAAAACATATCCTAGAAAATCAAGTTTATGGATTTGCTCCTTCAGAAATTATCTATAACATTTCCACTAATTTTATTTTTGGAAATCTCTCTCAAGACATCAGTAGAAGGAACTTTGTTTTAGAAGATACCATTCCATCTGCCAAAGAAGGGAAAATCCAAGAATTGGTAGATAAATATTTTGGGTAGGATAGTTATTGATTGTAATTAAAACTTATGAATTGAACAAAGATTTTTTGTATATAAAATAAAAAATAGTGGTACAAAAGGATGTAATATGTGAATATGGGTAAATTAGAAAAGTATGAATTAACAATATCTAGTAATGAGATTAAGTCAACGGATAGCCGCTTCACAATGGATGATTTAAGCTTGGGAGACAATTACGAATTTTTAGATGTGTTCTTTATAAATTCAAATGATGAAATAATTAGAAGAAATAAAAAAAAGAGAGAAAGAAACAAGTCTAATCAGGTTTTACCTCGTCTAGCATGTCAAATATTCGAAAAAAAAATATTGGAACTTTCAAAAAAGGATAGAGAAAATTTTCCGGTGTGTCAATATAATCCATCTAGTCCGATGATTAGAGGCATATTTTCTAGTGAATCTGAATTCAAAAGGAAAAGAAATACAATTGAATATGTTGGCTATCATTGTGAGGGCGACTCTACTCTATTTTTTTACTGTTGGAACATATTTTCAACTCTCATATTTGTAAAGGAATGTTTGAAGAGATTTGGGACTGAAGCTGATAAATTTATTTTAGTTTATAAAGACAAAGACGGGGAGAATGAAGCTATGGAGTCTAATTTACAAATAATGGCTATAGAGGAACATATAAGGAGTTATTCCGATCTTTTATTATCTTCAAAAAACATAGTATTTCGAGGAGCACCAGGAACTGGTAAAACCTATCTTTCTAAACAGATTGCAGCAAATATTGTTTCTAACGGTAGAACTAGTGATATTAATAGTCTTTCACAGGATGAAATCAATCAAATTGATTTTGTTCAATTTCATCCTTCATATGATTACACTGATTTTGTTGAAGGATTTCGTCCTTCAGAGGCAGAGAATAATCAAATTGGTTTTACTCTAAAACCTGGGAAGTTCAAAGAATTTATTGGAAAAGCCCAAAAATTTGAGACTGAAGACCGTCAAGATAACTTTGCTCAAGCATGGGGTAAATTTTTTGAAGCAGTTACTGAAGCGATGGAAACTTCACAAGGGTATAATGAATTAAAAACATTGACTGGTAAGCCAATGGGGAATATAGTTTCTTATGATAACAATGGTGTACAAGGCATCTTCAAAAAAGGTACCACCCAATATCTTAATTATAATCAAATATATAATGTTTATAGAGGTTTACCAGGTGTTCCAGAAGGGGGATTTGACAATTATAGAAAAGCAGTTGTTAAACACTTGAAAGAAAAGTTTGGACTTGAAGATTATATTGTTGGTGAAGTTAAGAACGATAAAGATAAGTTTGTCTTTATCATTGACGAGATAAACCGTGGTGAAATTTCAAAGATTTTTGGAGAACTCTTCTTTTCTATAGATCCAGACTATCGTGGAATTAAAGGAGCAGTAAGCACACCTTATAATTCTGAGGAAAAGTTATATATACCTGAAAATGTTTATATTATAGGGACAATGAATGATATAGACCGTTCAGTTGAAACATTTGATTTTGCAATGAGACGTAGATTTACTTTTGTGGAAATTACAGCAGATAATTCTGCTCAAAATATGGGTCTTAATGAAGAAACAAAAGAAATAATGCATCGATTAAATAATGCAATTGTTGATGAAGGACATTTAACTCAAGATTATCAGATTGGTGCTAGTTATTTTAAGAATCTTGATGAAGGAACACTATCAATAAAAAATCTTTGGGATTATAAGTTAAAACCACTATTAAATGATTATTTCCGTGGTGAAAGATTAGCTAATGATAAGATGAGAGCCTTGGAAAACGCTTATTTTGGAACTAGTGAGGACTAGTTTATGCTTAAAATAAGTGATAACGCAGAGATTGAACAAAATAATGTAGGCCATTCGATTATTAATGAACTAGCAAATAAATCTTTGTTTACTTTAGATCAGGAAAGATTTATAATTTTTCCACCATTACTAAAGGATTCTGATGATTTGGATGAGGATAATTGCATATTTAAGACGTTTAATGGTAAAACTAGGACTTGTAATATAGTAGGATTTTTGAGCGATGGCAAGAATGAAATCCATATTCAAAGTCGGTTTTTTGAATCGCAAGATGAGGATTATTTTTTAAATTATATGTTACAAAAGGTTCTTCACTATAATGTAACGATTAATGAAATTTCATCATCTGACAATCATTCTTATTATGATTTATTAGTGTATTTGTTTCCTTATTATTTAGAGGAGGCTATGAAAAAAGGTTTTTATAAGGAATATGTTTATCATTCCTATAATGATAGTAATGTTCGAGGTCAGTTGGATATCAACAGACACATTAGACAGAATGTACCTTTTGTTGGAAATGTTGCATACAATACTCGGGAGTATTCGTTCGACAATAAATTAAATCAATTGATTCGACATACCATTGAAAAAATTGAAGTTACAAGACCTTTTTTACTAAATGAAAGTTCAACTATTCGAAATAATGTAAAGAGGATAAAAGAGTTGACTCCAAGTTATTCTCATTATGATTTAGAAAATGTGTTATTTGAGAATAAATTTAATACTATAAAGCATGGATTCTATGAAGAATACACTCAGTTGCAGACTCTATGCCTTCAAATATTGACTGATCAAATGATTGGATTCGGAGCTAACTACCAAAAAGTACATGGAATCATTATAGATATTGCTTGGTTATGGGAAGAGTATCTAAACTTATTAATAAAAGATCACTTTTATCATCCTCAAAACAAAGTCGGTACTATGCCTCATTATTATTTTAATAACAGTAACGGAAAAATTTATCCAGACTTTATAGGGAAATTACCAGATAATAGAATAGTTGCAGATGCAAAATATAAACCTCAAAATAATATTAAAAACAGTGATTATTCTCAGATTTTATCCTATATGTTTCGATTTAATTGTAAAGAAGCATATTTTTTCCATCCTTCAAAAGAGGAGCAGCATAAAATACTTTATTTAATGGAGGGAGTAAGTGCTGAAGCACCTCCCACAAAAAAGATAGATGTACGAGTAGAAAAAATTGGACTCAAAATTCCAAAAGCTACTAGATACGAAGAATTTGTTGAGAAGATTGAAAATAGTGAAAAACAATTTTTGGATAAATTAAATCTTTGAATACTCAGCTTCTTTACTTACAATTTGGTTTTATTAACAAAACTAATAAGGATAAAATTATTTGCTTAAAAGAGTTTTACTCAGAGAAATTTAAGAAGTAATCAAGAGTATTTTTTGAAAATAAAAACGAAGTATCTATTAATGAAAACGAAAATTTAATATAAAAAAACCTCACCAGAAAAATTCTGGTGGGGCTTTTGGTGGGGAACCAATCAATTTTGATTGATTTTTAACCTTTTATAATAACTGAAAATGCTGTTAAAACAACCATTTCACTTTAAATCATTTTTATAAATCATTCCCACTCTACAGTTGCAGGTGGTTTACTTGTGATATCGTAGACGATGCGGTTGACGTGGTCAACTTCGTTTACGATACGGACTGAGATTTTTTGGAGGACTTCCCATGGAATTTTAGCGAAGTCTGCTGTCATGCCATCAATAGAAGTGATAGCGCGGATAGCGATGGTGTAGTCGTAAGTACGGCCGTCTCCCATAACACCGACTGAACGAACGCCAGTGTTGACTGTGAAGTATTGCCAAATATCACGGTCAAGACCCGCTTTGGCAATTTCTTGCCGAAGGATAGCGTCTGATTCGCGGACTGTTTCGAGTTTTTCTTCAGTGATTTCACCCATGACACGGATAGCAAGGCCTGGTCCTGGGAATGGTTGGCGCCACACGATATTATCTGGCATACCAAGCTCTGTACCAAGAGCACGAACTTCATCCTTGTAAAGTGTATTGAGTGGTTCAATCAACTTAAACTGCATATCTTCTGGAAGTCCACCAACGTTGTGGTGAGATTTGATGGTTTGAGCAGTATCCGTACCAGACTCAATCACGTCTGTGTAAAGAGTTCCTTGGGCCAAGAATTTCACATCTTTGAGCTTGCTTGCTTCGTCATCAAAGACATAAACAAACTCGTTACCGATAATCTTCCGCTTTTTCTCAGGGTCAGACACACCAGCTAATTTATCCAAGAAACGTTTAGAAGCGTCTGCTTTGACGATGTTGAGACCAAACTTCCCACCAAGCATCTCCATAACTTGGTCTGCTTCCCCTTTACGAAGAAGGCCGTGGTCTACAAAGATACAGATCAATTGATCGCCGATCGCTTTTTGAAGGAGAACCCCAACAACGGAAGAGTCAACACCACCTGAAAGGCCAAGAAGGACACGTTTGTCTCCGACGGTTTCACGGATTTTTTTGATCTGCATGTCAATGAAGTTGTCCATAGTCCAGTCACCTTTAGCCCCACAGATGTTCAAGGCAAAGTTACGCAAGATATCATAACCGTGAACAGAATGACGAACCTCAGGGTGGAACTGGATACCGTAGATTTTCTTGTCTGGATTTTCAATGGATGCATAAGGACAGTCAGCAGAAGTACCAGCACGGATGAAGTCATCTGGAATTTCTGTCACAGCATCCCCGTGGCTCATCAAAACGACTTGTTTATCTGGTGTGCTTGCAAAAAGAGCAGAAGATTCTGTCAAACTGAGTTCAGACTGACCATATTCACGGTTACCAGCGTTACCTGCTGGAACGACCTTCCCACCCAATTTGTGGGTCAACAATTGCATCCCGTAACAGATTCCAAGGATCGGAATTCCCAACTCAAAAATTTCAGGATCAATATCAAAAGATCCTTCCTCGTATACAGAGTTTGGTCCGCCTGAAAGGACGATCCCAACTGGATTGATTGCACGCACTTCAGCAGCAGAAATCTTATGGCTCTTCAATTCTGAGAAGACACCAATCTCACGAATCCGACGTGAAATAAGCTGATTGTATTGGCTACCGTAGTCAAGCACGATGATTTTTTCAACATCATGCAAATCAGTTGATAGGTTTGTCATCTTATCCCCTTCTTAATGAAATTTACTTTCCTCTATTCTAACACAAAACCCCTCGCTTTACCATTCTCTGATTGAATCTTTCGGAAAATTACGCTACAATAGACCTAATAGAGAGAAAGAGCAGTACAATGATTCCAGCTTACATTCAAATCCATGATCAGATTAAGTCTGAGATTGATCAAAAAATATGGAAAATCGGGGAGCGTCTTCCTAGTGAACGCGACCTAGCAGAGCAATTTCAGGTCAGTCGAATGACCCTTCGTCAAGCCATCACCCTTCTAGTCGAAGAGGGGGTTCTTGAAAGACGAGTGGGAAGTGGCACCTTTATCACCAGCACGCGCGTCCGGGAAAAAATGCGCGGGACAACCAGTTTCACCGAAATCATGAAATCGCAAGGCAGAGAACCGTCTAGTCAAGTGATTTCATACCGTAAAACCATTCCTAGCCTGCAAGAAGTAGACAAATTGGGTATTGATAAGACCGAAACCATTATTCGGATGGAGCGCGTTCGGTATGCTGATGGGATTCCTGTCGTTTATGAAGTGGCCTCTATTCCGGAGAAATTTATTAAGAATTTCAATCGCGAAGAGGTGACCAGCCATTTCTTCCAAACCTTGGAGCGTCATGGTTATAAGATCGGAAAATCGCACCAGACAATTTATGCTCGATTGGCCAAAGATAAGATTGCGGACTATTTACAGGTTTCAAAAGGTCAGGCGATTTTAGGGCTAACCCAGGTTTCCTATTTTGAAGATGGTACAGCCTTTGAATATGTGAAAAGCCAGTATGTAGGCGAGCGGTTCGAATTTTATTTGGAAAATAACTAAGTTTGCAATTCGTAAAACTAAAAAACTTTCAAATGCTAAAGTGGATTCCACTGGCATTTGGGAGTTTTTTTCGTTAGGAATCATTCTTTCTAAATAGTGATAGTAAAGCCAAAATTAAAAGTTTTTAAAAAAATTTTATTTTTTCTTCAATTTTTGATTTTTTTTACGAATATATAGATAAGAGGCTTAGATTAGGCCTGAAAAGAGATACAAGGCGGAAATCAAATGAAAAAAATTAAAATCGATGTGGTAGCTGTTCCCCTGAGTGGGCATCTCTACCCGACTTTAAATCTCGTCAAACCTTTATTGGATGACCCAACCATGGAGATCCGGGTTTTCACGGGACCTCAGAAAAAGGCTGTTGCAGAAAGTCTCGGGTTCACAGTGGTTCCGAATCTAGAGGACAAAGTAGAAGAGTTTGAACGTGCGGCGAATAACGATAAGAAACTCAATCTATTTTCAGCTTATCGTCAATTGTCCAAGAGTCTTGATTTGATCAATCATGTCTCGGATCAATTGTTAGAAGAATGGCGCGTCAACCGCCCAGACATTGTAATTGCTGATTTTATCACTTTATCAGCTGGTTTTGTAGCAGAAGAGTTGGAAATCCCTTGGATTACGACCATGGCAACTCAATTTGCAATCGAAACTCCCTATGGTCCTCCTTGCTTTTTTGGAGGGATGGGAATTGCGAGAACCAAGAAGGAAGAAAAGATCCAAGCCCTATGTAGAAAACTCACGCGTATTGGGAAATACTGCGTGGCTTTCCTCTTACGCAAACGCTTAAAACGTTACAATTTCAAGTTGTACAATCAAAATGGAGTGGAAACTATTTACTCTCCTTATGCCATCTTTGGAATTGGTATGATGGAGCTAGAGTTGAAGACACACTTCCCTCATCAATATGCGTGGCTTGGCCCCTTGGGAACTTCTCTTGAAAAAGCAGAAGACTACCCTTTGGACCTCAGTCCGTATGAGGACAAAAAGAAGATCCTCGTGACGTGTGGAACCCAGCTGCCTTGGGCAAAGGAAAACTTGCTAGAGCAAACCAAGCAGTTGGCCAAAGACCATCCAGAATGCCACTTTTTGGTCACCTTGGGAGATGGGGCAAAAGACTTTTCTGAAGAAGAAGTAGCACCAAATGTGACAATTGCCTCTTATCTGCCATATAAGGAATACATTCCGCAGATGGACTATGTTATTCACCACGGAGGAGCTGGAATCTTTTATCAGTGTATCGAATTTAAAAAACCAGCCTTGATCTTGCCACATGACTATGACCAATTTGACTATGCCATTCGAGGAGTAGAAGCAGGGATTGCTTTTCAAGCTCATCGCAATCGCACCGAAGAGATTCAAGCAGGTTTTAACGCCCTGTTAGAAAAAGAATCTTGGGAAGAGTTAGCGAGACTAAATAAACTATCAAAAACCTACAAACCGTTGGATACCTTAGAGTTTGAAATTCAACGATTATTAAGACGTGGAACGGATGGAAAACTATGAAGATTCTTGTAACAGGCGCGACTGGCTTCCTTGGAAAATATGTGATTAAGGAGTTATTGGATCACGACTATTCCATTGTAGCCTTTGGCCGAAACGAAAAAGTTGGGAAGGCTCTGGAAAGCGAGCGTGTCCAATTTGTTAAAGGAGATTTGAGCTCTATTGACGAACTAAGACAAGCTTTTCAGGACATTGATGCTGTTGTTCATGCAGGAGCCTTATCTACTGCTTGGGGACCTTGGAAGGCTTTTTATCAGGCAAATGTCATCGGCACCCAAAATGTCCTTGACTTGAGTCGTGAATATGCAGTAAAACGCTTGGTTTATGTGTCTTCTCCCAGTATTTACGCGGCTGGAAAAGACCAATTGGATATTAAGGAAAGTGATGCTCCCAAAGAAAACCACCTCAACAATTATATCCGAAGTAAATTGGCCTCTGAAAAACTTTTTTCTGACTATCCAGATGTGCCAAGTATCATCTTGCGTCCAAGAGGACTATTTGGAGTAGGGGATACCAGTATTTTACCTCGTGTCTTACGCCTCAGTAGAAAAATTGGGATTCCGTTGATTCGAGGAGGAGAGCAGCTCATGGATATGACCTGTGTGGAAAATGTCGCCCTAGCCATTCGCTTAGCTCTGGAAGCAAAAGTGGCACACGGACAGGTTTATAATATTACAAATGGAGAACCAAAGACCTTTAAGTATTTGATTGAAACCACACTAAAAGGATTAGGAGAACCCATTCGCTATCGGAAGATTCCAGCAGGTCTAGTAGCAGGTGTGGCCTACAGCCTTGAAGGAGTCTATCGATTATTTCATCTGAAAGCTGAACCCCCCTTGACTCGCTACACCTATTATCTCCTTCGCTATAGCCAAACTCTCGCTATTCAAAAGGCCCAAACAGAACTTGGCTACTATCCAAAAATAACCATTGAAGAAGGGATTGATAAGTATGTCCAACATGATCGAGCACATTGATTATTTTCCAGCAGGCTTTTGTAGCAGTCATTCTGGTCTATTATTTAAAGGGATTCAAAACGAAAAATTACAATTTCCAGCAGGTGTCTTTTTGATTCATCATCGTGAAAATGGCTATATTTTGTATGATACCGGCTATCATTATGAGATCACGAAAAAAGCACGCTATTTCTGGTATCGTCTGGCTACCCCTATGCAAATGAAAAAAGAAGACCAGATCGATTATTTATTGCAAGAGCGTGGCATTGATCCAGCAGCCATTTCCTATGTCATTCTTTCGCATCTGCACCCGGATCATCTCGGCGGAGCAGCACTTTTTCCAAATGCTCATTTCTTTGTCACTCAGGAAGTCTATGAAGTGTACCAGAAGCCGAAATTCAAAGATCTGATTTTTAAAGAGTTTCTTCCAGCTGATTTCAAAGATCGGGTGACTTGTCTCAAAGCAGATCAAAGGCATCCTGCTTTCCCTTACCGCCCGACTGCGGACCTATTTGGTGATGGGAGTATTCTCGTATCATCTATCGATGGGCATGCAAGAGGGCAGGCGTGTCTGTATATGGATGAGCTGAAACTCTATATAGGTGCAGATCTATGCTGGGGAGTGGATCTCTTGCCTTACACACGAAAAATGCGTCTCATTCCTTCCTTTGTACAGGACAATAAGAAGGCCTATCTCCAGGGGGCAGATTTGCTAGAGAAACTATTACAAGAGGGCATTCAAGTTGTGGTCAGCCACGACCCGCAAGAACGGATTGAAAGGATTTTAAATGAAAAAAACAGTCTTTCTCAAAACCTTTATTGAAACCAGATGGTGCCATCGATTCCGTTCAAAGGAAACCTTAGAAAAGTACCAAAAAAAGCAATTGGCTCGCTACCATGCTTTTATCACCTCTCATTCTCCCTATTTTCAAACCCATTCTCCTGAATCCTTTGGGACTATGGATAAGAATTTCATGATGACGCATTTCAATGAACTCAATACTCTGGGGGTGGATCGTGATCAGGCATTAGAGATGGCCATACGTGGGGAACAAACACGAGATTTTACCGAGATGAATGGAGAAGTAGCAGTAGGTTTGTCTTCTGGAACCTCCGGTCACCGA
Organism: Streptococcus lactarius; assembly: GCF_016642265.1. Classification (GTDB taxonomy): domain Bacteria; phylum Bacillota; class Bacilli; order Lactobacillales; family Streptococcaceae; genus Streptococcus; species Streptococcus lactarius. Next base: position 54,456 of record NZ_MRXX01000015.1, read on the forward strand.
GGGGTCTTTGTCACCACAGAAAAAGAAAGAAGTATGTGGGCTGCAGCAATTCTAGCCAAGATGCTACCGAAAGGAAACCTGTTTGGTCATCGCATTGCTTTTTTCTTACGTGCTGATAACGAACTCTATCAAACCATTAATTCGTCCCTTATTCGATTAGAGTATTTTGATATCTTCAAAGATAGTAAGGAGCATTTGGAGCGTCTCAAAGACTATCAACCCACCATTATGGTGGCGCCAGCTTCGACATTGATGGAGTTAGCTAACTATGTCAGCAATCAACAACTAGATATTCAACCCGTTAAGGTTGTCTCTGTTGCAGAGATCCTAGAGGATAGAGATGCTCAGACAATCGCTAAAGCCTTTCAACTAGATAAGGTTGATCAGGTCTACCAAGCAACAGAAGGGTTTTTAGCTTGTACTTGTTCAGAAGGTCATCTTCACCTCAATGAAGATATATTGTATATCGAAAAAGAGTATCTAGATGATCACCGATTTTATCCGATGATTACAGATTTTAAACGAACGAGTCAACCCATCTTTCGATACCGCCTCAATGATATTTTAGTAGAAGAAAAGTCACCCTGTCCTTGTGGATCCGTTTTTACTCGAATCGCGAAAATAGAAGGACGATCGGACGATATCTTCTATTTCAAAAAAGTTGATGGAAATAGCCAAACCATCTATCCAGATTTTATTCGTCGGTGCATTTTATTCGTTGAAAATATTCAGGATTATCAAGTGACTCAGCTGGCGGATGGATCTATTACCATCGCCTTGAGTCATCGTTCCGACTTTATTGAGAAAGCGATCTTTGCCCAATTTGAACTCTTAGCTCAACAAAAACAATTCATCCTCCCAAGTATTCAATTTATCGATTACCAATGGGACCCAACACGAAAATTAAAACGTGTTCAACGACTTCAATAAAAGGAGAATCCTATGACTACAGTAAAAAGACATCTGCAAATTAAAGGCTATGGAACAGCGCTTCCAGCTCATACAGTGACCTTCAAAGACCAGACTCGTTACCGGGTGAAAGAAGGAGAAGAAACTCAGATTGATCTAGCAGCGCGTGCAATTAAAGCTGCTTTAAAACATGCAGGGCTTGAAATGACAGATATCGACTGCCTGGTTTCGGCTAGTGCGGTTGGTGTTCAGCCCATCCCTTGTACAGCTGCTCTGATCCATGAGCGCGTAGCCAAGGGACTGACGATTCCTGCCATGGATATCAATACCACCTGTACTAGTTTTGTATCAGCCTTAAGCACCATTTCCTATCTGATTGAAGGTGGTGAATACCAACGGGTTCTCATTGTATCCAGTGAAGTAGGAAGTCTTGGCCTTAATCCTAAACAAAAAGAGAGTTTTGAATTATTTAGCGATGGAGCAGCTGCCTTTATTTTTGAAGCGACAAGCCAAGACAAAGGAATCATTGCTAGCATGCAACGTACCTGGTCTGAGGGAGCCCATGATACCGAAATTCGAGGTGGTTTGACAGCTTATCATCCGAAATTATACTCTGAAGCAACCAAGACTGATTTCATGTTTGACATGAAAGGGAAGAAAATTCTCTTACTTTCTGCTCGTGTTATCCCAGAAATGTTCCAAGAATTCCAAGCAAAATCAGGCATTTCTAAAGATGCTGTAGACTATATTATTCCTCACCAAGCAAGTCGCGCCTTGCCACTCGTCATGGACAAATTGGGCGTTGGCAAAAACAAGTACCTCAATATTGTCAGCGATTATGGCAATATGGTTTCGGTAGCCGTGCCTCTCGGTTTAGCCTATGCGCTTGATCACGGCTATGTGAAGGAGGGAGATACCATCTTCTTGATGGGAACTGCAGCAGGGATGACAGTCAATATGTTAGCACTAAAACTCTAATGATCAATCCTCTTATTTCAAGCTCAAAAAGCATCAAGTCCCGCTAGTCTTTAGCGGGCTTTTTTGATATAATGAAAGGTATGGAAATTGAGAAAACCAACCGAATGAATGCGCTCTTTGAGTTTTATGCAGCGCTCTTAACGGACAAGCAAATGAACTACATCGAGCTTTATTACGCTGATGACTACAGCTTGGCTGAGATTGCGGAAGAGTTTGGAGTGAGCCGCCAGGCGGTCTATGACAATATTAAACGTACAGAAAAGATTTTGGAGGACTACGAAATGAAACTCCATATGTATTCCGATTACATTGTTCGTAGTCAGATTTTTGATCAGATTTTAGAACGCTATCCGGAAGATACTTTTCTACAAGAGCAGGTTGAAATTTTATCAAGCATTGACAATCGGGAGTGATTATGGGCAGTCTCGTCATTTATCAAGGAATACCTTGCAAACTATTAGTCGCAGAGGGAGTATTTCCTACTCGACTACAAATTATCTCGCCCAATGATATCTCCAAAGCTATGCAAATAGGTTTTAGCTGTTGGGGATATCCAAATGAAATCATGAAAGAAGTCACACCCGAAGAACTAGAATGTTTGCAACATTTCGGACGATTTCCACTGAATTGAAAAATAGGAGAAAATAATGGCATTTGAAAGTTTAACCGAACGTTTACAGAACGTCTTTAAAAATCTTCGAAAGAAAGGGAAAATCTCTGAAGCGGATGTCCAAGAGGCAACCAAAGAGATTCGTCTAGCCCTCCTAGAGGCCGACGTTGCCCTTCCTGTTGTAAAAGACTTTATCAAACGCGTCCGCGAGCGGGCCGTAGGGCATGAAGTCATTGAAACCCTGAACCCTGCCCAACAAATCGTGAAGATTGTCGATGAAGAATTGACAGCCATTTTGGGTTCTGAGACAGCAGACATTATCAAATCTCCAAAAATTCCAACCATTATCATGATGGTCGGTCTTCAAGGGGCTGGTAAAACAACCTTTGCTGGTAAATTGGCTAATAAATTGGTCAAGGAAGAGAATGCACGTCCTTTGATGATTGCGGCCGATATCTATCGTCCAGCAGCCATTGACCAGTTGAAGACGCTTGGTCAACAGATCAATGTCCCTGTCTTCTCACTTGGTACAGAAGTCCCTGCAGTAGAGATCGTTCGTCAAGGTTTGGAGCAGGCAAGAGCCAACCACAATGACTATGTCTTGATCGATACAGCCGGTCGTCTGCAAATCGATGAAAAACTCATGGGCGAGTTGCGGGATGTCAAAGCCCTTGCTGAGCCAAATGAAATCCTCTTGGTTGTCGATGCTATGATTGGTCAAGAAGCGGCTAATGTGGCGCGTGAATTCAATGAACAACTCGAAGTGACCGGGGTGATCTTGACCAAGATTGATGGGGATACCCGTGGTGGTGCAGCCCTTTCTGTCCGTCAGATTACTGGGAAGCCAATCAAATTCACTGGTACTGGTGAAAAAATCACCGATATCGAAACCTTCCACCCAGACCGCATGTCTGGTCGTATCCTCGGTATGGGTGATATGTTGACACTGATTGAGAAGGCTTCTCAAGAATACGATGAGAAACGTTCCCTTGAACTCGCTGAGAAAATGCGGGAAAATACCTTTGATTTCAACGATTTCATTGATCAATTAGACCAAGTACAAAATATGGGACCAATGGAAGACTTGCTCAAGATGCTTCCAGGTATGGCTAATAACCCCGCCATGAAGAACCTCAAGGTCGATGAACGAGAAATTGCTCGCAAACGCGCCATCGTATCATCCATGACACCAGCTGAACGGGAGAATCCAGATCTCTTGAACCCTAGCCGTCGTCGTAGGATTGCTGCTGGTTCAGGAAACACCTTCGTCGAAGTCAACAAATTCATCAAGGACTTTAACCAAGCCAAACAGATGATGCAAGGTGTCCTCTCTGGTGATATGAACAAGATGATGAAGCAAATGGGGCTGAATCCAAATAATCTACCGAAGAACATGCCTGGTGGAATGCCGGATATGTCTGCCCTCGAAGGCATGATGGGTCAAGGTGGGATGCCTGACTTGTCAGCTCTTGGCGGAGGCGCTGGAATGCCGGATATGAGCCAAATGTTCGGTGGTGGTCTCAAAGGAAAAGCCGGCGAATTCATGATGAAACGGGCCATGAACAAAATGGCCAAACAAATGCGCAAAAACAAGAAAAAACGGAAATAACTCTTTCTAATAAGGGCCTGGGACATTGTTCCGGGTTTTTTAGAAATGATACAGAGGAAACATGTTAAAAAAACTATTTCTACAACTCATTCGTTTCTTTACAAGACTCTTTTCTTCGCACAGCAAACCCTTTGAATTTCCAAAAGGATCGAAGAAACCACCGATCAGTCCGATCATCTTTGTACCTGGTAGTTCAGCCAGTATTCAGCGTTTCAACGGAACTGTCCGCATGCTTCATCGCCATTCTAGAAAAAAGCAGAGTCTCTTAAAAATAAAAGTTAATAAAGATGAGTCTATCCAGATGGAAGGAAGACTGAACAGCAAGGACCGTAATCCGATGATTGTGATTGGCTTTGAAAACAATCGCGACGGTTATAGCAACATCAAGCAGCAAATTGAATCACTTAAAACAGCCTTTCAGCATCTATTGGATCACTATTATTTTACCGACTTTCAGGCTGTCGGACACTCAAATGGCGGTTTGGTATTGACCGGATTTCTGGAAAGTGGATTTTTGGAGAAGAAGAGGCTCAAGCTAACAAAACTTGCTATTATCGGTAGTCCCTATCTATTTAATCAAGACATGTACGAAGATTTTCAAAAGTGGAAACATCGGATTGGTAAAGAAGTACAAGTTCTCAATTTCGTAGGTGATTTTGCAGGAAAAACAGATGGGATCGTACCTCTAAAGAGCGCTCAGGCTGGAAAGAAGATTTTTAACGAAAATTGCTATACTGAAGTTTATTTAACTGGTCGTAAGGCCCATCATTCCGCATTGCCAACCAATCCAGAATTCGTAAAACAATTAAGTTTATTTTTAAATCTATAGAAGATTACATAATTTATCTTATGTAATCTTTTTGTTCATTTATACTGTAGTATTGAACGACGACCTCAGAATGAAGGAACTGACAAAGAAAATCATTCATAGAAGTTAAAATATCTTGCTAACCTAACTAAATCGACTAGAAATGATTTTTGGTTTTAAAGAGATATCAGATAACAAGAAACATCTCCTAGATTTAAATAACCTTGCAAATAGATGAAGAGTTTGAGAAAAATGAATAGCAAGGAAAACTTCACATAAACAGAATTAGATTATGAGAAACTAGATTACCAGAATTTGCTTTTATTTTTTTGTATCACACCAGGCGCCTTATTAGGTTCATAAAAAACTAAAAGTTTATGTACAATTGACTTAACATGAGCTAAACCATTGATACAACTGAATTAGAAGCATAAAGTACATTCTTTAAAAAGTGTACTTTATTTATATTTTGTACATTATTCTAGAGTGGTATTTTGTATGTTTTATAGTGCATCATATAATCAAATCTAAGAAATTGATTTGTACATTTTTTACTCAAGTAACAGTAGAAGGAGTGACGGTTCAATTGTACATTTTATTTAAAATATTTATGGCTATAATAATAGTATTTGAAGCATAGATAAAGTAGATACAGTGGTATAATAGTGTCAAAAGACTTTCAGGAGAAATGAGATGAGATCGCATACAGTTATTCTAGGCGCTGGTGCTACTATTGCAGCAATTCCAAATGGTGATAAAAACGGAAAAAGTTCTTCAGTTATGAATGGATTGCTAAAAAAACTAAATTTAGAAGAAATGCTTTCTGGTGTTGAATTACAGACAAAGATCGAAAATTTAGAGGATATCTATTCAGAATTATTTGAGAGAGAAGAGTGTTCCGAAATAGTTAGAAAATTAGAAGAAAGACTCTATGATTATTTTGCTTCGTTGGAGTTACCTGACGAACCAACAATTTATGATTTTTTAATATTAAGTTTGACTAATAAAGATTGTATAGCTACGTTTAATTGGGACCCTTTACTTATACAGGCTTATATTCGATGTTCAAAAATTACATCGAACTTGCCACAAATTCTTTGTTTACATGGTAATGTAGCTGTTGGTTTTTGTGAAGAACATATTGAGTTTGGAACAATAGATTACTACTGTCCAAAGTGTCATAATAAATTTTATCCAACAAAATTATTATATCCAGTTAAAAATAAAGACTATTCTTCCGATGGATACATAAATTGGTGTTGGAAAGCATTAGATATCCTTATAGATGATTCATATATGTTAACTATTTTTGGATACAGTGCTCCTAAGAGCGATGTAGATGCTGTTAATTTAATGAAAAAAGCATGGGGAAATATTGAAGACAGACCACTTGAAGAAGTTTCCGTAATAGATATTGTAGACGAAGCGACTATGCTAAATACATGGAAAGACTTTATTCATAGCCATCATTATAGGTATTCAAATTCATTTTTTGATTCTTACTTAGCAAAATTTCCAAGAAGAACTTGTGAAACCGTATTTGCAACATTTTCATTAAATGTTCCTTCTGATGGTAGTAGAGGATTTAAAGAGAATTTTAATTGGGACATGATAAAAGAGTTTTTATCTGATATGTTAGTTGAAGAACAGGAAAATAAAGGAAAATCAAATTTAAAATCGAAATATTTAGTTTGGAATGAAGATGTTAACAAATAATCCAATTAATCATAGTGTACTTAAATTGTCAATGGATTTCGATAATGCTTTTAAACATGAAAATATAGAGGAAATCTATAGACTAATAAAATTTGGAAAAAATATGGAAAATACTATTGATGACATTTCCAAAATTCACTTATTTTATTCTATTGGGACAGCATATGGTGATATATTTGAACTAAGTGATAACCTAGTATTCAACATAGATACCGATTGTACAGTTCAACAAATTTATTACTTTAGAAAAGCTATCAAAATTTCAAATAATATTGATATAAATCCTGAGAACAATAGCTTTATTTACCCATTATTATGTTCACTATACACCAATTACGCAAATCTATTAGATGCTTGTGGTAGAAAACAGTTAGCTATTAAGATGTATTGTAAATGTATACAAATCAATCCAAGATTCACAATGGCTAGTGGTAACTTGGCTATTTGTCTACATCATTATCGTAATTTTTTGAATGATAATGAACACATTCACTTTATTAAAAGAATTAAAAATTTAATAGAAACAAGTATAACTGTTTCAGATCCAAACAGAGTTGATAATGCAGAAAAGCAATTTATTAAACTTTACGAACAATATCTTGATTATAAAGATTTAGATGAATGTTCTTGTAAAACAATCGATTATAATCCTAATTCACAAAAGTATCGTGAATGGTGTTGGAACAACGGGCTGTATCTTAATCCACTTGATGACTTACAAGCTGACGATATAAATAGATATGATGACAATCTTTTACTACCAAGTTTATTATTTCAATCGGATAAAGATTTAAACAAATATATTTCTATGTTTAATCAAATTAAGCAAGAATATGTTTATGCGCGTTACCTCTGTTTTAATAGCAATGAGGTTGATTCGGTTCATTATGCTGACGAGAATGTTAATCTTATTGATTGTCTAGACTACGTACAATACTCTATCAGAGTTGAAGGTTTAAAAGCTGCTTTTAAAACACTATATTCATTACTAGATAAAGTTGCAATGTTTATAAATGAATATTATTCTCTAAAAATTGAGACTAGACAAGTAAATTTTCATTCAATTTGGAGGCCTAATAGCGATTTAAATAAATGTTTGAATAAGAACATTGGTCTGTCATCTATATTTTGGATAGCGAAAGATTTTGATAATGGTGATAATTCTTTAACAGCTAATCCAAACTCAAAGCGATTGAAACTTATTAGAAATTATTTAGAGCACAGGTTTACTAATATAACATTGAATTTTTTTGATGGAAGTGATGATAATAATGAAACTAGACTGTATCTAACTGAATTTGAACTTCAAGAGTTTGCATTAGATTTATTAAATCTTGTAAGAGAAGTTATTTTTTCACTCAAAAATGCCATTCAAATAAGTGAAAATGAAAAACAAACTAGTCTAAGCAGTGAAGTTGCTTTAATTCCGATAAATTATGAAGAAGTAGATTCGGAAGATAAATTATAGCATTGAACATACAATTTATAGTCGTTATAAAAAGCAATAGCCTAAATTCATTTAACTAATCGACTTAACTAGATCTAAACCATTGATAAAACTGAATTAGAAGGATAAAGTACACTCATTAAGCAGTGTACTTTATTTTTGTTTTGTACATTATTTGTTGATTGCTTAATCAATACTACATCTCTATCAGGCAATTCAGACTCCATTTAGTCCTCTAAAACCCACGTTGAGGCGGTATCACTGCTTGTAAAAGATTAGAAACCTTTGAACGAAAGGAATAATGAAAAGCGTGAAGGTAGCTTCTCTAATCGAATAGAGGGTAAGAATCAGAGTAATAGTTCAAATTGGGCTTCTGGATACTATAGTCTGACATGCTATCAATCTATTTCAGAGGCTGGACAAATTGTAATAACTTTCCTTGGAGGAACAGAGGTAGATTTATAAGAGACTGTGACTGGGAAGTTTCAGTCTTTTTTTGTTTTAATGGTATAATGAGATTATAAATGTGGATATTGTTTTAATTCTTTGGAGGACGAGTAATGTTGAACTTAGTAAAAGGTCACCGAGTTAGCTTGGTAGAAAACCTGTTTGAATCATTTACAAAGTTAACGGAACATTATTTGATGGCGAATGTACACGCAGAAAAAATATTAGAGGTTTTTCAACACTTTATTGCGATTCATGACGAGCCCTTGTTTTTTATTTTGGAATTGCCTGTCAGTATTGATAGAGAAAAAGTGATAGTATCAAACATTATCAATGAATCCCATAAGGATGTTTATTATATTGATGGTTGTTCAAGAGAGGAATGCCTAGCACTGTTGATTAGATACGGTGATTTGCTTGTTAATGATGGACTAAGTAAGTTTGGATTTGGTGGGCATAAAAGTCATGATGAGATCATGCTTGATAGCTATAATGTTGTGACAATTTATAGTAAAGAACTATCGAAATTTAATGACTTTTTTGAACCTCATAATATTCAATTTGTTGAAGAACTAGTGACAGCTTGGAAAACTTTTTCTAAGACCTCACCAGGAATCTCTGAAATCTATGAAAGTAATGGAAAAACTGTTTATGATTTGCCTACAGAATTATCTGAATGGGGAATATATTTAGCTGAAACTCGAACAGAATAGGTATAGGTATAGTTATAGATTAGAAAGAGAATATTTCAATTCCTTAAAATTTGATTTAGAGCAAAGGTGGAGATTGAAGTTGTAAGATAAATAATGGTTATTTATGGCAGGACTCTAGTTCTGCCTTTTTGATTTATGATGTATATGAAATATGGCATAAAAGACTAAAGAAAAAAATGCAAAACATTTAATAAATTAGAATTTTCTTGCTACTTTTTGAAAAATATTTTTTCCTTACAGAATCCTTAAAAATATTTTTTATACTATTTACAAAATAAAGGAGGAACAAAATATGAGCAAATATATTTTGGAAACAAATGAGCTAACAAAAATTTTTGGAAAACAAAAAGCTGTAAATAAGGTGTCATTAAAAATTGAGGAAAATTCAGTATATGGATTACTAGGACCTAATGGTGCAGGTAAATCTACGACATTAAAGATGATTACAGGTATGTTACACAAGACGTCAGGTCAAATTATGTTTGAAGGACATGAATGGAGTAGAAATGATTTATCAGATATTGGTGCTTTAATCGAGATGCCTCCCTTATACGAAAATTTAAGTGCAAGAGAAAATCTTAAAGTTAGAACATTATTACTTGGATTGCCTGAAGCAAGAATTGATGAAGTTTTAGAAATTGTAGATTTAAAAAATACCGGAAAAAAGAAAAGCGGTCAGTTTTCTTTGGGGATGAAACAAAGATTAGGTATTGCAATTGCTTTATTAAATAATCCTAAACTATTGATACTAGATGAACCGACAAACGGATTAGATCCATTAGGAATTCAAGAATTACGAGATTTAATACGAAGCTTTCCAAAAAAAGGAATAACAGTAATTCTGTCTAGTCATATTTTAGCAGAAGTGGAACAAACTGCTGATCATATAGGAATTATTCATGATGGAGAATTAAAATATCAAAACACAATTAATCATAATGAAAATTTAGAAGAACTTTTTATGGATGTTGTAAAGAATGGAAAGAGGGTGTAGCTTAATGAAAAATTATATTTTTGCAGAAAATTTGAAACACAAACATAGCTTTTTGTTGAAGATATTACTCATTGCCCCGATTATAGCTTTACTAAATGCATTTGTATTAATGCCATCATATTTTAGCGTAAACGCATACAATTGGTGGTATGTGATTTTAATGCCGGCAACTTTCGCTTTAATACCTGCAATGATGCATAGAAAAGAAGAGAGAAAATTAAACTACCGAGCAATTTTTCCACTCAATATTGATTTAAAAAAGATATGGATTTCAAAAATATTAACAGCTTCAATTTATTTAAGTATAACTGCTATTTTGCATATGCTAGGAGTATTTGTTTTTCAATTTTTCATTGGAGAACAATTAACAGGAAACTATGCATTCACGACATTATTATTCGCAAGTGTATTATTGGTTATAACTAACATATGGCAAGTTCCATTTTGTTTTTTCCTGGCTAAAAAGTTTGGGTTTATAGCAAGCATTGTAGTAAATGCTGTATTAGGTCTTGTGTTAGGAATTTTGTTAGCTGACGGTTCTATGTGGATTTATTGCCCTTATTCTTGGGGGATTAGATTGATGGTACCCGTTATGCGTATTTTACCGAACGGTATCCCAACAGAAGTATCAAATCCAATGATTTTAAACACATCCTTACTTGTTCCTTGTATTTTATCAATATGTTTGTTTACATTATTGACTTTCATTACTGCAAAATGGTTTTCTAAGCAAGAGGTGAAGTAATGATGAATATATTAAAATCAGAGTTTTATAAATTGAAGCATACTTGGATTCCATGGGCTCACTTTATCTTACCTGTTTTATATGCTCTAATATTTTATTGGGCAGCAACATTTACAAGTCTAAAAAATTTTTCTGATATGGATATCATACTGAATTATTTTGTGCTTTTAGGTGCTATCTTACCAATAATATTTGGTGTTATCACATCTAAGGTTGTTGACATGGAAGCAAGTGCTGGACGATTTCAAGTGATTCTATCAACTACAAAATCCAGAAGTAAAGCTTATAGTGGAAAACTTATAATGCTCTTATTGAGTTTCCTATTTTCTATAAGTTTAGCAGTTTTTATCTTTGCAATGCTATTTGGTAATCAAGGGACTATGGCTTGGTTAATTGAATTATTATTAGTTTTTATAGGATGTTTATCTACATATATGATTCATTTGTGGGTATCAATTATGTTAGGTGGTGGTGCATCTATTGGATTGGGATTTGTAGAAACATTGATTGCTTTACTTTCAATAACCAATTTAGGTGAAAACATCTGGTATTTTTTACCTTGTACTTGGGCATCGAGATTATCTGCAACATATATTGTTGGAAGTGAATTGGCTGATAGCTCATATTTAATTAAAGAGTTTACCATGTGGGGATATGTAGCAATACCTATTACAGTAGTCATTTTTACTGGCTCTTTATTATGGTTCAATAGGTGGGGTGGAAAGTCAATCAGTGAATAATAGCTCTAAATGTATTTGTAAATGGAATATGGTATAATAATAAAATATTTATAAATATGGAGGTAGTTTGGTATGGCAAGAATTCTTGCTATAGATGATGAATTAGATATGCTGACTCTAATCAAGAATATTTTAATAAAAGGAGACCATATTGTTGATATTTACCAAACCACGGTAGATATTGATGAAAATAGTTTGGGGAAATATGACTTAATATTACTTGATGTAATGATGCCAGAGGTTGATGGAATCAGCTATTGTAAAAATATACGTAGCAAAGTGGATTGTCCGATTATCTTTTTAACTGCAAAAGCAATGGAAACGGATATAGTAGATGGCTTATTAAGTGGAGGAGATGACTATATTACCAAACCATTTGGTGTTGGTGAATTGTTAGCAAGGGTAGAAGCTCATCTGAGAAGAGAACAAAGAGAAAAACATTCGAGTTTAAACCTAGGGAATATAAGATTTGATTTATCCTCCAATCAAGTATTTGTGAAGGAGGAAGAAATTCATCTGACAAAGTCTGAATATCAAATTTCGAAGCTTTTAGCAAAGAGAAAGGGACAAGTTTTTTCAAGAGAACAAATATATGAAATGATTTTTGGATTTGATGGGATTGGTGATTCTTCTGCCATATCAGAACATGTAAAAAATATTAGAGCAAAGTTCTTAAAATTTGGTGAAAATCCAATTTCTACAGTTTGGGGGATTGGTTATAAATGGAATTAATTAGAAAAGGACAGTCACTCAAAATAGTATTTCTTAAATACTTAATGACTGTTGGAGTTGGTTTAGGATGTGCCATCGTACTAGCTTTATTAACTTTTACAGCGTTTTATAGTGTTGGTTTGATTATTCCGGCTAACCATACAGAAAATTTATTACAAGAAAATAAATATAAAATTTTAAATAAAATAGACTTTGATGAAGCATTGATACCTAAAGGAGCTAGCTATATGTTTTTATCGCCAGATGGTGAAGTGATAAAAACTAATATGGATGAAGCTATTCAACTGAAAGCTAAGAATTTTCACAATCATGAGGGATTTTCAACTCCATCTTCTTCATTTATAGAATTTAAAAGGAATGATGGATATGTATTAATCCATTATTCACTAGAGCCACACTACAATAATGATTGGATGGAAAAATATTTCCCTAGCGTAGATTTACTATTAATATTTTTATTAATCATTTTCTTTTTAATGAGTGCATTTGTGGCTACTCTAATCTGGGCAAAACGAATAACAAGGCAATTATCGCCAATGCTAGAGGCATCAGATAAAATCGCCAACCAAGAATTAGACTTTGAAATAGGAAGTTCAAATATCAAAGAATTTAATGATGTCTTAAATAGCCTTGATATAATGAAAAAAGCCTTAAGTGATTCATTAAGAGAAAATTGGATTAAAGAAGAGAATAAGAGAAGTCAGATATCGGCATTAATGCATGACTTAAAAACTCCGGTTTCTATTGTCCAAGGTAATGCTGAATTGTTAAAGGTAACTGATCTAACTGATGAACAAAAAGATTATGTAGAGTACATTATAAAAAATTCAACACGTATATCAGATTATACAAAAGCTCTGATGGAGATGAATCAGTCAATTAAATTAAACTCGTTGAATTTAAAAAAAGTAAAGGTGTCAGAAATAATCGAAAGAGTTAGTGAAATAGCGAGAGAGATTACACTAATACATGACCGTACTATATCTAAATCTATTAATTGTGAAGATTCAGATGTAATGATAGATGTACAATTATTTGAAAGAGTCATTCAAAATATATTTAGTAATGCTATTCAATATTCACCAGACAAATCCAACATTGAATTACTAATAATGACTACAGATAAGATACTTTCAATATCTGTGATAGACGAAGGCCCAGGATTTTCTAATGAGGATTTAAAACGAGGAACGGAGCAATTTTACCGTGGAGATAAGAGTAGACATTCAGCTACAAACTATGGTTTAGGTTTATATAATTCTTGGAAAATAATGATATTACATAATGGACGCATCATATTAGAAAACAACTCGGATAAACATGGTGCAAGTGTAAAGTTAGAATTACCATTACTATAATAGAACAGGAATTGTTTTCAAATGGAATTTATTAAAAATATATCCTTTTTGCTTTTGGTGTAGAATAGAAAATTTACTCCGCTATCAAGCAAGAATCGTACATAGTAGAAAGCTAAATGAACTTTGATAACTGAACAAATTCTAAAAGTTAACTTATAAATTTCTAGAAGGAACGGAAGAAAATCTGTGTTTAACTGCAACTAGTAAGTTGCAGTTTTTTATTTTGAATAATGATATAATAGGACAAGAAAAAAATGAAAACGCTATATATTTGAAAGTTGATTAGGAAACCAGGAAGTATGGAAACAATCGATATGATTATTAAATCATCAACTGAATTTTATAACGATTTAGTTTATCAGCTTTCAGATACGGTGAGACACATTTTAATTTTATTATTAGGGAAAGCAACTAGATAGCGCATTATTAAGATATTTTTGCATATAGGAAACTAAAGTGTAGACGAACTGGATGGGTTACTAGTGAAAACTGCAAGAAGTGTTGGAAAGTGAATCGGAGAGTGCTTGATGGATTTTAGTAGTAAGATAGCCATAAATAAAGGCTGGTCAGATGATAAGAAATATTGTGTGACAGATCAAAATCAGCAAAAATATTTCTTGCGTGTTTCTGATAAGGAGAAGTTAGATTCTAAAAAATTTGAATTTGATATGATGGAGAAAGTAGCTTCTCTTGGAATTCCGATGTGTAAACCAATTAGCATTGAACTCTGCGATGACGAAGTTCATTCTTTACATGAATGGATAGACGGGAAGGATGCAAGAGAGATCATTTTAACTGTTTCGAAAGAACAACAATACACTTACGGAGTAGAAGCAGGAAGTATCCTTCGAAAAATTCATTCACTCCCTATTACAGAAGTTCGTGAAGATTGGGAGGTTTTTTATAATCGAAAAATTGATGACAAAATCTCCAAATACAAAGAATGTCCCGTTCAATATGAAAATGGTCAGACCTTTATTGAGTTTTTAAATGCAAATAGAGAATTGTTAAAAGATAGACCTCAGGTTTTCCAACATGGAGATTATCATATCGGGAATTTCATGATTGGTGAAGATGGAGAAATTTATGTCATTGACTTTGATCGATTTGATCTTGGAGATCCTTGGGAGGAATTCAATCGTATTGTATGGTCTGCTCAAGTCTCTCCCTCTTTTGCGTCTGGTATGATAGATGGATATTTTGATCATAAGGTTCCGGATTTATTTTGGAAGCTTCTCGCTATCTATATTCTAAGTAACTTAGTGGGAGCACTTCCCTGGGCTGTACCTTACGGAGTTGAAGAAATAGCAGTAATGCAAAATCAAGCTAAGGAAATTTTAGAATGGTATGATGATATGAAGCAAATCATTCCTAGTTGGTATTTGATTGAGAAAAAAGCTGAATAATAAAAGAGTTGATTAAAGAAGAATTTGGTAGTTGGGACGTTAAAAGTAAAGAGACTCAACAAGTTTACAAGTTAGCAAGTAAATTTTTTAAGTGACAATTATCAGCTATAAAGTTGAAAAATGGTAACTATAAAATAGTTTCATTCTACATTTTAATTTTAAACAACAACTCAGTTACTTTCGTTCTTTAATATAGGAGTATACTAGCACCACATGTTGAGTGTGTAAGTTTGTTAGTGAAACGTAGCTAAATCTCTCGCTTTTTTATTTCAAAGCTCCAGTGGAGCTTTGAACTCCCAAACCTTTTGAGTCCCACAGATGCATTATAACGGGGCTGTAGCATTGATGTCAAAACTTTCACCTCCTATATAAACAAATTCTATCCAACGTTTAAAAAGGATCAGTAGCTGATAATATATAGCGGTTTGCATCGTGACGACAAGTAGGTGGATTACGATTATTTGTAATTTATAAAATCTATGATGAGAGGTACGTGATTAGAGGTATCAAGTAATTTTTATTTTGCTAGAGCAAGCAACAAATCTTCTTCATAAGGACTATGCTAAGCAGATGTATCAGATACTAGATTTAGATAAATTTGAATGAGTTATGATGAATCAACTTCTAGACCACATCAGCATTTAAGAGGATAGGAAAATTAGAGTACCCTTCACAGAGGGAACTGAGGTACAGTTATAGAAAAAGAAAGGCTGTAATAACAGCTGGAAAACATTTTCGTTACAGCCTAATTTGCGTTTTTGTGGTATACTGAAATTGTTGAATGACTTTGAAAGTAAACAAGAAAAATAACTATTAAGGCTTTTATATTTGATAGTTATATTTTCGAAAATATAATATAATCAAAGATATTGCAGATGGATAATAAAATATGACTAGAGAAAAAGCGTTTAAAACTATTGAAGAGCAGATTTTGATTCAACGGGGCAGGAATTTGAAGATTACCGATGAGCCAGGGATGGTAAGTTTTATTCAGCAGAAAAATTATTTTAATTCTATAAATGGTTTTGAAACTATTTTTTTGGAGACCTCTAACCCTAAAAAATATATGAAAAGAGTCTCTTTTAAAGATTTTGAGAGAATATACACATTGGATAGAAATATAGCTAAGTACCTATTTCAAGAAATCGAAAAGATTGAGGTTGAACTGAAGTCGAGAATTGCATACGAATTTTCAAAAGTTCATTGCAATAATGGTATTGCTTCTAACTTAAAGTATTTAGATATCAATTGTTATGTGCTACCGATAGCACACAATCGAAATTCTTTTACAGAGTATTTTTATACTCATGGAGATAATAAAAAAACGCATTCTTTTTTTAGAGTGCATACTATTTCTGCCAAGATTAAAGATGTAATGTTTACAGGTAAAATTAGTACCTCTCATACTCGTAACGGAGATGTATATTACAACCTAGAAGGTGATTTTGATGGAATAGTTGATGACCTTAAAATAAATCAATATCGAGGGAGATTTTCAATAAAAGCTTCTAATACTCCTAGTAATATTTCTTCATTAAACGGTTCTATGAATGTGACGATTCAAATTAATAACATAGAGGGAAGATTTTTTGAATTATCTTATTCAGACTTCTGTAAAATTAAATATCCATATATTTCTAGCTATAAAAATCCTCCGCTTTGGGTTATTATTGATACACTAATGTTGAATGACTTGCTGGTTTTATTCCAAGGATTAGACATTGCTATACAAAATAAAATTATGAGTGAGATGGGATTTGATTCCTCTATTAGTGGGAGTCGAGAAAAATTCATTAACGCTTGTGAAATACTGCGTGAGTTGAGAAACCAATTGGCACACTTTGGTCTCATAACCAGATATAGGACGGGAAATAGTATTCTAATCAATAGACTTTTTATCTCTGATTTGTTACTTACTCCTAAAAGGAATAATAGAGTTTTAAAGTTTTATCAAGGTTTAAAAATTTTAAATTCTTTTAATAGATTCTCTCTTAAAAGGATTGATCGAGCTATTCAATCATATTATTTAAAAAATATGTTACTATTGAAGTTTGATATTAATAAAAATTTTTTTAATAGAATTGGCAAGTAAGTGTTGCAAAAAGTTGCTGGTTATGATAGAATAATATAGTTATATTTTAGTGCCACGACGGCGTGAAATCCTTGAAAGAGGTTTTCAAAAAGTCATAAGGGGGAAGGTTAATAAACTTTCCTCCTTATTTTATTTATTTAGATAAGTTGAAAATAGTGTTGAAGATGTTTGATTTCTGAAGTACCTTGAATTGTATAGAGTTTACATGCAGTTTAGAATTTCTGATTTATTATCCAGAGGATAGAACCGCTTATTGAAGATATTTTAGAAAGTTAGTCATTACCAAAGTTAATATTTATTTCTACAGTATAATTCTAAAATCACTTTTTTTCTCTTTCGTCTATTAGTATAGAAAAAAGCTAACACTACATGTGGAGTGTGAGAGTTTGTTAGTGAAACGAAACTAATCCTCAAAAGGTTTCCCAAAACTTTTGAGTCCCACAGACGCATCATGAGGAGAAATCATGAGGGATATTATCAGTTGAATAAGTAAGAGTATAATCTACATCTCCAAAGTAGGAGTGGCTAGTTCCAGCAGAAAGACCTTCATAGGTTTTATAACTGAATAGATCGACTTACTTTGTTGTCGAATTTTTCCTGTTCTTCAAGTAATTCTGAGGAATAGACGACAACTTTAAAATCAAATAAGCTAAAAACGCTCTAAAATCATTAAATTGATATTAAAGTGTTTTTTATTGTCAAAATATACAATTGAAAAAATTTCCAGCTTTTTTAAAATCACTATCTCAGATGACAATTTAATCAAAATATGATATAATACAGAAAAAGTAAAAATAACAAAAGTAACTTACAAAAGTAAAAGAAAAAAAGTAAATAGATAGCCACGGCGGATATTCCTTTCATCGTTTAGAAGGAGTTGCTGTGGTTATCGTTGTTGCTGAGCTAATTAATTGCTCTTATTACTTTGATGAAGTTACTTTTATTATTGAATTAATTTAAATAATAATAACGATCAATGAAAGTACTCATCGATATTCCCTTTATGCAGTTTAGAGCACAAAGGAAAATGGTACTGATTTGATCGTTTTTTTGTGTATTGACATCCTAAACCCCAGTCAGAACCTTCAGTCATATTAAACAAGGAGATAACATGAGATTTGTTGTATATAAACATTCGCTGGTTTTAGGTGATAGCAACATCGTGACAAAGCAATTTATCGTTTTAAAGCACGATGATGGCAATCTACAATTTACTGATTTTCATCGTTATGTTAAATCTACTTCAAGAATCAAGTCGATCTCAGATGATGGGAATAAACGCTTTTCTTACGTTGTTAAGTTTCTTAATTTCATATTTGGTACTCTTGGACTTAAAAGTGTAGATCAACTTACACTTGAAATGGTTAGAGAGTTTTTTACACTTTATGGATTATCTCAGTTACCAGGTGATAGCGGAAAAAGAAAGAAAAGCACCGTTGAAAAATGCGTAAATGCAGTTCTTGACTTCTTAACTCTTTATTTAAGTGAACGAGAGGGAAAGACTAAGTTAAAAGCAGAAGAATTATATTCTACGACAACTTTTACGAATAGTAGAGGACGAGTTGTAAAGCGTAAAGAACCAAATTTTGAAATCTACGTGGATGATAGCAACACTGAGAAAGCTATTTTTCGTGATATGCCAAATAGTGCTTTTGAGATGTTATTTTCTCACATAGCACACTATCATAAAGATCTACTCATGGTTGTGGCCTTGGGAGCCTTTGTTGGCTTAAGACCATCAGAAGCATGCAATGTAAGACGTGAAGATAGTCCTCTAGGGCCAGGTATTTTGTTTCACCAAAGTGATGGGCAAGTATTTAAGATTGAGATCGATCTACGAAAAGAAATACCTCTCCGAAGCGATTTAAAGCCAACTGGACGGATTAAAAAGGAAAGACTTCAAGCAGTACCTTATATCTTTCTGGAGGTCTTTTTAGACACTTATAATGACTATATGACTTATCTGGAAGGTAAGAAGTATGAGAAGGATTATGGACCTTTAAATCTTAACAGACGAGGAAAAGCATTATCATACGATGTATACTATCAACGATTTCGTAAGATTATTCGCGACGAAATGATCCCAATCTTCTTAAAATCTGATGATGCAGAGGTTGTCTTTTTTGGGCAGCTTTTGCAGGAGCATAATATTTCCCCACATATTTTCAGACACTGGTACACGACACAGTTAGTATTATCTGGGGTTTCTGAAATCAGTGAGCTTATGTCAGCAAGAGGTGATAAATCGCCTGAGAGTGCTTGGGTTTATCTACAAAACAAAGGAGAAATCGCAAAACAATATGGTCAAGTTAATAATGGTGTTTTTGACTATATGAATTGGCGAGCAAATGAACTTTTTGGTGATAAGTTAGAAAGGTAATGTATGACTTATTCAATTAAATCTTTAATCGAAAATCTGTTAAGTGAACTCAGAAAAAACGATACACAGTATAAAGGAAAAATTAGTCAGTTTTTAGTTGATAACAATTGGTTTAATATAGAGATTGATTTGGATAACTATTCCATCTCAGATAAAGATGCTCAATTATTAATAGAAAAAATAACCAATTATCTTCTTGGACCAACTGGTTTAGCAGGAATTCAGCCTATATTTAAACAAAAATTCCCATTAACTTACAAATATTTTCAGCAATACTCAGAAGATAGCAACTTATCTAAGGAAAACATGTTTTATGTTCAAGATTTTCTTGCTTTTTATCTTAAAAGAGATTTATTTCTCTGTAATGATAATGAGATTGAATTGTTGGTTGAAGAAGCAGTATATGCACTTGAAAAGCAAAAAGGCGAAGTTTTTATTGATTTTTTAAAGTGGTTAATGAATAAAATGAGATGTAACTATCACAAAAGATATGAATTTACACCTCGATACACATTAGAACAGGAGACTAACGCTTATGAGTTAGACGAATATTTAGAATTACTGTATTTTCTTTTTAATGACAATTACATTAGAAAAGAAGATATGCTTTATAAAGCAGCAATCTCAAAAGACTACGCAGATACCTGGCTATTTCTAGCACTTCATTTTATATGTGCGCTACGTGGAACAGATTTAGAACAACTTGGACATCCACAACTTCCTAGAACACCGAAAGAAGTTCTAAAATCAGTTAGAAGTGGTAATTGGAGTAGCAGTGAGGCAAGAAGAACTCTTTTAAGTATTACAACTCGTTTAACTTATTTAAATATTACTCCAAACAAAACAAAGGGAACAAAAAATATTAGTCAGATTAAATTTCAGGTCCCTGAGAGCTGTCAGGTATTGATTGGTACGTTGTTGGCTATCTGTGAAGCTCACTATCAGTTGAATAAAGATAATAATAATGAACCTTTAATTCGACAAATAAAAGAATATAAACGAATTAATCGATATATGGGGAAAGAAATTGGAGACTTATTTCTTGAAAGGAATTTTAGTTCTAGATCTGCAAATAAATCCTATCTTCAAACTGTTGCCATGTTAGCAGATGATGTTTTGCAAGAAAAATCTGAGTTAAATATTAAAGGCTATTTTTTAGCCGCATTAGCCCGTAGCCATAAAGGTTCATTCGATGAATTTGCACAAACTACAACAACGTACCTAAAAGATGCCCAACTAAGCCAGCTTAAACCAGAAATGGTTGCGAGAGAACTATTTGAACGAGGTGTTTTATCTATGATTCCATCAATGATCCTGACGATTGTAACTAGAGGAAAGTATAAAGAATTAAGTCCTAGTCAACAGACTCAGATGATTAAACAGTTAGATTTGACACCAAATGAGATTGAAAAAACATTGGCTTTAAGCATTCAGGCAGAAGTGAAATCGCAAAAGGCATTAAAGATTTTGGTAGAAGAAGAAGCAGAGCCTAATCAACTTCTTACTATTTGTCATCGTATAGGAAACGGTGAAGCCTTCTCAAAACAAGGTGAAAGCATGTGTCTTTTATCTGCGCTTGGAAAGATTTGTCCATATGACGATAGGCAACATTGCATCGGTTGTCATTATGAATTACAAACGAAATCTACTTTATTGTTATTAGTAGGAGAATTCAATCGTTTGAACAAACAATACTCTAGAGTTCGAACTGATTTAGAAAAAGGTAAAATTCGGAGTATTTTAGAAGAACAAATAAAACCTTGTTTAACTGAAATGTTGCAAGCTTTATGCGAGCAATATGGAGATGACGTGTTACATGATTACGAAGAAATAATAAAGGAGTTAATAAATTGAACAATCAAGCTAAACTTTTTAAAATTGAAAATTATTTTGAAACTTTTGACCGTGATTGTGTTCTGCGAGCAAAAGAAGTTTTCGATGACTATTTTGATAAAGGAATTATTCTAAGTTACGATTTTGATCATAAGAAATGGGAAACTACAAATGAATATGCCAATATTAGCCTGTTTTTTAACATTTCTGAATTTCAATATAGGAGATTTTATCAATCAATTTTTCAGTTGCCTTATAAGGAATTTATCGATTACTTAAAAAGTTTTATTGTTTTCTCAATGAAACAACATGTTTTAAAAACTTTACAGCTATTTCTAATGGATATTAAACAAATTATTAAAAATACAACCAAAGATACGTTTTTAGATTTAGAAAATATTTCTGTAAAATTTCCTGGTTTATGTATTGACTTTTTCTCAAATCTTCCCTGTTCAGATGATAGTCAACTAAATCAACTATTGGAGCAATTAGATAATAAATTAACTATCAACCTTCAAAAAAAGCAGAGGTCAAAACAGCAAAGACAATTAGCGCAATTTCAATCCTATTTTACTTTTAATGACATTTTAAATGATTATTGGTCTCAAACATTATCTAAGAAAGAACGTCTATTTTATTATCCATTGTATCTCTGGTGGCAGATTACAGCAATTTTACCTTTAAGGCCAAGAGAATTTCTTTTAATACAAAGAAACTGTTTAACCGAGAAAGATGGAAAATATTTTCTTACATTAAGGAGAAATATAATCAAAGGAAGGGATCGACTTGTTGCACATAAAATTTCTGAAGATTATACTTTGAATACTTATGAAATTACTAATTCATTAGCTTCTGAAATAAAGACTTACCTCAAACTTACGGAAAATGATAATTCTACTAAATTAGATACATTATTTGTGACTGATCCTCATTATAACCGTTGGGGTCGTCGAACAGGTGTTAATAACCGATTTTTAACTTACACTAATCTCAATACTATTTTGAGGTATTTTTTTAATGAGATTATTTCTCAAAAATACGGTTATCAAGTTAATTATTTTAGTTTTCCAGCTAGATTAGATGAAAACGAGATTAATTTGATTCATATTGGGGATACGAGACACATTGCAATGATCAATTTAATTGCAGAAGGGGCTAGTCCTGTTACAGCTATGCTTTTAGCTGGTCATGAAGATGTGACAACTTCATCTCACTATTTTTCAAATTTAAGCCAATTTATTGAATGTCGTAGTTATCAAATGTATCGTAAACTAACGAGTAAGAATACGAATTACACCATAAGTAAGAGACAGCCATTTTATACAGCACAAGGACAATACATCACTTTAGAAAATAAAGGACGGTGTTACTCACCCCGCTTTGCGAAAGGTGATTATTCAGATTGTCTGAAAGTTATTAGTGAGCATGCAGAACTAGGTGCTTGTACGAGCTGCCCTTTTTACCGTAAAGCAGGTAAAGATTATTTTTCAATGGATAAAACATTTAAAAAGTCAGTTGATGAAAAAGCTATGGTTGTAGATGAAGCGATTAGAAAAGTTAGGCAAGGGAAAGGTCATATTGAAGATATTGGAGAAGCTTTGTTGAAATTAAAAACAGTTAGCAATACCTATCAAGATTACTTAAATGCTAAACAACTATCTTTAGAGGAGAATAAGTCTAATGGCTAGAAAGAAATCAATTTCTGATGATGAATTGATTCATTTGTTTGAACAGTATTTAATTTCCCAGTGTTCCTGTGATTTAAGCTTGGTAAAAATCCCTCGGTTTGGTGACTATGTTAGGAATAATGGCTATCAAAATGTTGCGGATACAACCATTAGACGTAATAAAAGATTCAGGGATTTTTTAAAAGAAAGTGAAATTAAATACCAAGATGAAAATTATGAAGCTGTAATTACTTATAAGACCATAGATCCTGACAATTTTATGGCAAAAAATCGTGCTCCAGGTGCTATGAAAAGAGCATTGGTGGAAATTAGCCAATACTATAAGAAAATAGCAAACATTGCGGCCAGCTATAAACAAGAAGCAGATAAGTTACGTAGTTTAAATTCTGAACTACAGTCAACTAATGAAGATTTAAAACAGAAGCTACAAAGAGAAAATGAGTTAAGTGATGAGAATCAAAAACTATTACAAATAATCAAAACAAGTGTCTATCCAGAAATTGCGAATGAGCTTTTAAAAGAAGAAGGATTGTTAAAATATTCTCAAAAGGTTATCAGTGAGGATTTCCTAGCAGACAATATCATCACCGCTGATTCAGAAATAGATTTTCATTCTGGTGGTCTTATTGAACAAGAAAATCCTCAAAAATCAACTAAAGTGGTTTCTATTAAAAACTTACTAGACAGCAAAACTAATTATAAATGAGGAAAGAAATGAACAAGAAAGTTAAAGATAATCCAGCTATTTACATGTACTGGGATCAAAAACGAAATGTTCTTGACCCCAAAAAATTATCGTCAAATAGTTTAAAATATGCCTATTGGTCTTGCCCTTATTGTCAACACCATTGGGAAGCGAAAATCATTGATGTGCAGCTTGACAGTTATGAATATCTTAGGTGTTGCCCCCATTGTGGATTAGGTGAACGTTCCATTGATGAAAATGAGAGCGTCCTTCAGGTTTATCCCGATTTCAGAAATTATATAAACTACAGCATTGAGCAAGATGAAGAATTAGATGAGAAACTTCTTACCTTGCCGTTCAATAGTAAAAGAAAATTCAATTTTAAATGTCCGACGTGTCAATTAAGTTGGAAAGATTCTGCGACAAATAAGAGGTTATTTCAACTAACAAGTGGGGATTTATTTCATTTTGGCTGCAATGAAACTTCCTATCATTGCGATTACAAATCAATTTATCCAAATTTAGCTAAAATCTATAGCGAACATTTAAACAAATTTAAATTTAACGAACTGAAGCTGAGTTACAATATAACAGTACCTATCCATTGGGAATGTGATAAGTGTCATTGCAAATTTGAATTATCTATTGATAGATTATTGAACCGAATTAAAAGAAGTGGTCATTACTGTTTGGAGTGTCATTCTTCATTTGAAGAGTTATTGGATAAAGATTTTGATGTTTCTCCTCTATCTTTTTTAAATTCTTCCATGCTCAAGGAGTGGTCTAAAAGGAACAATAATACACCTAATCAAGTTGATGTATTATCTAATGTTCATGTGTTATGGGAATGTACGAATTGTCACGGAGAGTATTCATGCTCACTATTTGAAAAAACAGATAGGTCTTGTCCATTTTGTTCAAATAGAGAAAAACTTCAGGATTTTAATACACTAAATGAAACACATCCCTATTTGAGGGAATTTTGGGACCTCAGTAATGAAAGGGATTTTTCCGAATATTGGTTTAAGTCAAATAATGTAGTTAGTTGGGTTTGTCCTTGTTGTAAAATCAACTTTCAATGTAGCCCAGCCGAAATGATCAGTCGAACCGATTTAGAAAATCAAAACTTTCAAACATGTCCTAATCAATGTGACTGGAGGACTGAGGTATTTAAAAATAATATTTTCCTTAAAGAACCAAAACTCATCAAAGAATGGAGCGATAAAAATAAAATTCCTATTCATTTATCTCAGACAACAATAGAAACGAAAAAATATTGGTGGGATTGTTCAAAGTGTCATGGGACATATTTATGTTCTATCCCAATTCGAAGAGAAGTTTCTCAGTGTTGTCCTTTCTGTAACAACGATAAGCCTCTGAATGGGTATAATACATTTGATTATTTGTACCCTGAACTAGCAAAATTGTGGGCACCAAATAATAAAGTCTCAATAGATAGTTTTGTTCCATTATTAACTGAAAAAAGGTTTTATTTATGGCGCTGCAAAGAATGTAACTTCGAATTTCATGAGCGCTTCAGCATTATATTAAATAAGTATTTAAATTCCGAGACAAAAGATCTTAAAGAAATGTGTCCATTTTGTGCAGAATTAAAAGAAAGACAAGATAATATCTCATTTGAAGATTTGATGAACGAGTGGGACTATCTTAACAATCTTATTCTAGGGGATCCAGAAAGAATCCCAAATAATACGCAATTAAGATTTTGGTGGATTTGTAAGAATAATCCAGAGCATCGTTATAGAATGGCTATTGTAGATAAGATTGCAAATGTAAAACGATCTATCGAGCCATGCATATTTTGTAAAGGGCGTAGACGAAAAAGAGAACATTTTGTTCCTTATAGGAAAATTTAAAAAACAGGTTCAAATTTGAACTTGTTTTTTATCATAGATTTTTATAAAGTACATTATTTTAAAAGATTGTATTTTTAGTTTTCAAGTAGATAGTGTACAGAATTTTAGTATGCGAAAGATTTAGTTTTCACGGGAATAAAGTACATTTTTTGCTCAAAATTTTTTTTCGGTTAATCATAATATCCCCTATAACATCTTTCCGAAAAACTATAATTTTCTTGAAAAATATATCTGGCTATGCTATACTACTAGTATAGAAAGATTTGGAGAAAAACATGAAACGCGAGATCTTATTGGAACGGATTGATAAACTAAAACAAGTCATGCCTTGGTATGTATTGGAATACTACCAATCGAAGCTAGCTGTTCCATATAGTTTTACGACCTTATACGAATACTTAAAGGAATACGATCGATTTTTCACCTGGGTTTTGGAATCTGGTATATCGGATGCTGACACCATGGACGAGATCCCTTTAGATGTTCTGGAACACATGACCAAGAAAGACATGGAGTCCTTTATTCTTTACTTACGTGAACGTCCTCTGCTCAATGCTAATACGACGAAAAACGGGGTTTCTCAAACGACCATTAACCGTACCTTATCAGCTCTCTCTAGTCTCTATAAGTATTTGACAGAGGAAGTTGAAAACGAGCAAGGGGAACCTTATTTCTACCGTAATGTTATGAAAAAGGTTGCAACAAAGAAAAAGAAAGAAACCTTGGCGGCCCGAGCTGAAAATATCAAACAAAAGCTCTTTTTAGGGGATGAGACAGAAGGTTTCCTGAATTATATCGATCAGGAGTACTCGCAAACCCTCTCAAATCGCGCCTTATCTTCCTTTAATAAGAATAAAGAGCGAGATTTAGCCATTATCGCACTTCTTCTTGCTTCAGGTGTTCGTCTCTCGGAGGCGGTTAATCTGGATCTTCGAGATCTCAATCTTAAAATGATGGTCATTGACGTCATACGAAAAGGGGGAAAACGCGACTCGGTTAATGTTGCTGCCTTTGCTAAGCCTTATCTGGAGCAATATCTTGCTATTCGAGACAAACGTTACAAGACAGAAAAGATCGATACAGCCCTATTCTTAACCTTGTATCGAGGGGTTCCAAACCGGATCGATGCTTCTAGTGTTGAAAAGATGGTCGCCAAGTATTCTGAAGATTTTAAAGTCCGTGTGACCCCCCACAAGCTTCGCCATACACTTGCGACTCGACTATATGATGCGACCAAATCACAGGTTTTAGTCAGCCACCAGCTGGGACATGCCAGCACACAAGTTACAGACTTGTATACCCATATCGTTAATGATGAGCAAAAGAATGCTTTGGATAGCTTGTGAGTTTACATAACGTAAATTATGTAATATTTATAGTGTTAGAAAAAGAGCGTAAATCTTTGATAGAATTTTACGCTCTTTTATTCTTTCTATAAAAATTCGATCCAATAATTCCGGTGGGGCTCAATAATAACTGGTTTTCCCCAGAATGATTTTAGATAGGCCAAGTTTGCAGGGGTGACCGGTCTTTTTTCACCATTGTACTTCTCAGCACTCTCTTTCGTTAAAAAGCATTTAACTGCTTCATATGGCGTGCCATCGCTCGCTATTCGATCAATTCCTAAATAAGCAATTTCATCACCGGCTTTTGGAAAATCTGTAAATAGTTTACCAATAAAATAAACCGTCTTATCTTTCATTAATTCATAAGCCTTACTATTTTCCAGTCTGTTATTCGCTGCAGCGTACATAATACAAAAACTATCTATAATATCTTTCAAAGGCATTAATTCTTCTTTGCTGACTATAATTTCGTCGGGAGCAAGTCCGCCAAGGATTAAATCTTTATAATGAGGTTGCTGGATGATATTATCTAAAGCCATTCCTAATGGTAGTTGGACAGCTTGATAACCTAATGGTTCTAGCTCCTGCTTTTTCCGGTCAAGGTGTTCTTGTGTAATACTGATATTCAAATCATATGGACTGGAAGATTGTTGCTTTCTAAAAAAAGCCACTACTATACGGTCTAACTGTTCAAATAGACCAAGATTTTCTACTGGAATTTTCATCATAGAACATAACTCCTTTTTGAAACATGCTATTATGGAGCATTATACTCTTATTATGTATAACGAGTCAAGTATTTCACACAAAGCAACACAATTTTGTATATCTTATCTTTCTAGTCTTTTAGTCAATAAAATTTGATAACTAAAGATTAGCTTTCCAATTTTTTAATTATTTTCACATACTATCTCTAAATATCTAAATAATAGAGTGGCTTTCGTTTAATTTTTGAAAACAATCTTTCCGTTACAGATAGTGTACTTGAACTGCCAAGTGAAATCACAATATCTATAACTTTTATTTTCTCTTAATAGTAAACCTCTATTATTACAAGCTCATTTGCGGTAAGATGAGTATAGGTCATTTATGTTAGTTCCTTTTAGTCAAATGTGGTGTTTATCTAAGCCTGACATAGATGGCTTTTTCTGTCTAGCTAAATTTTACAAATTGAGTATTAAAAAAAGTGAAAGAATCGACTGTCTTTCACTTTTTTACGTTCATTTTATAAGAAATATTTAAACGAGCTTATTGTTTTCGTTGACCGAAATCGTGAATCATTTGTTCCAATTCTTCGCGACTTGGGGTCGTTAACATATAGAGGTAGTCTCCTTGCAATTCAGCAAAGGCTGCGGGCATATTCTTCTTCACGCGGAATTGGTCTTTGTATTTGGCCAAGACTTCTTCTTCAGAAAGTTGGTAGGCGGCGTTGGCACGACGGGATGTTGCCAAGCAATACAGAGGCTCAAAGTTTGAGGCTGGGAATGGATCACCAGCTACAACATCCGCATACCCCTTGTATAGGTCAATTGAATGCGCGTAGTTATACACATCAATGGTAAAGCCACCTGCTGGACGGTTATTGTACTCGATCGCAATATAGTCATCGCCTTCACGGAAGAACTCAATATGGAAGAACCGTTCCTTCATGCCAAAAGTCTTGACGATGGATTCACCGTATTGGCGTAGTTTTGGATCCATATCTTTTAGGACATAGTAAGAATTGTCCATCTTGTAAAGAAGCAAGTCAAGCGGTGTGTAGGCATAATCAAAGGTTGTTGAAAAGACAATATTGCCATCATGATCAATTAAGCCATCAAACGTACAAATCTCGCTAGAAGTAACAAATTTTTCGAAGAAGTAAACGGTATGTCCATCCCATTCAGCTTTGAAATGATCGACATCTTCTGGTGTTTCGATCTTGAAGGTCGCTGCTGCTCCTACCCCATTGTCAGGTTTTGCGATCAACGGCAAGCCGATTTTTTTCACAGCTTTATCAATATCTTTTTCTGCTTTGACCACGGCTCCTGGAACAACTGGAACTCCTGCTTTTTTGAAGAGTTTCTTCATTTCAGATTTGAATTTTGTTTTCTTCAAGTCCTTTGGTTTGGCCCCAAAGACGTTGAATTGCTCCCGAAGTGCCGCATCCAATTCCAACCAATATTCATTGTGAGATTCAATGCGGTCAATTGGACCGTGTTTATAAAAGAGAAAGGCAACTGCACGTTTGACTTCATCCAGATTTTCCAAGTTTTCAACACGGAAATATTCTGTCAAATTCATGCGCAAAGGTTCATCTAATTGCTCGTATGGTTCTTGACCGATACCCAAGACAGTAATGCCTTTATTTGCAAGTTCAATGGTAAATTGTTGGAAATTTTGTGGGTAATAAGGTGAGATCACAATATAGTTCATAATTGACTCCTTTTTTGCATTAAAGATTCATTTGATCGAGGAAGTAAGGCATTTGCTTGCGCCACCATTCCCAGTCGTGGGCTACATCATAGCCCCATTCAGCGAACCAGGCAGGAATGTTTTTGTGATCGAAAGCTTCCTTTAGTTTATAGTAGGATGGCAGACCATCTTGCTCCCAAGCGCCTAAACCGGTACAAACGACGATCTCTGCTTGACGATAGCGGTCAATAAACCAACCATCATTTTGATTCCAAATATAGTCAGATGGAGAATTTTGGTAGATCGCTTCATCTCCTCCAAAGTCACCAACAAAGAAACGGGCATCGTAGACACCACTCAAAGCAACAACTTTATTGAAAACATCTGGATGCTGCAAGAAGAAATTAAGCGCATGGTAGGCACCCATTGAGCAACCTGTTGTCATCATTGGATCAAACCAACCTGTTTTGTGCTTGATAAAAGGAATGGCTTCTTGGATAACGTACCGTTCATAAGCTCGGTGCATTTCTGCTCGATCATGAGGATTCTTCCAGTCACACAGCCAGCTTTCGCTGTCCACACTTGATAAGGTGAAGAATTGAATGCGTCCTTCTTCGATAAAGCGGGCACAGGCATCAATCATGCCGAAGTCATAGTATTCGTTGTGACTACCACCTGAGGAGGCAAAGACCACCACAGGAATTCCCGCATGTCCATAACGGTTTAGATACATTTCGCGGTTAAGTTGGCCACTCCAGTGGCTTAAATGTTCAATATTCATAAGTTTCCTTCTTTCTCTGATAGGATGTGCGAGAGACTGTTAATCCCAGTTCTCAGCTAAAAATCGAAGACAATCCGGTAAATTCTCTGCCCAGGCCAATTCATGGTGAACTGCACCTGATTGAATCCGTATGGAAATATTTTCTAAAGCTACCCCTTGTTGGATAATATCATGGTAATAGCGCAGAGACGAATCGATATAGGCCTGCTTGATATTACCTGCCATCAGCGTCTTATCTGTATCATCAGCTTCTTCTGTACCCACATAAATGTAAATGCGCTGATCGCTATACAATTTTTTGCGCTTAATATAGTGGTCAAAGGCTTCTTGGTGCAGCCAGTTGGCCGATGAGAAGACTCCCAGACAACCGATCTGATCTTGGTATTCTAAGCCGAGAAATTGGGTGATATTGCCTCCTAGAGACGAGCCGATCATAGCTGTATGCTCTCGGTCTGAAAGGGTACGATATTCTTGATCGATAAACGGTTTGACCACTTCCATGACAAACTCTCCGTACTCGACACCCTTGCCACCAAATTGCATGCCAGGAATATTGGATTCCTTGTACTTCCAGGCAGAGTATTCGTTCATCCGTTGGAAACCATCGTTATCAATCGCAACGACAATCATACGACTAATATCAGGATTGCGCTTGATGGCTGGAATCACCTTCCAGGAATGACCTGCGTAGGCTTCCTTGCTATAGAGAACATTCTGGCCATCATGAAAATAGACAACAGGATAGCGTCGATCGGTATCTGTTTCATAATTCTTGGGCAATAGAACCCGAACACGACGGAGTTTTCCGGTATAAGGCACTTTCAACTCGTGTGTCTTCATATCTAAATAAAAATAGGATTTGTTCATTGTCAGAAAACTCTCTATATTCTAAATTTTACTTATTATACCATTTTTAGAAGAAAAAGTCTGGATTTCTCCAAACTTTTTCCATTCTTTAGCGATTTTCCATAAAATCAGCCAAATCAGTCAACGAACGTTCGGCAATTTTCTCATAGCGTTCTTTCTTATCCCGAATGCGTTGCCCTTCCAGCTCCTTGATGATTCCAAAGTTAACATTCATCGGTTGGAAATGCTTGCTATCGGCATGAGTGATATAGTGGGCCAGACTTCCGATGGCTGTTGTTTCTGGGAAAATGGCTGCTTCTTCTCCTTTAAAGAGGCGAGCTGCATTGATTCCTGCTACCAAACCTGAGGCAGCGGATTCAACATAGCCTTCCACTCCAGTCATTTGACCTGCAAAGAAGAGGTTTGGTTGTTTTTTCGAACGGTAGGTTTGCTCGAGGAGATTTGGCGAGTCCATGTAAGAATTACGGTGCATGACACCATATCTCACAAACTCCGCATTTTCCAAACCTGGAATCATTTGGAAAACTCGTTTTTGTTCGCCCCATTTGAGATGCGTTTGGAAGCCAACGATATTGTAGAGGCTAGCCGCAGCATTGTCTTGGCGAAGCTGAACGACTGCGTATGGGGTCTTAAATTCCCCATCACGAGGTCCTTTGTAGTCATCTGGGTACTCGAGTCCGACTGGCTTCATAGGACCATAGAGCATGGTTTTGATGCCTCGTTTGGCCATGACTTCAATGGGCATACAGCCTTCGAAATACTTTTCTTTTTCAAAAGAGTTGAGTGGTGCTTCTTCCGCATTGACCAAAGCCTCATGGAAATCCATGAACTCTTGTTTGGTCATTGGGCAGTTGAGATAAGCTGCTTCTCCCTTGTCATAACGTGATTTGAGATAAACCTTGTCCATGTCGACAGTATTGACATCAATGATCGGAGCCGCTGCATCGTAGAAATAGAAGCCATCCCCACCATTGAGCGCGTGGATCTTTTCTGCTAAGGCATCACTGGTTAGAGGACCCGTTGCGACCACTGTGATAGCGTCTGTTGGTAATTCCGTAATTTCATCGCGAATGACTTCGATGAGAGGGTGTTGAGACACCTTCTCCGTCACTCGATTAGCAAAGCCTTCCCGGTCCACTGCCAGTGCTCCACCAGCCGGAACGCGAGTTGCTTCTGCTGCTTCAAGGATGACCGAACCTAGACGACGCATTTCTTCTTTGAGGAGCCCGACAGCATTGGTTAACGAGTCCCCACGAAGAGAGTTGGAACAGACTAACTCAGCAAAATTGTCTGTTTTGTGTTGCGGAGTGGATTTGACCCCACGCATTTCATAAAGCTTCACCGGGATTCCTTGTTGGGCAATCTGGAAAGCTGCTTCTGAGCCAGCAAGGCCTGCACCGATAACATTAATATAAGATTGAGACATGACACTAATACCTCTTTGGGTGAAAACTAAGGCCAGATTAAAACAAGCCACTGGACTGTTAGACACCCACAAATCTTTCTAATTTTCTACTTGGTCCATTATACCAAAAAGGGCATAAAAAAGACAGGGAGGCTAATCCTTCCTGTCTAGCGAATGTCTATTCTAACAGACATTTATAAAAATTGCCGTTATAACAGACATTGAATCATTTAAAAGATTATTTCACTTTTTCTTCTTCGTAGTCACCGTTGCTACAAACGACTTGTTTGCCGCCACCACGAACTTTTTTCTCAACTAAGTAGTGGCCACATTTTGGACAATCCCGACCGATCGGCTTATCCCAAGAGGTAAATTCACACTCTGGATAGCGATTGCATCCATAGAAGATACGGTTGCGCTTGGTTTTGCGCTCGATGATTTGTCCCTGGTGACAGTTTGGACACTCCACCCCGATTTCTTTGACAATGGCTTGGGTGTGGCGACAATCTGGGAAATTACTACAAGCATAGAACTTACCAAAACGTCCTAATTTAATCACCATCGGGCTGCCACAGACTTCACAATCAAAACCCGCTGGTTCGTCTTTGATTTGGATTTTTTCCATCTCTTCTTCAGCCTTTGCGACTTCTTTAGAGAATGGTTTATAGAAACTGTCAATGACTTTTTGCCACTCTTCTTTACCGAGTTCAACATCATCGAGTTTCCCTTCCATTTCCGCTGTGAAAGTCACATTGACGATATCTGGGAAGAATTCGACGATGAGTTTATTGACGATTTCCCCTAATTCAGTAGGTTCAAACCGTTTGGCTGCGAGCTTGACATAATAGCGTTTTTGAATGGTCTCGATGGTTGGTGCGTAAGTTGAAGGACGCCCCACTCCGTTTTCTTCTAAAGTCTTGATCAAGGTTGCTTCAGAATATCGAGCAGGTGGTTGGGTATAGTGTTGCTCAGGCTTGCTATTGACCTGCTTGACGATATCACCTTCTACCATATCCGGCAACATCTTGTTCTTATCTGAATCGTTATAAATCGCCAAATAACCATCAAACTTCACCTGGCTTCCATTCGCAGTGTATTGTACGCCATTTTGACCTATACGGACATTCATGGTATCAAAGACAGCAGCTGTCATTTGACTAGCTACAAAGCGATTCCAAATCAAGGTATAGAGCTTCAATTGATCCTTGTCCAAGTATTTAGCAATGCTCTCAGGAGTGTTGAAGACGCTAGACGGACGAATGGCTTCGTGGGCATCTTGAGCACCGGAAGCATTTTTCACGCGACTTCCATGCTTAGAATATTTCTCACCGAAGCGATCCACGATAAAGTTAGCTGCCTCGTTTTGCGCAACCGGACTGATCCGTGTGGAGTCGGTACGCATATAGGTAATCAAACCTTGAACACCAGAGCCAATATTGATTCCTTCGTACAATTGCTGAGCGACCATCATGGTCTTGCGTGTACGGAAGTTAATCTTATTGGCTGCATCCATCTGCATAGAAGAGGTGGTGTAAGGAAGTGGTGCATTCCGACGACGTTCTTTCTTTTCCACCTTTTCAACAGTAAAATCTTTGCTATCTAGGCGTTCAAGAACTGCTTTCACCTCTTCATTGGTGTTGAGCTTCATCTTCTTGCCATCAATCCCATAGAAGCTTGCTTGGAATTGCTTGGTCCCTTTTTTGAAGACACCATCAATGGTCCAGTATTCTTCCGGCTTAAAATCATTAATTTCATTTTCACGATCAATGATTAATTTGAGAGCAACTGATTGCACGCGCCCTGCAGAAAGTCCTTTTTTAACCTTTTTCCAAAGAATAGGCGAAATTGAATACCCTACAATCCGGTCCAAGACACGACGCGCTTGCTGGGCATCAACCAAATCCATATCGATTTGACGCGGTTCTTTAAAGGCATTTTTAACGGCATCCTTGGTAATTTCGTTAAAGACCACACGGTTCTTTTCACTTGCATCCAAATTCAAAATATGAGCCAAGTGCCATGAAATAGCTTCTCCTTCACGGTCCGGGTCACTTGCGAGAAAGACTTGCTTGGCCTTTTTGGCTTCTTTTTTCAAGTCGTTGATCAAAGGACCTTTTCCGCGAATATTGATATATTCCGGTTCATAGTTATTGTCGAAGTCAATCGACATGGTTGATTTTTTCAGGTCCCGAATATGGCCAACACTGGCCATGACTTTATAGTTACGCCCAAGGTATTTCTCGATTGTTTTGGCCTTTGCAGGAGACTCCACAATTACCAAATTTTTCTTGGTTGTACTACTTTTCCTTTTTGTTTTTGTTACCACGTTTTATTCCTCTGTAATGTATAAATCTCATTGAGTTTAATACATTTTAAGAAAGATGTCAACTAGGAACTTCTCCTATAGGAAAATCACAATTCGTATTTCAATTCATCAAGAATGTCCTGACCCGATGTGACAAGCTTTGCGCCTTCTTGAATCAAGTGATGGCAACCTGCAGATTTTCCATCTAAAATATTTCCTGGAATAGCAAAGACATCCCGTCCTTCCTCCATGGCACGCTCACAAGTAATTAAACTTCCTGAACGAAGTCGTGCCTCTGCCACAATCACAGCCTGACAGAGTCCTGCAATGATGCGATTTCGCTCTGGAAAATGGAACTTCAAAGGGGCCTGTCCTGGTCCATACTCGCTCAAGACAAGATGGTGTTCGCTCATGTGTGTCTGTAATCTTTGATTGCTCTTAGGATAGAAAATATCCAGTCCTGTCCCAATAACCCCGATCGTCTTGCCACCATTTCTTATGCAGGCGTAATGGGCCGTTGCGTCGATCCCTTTTGCAAGGCCACTGACCACCACCAGCTGATTTTGTAGTTCCTGGATGATCTTTTCAACCGATTTTACTCCTTCCCTGCTCGTCTCCCTGGCTCCTACTACTGCTATTTTCGGTTCTGCTAACAAATTTAGATTTCCTTGATAAAAGAGCAAAACAGGGGGATTGTAGATCTGCATCAAAGATTCGGGATAGTCTGAATCAAAAATGGATAGAGAGGGAAAACGCTCAAATTCTGTTCGCAACTGCTCCTCATCCAGTTGTCGGTATTGCTCCACAAACCGAATGATACTACGGCAACGTGCAATTTTTGCCATTTCTTCTAGAGGAGGGAGAGATTCTCCTTCCTGACAAATTGCTAAAATTCTCAAGACCTGTTCATTCGTCAATCCTGCTGCTTTTAATTTATAAATTTCAAATGCTTCCATAGTCACCTCTTTGTTTTCTCACTTATTTATTCGTAAAAGAAATGAAAAAAAGCTCTATTTCTAGAACTTTTTTTGTTTGAAGTGATAGAACAATGCTCGTAAACAGTTTTTAATCCTCAAATATTGATTTGACAGGTTCAAATGAACGCCGATGGATAGGCGTCACTCCCAGCTTGTGGAGACCAGCAAGGTGGTTGGCCGTCCCATAGCCAGCATTCTGCGCAAAATCATAGCCTGGATATACTCGATCAAACTCTTCCATCATCTGATCCCGAGTCACTTTAGCTACGATGGAAGCTGCTGCGATGGATAAGGAATTGGCGTCTCCTTTAATAATACTGGTCTGAGGAATTGCAAGATCCAATTTCATGGCGTCGATCAAAAGATGCTGTGGTTGAGGATCTAATTGACCAATGGCCTCCATCATGGCTAGTTTCGTCGCTTGATAGATATTGACCTGGTCAATCACTTGATTGTCCTTAACGCCGATACCGATCGCAATAGCTTCTTGGAGCACAGCCTCATAGATTTTCTTATGTTTGGACTTTGGAATTTTCTTACTATCGTTGAGGCCGGGAATCTTACAAGCTTTCGGCAAGATCACGGCAGCCGCAACAACTGGTCCGGCTAACGGACCACGTCCCACTTCGTCAATACCAGCAATGAGGTCGATTCCCTGCTCATAGCATTCTTTTTCATAGGCCAGCATTCCTTCCAAGCGCTCATCTTCATCTAAACGTTTTTGGATTTCCCTTTTTCGCTTTGCAATCGCTTGGTTAACACCAGATCGACCGTCCTTTTCCATTTCAGCAAAGAATGGATCGTCTAACTGGCGGATGAGAGCTAATTTTTCTTTAATTTCCTTAATCGTTGCCATCAATTTCCCCTACGCGATCCAACGTATACCGTCCCAATTTCCCATCACGAACATCTTTAACAAAGAGTTGGTAAAAACGGTCGTAATCGTCTCGAAAGCCTAATTTTTGAGTCATTTCCATAATGATTTCAGGAGCTTCTTGCCCCAGATTCATTTGTTTATAGCGATCTTTCAAAACTTCTGGATAATGGTCTTTGAAATAGTTAAGACCAAAGATGGTCACTTCATCCATTGGAAGCAACTGGTCCTTGATGGCTCCTGTTAAGGCCAGTTTTAAGGCTACTTCTTCATCCTCAAACTTAGGCCAGAGAATCCCTGGTGTATCCAAGATTTCAAGGTCCTTATTGGTTTTCAACCATTGTTGTCCCTTGGTCACCCCTGGTTTATTCCCAACGACGGCGATCTTTTTCCCTGCTAAGCGGTTCATCAGCGTTGACTTCCCAGCATTTGGAATCCCAATAATCATGGTCCGAAGGGTTTCAATCTGAATCCCACGTTCCTTTTGACGAGCAATTTTATCTGCCATCAAGCTCTTAGCAGCATCTGTGACCTTCTTAACCGTCGATTGCTCTTTGGAGTTGATCGCCAAGGTTTTGAGTCCTTGCGATTCAAAATAGTCCTGCCATTCTTTTGTTGCCACAGGATCTGCCAGGTCTACCTTGTTCAAAATCATCAATTTAGGCTTCTCACCAACAATTTTTGTCAACATGGGATTTTGGCTTGATAGGGGCAATCGAGCATCTACCAGAACCGTCACAAAATCCACAAATTTCAAATTTTCTTGTACTTGTCTTCGAGCTTTGGACATATGTCCAGGAAACCATTGAATAGTCGCCATAATCTCACTTCCTTTCCAGTTCAATCTCCTCTATTATACCATGTTTTCTAGAATTCTCAGCCTTAAATGAGAACACAAAAAATGAAGCTACCTAGGTAACTTCTCTTAGTTCTTAGCGAATTTGCTCAAAATGCAAGTGCACAGCGATATGGTCACCATAGCCACTGCGTTCCAAATCTCGTTGCAAACGATAGGAAATATAATGTTCAGCAATGGTAATGTAGCCAGCACCAAGTAAACGATGCTCCACCATTGATTGGATCATACTAATTGTTGCACGTTCTACTTGCGCTTCATCCAAATCCATCACTACCTTTTTGGTAACTTGTGCCAAGTTTTGACGCAAATCATCCGTTAATACATAGACCACTTGAGCAGCCTTCAAAATTGCTTGGTAAATTTTATCTGGGTTAAATTCAACCACTTCACCACTACGTTTAATGACTTCCATGGGAGTCTCCTTTATTATTTATTGACAGCTTGTTTATCACAACTGACTATTCTATTTGATCTTTAATAATCCGGTCTCAAGACACCTTTAATGGTCTCTTGGGTTGCATGGTAGTCTCCATCAATGACGACCTTAATAATGCGTTTGGCTTCTTCAGCAGGTGCTGGCACCAATGGCAAACGAGTTGGACCTGCTTCAAATCCCATATAGTTCAAGACAGCCTTAACTGGTGCTGGGCTTGGATAAGAGAAGAGAGCATTCACTTTCGGGATGAATTTCCGTTGGATGCTGGCTGCTTTTTTGATATCGTTGTGCTCAATCGCTTCAAGCATTTCATGCATTTCATCCCCATTTGTATGAGAGGCTACTGAAATCACCCCATCAGCTCCAAGGTTCATCGCATGGAAGGCATCCCCGTCTTCACCCGTGTAGATAAGGAATTCCTCAGGTTTGTGCTCGATCAGATAAGCCATATTGGCTAGAGTTGTACACTCTTTTACACCAATAATATTTGGATGTTGAGCCAATCGAAGCATGGTTTCAGGCGTCATTTCAACTACGACACGACCTGGAATATTGTAAATGATAATCGGTAAGTTAGAAGCATCAGCAATTGCTTTAAAGTGCTGATACATCCCTTCTTGAGAAGGTTTGTTGTAGTAAGGAACAATTGCAAGACCAGCTGCAAAACCCCCAAACTCATCAACTTCTTTGACAAATTCAATAGAATCGCGCGTTTCATTGGTACCAACACCAGCGATCAAAGGCACTCGACCATTGACAATTTTCTGAACAGCCGCAAAGAGTTCCAACTCTTCATCGTGAGTCAAGGTTGGACTTTCAGCCGTAGTTCCAGCAAGGAGAAGAGCGTCTGTATGGTGGGCCAACAAGTGCTCAATCAATGCAGGCAGCGCCTCAAAATTAATGGAACCATCTTCATGAAAGGGCGTAATAAATGCAGTGATAATTTTACAATCTTTTAAATCATGATAAGACATAGAAAAACCTTTCTCTATCTAACAAAGAGGCAAAATTTGCCTACCGATAATTCAACAGCAGTCTATAAGAGATCAATGAAACTGAAACTCCACTGTGCGGGGGGAGTATAAAAGTCCGGTGGGCTTTTATAGCCTGAGCCTTAAATTATAAAAGCGAAGGAGAAATCAAACTCTTCGAGTTACTGATTTCTGGCTCATGACGCAGTGGTTGATTGGAACTACTCATGTTTGTAACATTCGTACTTCCTAATCAACTGTGTGGGGGCAAAACTACGAAATCAAACTCTTCGAGTTACTGATTTCTGTTTTGCTCCCTATTTCAATTCAAATTTCAATTCAGCCGTTGGGCGTACAAGTCCACGTTCGTGAAGGGTTTCTGCGATTTGGACTGAGTTCCAAGCGGCACCTTTAAGAAGGTTATCTGAAACTACCCACATGTGGATTCCTTTTTCAGCATCCAAGTCTTTACGGATCCGTCCAACGAAGGTATCACGTGAACCGACAGCATTAACTGCTTGAGGATAGATTTGGTGTGCGACATCGTCTTCAAGGACAGCACCTGGGAAGGCTGCAATCGCCGCTTTCACTTCGTCAATTGGTGCTACTTCTTTGGTTTCAATATAGACTGACTCTGAGTGAGCTGACAAGACTGGAATCCGCACACAGGTTGCTGATACGGCAATGCTATCATCTTCCATGATTTTCTTAGTTTCGTTTGTCATCTTCATTTCTTCGTAAGTATAGTCGTTTTCAGTGAAGACGTCAATTTGAGCTAAAGCGTTGAAGGCGATTGGGTAGTGTTTCTTATCACCACCACAAGGCAAGATGTTTGCTTGGACATCACGTGGGTTGACCCCATCATTCAAAACTTCCTTCAACTCACGTTGGGTTTCAAGAATAGCTCCCATACCAGCACCTGAAACAGCTTGGTAAGTAGACACAATAATACGTTCCAAGCCCCATTTTTGACGAACTGGCTCAAGAGCGACCATCATTTGGATTGTTGAACAGTTTGGACAAGAGATAATGCCGTTATGAGCATCAAGCGCATGTGCATTCACTTCAGGAACAACCAATGGGACGTCTGGATTTTGACGGAAATAAGAAGTGTTATCCACCACTACTGCGCCTGCTTTTACAGCGTATGGTGCATATTTAGCAGATGTCGAACCACCAGCTGAGAAAAGGGCAATATCAACCCCTTCAAAAGCATCTTCAGTAGTTTCCTCGATGGTCACATCTTGACCTTTGAATTGCAAGACTTTTCCTGCAGAACGTGCAGACGCAAGGTAGCGAATCTTATCGATTGGAAGACTTGATTCTTCCAACATTTTGATCATTTGTGCACCAACGGCACCTGTGGCACCGACAACAGCAACTGTATATCCCATAGTTAATCCTCTTTCAAAATTTTCTAAAAATTGAGTATTTGTACTATTATACAACTTTTTAGCATAAATGAAAAGTCCTGAAGGCACAAAAAAAATCCTGATCCGAAGATCAGGATTCGAGGCACCTTTCGGTGAGAGCAGCCGGTTCACACAACTACTCAAGGTCCGCTCCTGCGTTACAATTGAATGTAGACCTCCTCAGCGCAAAAGGCTCCTAAGAGCCAATCGACTCATCGCATGTGACTATTATAGCATATTGGACGCTAGAGTCAAGTAAACTATTTTCTCTATTTGCTTCTCTTACTTTTTCAAAAATGTGGTTGGCCCTTCCAAGCTCTTTTGCATCCAGACGATATCGTGCCATTGGTCAAACTTATAGCCAATCTTTGGAAAATGAGCCACTTGGACATAACCTCGCTTTTCATGCATAGCAATGCTAGCCTCGTTTGGGAGGGCAATACAAGCCAAATAGCGTAAAAAGCCTCGTGCTTTCAGCTCCTCTTCTAAAGCATCATAAAGGGCCGATCCAATCCCCTTTCCTCTGGCTTCTTTGTAGATGTAGATGGATAATTCCACAGTCCAATCATAGGCAGCGCGTGCATAATAGGTGGAGGCATAGGCATAGCCCACAACTACGCCCTCTTCTTCTGCGACTAGATAAGGAAAATGAGCCAGCGTTTGCGTAATACGCTTCTCAAATTCTCGGACAGTCGGCACATCCACCTCAAAGGTAATGGCAGTGTCTGTCACGTAAGGTTGGTAAATATCCCGAATGGCCTTTGCATCAGCTAGCTGTGCAGAGCGAATCATCATGGTATCTCCTTTTCGAATACTCCTAGTATAACGAGAAGCCCGGCAACTGTCAATCATTGTCTGCGTCAAAAATCCCTCATCCTTCTAATTCTTTCTCACAAAAAGAGGCTGGAGCCTTTTGGCCCAATCTCTTAGCAAAGAATGAGGATCTAGTCTTCTTTATTTGAAAACTGACTGTTATAGAGTTCGTAATAGAAGCCCTTGTCTGCCAACAAGGATTGGTGATTGCCTTGTTCAATGATTTGACCATCTTTGAGCACCAGGATTTTATCAGCTTCTTGAATGGTCGACAAGCGGTGGGCAATGACAAAGCTAGTCCGCCCTTTCATTAAGTTCTTCATAGCTTTTTGAATCAAGAGCTCCAAACGCGTATCAACGGAAGACGTTGCTTCGTCTAAAATCAAAATTTTAGGATCAGCCAAGAGCGCACGCGCAATGGTCAAGAGTTGCTTTTGACCTAGAGAAATATTGCTAGACTCCTGGTTCATTTCCATATTGTAACCACCCGGCAGGGTCCGGATAAAGTGATCGACATTGGCGGCCTTTGCAGCAGCAACAATTTCTTCATCTGTCGCCTCAAGATTACCAAATCGCAGATTTTCTTTAATGGTTCCCTCATACAACCAGGCATCCTGAAGCACCATCCCGAATTGTTTGCGGTATTCCTGACGGGAAATATGTCGGATATCGTGGCCATCAACCGTAATGGATCCAGCCGTCACATCGTAAAAGCGCATCAGCAAATTGATAAGAGTAGTTTTTCCAGCTCCAGTCGGACCAACAATGGCCACCATTTCACCGGGTTTCACTTCCAAATTGAAATCCCGAATCAAAGGCTTGTCCGCTACATATTGGAAATCCACATGTTTGAAGCTCACTTGACCGGTCAAATCTCCAGTCAGGGCTTCACTTTTATCTTCTACCTCATCCGGTTCATCCATGACTTGGAAAATCCGATCCAGCGAAGATTTGGCACTTTGTAGCTGACCAGCTAACTGGGTCAAATTTTGAATAGGTTGATTGATTTGCCAGACATATTGCACAAAAGCCTGCATATTTCCGACCGTCAAGCGACCAGCCAATACTTGCACACCTCCCACCAAGGCGACAACCAAGTAGGTCAAGTCGGATATCCCATTTAGGACTGGCATCATCAATCCAGAAATGAAATTAGCCTTAAAACCAACCTCTTTCAAGTGTTGAGTAATCTGATGGAACTCTTCTTGAGAGGACTCTTCTCTTACATAGAGTTTGAGAACATTGAAACCTGTCAAATTCTCCTGAACAAAACCATTCATAGCTCCTAAAACATCTGCTTGCTGCTTGAAGTAAGGTTGGGATTTTTTCATGATAAAGCGAGCACTTAGATAAGTAATCGGAATCGATAGAATCACCACTAAACCTAATTGAAGGTTCAAATAAAGCACCATACTGATGACAAATAGCAAGGTAAAGACGGCATTGACAATTTGCAAAAAGGATTGTTGCAAGGCATTTGAGACTGTTTCGACATCGCTAGTAAAGCGTCCAAGCAGGTCTCCAAACTGGTGACGGTCAAAATATGACACAGGAATCCGAT
The DNA here is from genome assembly GCF_016642265.1 of Streptococcus lactarius. Lineage (GTDB taxonomy): Bacteria > Bacillota > Bacilli > Lactobacillales > Streptococcaceae > Streptococcus > Streptococcus lactarius. The sequence goes on from NZ_MRXX01000015.1 coordinate 97,224, forward strand.
TGATTTTATGAGACAAATCATTCCGCATATCCTGAATCGTCTTTTGGACCGCATTGGTCATGAAATAGTTGGAATAATAGGACCCCAACTCATAAAAGACCCCACGAATCAAGTAAAGCGTCATAATGATAGCAATATAGGAGGCATTGAGTCCAGCTCCAGGCACTCCTTTAGCCATTTCCAAGAGATTTTGAGTTAATTCGGTAATGGCAAGCCCCAAAACAAAGGGTTCCACGACACTCATGATGACGCTGACGATTTTTAGAAAAATGGACAAGCAAACTTCAAAGCGATAAGCTCTCAAATAAGTCCATAGTCGACGAAAACTAGATTGTTCTTTTTTCATTTGCTTCTCCTTTCTATTCTTCCGTAAGCGATGGGCTACTATTCAATTGAGAATTAGCAATTTCCCGATAAATATCATTACTTGCCATTAACTCTTCGTGTGTTCCACGGCCCACAATCTCACCTTGATCCAAGACAATAATTTGATCCGCATCCATGATGGTTCCTACACGTTGCGCTACGATCAAGACAGTCGCATCTCCTGTTACCTCTTTAAGGCGTTTGCGTAAGATGGCATCCGTCTTGTAGTCCAAGGCAGAGAAGGAATCGTCAAAGATATAAACATCCGGATGTTTAACAACGGCACGGGCGATGGACAAGCGTTGCTTTTGCCCTCCTGATAAGTTACTTCCACCTTCGGCTAAATGGGTGTCGAAGCGATCTTCCCGACTATCTATAAATTCTTTGGCTTGGGAGATATCTGCCGCTTGTTCTAGTTCTTGGACAGAGGCATCTTCCTTTCCATAGCGAAGATTTTCAGCAATAGTCCCTGTAAACAGCAGCGCCTTTTGTGGAATAAACCCAATCTTTTGACGAAGGGCCTTGAGATTGTACTCCCGAACATCTACGCCATCCACCAAAATCTTCCCAAGAGTCACATCATAGAATCGAGGAATCAATTGCACGAGGGAAGACTTCCCAGAACCAGTCGATCCAATAAAGGCAATGGTTTCACCTGGCTTAGCCTTAAAAGAAATATTGTGCAAAACAGGACTTTCTGTCTCACCGGGATAAGCAAACGTCACATTGTCAAATTCCAGATAGCCGTGTGATGTTGTCTCCGTCACGCCTTTATCATTTGGATCAATCGAAATCGGCATATCCATAATTTCCTTAAGACGACGACTAGAAACCGCTGTACGAGGATACATGGTAAAAAGGTTGGCTAAGAAAAGAAAAGACAAAAGCGCGTGGAAGCTATACTCAATAAAGGCCACCAAATCCCCGATTTTGAGACTTCCGTCATGAAGGGGGTCCAAGGCAAACCAAACGATTGCCACAATCATGGCAATGATGATCTGCACAAATAAAGGTTCTGTTAAACCAGTTAGTTTGAACAATTTATTCGAGTTGTCAGCATAGATTTCATTTTCAGATGCAAATTTCTCCTGCTGAAAGTCTTCACGAGCAAAGGCTCGTATGACCCGAAGCCCTGTCAAATTTTCACGCGCATACTGATTAAGATGATCTAAAGTCTTTTGCTGCTTCTCTGAAAGTGGACGTGTCTTCACTGCTACATACCAAACGACAACAGCAAGAAATGGCACCGATACCGCTACGATCCATGCTAGAGAAGGACTGGTCGTTAGAATCAAGAGAACACTTGAGACCATCATCAAGGGTGTGATGACCCCCATCTTCAACATGGAATCCGCAAATTGCATCAAAACAAAAGCATCCGAAGTCAAGCGAGTGACCAAAGAAGAGACCCCAATCTGTTCGTATTCGTGATGAGAATACTCTTGTAACTTCGCATAGAGGTCATTGCGCATATCGCGGACCATGGTCGTCGTTAGTTGCCCAACAGCATAGGACAAAACGATCCGCCCCAAAATCCCAATCAAAATAATCCCAAACATGATCCAACCCCAGAAAAAGAGCCGGTCCACATCACGAGGATTGATCCCTTCATCGATCATGCGAGCCAAAACCGTTGGCAGTCCTAAATTAACGATAACAAAAAAGACCGCTGAAAATAAATTCAAGGCTAGCCATTTGGGATACTGTTTCAAGTAAGACCAAATATAGAGCATACATAACTCTCCTTTTTCATAAATAATATCCTTCATTACACAGAAAAGAGGGAGTGAAACCGAAACAATTCTAACGAATAGCATTCCGGATTCAGTCCCATCTGTAGTCTCATACATTATACCAAACCATAAGTAAAAGTAAAGTAAAAGAGCAAGTTTCCCTGCTCTTTACTTGCTTTATTTTGTACGTTTAAGTTTAGCGTTTTTAAGAATAATCAGATCCCCTTGATTGCTAGAACTTAACTTAGATAGATCAACTGTTAAATAATCACCGTCAATCTTGTATGTAATCTTTTCACCTCTACCATCTGTTGAGGTAATTGTTTTCTCTTTTTGATTGATTTTGACAACATAAGATCTCTCAATCTTTTGACCAGCGACTTCACCCGCAATGTTGAGGGTTCCTTTTGAATCTTTGATCTTAATAGAAACTTCAAAATTAATAAGGTCTCCAATAGACTCTAATTGACTACCTGATAAGCCTTGCTCCTCAAGAATTTTCTTGAGTTCAGTTTTTGATGGTTTGTAGACATAAGTCCCGTTATCACTTTTGGCACCGCAAGCTACTAACAAACCAAGTGCAAAAATACCAACAAGTCCTAAAATAAGACGTTTCACATGTTTCATAATCAATCTCCTCATGTACCTTATAATCAGATTTTACCATTATTTTAATACCGATTCAAGATGTTTTAAAGAAAAAAGAACAGTTACCCCTGCTCTTTTAGATGATTATTTTGTGCGTTTGAATTCAGCGTTTTTAATAAGTGACGAAGCAAATTGGTTAGTTGATTCTTGATCTCTCGTGAAGATAAATGTCAATGTATCTCCTTTAATCCTGTATCGAATGTTATCGCCTTTTTCTTCTTTCGCAGCAATTGTTTTAGTTTTTTGATTGATCGTAATTTCTGTTGAATCTGTGGTTTTATGGCCTGGTCTTTTAGTTTTAATAGTTAAATATCCTTCTGAACCGTTAATTTCAACTGATAATTCTAAGGAATATTTATTATTTAAAGAATCAATATCCGAGCTAGATGCACCTTGCTCTTTAAGAATTTTCTTCATTTCTGCTGTCGATGGTTTGTAAACATAGGTTCCATTGTCACCTTTTGCACCACACCCAGTTAAAAGAAAAATAGCAAAGAAAGATACTAGAGCCAAAATAAACTGTTTAAAGTTTTTCATAATTTCTCCTCATTTCATAGAATATCCCTATTATAGCAACAATTCCATTGCATCGCAATGAAATTGTTACATTATTTAGTTTGACTGGGTTCAAACTATTGCTATTAGATAAAGATCAAAAATTTAGTTAGAATTCTAATAGACAATCATAATAAATACACATAAAAAGGTAGGATTTAGATCCCACCTCTATTAACTATTTAACTTTTTTAAACTTAGCAATTTTCATGTAGTTCTTAAACATGTCTGTGTCACCCATCAAAGAATTCTTCACATTCTTAATCGTTAACACATTTCCTGAAACTTGATAAGTAATTTCTGCTTTCCCATACTCATTTTTTGAGACAAGAGTTTTAGCTTTTTGGTCTACTTCCAAATCAATCACTTGATTATGCTTTTGTCCAGCAGCATTCGTGTTTACTTTCATCTCACCTTTCTTATCATTGATTATAATAGAAATAGTGAATGAGTAATCATCACCTATCAAAGATTGAAATTCACTTGGCATAATTTCTTTTATTTCATCTTTAGTAGGCTCAAACACGTAAGTACCGTTATCACTTTTAGCGCCACAGGCTACCAAAAATACTGCTGCAAAGACAGCTACAAAAGCTAATAAAAGACGTTTAAAATTTTTCATCATCTTCTCCTTTATGATATGATTTACAGTTATTATAGCAACAAATGAGCAACATCACAAGGAGATATAGTAAATGTAAAATGATTGTAACATCATTAAAACTGCACTATTTAGTAGTGTTTATCGAAAAGCAAGCAGAGTTAAAGGACCAGTTAGTATTCTGAAGATCTATAGTTCACCTTACATCATTATTGACAAAAAAACCGAGGTCGAAACCCCGGTTTTCATATTGATTGGAAACTCTATTATTTAAGAGTAACTGAAGCTCCAGCTTCTTCCAATTTAGCTTTAAGTTCTTCAGCTTCAGCAGCTGGAACACCTTCTTTGATGACACCTGGTGCACCATCAACAAGTTCTTTAGCTTCTTTAAGACCAAGACCTGTGATTTCACGTACAACTTTGATAACGCCAACTTTTTTGTCACCAGCAGCTGTCAATTCGATGTCGAATGAATCTTTAGCAGCACCTGCGTCTGCACCACCAGCAGCAGCTACAGCTACAGGAGCAGCTGCAGTTACACCAAATTCTTCTTCGATAGCTTTTACAAGGTCGTTCAATTCAAGGATTGAAGCTTCTTTAATTTCAGCAATAATGTTTTCAATGTTCAATGCCATTGTTATTTCCTCCAAATAAGTTTTTAATTTTATAATAGTTTTTTGTAGCTAGGCTACGCTGCGCAGATTAAGCTGCGTCTTCTTTGTTGTCTGCAACCGCTTTGACTGCAAGAGCAACGTTGCGCACTGGCGCTTGAAGTACAGAAAGGAGCATAGAAAGAAGTCCTTCGCGACTTGGAAGACTCGCAAGTGCAATAATTTCTTCTTTAGATGCGACAGCACCTTCAATGGCACCACCTTTGATTTCAAGTGCGTCAGCGTCTTTAGCAAAGTCGTTCAAGATCTTCGCTGGTGCAACTACATCTTCATGTGAAAATGCAACTGCAGATGGTCCAACAAATGATGATGCCAATTCTTCAAGACCAGCTTTTTCAGCAGCACGACGCAAGATTGAGTTTTTAATCACTTTGAACTCAACTTCGCTTTCGCGAAGGTTGCGACGAAGAACAGTATCTTGTTCAACTGTCAAACCACGAGAATCTACAACAACGATAGAAACGGCAGCTTTCATTTTTTCAGCTACTACGTCTACTAATTCCGCTTTCTTAGCAATAATTGCTTCACTACTCATTAGTGTGTTCACCTCCGTAATTATTTTGCTTGGGGAATTTTTCCAAAAGAAAAACGCGCCCAAACCTAGACACGAAAGTACAATACGCTTCATATAATGGATACGTTTTGTCCTCGGTAGGATTCTTATGAGTCGAGCTCCCCTACTGTCTTAGGCAGTTTTTTCAAACCATTAGTTAGTTTACCACATAAAAAAAAAGAATGCAAGTACTTTCGCAAACTTTTTTTATTTTTAATCGTTGTAGAGACTCTTGATGTTATTCAACCAAGCATAGGCTAATCCCATCAATACCCCACCTCCAACCCAGTTGGCCACAAAGGTCACACCGTAATGCCGGAGAATATTAAACAATTCATAATGTGGCAATTGACTGGATACCGGATTAAAGCCTAATAGAGAGAACGAAGCAAAATTGGCTGCCAAGTGTTCATTGGTCATAAAGACAAACATGTAGATAGCTGACAAGGCTAATAGTACTTTTGCTGTTTCATCCTTAAAGTACAAATAGGAAAGAATGGCAATGTTAACAAAGATATTTGCGATAATCCCTTCAAAGAAAACCACTTGATTGGTCCGTTGCAGTTTATTTTCAACAACTATCGCAAGGAAACCTTTTGGATCTACATGAGCAAAAGCTGTTGTTTGGTTAAATAAAAAGGCAACGAGTAACGCACCAACTAGATTAAAGAACGTACAGTATAAAAGAATTTCCAGAGCTTTTTTCCAGTTAATTTTCTTTAGATAAGTCCCTGCTGTTAAATACATCATATTGGAAGTGGTCAATTCTGTATTTAAGAAAAGAAGATAAACAAGGCCCCAAGCAAAGATAAATGGAAATAAAAACCTTCCCGAACCTGGTAAAAAAGTATTTAAAAGGTCTGCGGCTACAGCTCCTACTGCTGTGCTTAAGGTTAGAAAACCACCAGCAAACATGGAGCGAACAGCATAGCGAGTCTTGGACTTCTTGTAAAGATCTTCTTTCTTATTGCAAGCAGCACCAATCTTTTGAGCAAAATTAGATTCAGTCATAAACATCTCCTTATATTCAGTTTGTGAATAAAATCATTATATCATAGAGAAAAGATTTTAAAAAGGTTTTCAGAGTTAAAAATCAGCTACCGACAGAAATACGTTTTAATTCGTTTTAACAATAAAAAAAAGAGGCTGAATCAGCCTCTCTGTTAGAAATTAGCGTAAACGGTTTGCCCAAGCGATATCCAAATTCAAAATTTCTTGAGATGTGAATTGTTGACGATATGGATTGTATACAGAACCTGTAACTCCACCTTGAACATTTGGTGAATCATACTGTGTTAAATTGTATGCTTCAATGATATGGTTTAATTTTGCATTGTAGCTTGTATCCGTTGCATAGACACCTGTCAAAGCAGCGGTTGCATCTTGATAGCTAGATGTATTGCTCTTCCAAGCACCTGCGAAGTGTCCTTGTTTTAAAACTGCCACGTAATCTTGCAATGATTCGTAGTAGCTTGGATAAGAACGAAAGGCATCATTAATGGTATAAGCATTTCCAGCACCATCATCTTCCCAGGTTTGCATTACGGCTGATTGACCTGCATAGCTACCTTTAATCCCGAAAAGATTGTAGTGTGGATATGAAGCCAAACCAGACTGACCTGAACTACTTTCAAGAATAGCTTGTGCAATCATTACGGATGCATATAGGTCATTTTCCTGACCAAGTTGACGAGCAGACTCCCCGATTTGTGAGATGAATGCTTCAGTTGGATCTTGGTAGGCTTGATAAGTTCCATCATTTGCTCCAACGGAGGTCACATGTTCGCTCATCGCTGCAGCAAAAGTTCCAACTGCCACAACGGAAACGACGAATCCTATTAATTTCGTTTTATTCCGAATTTTTATTTTCATAATTCTATTTATCTCCAATTAATTTTTATCATCTTTTATCTTTAAAATGATTATATCATATAAATAGAATAAAACAAATACACTTATATTACACTTGTATTACAATTCCGAGATAAATCCAAAACAAAAATGACATTTTCATGTCATTTCAATTTATTTCGTAAAAAGCATGATCTAGAATTTCATCCCATGACTTCTCTAGTCCTTCTTTTGTAACGGAAGAAAAGATAATGAAGCTATCTGACGTGTCAAAGTCTAGTTTTTTCTTAATCATCGACTCGTATTTGTTCCATTTTCCTCGTGGGATCTTATCCGCCTTAGTTGCAACAAGAATAACGGGAATTTCGTAGTATTTCAGAAATTCATACATCTGAACATCATCTGCAGATGGTTCGTGACGAAAGTCAACCAGACTAACGACCGCTTTTAAGTTTTCACGACTAGTCAGGTACTCTTCAATCATGCGTCCCCACTTCTCCCGTTCTTTTTTAGAGACACGGGCATAGCCATAACCTGGTACATCGACAAGACGAAGTTTATCATCGATATTGAAGAAATTTAGCAATTGGGTCTTTCCAGGTTTTCCAGAAGTTCTGGCTAGGTTCTTTCGATTCAAGAGAGTATTAATAAAAGAAGACTTGCCGACATTTGATCGACCGGCAAGTGCAACTTCTGGAATATCATCTTGAGGATAGTGACTCTTATTTGCAGCGCTTAAGAGAATATCCGCATTGTGTGTGTTTATTTCCATGTGTTATCTTTCTAGGCTGTTTCAAGAATTGGTTTTTCCGTTCCATCGACGGCTTCTTTGGTGATGCGAACCAATTTGACATCTTCTTGACTTGGAACTTCAAACATGACATCCATCATGGTTTCTTCGATAATGGAGCGAAGTCCACGAGCTCCTGTCTTTCTTTCGATGGCTTTATTAGCAATCTCTTGAAGTGCTTCATCATCAAATTCCAATTCCACATTATCGTAAGAAAGCAAGGTTTGGTATTGTTTTACCAAGGCATTGCGTGGCTCTTTGAGGATGCGGACGAGGTCATCAACAGTCAATTGCTCAAGAGCCGCAAAGACTGGAAGGCGTCCAATCAATTCAGGGATAATCCCAAATTTTTGAATATCTTCTGCCACGATTTCTTGCATATAAGAGCTTGCTTCATCGATAGCCTTGTTATTTTTACCAAAACCGATGATCTTCTCACCTAAGCGTTGCTTAACAATTTCTTCGATTCCGTCAAATGCTCCACCAACGATGAAGAGAATATTTTTCGTATCCACTTGGATCATTTCTTGTTGAGGGTGCTTGCGACCACCTTGAGGGGGAACGCTAGCAACTGTCCCTTCAATGATCTTCAAGAGAGCTTGTTGGACACCTTCACCGGAAACATCACGAGTGATCGAGACATTTTCGCTTTTCTTAGCGATTTTATCAATTTCATCCACATAGATGATCCCACGTTCTGCACGTTCAATATTGAAATCCGCTGCCTGAAGGAGCTTTAAGAGAATATTTTCAACGTCTTCTCCTACATAACCAGCTTCAGTCAAGGCAGTCGCATCAGCAATGGCGAATGGAACATTCAAGCTACGTGCCAAGGTTTGGGCTAAGAAGGTTTTACCTGAACCAGTTGGGCCGATCATGAGGATGTTTGATTTTTGCAATTCTACATCAGTATCATCTTCACGTGTATCGTGGTAATTGATCCGTTTGTAGTGATTGTAAACGGCTACGGCAAGAGCACGTTTGGCACGGTCTTGACCGATGACATAGTGGTTCAAAATTTGAAGCAATTCGATTGGTTTTGGAACTTCGCTAAGATCTGCAAGTACTTCTTCAGCGAGTTCTTCACGAATGATTTCTTGGGCTAACTCGACGCATTCATTACAAATGAAGGCATTGTTCCCAGCGATGATTTTTTGGACTTCATCTTGACTCTTACCGCAAAATGAACAGTAGACCATCATATCCGAATTTTGATTGGTTGGCATGGTTTTCCTCTTTCTGTCGTTTATTTGATTGATTTTATCTTAAAACAGGGTCATGTAAAAGGCGTGAATAGAATTGACGAGGTTAGTAAACGCATTTAGTAAGAATAAAATGGCCAGGCCAAAGCGTTTCTTTCGAAAGGTTTGGAGCGCACAAATCAGACAGATGACGCACAGGACTGCTGTAAAAAAACCAAATACACTGCGTTCCATTAGTCTAATTCCTTTCTCTTGTAGTAGTGAACTGTAAAATCGTAAGGATTTTTCTCGTCTTTTGGATGATGGACTTGATGGGTACTTTCATAGAGGTTCTGATCGATCTCCGGTGCATAAGTATCCCCATCGATCTCAGCATGAATCTCGGTCTGGATCAACTCTTCTAACTGATCTGAGAATAACTTAAGGATTTGACTTCCACCGATAATATACAAACTCTTTTCTTGCTTCTGATACCAGTCCAAGACCTCTTCTTTGCTGTGCATGACAAGGACATCCTCGTTCTCAGCATTGTAGGCTTGATCTTGCGTGAGAATAATACTGGTTCGTCCTGGTAAGACGCGTTTTTTCATACCGTCAAAGGTTACTCGACCCATGAGGATCACTTGCCCCATGGTCGTTTTTTTGAAATGCTGGAGCTCTGCTGGTAGATGCCACGGCATAACATGGTCCTTTCCAATGATGCCGTTCTCCGTCTGAGCCCAGATACCAATCATCTTTTTCATTCTCTCATCCTTTACACTGATACTTCTATTTTATCAAATTTTCTTCTAAAAGACTGATTTCAACTATCTAGTTTAGCGGATATTTTTCAGAGAAAAACAGAAAAAAACCGCGAGGATTTCGCGGTTTCTTTAGCCACAATCGAGCTTAGTCTTCTTTTTTGCGTTTGGCAAGTCCAAATAATGAGAGACCTGCTAGAGCACTAAAGATTGCTAGACCAGCAGTAGAAGATTCTTTTGTACCAGTATTTGGAAGTTGGGCTGTTGGATCTTGAGGATCGATATAAGTCACTTCTTCTTTCGTTTCTGGAACGACTGGAACAGTTGGTTCTTCTGGTCTTGGTTGCGGTTGTGGTGTTGGAGTTGGAGTCGGCATTGGACTTGGTGTTACTGTCTTCTTGTAGATATGTTGGATATTTCCATCTTTATCAACTACAGTTTTCACAAAGTCATAACCTGGAATGTCTTTCTTCGGTTGTTCGCCATCTTCAGTTGGGTAACCTGGAATTGGTTTACCATTTTCATCTACGTGTGAAGTTGTCACTTTTTCGTAGACATGCTCTGTATCACCATTTGGTAATTTCTTCGTTTCTACGAAGCGGTAACCTGGAATTTCAGCTTTTGGTTCTTCTCCATCAACTGTAGGATATCCTGGGATTTCCTTACCTTCTTTATCAACAAACTTAGTGATTGGAAGGACAGTTGGTGTGTAAGTTGCAGAAGCTTTTGTTCCGTTTACATCTTCGCGAACCACTGTTACAGCAGGTGCAGTTCCTGTGAATTCTGGTTCTGGTGTGAAGGTTACAGTTCCGTCTGCTGCTACTGTGTAAGTACCAAAACCTGGGATGGTCTTAGTTGTTGAGCCATCGTCAAAAGTTGCTGGAACCTTGTCATTCATTGGAACACGGCTATCGCCTTCTGTGAAGACTGGTTTGCCTGTTTGGGTTTGACCCTTGTTTCCAATTGAAGTTACTGGTTCTGCCGTAGGAGCAACTGGCGTTACAGTTGGTGTGTATGTAGCGGTCACTGGTGTACCATTCTTATCTACCCGTTTGACTGTTACACCGGTACCTTTACCTGTAAATGATTTTTCTGGAACGAAGGTTACAGTTCCATCTGGAGCTACTGTGTAAGTTCCTTCACCTGGAATGGTCTTCGTTGTTGAACCATCTTCGAAGGTTGCTGGTACATCATCATCCATTGGCACACTTGGGTGACCAGGTGTGAAGTTTGGCTTACCTGTTTGGGTTTGACCTTGGATGTCTGTCGATGCTACAGGATCAGCAGTTGGTGTTACCGGAGTCACAGTTGGTGTGTAAGTTGCTTGGGCTTTAGTGCCGTTCACGTCTTCTCGTACCACAGTTACTGCTGGTGCAGTTCCGACGAATGATTTTTCTGGGACGAATGTAACTGTTCCATCTGCTGCTACTGTGTAAGTACCAACACCGTCTACAGTCTTCGTAGTTGAACCATCATCGAAGGTTGCAGGTACATCATCGTTCATTGGTACACGGCTATCGCCTTCAGTAAATTTAGGCTTACCTGTTTGAGTTGCACCTTGGATATCTGTAGATGTTGCTGGCTCAGCTGTTGGTGTTACTGGAGTTACTGTCGGTGTGTACTTAGCTGTGATTTCAGTACCGTTCTTATCGACACGCTTAACAGTTACGCCTGTTCCCACTCCTGTGAATGATTTTTCTGGAACGAAGGTGACTGTTCCGTCTGGAGCAACTGTGTAAGTTCCTTCACCTGGAATCGTCTTGGAAGTTGATCCATCTTCAAAGGTTGCTGGCACATCATCATCCATTGGAATTGCAGGGTTACCAGGTGTGAAGGTTGGTTTACCAGATTGTGTTTGACCTTGGGCATCTGTAGATGTTGCATCTTCAGAAGTTGGAACTACTGGAGTAATCTTCGGTGTGTACGTTGTTTCAGCTGGTGTGCCATTTGTATCTTTGGCTTGAACCTTAACTGGAACGACTTCACCTGAGTATGATTTATCCGTTGGTGTGAAGGTGACAACACCTGTTGTTTGATCAACTGTGTGAGTACCGATCTCTTTACCTTCTGGTGATTTCGCAACAACTGAAGCAGCTGGTTGGCCATTTTCATCAAGAAGGGTAATGGTATCCTTATCGATTGGGGCAACTGGGTCACCTTCTGTGAAGGTTACAGTTCCAGTTTGAACCACACCTTGAGGAGCTTCTGATGTAGCTGGTGTTGCGGTTGGAGTAACTGGAGTTACAGTTGGTGTGTACTTAGCAGTTGCTGGAGTACCGTTCTTATCCACACGTTTAACAGTTACGCCTGTTCCCACTCCCGTGAATGATTTTTCTGGGACGAAGGTGACTGTTCCGTCCGGTGCTACTGTGTATGTTCCTTCACCTGGAATGGTCTTGGTAATTGATCCATCGTCAAAGGTTGCTGGAATCGTGTCATCCATTGGCACATCAGGATTTCCTGGTGTGAAGGTTGGAGTACCTGATTGGGTTTGTCCTTGTTTATCCGTTGACGTTGCAGGTTCTGCAGTTGGCTTCACTGGAGTTACAGTAGGTGTATACTTAGCTGTAGCTGGAGTACCGTTCTTGTCCACGCGCTTAACAGTTACGCCTGTTCCTACTCCTGTGAATGATTTTTCTGGAACGAAGGTGACTGTGCCATCTGGAGCTACTGTGTAAGTTCCTTCACCTGGAATCGTCTTGGTAGTTGATCCATCTTCAAATGTTGCTGGCACGTCATCATCCATTGGGACACTTGGGTTTCCTTCGGTGAAGGTTGGTTTACCTGTTTGTGTCTTACCTTGGATATCAGTAGATGTTGCAGGTTCCGCAGTTGGCACGACTGGCGTAATCTTCGGTGTGTACGTTGTTTCAGCTGGTGTGCCATTTGTATCTTTGGCTTGAACCTTAACTGGAACGACTTCACCTGAGTATGATTTATCAGTTGGTGTGAAAGTGACAACTCCGGTAGTCTTATCAACTGTGTAAGTACCGATCTCTTTACCTTCTGGTGATTTCGCAACTACTGAAGCAGCTGGTTGGCCATTTTCGTCAAGAAGGGTAATGGTATCCTTATCGATTGGGGCAACTGGGTCACCTTCGGTGAAGGTTACAGTTCCAGTTTGAACCACACCTTGAGGTGCTTCTGATGTAGCTGGTGTTGCCGTTGGTGTTACTGGAGTTACAGTTGGGGTGTACTTAGCAGTTGCTGGAGTACCGTTCTTATCCACACGCTTAACAGTTACGCCTGTTCCCACTCCTGTGAATGATTTTTCTGGAACGAAGGTGACAGTTCCGTCCGGTGCTACTGTGTATGTTCCTTCACCTGGAATGGTCTTGGTAGTTGATCCATCTTCAAATGTTGCTGCTACAGTGTCGTCCATTGGCACACTTGGGGTTCCTGCAGTAAAGACAGGTTTACCTGTTTGGGTTTGGCCTTGTTTGTCTTTTGAAGTAACATCCACAGCAGTTGGCTTCACTGGAGTTACAGTTGGTGTATACTTAGCTGTTGCTGGTGTACCGTTCTTATCGACACGCTTAACAGTTACGCCTTCAGGTGTTCCAACATAAGTAGGAAGTGGCTTGAATGTAACCGTTCCGTCTGGAGCTACTGTATAAGTACCAACGCCATCGACTGTCTTCGTCGTTGATCCGTCTTCAAAGGTTGCAGGAACGGTATCGTCCATTGGTACACGGCTATCGCCTTCAGTGAAGACTGGCTTACTTGTTTGAGTGGCACCTTGGATATCTGTAGAAGTTACCGGAGTACCTGTCGGTTTCACTGGTGTTACAGTTGGTGTGTAGGTCGCTTGAGCCTTGGTTCCGTTCATGTCTTCACGCACAACAGTTACTGCTGGTGCAGTTCCGATGAATGATTTTTCTGGAACGAAGGTGACTGTACCATCTGCTGCTACTGTGTAAGTACCTACATTTGGAACTGTCTTAGTTTTTGTACCATCATCGAAGGTTGCTGGGACAGCTTCATTGATCGCTACTGTCTTCTCAACGCCGTCAACGTTTACCGTTCCACCTTGGAATTTCGGTTTGCCTGTTTGAGTGGCACCTTGAATATCAGTGGTTTCAGCTGGCGTTGCTGTTGGAGTTACAGGGACAATCTCTGGTGTGTAAGTTGTATCAACCTTGATTCCGTTTGAGCTTTCGGCTTGAACTTTCACTGGTGTAACTGCACCGGTATAGGATTTATCCGTTGGTGTGAAGGTGACTTGACCAGTTGCTGGATCGATTGAGAAGTTACCAATAACAGTTGTTCCATCTGCCGCATAGGCTGGTGTTGTACCAGTTACTTCATTCCCATCTTTATCCAAAAGTTTATAGCTGTTTGCTTTAATGGTTACAGGTTTGTTTTGACCATTTACTTGAACAGTTGTTCCAGCAAAGGTTGGTGTACCCGTTTGAGTTGCACCTTGGATGTCCTTAGATGTAGCAGGTTGTGCAGTTGGTTTAGCAGGCACTACAGTTGGTGTGTAAGTTGCATCAGATGTGATCGTTGCAGTCTTACCGTTCGCATTTGTAATTGTAGCAGTTGCTTGGACCGTTACACCTTTAGCAGTTCCGACAAAATCTTTTTCTGGAGTAAATGTAACTGCTCCAGTCGTTGGGTCGATAGTATAGCTACCTTCTCCTGCTACGGTTACAGTTGTTGCATCAGTTGGTTGACCAGTCGCTGGGTCCACCAATTTCTTGCTGGTGATTTGAGCTGTCTTATCATTGCTCAAATCGAAAGTTGGTGTTTGAGTTTGAGGAACATTTTGAATGTCTTCAGAAACCTTATTTGTAGGAGTAACGGTAATTGGTGTCACAGTTGGTGTGTACTTAGCAGTCGCTGTCTTAACGTACTCATCACGAATCGTACCATCTTTGTCTCGTCCGACTGGAGCAGAAAGTGAAACCGTTATGCCATTTGCAGTTCCTGTAAATCCAGGTTCTGGAACGAAGGTCACTTGACCAGTCGTATCATCGATAGTGTAAGTTCCTTCTCCTGCCACCTTAACAGAAAGCGCATTTGTCGGTTGACCAGTTGCTGGGTCTACCAATTTAGCAGGATATAGCGCACTTGGAGTGATAGCAACCTTATTACCATCTAAGTTCGTTCCTACTACGTTAAAGGTTGGTGTACCAGTTTGGGTTGCTCCTTGTACATCAGTAGACGTCTTGTTTTCGCCTTCGATGTCTTTTGGCGTTACAGTCGGGATGTAAAGACCGTCCATGGTATGGATGGCTGTATCGACATTGGCTTCGTTGTCTGGGAATTTCGTTGACCAACCAGTGTCATAACCATTGGTATCTGTCCGACGGATTGAAATACCATCTGCAGTTCCTAGGAAGTGATCTTCTGGGATGAATTCCACATCTACTGAAGTTCCGTTAGGCGTGATCTTGTATTTACCTTGACCGGCCACAGCATAGTAACCATCGGCTCCTGGTGTTACGACTTGACCTGTACGGTTGTCCACCATCTGAGGAGCAACTGTCTCATCAATCTGAGCCTTATCTGTCAGACTATACTTATAGAGACCACGAGCCGTAAAGGCTACAGTAGCAGTTTGTTTTTCAAATTGAGGACCCGTTGTTTCCTTGACTTCCCCTTTTGGTGGGTGGGTTACTTGGGTCTTGAAGTCTTCCACTTCCCCTGAGAAGGCCATTCCCGTTGGGCTTTCAATTTATTTATCATCCTTAGCAATCCGAGCACGAACACCTAACTCAGTTACGCTAGGATCGATATAGGTTTTGCTCTTAGTGAATTTTAAGGTAACAGCACCATCCTTGGGAATAGTAGCCAAGTCAGAGCGTTCGTCTTCATCAAAGGTTCCGTTTTGGTTAAAGTCAATCCAACCATAAATATAAGCTTTGGGAGCCCCATCTGTGTGAGCTTCCACCGTAATCGTGTAGTCCCCTGGATGGGTACGATCCATCTTAATCATCTCATTGGTCGTCCCTTTGAGGTCAGCTGGGAGCAATTGATCAACTCCTTCGTCAGCTGTCGTCGCCTTGTCATCCCCAAACCAATCAAGTGCGTTGTTTTCATCCATATCAGGACTCAAGTGACCAAGATAAGGTTGATTGACTTTTTTACCGGTCACTCCATCAACCGTTGCGATAGAGTGGATCGCCTTGCCATAAGACGCTGGTGCATCCCCTTCATCAAGCGGGAAGAAACCGAACATAGCGGATTGTTTCCCACCTGAAGCAATGTACAGACCTATCTCAGAAGCTCCTTTTGTCATCACAAGAGGAACAGCAACATCACTTGAAGAAATATTTGGTCCGAAGACTCCTGTTCCAAGACCACCAGTTGTTAAATCGGCACTTCCAAAGTACTTCCAAGCGACCTCTTTTTTGTCTGGTCCGACTTGATTTGAACGTCGAAGTTGATCAAGGTTGGTCCTATAAAGATTCATGCCATTTATATTAGTGGAAGGGTTTGAACCAAATAAATTGTCTGTATTTTGTGGAATATAAGTTTTCGTATTTTTATTATTGTTCTTTAACCATTCCCCAATGTGTTGCCAACCTTCTCCGTTTGTGGTGAATAGTACCAATTCACCTGGGTTAGCGGACTCACCATCTGCCATGACAATAGCAGGTTTGACGTTCTTGCCACGGAAAGTAGCCGAAACTTCAAACTGAACCCCAATATTACCCCCGTCAAGCTCAGCACTGATGGTTGTTTTTTTAGTCCCAGTATTGATGCCTTCTTTTCGTATTTCGGTCCATTGGTTTTGAGCTTCGGCAACAACTTTGGCTTCTTCACCAGCAGCAAAAGCTGCTTTCGTATTATTTCCAGTAGCCCCATTCACATAACCATTTCTGGCATTTGGATCATAGGTCGCTTTTCCAGCAGCTGTCGCTCCTCGGTCTTCTAAACGCTTTTTGTAAATTTCTGTCGCTTGGAAAGGCTTCAAAGATTTAACTTTGATGGTTACCACATAACCCGGCATAATTTCCTTAGTATAGGCAGACCCTACTTGAAGAGCAAGATTCCCACTCGATGTCGTGGTAGTCCCTTTCCAATTGGCAGTATCCCCAAAGTCCAACCAAGAGATTTGGCTAGCCAAGTCAGTAGCTTTGATATTTGTTGTGAACCCTGGTTTTGCTTCTTTAGGAGTTGAAGTGGCATCTTGGACATCATCTCCAATTAGGTTTGGATCATTTGGATCACCGATAGAACGACGGCTACGACGACGAGGTGTATTAGCTGTCTCTTCCGTTGCTACTGTATTATTTGGTGTTACACCTTGTCCAGCTGAAAGAGTTGGTGCTTCTTTTTTATCTGCACTTGTTGAAGTTGTTTCTACCGCCTTATTTTCTGGCGTAGTTACTTCTAGTCTTGGTGTTGTTGCAGCTGTTGATGTTTCCGGTGCATTTGAGGCAGCAGATGCTGCTGTGCTCGTGCTTAAAGCGGAACTTGTAGACGCTGGTGCAGTGATTGCTGCGTTTGCATCATAAGTCGATGATGCTGGTGCAGTTGATGTTGCTGAAGTTGCTGCGGCTGTTGATGTAGCCTGTGCTTCTGGAGCTGGCGTCACAGCTGCGGCACTATTTGATTTCGAATCTGACTGCTCATCTGCGGCTGCACTTGCAGCGGTTCCCACCATGACAAGTGTTCCCAAAAGTACTGAGCAAACACCCACATTCAATTTACGAATTGAGAATCTGCTAATACGATCATTAAATAAGTCTTTTCCCATTCAATGGACCTCCATATTTATCTATAAATTAACATTCTTTTTAAAATTGTTTAGTTTTTTCCAAACCTTATCTATTTTAACAAAACCCGAACGATTTTCAAAATGTTTTGACTCAAAAATGAGTAAAAATTTTTAGCTGAAATAATTTTAAATTTAAAACAATTTTACCCGTAAATACAGGCATCAAAAAACCTTGATTTATCACTAAATCGCGAGTTCAAACTTTAACTGTGGCTTCACTGGATCATAATCTACCAGTTCAAAATCTTCTGGTTTGATATCAAAGAAATTCGTCCCATCTGGCACGTTCAAGACCAGGTGTGGCTGGCAATTTGAAGGCTCTCGTCGGAGCAATTCTTCTGCTTGCTCAAATTGGTTATCATAAATATGAAGGTTGTTAATGAAATAAAAGAACTTGCCGACCTTCCAGCCGAAGTGTTTGGCGATCATCATCTGAAGGGCTACATACTGCATGGCATTGATATGGTGGGCCACCAGCATATCATTGGAGCGCTGGGTCAGAGTCGCATCCAGATAGATCTCCCCGTCCACGCGCCGCACGTCCAGCATGGTTTGAAAGGCACATGGCAAGAGACCATCGGTTTCTTCAAAGGCTTCATAATCCCAAAGCGAGATGATATTGCGCCGATTCCAAGGGTTGGCTTCTAATTGCTTGAGGATCTTGTGGATGATGTCATGCTTTTTGACCACAGCACCATAGCGCTGACCGATGGTGCGACTATCCCCTACTTCCCAGTCATTCCAGTAATGAACATTGTACTTATCTTCTAAAAGATCCAAGCTATTAGACTGGTCTTGGTAGATCCAGAGCATCTCTTTGATCGCGGATTTGATGGCGATGGGACGCAGGGTCGTGATCGGAAACTCGCCTTTAGCGAGATCAAACTCCATAAAAGCACCTGTGATATATTTGGAATTAGCCGTTCTGCCATCCTTGTACTTGGGACGGGCTTGCTCTGACCAGACCCCTTCTTCCATGATTTTTCGAATGTTTTCCTTAAATATAGTATCTGCTTTTGTCATAAAAACTCCTTGAATCTACTATTGCCTTCATTATATCATAGGTCAAGAAAAAAAGGAGATCCGAGCTTTTGGCTGGACTCCTATTTTTTCTTATTGCAATACAAGCGATGCTGCACCGATGACACCAGCATCATTTCCCAACGTAGCAAGCGCCAATTGAGTTGATTCGCGTACTTGTGGGAAGGCATTTTCTTCAAAGACTTTGCGCACACCATCAAGAAGGAAATCACCCGCAGCAGATACCCCACCACCGATTACGATCTTGGATGGGTTCAAGGTGGAGCCGATATTGGCAATCGCAAGACCTAGGTAGCGAGCAAAGTTCTTGTAGACGATCAAGGCAAGCGCGTCTCCTTCTTTTGCAAGGTCAAAGACGATCTTGGCTGTCACTTCTTCACCATTGTCGATCAAGGTTTTCAATTGAGAAGTTCCTTCATAGACATCTGCATAGCGACGTGTCAAGTTGACAATCCCTGTAGCAGAAGCAACGGTTTCAAGACAACCTTTCTTACCGCAAGTACATTGGATTGGATCATCAAAATCAACTGTGATGTGGCCAAGCTCTCCAGCCGCACCTTTGATCCCGTGCAAGAGGCGTCCTTCAGCGACGATACCGCCACCAACACCTGTTCCAAGTGTCATAAAGACTACGTCCGGTTGGTTTTCACCAGCCCCTTTCCAACGTTCACCCAAGGCAGCAACGTTGGCATCGTTGTCGATGAAGAATGGAATATGAAGCGCACTTTCGATTTTTTCTTTGACTGGTTGAAGAGTCTTCCAGTTCAAGTTGTAAGCACCGATAACGGTTCCTTTTTCGCGGTCCACAACACCTGGTGAACCCATTCCAATTCCTTGGAATTCAGCAGCATCCAATCCCAACAATTTCAAGCGATGAGCGATAGACTCGATCATATCGTCTACGATATGGCTACCTTCATCCAAAATATTTGTTTTGATAGACCATTTTTCTTGCACTTCTCCATCCAAGGTGAGAATGGCGAATTTGATGGAAGTACCTCCAAGGTCAATCCCGATAATCTTTTTTGACATCTGTTTCTCCTTTCGAATCGCGTCAATGCTTCTCCCTTATTATAGCAGACTTTCTGCCAAAGGAAAAGGTTTGCAATGCATTTTTTTATTTTCTTAATAAGAGGCTAAAGGACTGAAATCCTAAGAATAAAAAGATCAAGCCAATGATATTCAGCAGAAAAACACTGATAGACAATGGACTTACAATTAAAAACAGGCCGATAAAGAGTTGAATCAAGGCGAAAAAGATAAAGCGCTTGGCCAACTCTTCGATCTTTCCTGAGTAGAAATTAGCTTTCTTGAAATTGAGTACAGCTCTGTAGATCAACCAGATCCCTAAGGTCACTGGAAAAACAATTGGGAGCGTTTGGTAGCCATAAAGGAGCAGATAGACTGCAAAGACTAGAGCGACCATACTGTGAAAGAGCTGTTGCTGCTTGATGATGCCGACCTGACGATAGCGAAAATAACGGAAAAATCGCGAAAGCGAGATCAGAAAGAATCCGCATGAAATCAACCAACTAAAGGAGCCAATATGCTCAATCGGATTGATAAATAAGACAAGACCAATCAAGGTAAAGATAGTTGCTGAAATCCCAAGGGATATCCGGTTTAATGGATTCATAGTGCCTCCTTATTCGTCTAGTTCACTGAGATATTCGTAGCGATCGTATTTTTCAAGCAGGTCTTCATTGGCTTGGTCCAACTCCTTTTGAAGGGTTGATAACTTGCCAAAGTCTGATCCATTTTCATTCATCTCGGCTTCGATCTCTGCGATCCGCTGTTCGATTTTTTCGATATCTGCTTCGATGCTGGCCCACTCCTGCTTTTCCATGTAGCTCATGCGTTTTTTCTCTTCTTTGGGTTTGGCCGTTTTCTCTTTTTCAAGCTTAGGACTGGTTGCTGCTTGCGCTGTTTCAAAGGCTTTTTCATCCAGATAGTCCGTATAATTGCCAAAGAACTCACGAATGCCCCCATTTTCAAAAGCGAGGATTTTACTAGCGACCTTATCTAGGAAATAGCGGTCGTGGCTAACGGTAATGACGGGCCCACAAAAGTGTTGGAGGAAGTTTTCCAGAACTGTCAACGTGGCAATGTCCAAATCATTGGTCGGCTCATCGAGGAGAAGCACATTGGGCTTTTCGATCAAGAGTTTGAGCAAATACAAACGCTTCTTCTCCCCACCGGAGATTTTTTCGATCAAGGTGCCGTGCATCGAGCGCGGAAAGAGGAATTGCTCCAAGAGATCCGCGATAGAGGTGGTTCCAACATTCGTCTTCACTTCCTCAGCCACTTCCTGCAAGAAATTGATCACGCGCTTGCTCTCATCTAATCCTTCGATTTGTTGAGAGAAATAAGCGATCCGAACTGTTTCACCAATAATGACTTGCCCACTCTGAGGGTGGAGTTTCCCAGCGATAAGATTCAAAAGAGTGGATTTGCCGACCCCATTGTCCCCAACAATCCCGATCCGGTCTTTGTTTTGCACCAAGAGATTAAAGTCTTGTAAAATCGGCTTATTTTCAAAAGCAAAACTCACATCTTTAAACTCGATCACTTTCTTTCCGATCCGGCTGGTCTCAAAGTTCATCTCCAAATCCGTCTGACTACTTTGACCAGACAAGTCCTGCTTAAGATCATGGAAACGATTGATCCGCGCCTGTTGCTTGGTCGCACGCGCCTGAGGTTGACGCCGCATCCAGGTCAACTCCTGCTTATAGAGTTGCTGCTTCTTATGAAGAAGGGCCGCATCACGCTCATCTTGCTCAGCCTTTAAACGGACATAATCCTGGTAATTGCCTTGGTACTCAATCAAACAAGCCCGATCCAACTCAAAGATCCGTGTCGAGATATTATCCAAGAAATAGCGATCGTGGGTAATGAAGAGGACGGTTTTCTTAGAGTTTTTCAGGAAATTGGTCAACCATTCGATGGTATCAATGTCCAGGTGGTTGGTTGGCTCATCTAGTAAAAGCAGGTCGTGGTGAGACAGCAAAACCTGTGCCAGTTGCACCCGACGACGCAAGCCACCAGATAGATCCCCAACCTTGGCATTCAAGTCTTCTATTCCAAGCTTAGAAAGAACGGTCTTGACCTGACTCTCGATCTCCCAGGCATTAAGCGAGTCCATCTCTGCCATCACCTTTTCAAGACGAGCTTGGTTTTGCTCTCGGTAATTGGCCATCAAAAGCTCATAGTCACGAATCAGCTGCATCTCCCGCAAATCGCTAGACAATACTGTATCCAACACTGTCTTTTGATCATCAAAATCAGGCTCCTGCGTCAAGTAGCCAATTGTATAATCACTCTTTGCAGAAAAAGGACTAACATCCCCGTCAAAGCCAGAGCGACCGGACAAGACATCTAACAGAGTGGTTTTTCCGGTTCCATTGACCCCGATCAGACCGATCCGATCCAAATCGTGGATAATAAAGGAAATCTCACGAAATACGGTCTTATCTCCGACAGATTTGGTTAATTTATCGACAATAAAATCGCTCATTTTTCCTCCTCTTTGAGTTGCTGAATAAAGGTCAGGATAGCCTCTTTGTCATTGGCCAATTCCCCATCGACAATGGCATATTCAATTTTTGTCAAAATGTCTCCCAAAGCAGGCCCAGACTGAAAACCGTAGTCTTTGATCAGCATCCCACCATTGACCACAACCTCGTGCTTATCATGAATAGTCAGGCTGTCATAGACCTGCTCAATCGCTAGGTAATCGACACTTAATTCAGAAGCCTCCCGTAATTCTTCCGCTAGTAGCAACAAACGCTTGTCGTATTTGTAGCAATCTCGCTTATCTAGACTTCTCTTTTGACGGATATTTAAGATTTCCACGATCCGCTCCACAGTCTTTGCAAAATCACGTGAGGTCTTCCAACATTTCATGAACTTGGGAATATCTTGAATCTCCAATGCCAAGACCAAGGCTGCCCAGGCTTGCTCAGAGGTGGTAAAAGTAAATTCCAGCTCTAAGTCAAACAAACGCTCGATCGCTTCTTTGCGATCCTTCATCTCTGGCAGATAGTGATAAGCTCCACTTACCATCATAGCCTCCAAGCCTTGTCTCCAGTAGGGCGAAAGCAAGAGCTTATCAAACTCAATAAAAGTGCGCTCAACAGAGATCTTCTCTAGCAAAGGAGCACATTCCTTCATGGCGTCAAACGTTGCTTCTTCCAGATCAAAGCCGAGACTGGCCTGAAAACGAAAGCCCCGCATAATTCGCAAAGCATCCTCATGAAAGCGTTCGTGAGGGACTCCTACAGCCCGTAGAAGTTTATTTTCTAAATCTTCTAAGCCATCAAAGAGATCGACAATCTCTCCTTTTTCATTCAAGGCAAAAGCATTGACCGTGAAATCACGGCGTTTGAGGTCTTCTTCCAGAGAGCGTACAAAAGACACGGAGCTAGGGCGGCGGTAATCTACATAGACATCCTCCGTCCGAAAAGTGGTGATTTCATATTCCTGCCCATTTTCAAGGACCAGAACCGTCCCATGCTCAATGCCAACATCCACTGTACGATCAAAGATGGCCTTGGTTTCTTCAGGATAGGCAGAAGAGGCAATATCGACATCGTGAATCGGGCGCTCCAAAAGGGCATCCCGAACCGATCCGCCGACAAAGTAGGCTTCAAAGCCCGCAGACTTTATCTTCTCTAATATTGGTAAAGCCTCCTGAAACTCAGAAGGCATCTTTTCTAATCTCATAGTAAGTGTTCCAAACCATAAACAAGCTCATGACGCTTGACAACTTCTTTAATTCCTAGATTTACTCCTGTCATGAAGGAAACACGATCGTAGGAATCATGGCGGAGAGTCAAGCCTTCACCTTGGCTACCAAAAATCACCTCTTGGTGAGCCACTAGGCCAGGCAATCGAACCGAATGGATGCGCATCCCTTCAAAATTAGCCCCTCTAGCTCCAGGCATCAACTCTTCTTCATCTACTGCACCTTGCTGGATTTTCTCGCGATTCTCTGAGATCAGCTCAGCTGTCTTAATCGCTGTTCCACTCGGTGCATCTTTTTTCTTATCGTGGTGCAATTCGATGATTTCCACATTTGGAAAATACTTGGCTGCTTGCGCTGCAAATTGCATCAAGAGCACAGCTCCAATAGCAAAGTTCGGTGCAATCAAGCCACCCAAGCCCTTGTCGCGAGAAAGCTCTGTCAATTCTTGAATCTGCTCAGGGATAAAGCCAGTCGTACCCACAACAGGCGCAAAGCCATTTTCAACTGCAAAGCGAGTATTTTCATAAGCCACCTTTGGCATGGTGAAATCCACCCAAACATCTGCTTCTAGACCCACAAGATCTTCTTTGCGGTTAAAGACAGGAACTCCTGCGACATCTGTCTCTTCTGCGAATGGATCAATCAAGGCTGCCAACTCCAGCTCAGGATCTCCTGACACCATCTGATAGGCTGCTTGCCCCATTCTTCCTTTAAAACCTGCAATAATGACTTTAATTGACATAGATTTCTCCTTAAATGACGGGAATATACCCAACTGCTATACTATGGTCTCCAAGGTGAGTCCCGATAACACCACCAAAAGTCGCAAACGGAATCTCTCCTTCCACACCATCAGCCACCAACAGTTGGCGAAGCGCTTCGGCTTTTTCAGGTACATTGGCATGGATGATAAAGACTTGGAAATGCCCTCCCGTAATCCCTTCATCAACGATTTCCACCAAGCGCTTGATCGCTTTCTTTTCCGTACGGACTTTTTCAAAAACTTCGATGACCCCTTGGTCATTAAAGTAAAGGATCGGCTTGATGCTCAAAAGATTACCAATGATAGCAGCACCATTTGAGAGGCGGCCCCCTTTGACCAAGTGGTCCAAATCGTCCACCATGATAAAGGCACCAGTTCCATCGATTTGCGTCTGCACATGTGCGACAATCTCGTCAAACGAACGACCCTCACCGGCCCATTTCAAGCAATTTTCAGCCATCATTCCTAAAGGAGCACTGGTGATTTTTGAATCCGGAAATTCGACGGTCAAGCCTTCAAATTCATCCTTCAAATACTGGATATTTTGGTAGAAGCCAGAAATCCCGGATGACAAGAAGAGACCAATGGCATGCGTATACCCTTTGGCTGTCAATCCAGCTAAGATTTCTTCTAGCTCGGCTACACTAGGCTGGCTGGTCTTTGGCAATTCATTAGATGCAGCCATCTTTTGGTAGAACTCCGCTTCCGTCAAGTTCTTCCCTTCTACATAAGACTCCCCATCGATATAGATCGGGATCTCTAAAATAAATAAGTCGTCGTGATGGATCACATCCTGCGGTAAATAGGCAGACGAATCCGTGATCACTGCTAATTTCATCGATTAAAACTCCAAATTAATCCCTGGTAAATCAAGGGCGATTTCTGTGACTTCATAGGTCAAACGGTTGAGCATATTCAAGCAAGGGCGAGCCAATTCTTCCACTTCATCTTTGCTGAATTCGCTTGGTTCATTAACATAACGTCCAATCAAGTGGTTAATCTGAGTGATGGTTCCACTGATTACAAAACCATCAAATACAATCATGTAGCTCAAAATCACAATCAAAGAAGTTGTGTTTTGTTGTTGATCACGATTGATTAATTGAAAGTTCACATCCACCTTTGTTTCAGGAATGCCATTTTCTTTTTCCCATTCAAAATTACGAGCGTCATAGTGGTATTGGCTGACAAATTCTTTTTCACGTTGGATATCCATTTTTATTCTCCTAAAAATATGCGTTATGCTTATTATACCATAATTCAGATCAAGATACCATTTCAGGATGATGTCAGTTTTGAGGATCAGAAAAAGAAAAGGCCGGGTGACCGACCTTTATAAACAAAGAATACCTAGTTCCGCTCGACCAAAGCCTGACGTTGCTTGTTTAGCTCATTATCCTTTTGTACGTCATAATATCTGTCAAACTCATCCTTGGTATTTACTTGATGTACTTGTCCATCTTTACTCAATTCTGCTGGAATCGTAATTCCTTCATAGAGATTGGTATTAGCAGGAACAAAGAGTTGGTACAAGTCAATAAACTGTTGGACATTGCCGTAGACTGTATCATCTTCAAATTTTGAGTCTAATAAGATATAAATTTGAGAGTCCTTTTCACTTAGTAATTGATAGGCTTTTGGATCTTTTGTCTCTAGTACACTATTTTTTAATACATTTTTTCTAAAAGATAGCATATTTTGATTTACACTATCAACCCCAGTTGTCGTACTAAGATTATCCGTAGTTTCTGAAATTCTATCTCTTAATTTACCTAAATCTACAAAAATATCTTGACGATTATTTCGTTGCATTTTCGTATCTTCCCACTCAATTTGCTTGGTCTCTAGATTTAACCAAAGATATTTGGTTTTTACTTTCCCTCCAGTGCTTTGATAGGTTTCGATAGGTAGGTAATCTTTTCCATCTTTTTCAACAATCGCTCCAATTTCTACTGGCTTATAAGTCTTATTATATTTTTTTACAAAACGATAAAGGTCTAGATCTTCTTTTTGTAAGGTGTGATCTTGTATTTTATAGATTGAAAGTTTGAAATAACCTTCAGAATCATCTTTTGGAAAAGACATTGTTGGCATATTCTTTAATCTTTTTATATTCTGACGAATAATATAGCGTTCATTAGATGCCCCATGCACACCTAAATAATTTTCGCTTATTTCTGGATTGTACTTGGCAAATAACTTATCTTCTTCTGGTGTTAGAGACTTCCAGTGTACTACAACTCCTCGTCCATCATCCAAGTATTTATAAGAATCGATTTCCCACTGACCTGTATAGTAATCATAGTTCTCGTATTTCTCACGCTCCTGCTTGGCTTTTTCTTGTTGCTGGTGATGTTGATAGGTCGCTAAGCCAAACATTGCAACCGCAATGGCTAAAATCAATGAACTAGCAATGATTAATTTCTTTTTCATTTATTTTTTCCTTCCCAACTAAGAATCTAATAAATTTCGAAAAATTTTTAGAAGGCTACTCGTCAAAAAGTTTTCCTTCTACACGAAGTGGACTACCGCTACCAATTCCTTCGATTACATCTTTCTCGCCGTTTTTACCGTCCTTTAAATAGACCAAAACACTCCAACTTGAATTTTGGATATGGTTAAAGCCTCCAAAGACCATAACAATTTCGCCACCTCCTTGTGGCGTACCATTTCCTATCTCATCCCATTGCGTTTCATCCCAAGCGATCTGAACAGATTCAACTTTAGGACTTTGAGATTTTACAAAATCTTCGATTTCTTTTCCATGTTTCTTTACCTCTTCTAACTGTTGTCCTTTGCTACTGACATGCTTTGTTGGATAGATCTTTTTTGAAAACAAATTTGGATGTTGTAAGCCGATGATTGTCCCTCCTGATAGGATCATGACTAGTATTCCCAAAATAAGGTATTTCTTCTTTTTTCTCATTGTTCCTCCAAGAAAAAATGCTTTTTACTATCATATCGAAATCTATAGAGATCCGCAACTTCATCACTAGTTGGTGTTTTTGGTCAATAAAAAAGGTTAGGAAGACCCAACCTTTTAGATATGCTTAGTTTTTAGGTTTGCGAAGCAATCCGAACAAGATACCACTTACGACTGCACCGATCAATACGAATACGAGGTAAAGAAGTGGATTTGATGTAAGGGCGATAACGAAGATCCCTCCGTGAGGTGCCATGAGTTTCAAGCCTGCAAGACCAACAAGGGCACCTGTCAAAGCTGAACCTGCGATAAAGCTTGGAATCGCACGAGCTGGGTCAGCTGCACCGAATGGAATGGCACCTTCTGTGATGAAGGAAAGACCCATGATAATGTTTGTCAAACCAGAATCGCGTTCTTCTTGTGTGAATTTATCTTTGAATAAGACTGTTGCCACGAATACCGCTAATGGAGGAACCATACCAGCTGCCATAACGGCTGCCATAACTACTGAACCACCTGAAGTTAATGTGGCTGCAAGAGTACCTGTACCAAAGACATATGCTGCTTTGTTAACTGGTCCACCCATATCGACAGCCATCATACCACCGACAAGAAGACCAAGAAGGACTGCTGAGCTCCCTGACAAGCTTGTAAGGAAGTTATTCAGACCAGTATTGATTGCTGCCATTGGAATATTTACAGCAAGCATTGCAAATCCAGTTAATGCCACACCAATTAGAGGCATCAATAAAATTGATTTTGCACCTTCAAGCGAACGAGGAACCTTTACGTATTTTTTAACTAACAAAACAATTCCACCAGCTAAGAAACCACCAACGAGAGCGCCGAGGAAACCTGATGACACCTGATGTGAAATAATCTTCATAATCGCTTCTTCAGCTGCTTTTGGATCCAACTTAGCAATTTTTGCATAAACGACAATATTTCCAAATGCAAGACCTGCTTTTGCAATAGCACCAGCCACAAATCCAGCAATTAAACCTGGTTTTTCAGCAATTGAATATGCAATAAATCCAGCTAGGATAGGCAACATAAAACTAAAAGCAGTATCACCTATTGCTTTTAATAGAGCAGGTAATTCGTGGTAACTACCTAAATGCGACAATTGATCTTGAGGTACCCCAAGAATTTGGTCAATCAAGAAGGCAAGGGCGATCAAGATACCACCACCGATAACGAATGGAAGCATTTGAGAAACCCCACTCATCAGGTGTTTGTAGAAGGCTCCACCTAAGCTCAATTTTTCTTGACTAGTGCTTGCTTCTGCCGCATTTTCTGCGTGGAAGACATCTGCTTTGCCATCCAAGATCGTTTGGATCAATTCTTCGGTTTGACGGATACCGGCTGCGACTGGTTTAGAGATCAATTTTTTACCATCGAAACGAGCGGTTTCAACTGCCTTATCTGCAGCAATGATGACCCCTTCAGCTTTTGCGATTTCTTCAGCGGTCAAGCGGTTGCCGACACCTGATGCACCGTTGGTTTCAACGCGAACTGTAACACCCATTTCTTCCCCTTTTTTGATGAGGGCTTCTTCTGCCATGTAAGTGTGGGCGATACCAGTTGTACAGGCTGTAACGGCAACGATGAGCGGTTTGTCAGAAGATACGGCTTCTTTGGCTGCTTCGGCTTTTTTCGCTTCTTCTGCGACTGCTTCTTGCTCTTCTGCATCAAAAGTTGCGATCACTTCATCTGGGTTGCTTGCTTGGCGAAGTTTGTCCGCAAAACCTGGTTTCATCAAGTATTTAGACAATTCAGCAAGGGCTGCCAAGTGAGTGTCATTGGCTCCTTCTGGAGCTGCGATCATGAAGAACAGGTCTGTTGGTTGACCATCAAGTGATGCGTAATCCACACCCTTGTTTGATTTTGCAAACAAGACTGTTGCTTCTTTGACTGCTTCATTTTTGCTGTGAGGCATAGCGATCCCTTCACCCAAACCGGTTGAAGTTTGTGCTTCACGGTTCATGATACCAGTTTTAAAAGTCTCAAAATCTGTCACCACACCATTGTCAACGAGCGATTGGACCATCTCATTGATCACGCCCTCTTTGTCTGTTGCTTGAAGGTCAAACAACATCACGTTTTTATTTAAAACGTCTTGAATTTTCATAGTTTTTCTACCTCTACTTTTTCATAAGTTTCTTTAATATAGTCCGCTGTCGCCAAATCATCTGAGAAGGTGGTCGCTGTGCCACAAGCCACTCCCCATTTGAAGGCTTCGATGACATCACCCGTCGTTGCGAGTTTCCCAGTAAAGCCTGCTACCATAGAGTCACCTGCTCCCACTGAGTTCTTGACTTGACCCTTGATAGGCTTGGCAAAGTAGGTACCACTTGGACTGACAAGGAGAGCACCATCCCCCGCCATGGAAATAATGACGTTTTGTGCTCCTTTGGCCAAGATTTCTTTGGCATAGCGTTCAATTTCTGGCAACTCCGTCAAGGTTACTCCAAAAATGGCTCCCAGCTCATGGTTGTTGGGTTTGACCAATTGAGGATTGAACTCCAAGGAATCAATCAAGGTTTGGCCTTCGAAGTCGCAAACGACTTGCGCCCCTGTCGCACGAGTTGTTGCGATTAGTTCTTTGTAAATGGCATTTCCAAGTGAAGATGGGGCAGATCCTGCAAAGACAACGACATCATCTGCACTTAAGCTAGATAGAATCTTGAGTAGTTCTTGCAACTGAGCTTCTGTCACTTCTGGACCATTTCCATTGATCTCTGTTTCTTGATCAGCTTTGATCTTGACGTTGATCCGTGTATCTTGGTCCACTTCAACAAAATTGGTAGAGATAGCTTCATTATTTAGGACATCTTCGATGAAACGGCCTGTGAAGCCGCCGATAAATCCAGTCGCTGTGTTCTCAATAGCGAGGCGTTTCAAAACACGACTAACATTGATCCCTTTACCACCGGCGAATTTATCCTCTGAAGCCATCCGGTTGACTGCGCCTGTCTCTACATGATCGAGACGAACAATATAGTCAATCGCTGGATTCAGTGTAACTGTATAAATCAAACCTCTATAACCTCCGTTTTTTCTTTTAAAACCTGCAATCGTTGCGGATCACACTGACTGGTGATAATGACAGCTCGCTTGATCGGAGCCACTTTGACAAAAGATGTCACACCAATCTTAGAATCATCCGCCAAGATATAGGTTTTTTTTGCATTTTCGATAATCGCACGCTTGACAGACCCTTCTTCCAGGTCCGGAGTGCTGTAATAGTCATCATCGATTCCATTCATTCCAAGAAAGGCCTTGTCAAAGTTCAACTGACCGATCTGATTGAGCGCGATCCCTCCGATACTGGCATCAGTGGAAGATTTGACCTTGCCACCGATGATCACTGTCGGAACATTGCGCTCGACCAGCTTGGTTGCGTGGTGAATCGAGTTGGTCACCACCGTTACCGTTGGATTTACAATTTCTTGTACCAGTAGCTCATTGGTCGTCCCAGCATCGATAAAGATCACATCATGATCTTGGATCATCTCTGCTGCTTTCAAGGCTATCTTTGACTTAAATTGGATGTTTTTGATAGATTTTTCTGTATTACTTTCTTCCTCTTGGAGAAAGTGCAGGCTTTCCGCACCGCCGTGAACCCGGCGAAGTTTGCTTTCAGCCTCTAACTCATCTAAGTCTCGTCGGACAGTCGATTCAGACGTTCCCAGCTCTTGTACAAGGGTATCCAAGGAAACGAAGGTTTCCTTTAGCACCTTTTCGAGGATGAATTGTTTTCGTTCAGATTTAAGCATTGCTCCTCCTTTGCAATCGATTACAAGACCTATTATACTCTATTTATATTTTTTGTCAACAAAAAATTATCACTTTCTGTCATTTTCTTTCATTTTTTTAAAAATAGCAAAAAAGCCAGAATGGATTATCCTGACTTTTTCTATGTTCACACATGTATAGGTGTATGTTTTAATCAATTTTTGTATGTTGCTTTTTCTTCTTGAAGCCGAATAATCCAGCTACAAGCCCGACTAGTACACCTGTCGTCGCTACGAGAACATTTTTACTGTTATCTGCTCCTTCTGGAGCTTGACTGTTTGCTTTTTTAGGGTTGATCACTTCAACTTTTGCTTCCTGTTTTGGCGCCGCTTGAGCAACTTCATGCTGGACTTGTGAATGGCTGTCACTTGGCGGAAGAAGAGTCGGTGCATCTGACAGGGTTGTCGGATTGCTGGAGCGAATATCACTTGGCAGATCTGCAGCTTTCAAAACAGTTGGCTCAATGCGAGAGGCTAGTTCCTCATACCGGGAGTTCAATTGTTCGATAGTCTGATGATAAGACTGCAAGGTTGCAAATTCAGCCTCTAGTGTATCCTTTTTATTCTCCAGATTGGCGACAGAAGCTAGCAGGTCAGACTGGGCTTGCATCAGCAATTCTGGTGCATGTTGCAGGTCTGAGAGACGTTTTTGTGCATCCTCTAGTTTTTCTTGAGCTGCCTTCAGATGACCATGCGCTTCTTGGACCACCTGAGCTTTCTGCGCCTCCTCTTCCTTCAGCAAAGTTAATTTCTCACGCGCAGCAGCTAACAAATCTTTGGCCTTTTGAAGTGCTTCTTCTTTTGGCTGAATGGATGATTCGATCCGATTGCGTGACACGGCAAGCGTCGCTTGGGCTTTTTCGACAGCCGCATCTTTTTGCACAAGAAGGATCTTGTAATGTTGGATGGTCTGTTGAGTGGTTCCTTTTTCCACTTCCAGATTAGCAAGAGTATGGCGAGCATCCGCTAGCTTTCCTTCTAGAAGGAGGATTTGAGACTCTTGGTTGCTCTTATCTACTTTGAGCGAAGCGACTTCATCTGCCTTGCTCTTCACATCTGCTCTTGTCGTTGTAGCTCCAGCTCCTTGACGAAGGCGATAAGCTAAAGCACTCGTCGTCACAGCTGAAGTTACCGGTGTGTGTATGAAGGCTGCTTCAGACATGGCATTGGACGGATCGTAAGCGACGGACAAAGCTGTGGCTTTATTGTCCATCATTTGAAGGTAGTGCCCCACCTTGGCAAAGGCTTCAGCCCCGATCTTCATATAAATAGCATTGGCATCGATCTGTGTTTCATCTATTGACAGGTCAAACTGAGCAGCCACTTCTTGGTAGGCCGCCTTTTCGTTGTACCAAAAATCGACCGCACCAGCAGGTGAAAAACCATAGGCAATGTTCTCGTTAGGCAGATACTTGAACATATGCCAGTTGGCTTTTTTAAAGTA
This sequence comes from Streptococcus lactarius, assembly GCF_016642265.1. Classification (GTDB taxonomy): domain Bacteria; phylum Bacillota; class Bacilli; order Lactobacillales; family Streptococcaceae; genus Streptococcus; species Streptococcus lactarius. The sequence continues at coordinate 129,375 of NZ_MRXX01000015.1, forward strand.
TTCTAGCTGAATTTGGCTAGCAGGAAGGGAATAAGGATCGATTTCAAGCTCCGCAAGACCCGCATTGCGACGGTAAGTATTGATAGCATCTGCGATTTCAAGGGCGCGCAAGTTGGCATGGAGAGAGCTAGATTCACCCACCGTAATGCCGTCTTCTTCACGGCCGCGTTTGTAGAGTGCCAAGGCACTTGCTGCTGCGTCGTTACCTTGATTGGCTAAGACTTGCAAGTAGCTCTCGTAACTGGCTTGGCTGAGCTGGACAGGACTATTTGCAGCTGCTTGCTCAATAGCCACCAATTCTGCTTCCTTGGTGTTAATGACTGCTTTCAGGTCTTCTAAGTGGATCTGAGCACGTTGGATTTCACCTTCTAGATGACCAACTAAGTCTGTTTCTTCTTGTTGGCTGGTTTGTATAGAAGCAAGATACTGCTGTGATTCCCGAATGCTTCGTTCAACTTGACTTTGCTCAAGCAGGGCTTGTTGCAAAACCTGTTCATCGTTCGAAATTGGCGCCTTGGCTTTTTTCCATTCATTTTCCGCAACATCGACCAAAGATTCCTGAGCCGTCACCTGGTTTTCTTGCTGGCGAACTGCTTCCGAGACCTGAGCATGCGCATTTTCAGCCTCTCGAACCTTGTCTTCTTCAATGGTCACATAAGCTTGTGCAACTTTGACACCATTTTCCGCATCCCTAATCTGCGTATCTGAAGTGGTCACGACCAAGTTTTCAGCATCTGTCACTGCTGTCTTTTTCTCATCTAGCTCTCGGCCAGCTGTTTTGACCTCTGTTTGGGCCTCAGATACTTTTTGTGCTTGGTATTGAACATCCTTGGACACTTGCCCTTTTTGAGCTGTAATTTGCTTCAATTCATCGACTGAAGCAGGTTTATCCACAACTTCAGTACTATTGGTCTTTGTTGTATCACTTTGCTGCATCTCTTCCGCACGCGCCTTGTGGCTAAACAAACCTGATAGCAAGGTCGTCGCAGCAACCCCCGTCGTGAAAACCGATTTTCCTAATTTCTTTCCCATAAACTCACCCCCAAAACCGAATCCTATCTCGAATTTTTTCACCTTCCTAGCATACCACATTTTGTTACCAATAACTAGTGCATTGAATAAGATTTTTCAATAAAATTTAAGGGAAAAGAAAAACAGCTGACGCTGTTACTCTTCTTCCTGTTTGATTTGCTCTATCATCTTGGCTTCTTCTGGTGTGAAGTCATAATGTTCTAGCAGGTCAGGGCGACGCTCCAAGGTCTTTTTCAAGCTTTGATAAAGTCGCCACTGACGGATATTTTCATGATGACCACTCATGAGAACATCGGGAACTGTCATTCCTCTGTATTCATAAGGCCGTGTGTATTGAGGATATTCTAGAAGTCCAGACGAGAAACTGTCATCCTGGTGGCTGGACTCTTTTCCGATCACTTCTGGAATCAAACGGACTGTCGCATCAATCATGGTCATGGCAGCCAGCTCACCACCCGTCAAAACATAATCCCCCAGAGAAATCTCATCTGTCACCAATGTCTTGATCCGCTCATCGTAGCCCTCATAGTGACCACAGATAAAGATCAATTCTTCTTCCTGAGCCAATTCTTCTGCATAAGGTTGGTCAAAGGTCCGACCGGCAGGATCCAGTAAGATCACGCGCGGATTCTTTTTTTCGATGGCATCAAAGGCATCGAAGATTGGCTGAGCGCGTAAGAGCATGCCCTGCCCGCCACCATAAGGTTCATCATCCACATGACGGGCTTTCTCTGCGTTTTCACGGAAATTATGGTAGTTGATTTCGAGAAGTCCCTTTTCACGCGCCTTTCCGACGATCGAGTGCTCCAAAGGCGAAAACATCTCTGGAAAGAGGGTTAAAATATCAATCTTCATCGTCTAACCCTTCTAAGATGTCTACATCCACTCGATTTCCTGGAATATCAATATTCAAGACTACTGGTGGGATATAGGGCAAGAGAAGGTCACGTTTGCCTTTACGTTTTACCACCCAGACATCATTGGCACCTGGTTGCAGGATTTCCTTGATCTGGCCGATTAGCTGGTCATTTTCATAAACATCAAGGCCGATGATCTCATGGTAATAAAACTCGCCATCCTCCAAATCCGTCAAGTCTTCTTCCGCAACCTTGAGGCTAAAGCCTTTGAATTTCTCGATGGCATTGATATGGTACATATCCTTGAACTTGATGATATCAAAGTTTTTGTGATTGCGGTGACTAGCAATGGTCACCGTTTGGACAAACTGATCCTTCTCATCAAAGAGAGCCAACTCAGCTCCTTTTTTAAAACGCTCTTCCGCAAAGTCTGTCACAGACAAGACCCGCATCTCTCCTTGTAAGCCTTGGGTATTGACAATTTTCCCAACGTTAAAATAATTCATGATTTCTCCAGTGTAGTTTATTCACTCTATTTTATCACGTTCAAGGGATTTTCTCAAATGCTCTTTTCTGCTAGAAACTGCTCCAAATCCTTCTCGTGCTGGTATTTGACAGCTGCTGTTTTATCCTTTTCAAAGATGGTTTTAGTGAGGTCGATGTCATTGATAGCTGCGATAGCGACTGTATAGTGAATGATATCAGCCAGTTCTTTGGCCAATTCCTCATTTGAGTCCTGAACCCCTTCTTTTCGTCCAGAACGACCATTTAAGACCTCGGCCACTTCCCCAATCTCTTCGACAAGCTTGATAAACAGACCTTCTTCCGTACGACTGTCTTTGTAATGTTCTTTTAAATAGGCTTGTAATTGCCGAATGGTCACTTCTTTCATAGCTTCTCCTTGCAACAAATAAACGGGACAGAGTCCCGCCTTTTTATTTTTCGTCAATAACGATTCTTACTTTTTTATCTTCAGTTGGGACAGAGTAGACAATCGTTCTTATCGCAGAAATGGTGCGACCTTTTCGACCGATTACACGACCAACATCGCTAGGATCAAGGTCAAGATGGTACTCCAAAAATTCAGGAGTATCTTCGATCTTGATGGTTAAGGCATCCGGTTGTGAAATCAAGGGTTTCACAATTGCAATAATGAGATTTTCAATCGTATCCATACATCAACCTACTTAAAAAATTATTTTGAGAATTTAGAATCGTGGAATTTCTTCATCACACCAGCTTTTGAAAGGATGTTGCGAACTGTATCTGAAGGTTGAGCTCCGTCAGCCAACCATGCAAGGACGCGGTCTTCTTTCAAAGTTACTTGGTTTTCTTCAACAAGTGGATTGTATGTTCCAACTGTTTCGATGAAACGTCCATCACGTGGTGAACGTGAATCTGCTACGTTGATACGGTAGTAAGGTTTTTTCTTAGAACCCATACGAGTCAAACGAATTTTAACTGCCATTTTTATAAGTCTCTTTTCTATATTTTAATTTTCGGTGAAATAGACAAGCTATTTAGCACATGATCTATTATAACACATTTCATCAACCTGTCAAGAAAAAAACTTGACAGTATTTAAATTTTTTAATTAAGCAGTAAATCGGCGATTTCTTGATAGGTGCTTACTTCATAAGTTGGCACTACTTGGCTGGTATTTTCCTTGTGATCTGGATTATACCAGACTGTATCAATACCAGCAGCATTGCCACCCGCGATATCAGCAGACAGAGAGTCTCCGATCATGAGGGTTTGATCCTTACTGAAGCCTGGAATCCGCTGTCCAACTTTTTCAAAGAAGGCTGGATCTGGCTTTTGGGTCTGAAGCTGCTCGGAGATAAAAACCTCTTTAAAATAAGGGGCGATGGTAGAATGTGCCATGCGCCCTTCTTGAATGGCCGTTACTCCATTGGTCGCACCATAGATCTGGTACCCTACTTGGACAAGCTCCGCCAGCATTTCCTCGGCTCCTGGGAAGGATTGCCCCTGAAGGCTGATGTAATCTTGGTAACGCAAAGCTATCTCAGCCCCATCTACAGTGATCCCAAAGTGGGCAAAGCCGATCGCAAATCGACTATCGACTAGTTCTTGCTTGGTGATCTTCTTTTGCTCCAAATCCTTCCAGAGGCCTTGGTTCATGGGTTTGTAGTAATCTTTAAAGGCCTCTACATCTGGAAAATTCATGTCTTCTAACATCTGCGTCAAGGCAGTTTCTTCAGCAGATTCAAAATCCAACAAGGTATGGTCTAAATCAAATAGTAAAAATGTATAAGCCATTACAAGCGCTCCTTCAATTTTTCAACAAATAAATAGGCGGCAGGGCAAGTCAGGGTGTTTTTAATGGTCAAGTGATTGATCTGGTAGATCTTCTTGCGATCAGTATGGGGAAATTCTCGACAAGCTTTGGGACGCACGTCATAGATGGAGCAAAGATTATCTCCACCAAGAAAAGGACAAGGCATGGACTTAAAAACCTTATCCCCATCTTCATCCACTTGAAGAAATTCTGCCTCAAATGCCGGAAGTTTCATCTTGAAATATTTGGCGATGCGCGTGATATCCGCTTCCTTAAAATCAGGACCTAGGGTCTTACAGCAGTTGGCACAAGCTGTACAATCGATTTCTTGGAAAACCTCGTCATGAATTTCTTGAGCAATTTTATCTAAATTCTTAGGTGGCTTCTTCTTGAGATTCGCCAATACCTTGCGGTGCTCCTTTTGCTTTTGGAGCGCTAACTGATGGTATTTTTCAATATCAATTTCTTGAGACATCCTCTATTTCCTCTTTTAAACAATAGAAAGATTATACCATAAAGACAGTAAAAAAAGATAGATCGAGCGATCTATCTCATAAAGTAGACGAGCATTTTTAAAGTAGAATAGTTAAAGTGCCTCAAAAAAATGAGTCCTCATTTTGTAGAATGAATCAAGAAAATATCAGAACGATTATTCTTCATCCATTGATAATACTGACAAGAAGGCTTCTTGTGGTACTTCTACCGAACCAATGGCCTTCATCCGTTTCTTACCGGCTTTTTGTTTTTCAAGAAGCTTGCGTTTCCGTGAGACGTCCCCACCATAACACTTAGCTAAGACGTTCTTGCGAAGGGCCTTAATATCCGTACGGGCCACGATCTTATGACCGATGGCTGCTTGGATGGGCACTTCAAACTGTTGACGAGGGATAATCTTCTTGAGTTTCTCAACAATCAACTTCCCACGTTCATAGGCAAAGTCCTTGTGGACGATAAAGCTGAGGGCATCGACCGTATCGCCATTGAGAAGGATATCCATTTTGACCAATTTAGATGGACGGTACTCAGACAATTCATAGTCAAAGCTTGCATAGCCACGAGTAGAGGATTTCAATTTATCAAAGAAATCAAAGACAATTTCCGCCAGTGGGATTTGATAGATGACATTAACCCGATTTTCATCAATATAGTCCATGGTCACAAAGTCCCCACGTTTGCGTTGGGCCAATTCCATCACAGCTCCAACAAACTCTTGTGGCACCATGATTTGAGCCTTGACATAAGGTTCTTCGATCGAAGCGATCTTGGTTGGATCTGGGAACTCAGACGGGTTGGACACATCTAGCGCTTCGCCATCAGTCAAATTAACCTTGTAGATAACAGACGGTGCCGTCATGATCAAGTCAATGTTGAACTCACGCTCCAAGCGTTCTTGGATCACATCCATATGAAGGAGTCCCAAGAAACCACAACGGAAACCAAAACCAAGGGCTTGAGAAGTTTCAGGTTCAAATTGAAGACTGGCGTCATTCAATTGCAATTTTTCCAAAGCTTCCCGAAGATCGTTGTATTTATTGGATTCGATTGGATAGAGACCAGCAAAGACCATTGGATTCATTTGCTTGTAGCCATGAAGAGGCTCACTTGCTGGATTGGCCGCCAAGGTGACGGTGTCTCCAACACGAGTATCTACTACTGTCTTGATTGAGGCAGCAATATAGCCAACATCACCCGTCGCAAGGAAATCACGGTTAACCGCTTTTGGCGTAAAAATTCCGACCTCTGTCACATCAAAAGTCTTACCGTTACTCATAAGTTGGATGGTATCACCCGGTTTGACCATACCATTGACCACTCGTACTTGAAGGATCACTCCACGATAGGCATCATAAACCGAGTCAAAGATTAAGGCTTGAAGGGGCGCTTCAACATCACCCGTCGGTGCTGGAACTTTCTCAACGATCTGCTCCAAAATCTCTTCAATCCCAATACCAGCCTTGGCAGAAGCTAGAACTGCTTCACTAGCATCTAACCCAATCACATCCTCAATCTCTGTGCGTACATGCTCTGGATCGGCAGCTGGCAAGTCAATTTTATTGATGACTGGAAGGATTTCCAAATCATTATCCAGCGCTAAGTAGACATTGGCCAGGGTCTGCGCTTCAATTCCTTGAGCCGCATCCACTACGAGAATCGCCCCCTCACAGGCAGCAAGTGAGCGAGAAACTTCATAGGTAAAGTCAACGTGTCCCGGTGTGTCGATCAAGTGGAAGATATAGGTTTCCCCATCTTTAGCGGTGTAGTTCAACTCGATAGCATTCAGCTTAATGGTAATCCCACGTTCCCGTTCCAGGTCCATGCTATCTAGGAGTTGTGCTTGCATCTCCCGACTAGACACGGTTTCGGTTTTTTCTAAGATTCGATCGGCCAAGGTTGACTTTCCGTGGTCAATATGAGCGATGATCGAGAAGTTCCGAATCTTCTCTTGTCGTTTCTTTAGTTCTTCAAAATTTGGCATAATCATCTTCCTAGTAAAATTAATTGTCTCTTCATTATAACAAAAAAGAGCGTCCTTTGCCTACCTTAAATTCACTATTTTCGTCAAATTAGACCGCTAGTGGAAGGGATAGTGATTGGTTCGGAGTAAATTAAAATACGATTTATTTCAGATCTACTTATTTCATATTTTTCAAGACTTTCTATTTACTTTTTCGATTTAATTCATTATAATAGAATCTGTAAATACAAGGAGGTGAGTAGCTTGGCTAGAGGTCGAGGAAAAGCAAGTCCTCAAGACAAAGAGGCAATACGGATTATATCGGAAAAAATCCGAGAATTACTGAAAGAACAAGGAAAGAAACAGATCGAATTATCTCGTATTACTGGAATTCCTGCTAGTACCTTGACGGGATATGTCAAAGGTACTTCTCTTCCAATTACTGAAAATTTAGAGAAGATTGCGAGCTTTTTCCAGGTCTCCGTTTCTGAAATCGATCCCCGTTTGCGCAAGGATTTTATTGCTATCGATTCGGAAATTGAGAGATTATACAAACAACTGGATCAAGACAATCAAGATAAGTTCCTTTCCTATGGAAAAGGGTTGTTGACGCACCAAAAAGAAAGACAAAAAATTGAAAAACAATACTACCCGTATACTGTCTATGATTCTTTTGCAAGCTATCAACATCAAAAACAAGCAGACACTGTCTGGTTTGATCAAAAAATCCCCCATGATTTAGCTTTTTGGATCCATACGGATTCCCTAGAGCCTAAGTATGAAAAAGGGGCCGTTGTTTTAATCAAGCAGACTTACTATGATCAGGCAGGGGCTATTTATGCCATTGACTTTGATGGGCAGACCTTGATTAAACGTGTTTTTCGTGAGGCTAACGGTATTCGACTGGTTTCCCTCAATAAGAAATATAGTGATCAGATCATTCCGCTGGATGAGGAACCTGGAGTGATTGGAAAAGTCATCGATGGCTTTATTCCGCTAGATTTGGAGGAGATCAAATGATAAAATTAATCGCGATTGACTTAGATGGGACTCTTCTACATGAAGACAAGTCCCTTTCAAGAGCCAATATTGAAGCGCTTCACCTAGCCCATCAAGCCGGTTATGACATTGTGATCTGTACGGGCCGTCCCTTATCTGGAGTGCGTCCTATTTTTGAAGCAATTGGTCTCCCTGAGGGCGACTATTACATGATCATCAATAATGGTTGTACCACTGTATCTACAAAAAATTGGGAGATTATCGGTAAGGAAGAACTGTCCTTAGACGATATGCACCGCCTCTACCAGTTGACTGAAGACCATAAGGTTCAGCTTACCTTGTTTGATCTGGATCATTATCTGGTCGTTGAGGAGGAAGCAAGTCAATTGGTCGCAAAAGATGCTGACATGGTCCACAATCAACCTAAAACAGTTCATGAGAAGGATCTCAGCCAATATTTGCCGATTTTTCAAGCTATGTATGTGGGGGAACCTACGGCTATTGATGCTTTCCAAGCTCAGAACGAGGCTGGATTAGAGATGGACTTTAACACCGTTCGCTCGCAGGACATCTTATTTGAAGTACTGCCAAAAGGTGCTAGCAAGGCTTCTGCTCTTCAAGCCTTGAGCCAGAAATTGGGCTACAGGAGAGAGCAAGTCATGGCACTTGGTGATGCCAATAATGATTTAGAAATGCTTCGTTTTGCTGGCTATAGCGTCGCTATGGGCAACGGCAATACTGCTGTCAAGGAAGTCGCAGACTTCATCACCTTGACTAATGATGAGGATGGCGTGGCCCATGCTATTCACAAATTAATTGAAACTGAAAAAGGAGAATGATTATGAAATACGCAAATCTGTTGGACCGTTTTCTTACCTATGTAAAGGTCAATACACGTTCAGACGAAAATTCAACCACCACTCCAAGTACCCAATCACAAATTGATTTTGCAACCAAGGTCTTGATCCCTGAGATGAAACGCGTGGGTCTTCAAAACGTCTACTATTTGCCAAACGGCTATGCCATTGGGACACTTCCAGCTAACGATCCAAGCTTTACACGCAAGATTGGCTTTATCTCTCACATGGACACCGCTGACTTCAATGCTGAAAATGTCAATCCTCAAATCGTTGAGAATTACGATGGGGGTGTGATTGCTCTAGGGGATTCTGGTTTCACACTGGATCCAGCTGATTTTGCTCATTTGAACAACTACAAGGGACAAACCTTGATCACGACGGACGGTACTACTCTTCTGGGAGCAGATGATAAATCTGGTATAGCTGAAATTATGACGGCTATCGAATATCTGACAGCGCATCCTGAAATCAAACACGGGGAGATCCGTGTCGGCTTTGGTCCAGATGAAGAAATCGGCGTCGGAGCAGATCAATTTGATGCAGAAGATTTTGATGTAGACTTCGCCTATACGGTTGATGGCGGTCCTCTTGGGGAGCTTCAATACGAAACCTTCTCAGCAGCTGGAGCTGAAATCACCTTCAAAGGACGCAATGTCCACCCAGGTACAGCCAAAGGTCAAATGATCAACGCCCTTCAATTGGCCATTGATTTCCATAACAAACTACCTGAAGGAGCACGTCCTGAATTAACCGAAGGCTATGAAGGCTTCTACCACTTGATGAACATTGAAGGAACTGTTGAGGAAGCAAGTGCCAGTTACATCATTCGGGACTTTGAAACTGAAAGCTTTGAGAAACGCAAAGACCTCATGCAAGCTATTGCCGATCAGATGAATGCTAAACTTGGTAGCGAACGCGTTCTCCTTACCCTCAAAGATCAATACTACAACATGAAGCAAGTGATTGAAAAAGATATGACGCCGATTACCCTTGCTCAGGAAGTCATGGAAGATCTTGGAATCACGCCAATCATTGAACCAATCCGCGGTGGTACAGATGGGTCTAAAATTTCCTTTATGGGGATTCCTACACCAAACATCTTTGCCGGTGGCGAAAATATGCACGGTCGCTTTGAATACGTTAGCCTCCAAACCATGGAACGCGCTGTTGATACCATTATCGGTATTGTGACCAAAAAATAAGTAACAAAAAGGATTCGGATAGATTGTCCGGATCCTTTATTGTATTGTAGAAAGCTTAATAATATCTTTGACCTGATCAATGGTCTGAATCAGTTTAAGACTTGTCTCATTGATAGGGAGATAATAGACTTTATCTGCCAAAGATTCTGTAAAAGGACGATTGGTGAGTAAGATCACCTGTTGTCCTTTTTCTTTCACCTGCTTTCGCACCTTTTGGTAAAAACGCTCATCGCGGATTTCTAGATCATCCACCAAGACACAAGCAGCATTCAAACCGAATGATTCATTGGTCCCGTTATGGGTCAGATAATAGGCTGCTCCCGCTTTGACCTCATATAAGCCAGCTGATGGCTCAACCGGAAGAAATGCTGGACTTGTATCAGCCTCTACTCCTTTTTCTAACTCCACTAGATTGGCCAAGACCTGCAAATAAACAGGTGCTAATTTACTCAAATCCAAGAGTTCTTCAAACTCAAAACCACGTTTCAAAGCTTCTAAGATATAGAAGAGCCGATGGGGCATATGACGAGCAATTTTCTGAATTAATTCATCATCGCTCATTTCCTCAGGAAAAATCGTCAGCAAGTTCTTATCTTTAAGGGTTTCTAGGGCTTGTTGGTAAGCTTCGTCTATTCTCTTTCCAAATCCATAAACTGCCCCATAAGAGTGAATTTGGGTATTGAGACGGGCATTTTTAGCAGCATCCGAAAAAATCGGGATCTTAAAGAATATATAGTCCAAACTCGGTTCGTAAACGGCCTTTAGATCCTTTAATAAGGGGTGAGGCAAATGCTCGAGAGAACGACCCAATTGCAACTGCACGCCTTGCTCAAACAAGGAATAGCCCAAGCCCATCGAGGCCATCGAGATACTATCTGAAGCAAATGGATTAACCTCTAAGATATAAAAAGCGTAGCTCGTCGGATCCAAGGCAAACTTAATGGAGATGGCTCCTGTTAGCTTCAAATAGCGACTGATGTGGATCGCTGCTTCACGAAGATTTTGAAACTCCCGGTCAGTCAGGGTGACTGCTGGCATAAATTGGTAAGAGTCACTAGAGTGGATCCCAACAGGATCAATGCTTTCAATAGAGGCCGCCAAGTAGTGATTGTCTTCACGATCCCGCATGACTACAAAATCCAGTTCCTTAAAGCCATAAGTCGAAAACTCCAGCAAACACTGCTGACTTGGAGAGACCGCAAGTCCCATTTCTACAGCTTCGCACAAGTCATCCAGGTTATGAGCGATCTTTCGCCCTTGCCCTTGCTTACTCGCTACTGGCCAGATCATAATAGGAAATTGAATGCCTTCAGAAAACTCGATAGCTTCTCGAACCGAACCAATCAGTGCTGAAGCCGGTACCTGATAGCCCAGCTCTTGAAAGAGACGTCGTTGATCTGCCTGCTGATAAAAGTTCCGGTAGCGTTGGAGGCTAGGTCCGACAATCGTAATCGATACTTCTTTGAAAAAACCAGTTTCTTCCAATCGAAACAAGAGATTCAAAATCTGTTTATCCGCAAAAGCTAGGAGCAAGCGAGATCCAGTATAAGAAAGAAGAGTCATCCTAAGAGCATCCAGCTTGAGCTTACAGGCTACAACTATATCTGCAGCTTCTTGGGTAATAGCATTTTCTTCGCCCAGATAAAGGACAAGAGCATTCCTATCCTTGGCGTTGAGTTTTTGTGCTTCATTTACCGCAGCTAAAAGGCTAATATCCTGATAAGAATCTCCACACAGGAGAAGCAATTTCTGGTTTTGTTTCATCATTCCTTCTCCCTTCTACTTTCGTGAATTTTGGCATCAATCAACTCTAAAAATTCATCGTAAAAATAGAGATTCTCTCTTGGACCTGGACTAGCATCTACTTGGAATTGAACTCCTAAAATTGGTTGGTAACGATGACGAAAAGCTTCAATACTATGGTCATTGACATTTTCATGTGTGACCAATAAATCATGGGGCAGACTGTCCCTCGCTATACTATACAAGTGATTTTGACTGGTTATCTCGATTTTTCCTGTCGCAATTTCACGCACAGGTATGTTCAAGCCGAAATGTCCGACTTCCATAGGGGCCAGCTCAGCCCCGTAAGCTTGTGCCAACAATTGAGCTCCCAAGCCCATACCCCAGATCGGAATCTGACCATTGAGCTTTTTGATCAAGCGGCAGAGTTTTTTTACCTGATGGGGATCGCCTGGCCCACTGGATAAAATAACCCCGTCTGGTTGCTGCTCCATCAGTTCATCATAAGAGATATCATAGGGATAGACTGTCACATTACAGTCCCTTTGACTCAGCTGGCGTAAGACAGAGTGCTTGACCCCTAGATCAATCAAGGCAATACTCTTTCCAAATCCAGGTACAGCATAGGCCGTTTTGGTCGAGACTTGACGCACTTGGTCTTTTGGAAGGACTGTCGCTCGCAACTGATCCAAGATATGCTCGATCGAATCTCCCTTGTTAATGACAGTCGCCTTCATCCGTCCATACTTGCGGACAATTCTTGCCACCTGGCGCGTATCAATCCCTACAATCCCAGGGATTTTTTTTCGCTTCAAGAATTCATCCAAGGTCATCTGTTGCCGCCAATTGCTCGGCATCTCCACTAAATGCTGAACCACCACTGCTAAACAAGTGGGTGTAATGGATTCAGAATCATCCCGATTGATCCCTGCTGCGCCAATAACCGGGAAGGTAAAGGAGAGAATCTGGCCACTAAAAGCCTGATCCGTGAGCAATTCTTGATAACCTGTCATGGCTGTAGTAAAGACCAACTCACCAGTCACATATAGGTCTGCACCAAAGGCTTCTCCTTCGAATACAGTCCCATCCTCTAGGACCAATAATCGTTTCATTGAACCCCTCCCATCTTTTTCAACTATTCCCATTCTATCATAGATCTGCAAAAAAAGGAAAGTCAGATTCCATGTAGCTGTCTACTCTGTCCTCTTTCTTTCCTTTCAATGAATCGTCAGTTATCTTATTTTGCTCCGCGACCTTTAAGGACGGCTTCAATGATGGCCATACGGACAAAGACACCATTGGTCATTTGTTCTACGATGCGAGATTTAGGAGCTTCTACCAAGTGGTCTGCTATTTCAACGTCACGGTTTACTGGTGCTGGGTGCATCAAGATCGCTGTATCTTTCATACGATCATAGCGTTCTTGTGTCAAGCCATGAAGACGGTGGTAGTTTTCTTTAGAGAAGAGTGATTCGTAATCATGACGCTCGTGTTGCACACGCAAAAACATCATCACATCAACTTGGTCAATCACCTCATCGATCGTCACAAATTTTCCATAATCTTCAAATTCTGCACTTCTCCATTCGTCTGGACCTGCAAAATAGAGGGTCGCACCCAAACGTTTCAAAATTTGCATATTGGATTTTGCTACACGGGAATGATCCAAGTCCCCTGCGATACAAACTTTCAAGCCATCAAAGTGACCAAATTCTTGATAGATAGTCATTAAATCAAGCAAGCTTTGACTTGGGTGTTGACCAGATCCGTCCCCCCCATTGACAATAGAGGCTGTAATCGTTGGGCTTTCCACCAATTCTTTATAGTAGTCCACTTCAGGGTGACGAATAACACAGACATCGACCCCAAGAGCTGACATGGTCAAGATCGTATCGTAAAGCGTTTCCCCTTTGTTGACTGAGCTTGTCTTGACATCAAAATCAAGCAAATCACATCCTAATTTCAATTCAGCGACTTCAAAGGCTTTGTGAGTACGAGTAGAAGGTTCAAAGAAGAGGTTTGAGATGATATGTTGGTCATCATAGGAAACTTTCGCTCCATTCTTGAACTCGATCCCCCGTTTGATCAAGGCCATTACTTCTTCATTGGTAAGAGTTTCCATTGAGACAAGGTTTTTAAGAGCGATTTGATTTTCAGACATGTTGATTCTCCTTTTAAAATGTGAATGCAAATAGTTTACAAATTGATTAGGCTTCTTTGATGAGGACTCGGTCTTGACCGTCTAGCTCCACCATCTCGACAATGATTTCCTCTGACTTACTGGTCGGGATATTTTTCCCAACAAAGTCTGGACGAATCGGCAACTCCCGATGCCCACGGTCGACTAGAACCGCAAGACTTACTCGAGCAGGACGACCGTGACTGACCAGATTATCAATGGCAGCGCGAATCGTGCGACCTGTATAGAGGACATCATCGATCAAGATGACTTCTCTATGAGCGATATCAACTGGTAAGACCGTCGTATCTTCTGTTGCCTTCATATCATCTCGGAAAGGCTTGGTATCGAGTTCTGCAACAGGGACATCAATTTGTTCCAGCTGAGAGAGGCGTTCTTGGATCCGACGAGCAATGTAAACACCGCGCGTCTTGATCCCCACCAGCACAATCTGGCTTAAATCTTTGTTTCGTTCAATGATTTCGTAGGTGATGCGGGTAATGGCCCGTTTCATCGTCAAATCATCAACGACTTCTTTGGTTTTCATTCAGTCCTCCTTAGTTGTAAAAGAAAAACCTCCTTTTTCAAGGAGGTTCAGCAAATGAATGGTCTAAGAGGATAGAGTCTCGCCCTATACTCCTAGCCATTGTTTTTCACAGTCTCCTTGCCTGACTCACGGGACAGGATTAAAGGATTTATTTAATTGAGATAACTATATCACAGTTTAAAATGACATGCAAGAAAAAACTCAACATTTTTCAAAAAAATTTAAAAACATGACTTTTCATCTGAATAATGTTCGCTTTTTTCTGAAAAACAGCCTATTTTCGCTTGATATTTTTGATCCCATAGAGGACATAGCCAGCCAAGAGGTAGGCGATAAAGATGATCACCACCCATTTGCCAACAAAAGCCCAGCCGTATTTATTGACATTGATAAAGAAATAAGCAAAAGGACTATCTTTTGCACCTGGAATCGGCCACTTCAGGACCAAACCATTGAGAAGGGCAAACAGCATATAAGCCAGCGGAATCAAGGTCCAAAGGAAAGGATCGAGCTTGCGGTATTGCTTGGCTTTATCAATCACTAGGGTATCAAAGAAGAACATCAAAGGAACGATGTAATGACAAAGGAAGTTTTCCAAACGATAAAACTTCTCAGGCGTGGCAAGAGGCGCCAGCATGAAATGGTAGATGACAAAGGTAATCATAATAGCCATGGTGACCGCTCCCTTCATGCGAAGGTAGCCCTGAGTCTGAGTCGAACGACTACGAAGCATGCGCCAGACCATGTCTCCCATGAAGAACATGACCAACATGTTAGACAAAATGGTGTAATAAAGCATCATACCAAAGCCACCATGCTTGGTCAGTTGCAGATAAACGCCGAGCACACTGAAGATAAACAATAGAAAACGATAGCTAAACAATAGTTTGAATTTCATAGTATTCTCCTGAAAGAAAAGGGGCTAGGCCCTTCTTCTTATCTTTAAATCTTCTTGACAAATTCTGATTTGAGTTTCATTGCGCCAAAGCCATCAATCTTACAATCGATGTTGTGATCGCCTTCTACGATACGGATGTTTTTCACGCGCGTTCCTTGTTTCAAATCCTTTGGTGCACCCTTGACTTTCAAATCTTTGATCAAGGTCACCGTATCGCCATCAGCCAATTTGTTTCCGTTGGCATCAACCGCTACGACACCTTCTTCTTCTACGACTTCAGCCGGGTTCCACTCATAAGCGCACTCTGGGCACACCAAGAGCACTCCATCTTCATAGACGTATTCAGAGTTACATTTTGGACAATTTGGTAGGTTATTCATTT
Source organism: Streptococcus lactarius (assembly GCF_016642265.1). Lineage (GTDB taxonomy): Bacteria > Bacillota > Bacilli > Lactobacillales > Streptococcaceae > Streptococcus > Streptococcus lactarius. The sequence continues at coordinate 144,828 of NZ_MRXX01000015.1, forward strand.
CAATCTCCTTAGCAAAATTAACTCTCATAGTATACCATGAATGAGAATATTTGACAAATCTGGCTTGACTGTATAAAAAGGAGACAAATCGGCCTCCTTACATGGATGATATCTTTCAATCTTCTTGCAATTCTTGAATATCCCGAATCACGCGCACGCCTGCTTGATTCTTCTCGCGCAGTTCAGCATCAGAGTATGGGAAGGTATTGATCAAGATACTCTCCATACCGATACTTTGGGCGACAGCGACATCTGTCGTAAAGTCATTCCCCACCATGACCGTTTTCTCAGGGTTCAACTGGTGTTCTTTCAGCACTTCCAAGAGAAACTCTGGCTGCGGTTTGCGAATACCTGCATCAGATGACAAGTAAATGGCATGGAAAAATTCTCTCAAACCAACCAAATCAATTTCCGGATTGGTAAAATCTGCTTGGGCGTTGGATAAGAGATAGATCCGGCAACCGGCAGCTTTCATATCCTCTAAAACCTCTTTCGTGTGTGGATAAAGCTCCAATCGTTTGCGAGAAAGGATACGGAAGGTCCGTGCAATCAAACGTCCCCACTCTTTGAGGTGGGCAACACTGTTTCCACTAGGATGACTTTCTAAATACAATTGCACAAAAATGACCGTCAGATCAATCTCAGGATAGGTAACTTGTTTTTCCTTAGCCAAGTCTTCTTCAGCTTGCCGCACCAACTCTCTAAAACGCAGGCGCAGACCTTCTCCTGTGTAACTTGCCCCATAGGATTGGTAGATCTGGGCCATGGTATCCCATAAGACTGGACTCGACTCATCAGTTTCGATGTCGACCAAGGTTCCATAAAAATCAAAAATATAGTTTTTAAATGCGTACTTGTGCGGATTCATCTATCACTCCCGTAACAAACATGGTAAAGGTTGCCTTGCAGACATTGGCACCGTCTTGATTGGTAATATCCACATCCACAACTCGAGTCGTCCGTCCACTGTGGACACATTCGCCATGAATCGTGAGGACATCTCCCAGACGTCCTGCTTTCAAGTAATTGATGGAGGATTGCAAGGTCACACCATCGACCCCCTGAGAAACCACGACCAAACCACTGACTTGGTCACACAGGGTAAAGAGATAGCCTCCATGCGCATTTCCATAATAATTGAGAGAGGAATCAACGACCTTGGTTGTCACCACTACATGGCCATCTCTCATCTTTTCGATTTCGTAATTTTCAAATGCAGCAATTGCATCAAAGTGAAAATCTTTCATATACTTGCCACCTTTTCTAGCATCTTTTCAACTCCTCTATCATACTACAATTAAGGTATAGATACAAGCGAAGGAGCAATTCCTTAGAAACAGAAAAGGAGACTCCAACTAAGTAAGAAGACGATACTAGGAACAATGTATTTTCGTGGGTGCTTCCAACATTCCCTCTTTAAATTCCATTTTCTTAAAGGGAAATAGATTTCAATAAGTAAGTGCAAAAAAGCTTCCATTACTGCTAGAATCATGACTTCTAGTAAAAATAGAATCCCCAAGTCAGGCATGACCACTATTTTTAATAATAGAGCAACAAATAGATTCACAGCTAAGAAATAAGTCAGCAATACACGGTAATACATCAAGTAAAAGAACCGACTCTTAGGAAGGGACTTAACATGATCAATCAAATCTTTATCCGCGGAAATGAGGGTGGTTAATGGCGTATTGACAGAAGCCATCGTTAAAAGAATGATGATTTTTAAAGGAGCATCATAATCCTGTATCAGAATGAGAATGAGGAATATGAGAGTAAATACAAAATTGATGAAAAAATAGCGCTCTTGAAACAAGGAAATCCAAAAATAATTGCCACTTCTTCTCTTTGCGACGAGCAACTGATCATTTTTTGAAATCGCGACCAGGTCCTCATTTTTAAAAATTAAGACAGCAAGGAGGGCTGACAGTAAGATCATATAGGACACTTGTTGGACCCATAAAGAAGAGACTGTAAGAGCAGTCGTTACAAAAATGAGCACCCCTCCTAGAAAACTGGACCGTGTATTGAACTGGATAAAGACATAAAAAACACAAAATACCACCAGTAAAGATAGGAGGACAAGTTTAAAGGATTGTGGCAGGTCTAACTTGACTCCCAAAAAAAGGATCAATAACAGCACGCGCTCTAACAAATTGAGAAGAAAGGTTACCGTCAGAAAAGAACCTTTGAAACGAGTGAGAGACAAAGGAAGCTGGTAATAAGCCTGGACCCTGTTCATCGAAAAGTAGGAATAGAGCAATTGGAAGGTTGATAGAGCAGTGACAATAGCCGTACTGATCAATAAGACTTGAAAGCTCGTAGAAAATTTGGCCCCAACAAGATGGTAATAAAGAGCAAAGGCTAAGGAAGTCAAGAACAAGAAGAGCCGATTTTTGGATACCAAATCCCTAAAAATTGCTAGTAGCATGCTCTACCCCCTCTGACGATTGACGTCATGAAACCAATCTTCTAAATTCGATTCGATCGCGTCTAGGTGACCATCTTCAATAGAATAAGCTGTATCACAGACTCGAACGATACTCTCTGCGATATGCGAACTCATCAGAATAGATCCTTCTTCTTTATACTGCAATAGCAAACCATATAGAAATTCTGTCGCATCAAAATCAAGGCCATCAAATGGTTCGTCCAAAATAAGGAGGGGAGGTTTGAGATAGAAAGCTGTGATCAAGAAGACTTTCTTCTTATTTCCCGTTGACAAACTACCGATATCAGTGTTGAGAAATTCTTCAAAATGAAAACCTGAGATCAGGTCCTGCAATACCTTTTCATCTCTCTTTCGATGATACAAACGACAGACAAAATTAAAATAATGAACAAAATCCCAGTTTAAAAAACTATTGTTTTCAGTAAAAACTGTATAGGTACGGCTCTTATAGAAATTCGTATGAAAAGAGGTCGCCTTATCTTCTATGGTAACAGTCTCAACTGCATACTGCCGATGATCAAAGACACTACTTAAAGCTTTTAGCAAGGTTGTCTTCCCAGCTCCATTTCGACCAATCAACCCTACTACAGAATGATTAGGTACCAGCAAATTCGTGTCTTTTATAACGGGCTTGTCTTTTTTATACCAAACATTTAGCCCCTTAATGTTTAAACACTCAGTCTTCATCGACGCACTCCTTTATAAAGGTAGGAAGCCCCAACTAAAAGCAACAGCAAAGCGTATAACCATTCCTTTTGAAAGGCAAAGACTAAGGCACCGATCAAGAAGCAAATTCCTATAAGGATTCTAAATTGTAATTTCATATCTTGCCTTCTTTCTATTCACAGTATGAAAGATTACAATTGTATTTTATGCTTATACTATAGTACTTTTTAAAAGCAGATTCAAGCACGAATGGAACATTCTCAATGCTTTAGGCAACATTTTATCTTTAAAGATGAAAAAAGAACTAGATACCTCTAGCCCCTTTACTTAAAATCTTAATTTTTCCCAATCATCGTCTGTCCGTTTGCGATAATAAAACTCAGACAAGTCCGGGTCTTCCATCACTTCCAGCAGAGGAAGCATGTCGTAGGACAAGTCCAACTGTTCTAAGTTATCCTTCTCAACCCAAGAAACTTCTCCTTCTTCAGACGATCTGAGCTGGCCTGTAAATTCTGTCGCTTTGTAGCAAAAGACAATATAGCGGCCTCCCTCATCTGGCTCCCAGTCTTTAACTGCGACCAGTTTTGGATCTGCAATTGTCAGTCCTGTCTCTTCGTAGACTTCACGAATGACGGATTCAGCAATACTTTCTCCTTCTTCGATATGGCCTCCAGGAAAGGCATAGCCAGACCATTTCTTGTAACGCTCTGGTGACCGGTATTGGAGGACTACTTTATTCGTTGTACAGTCTTCGATCAGACATAGATTTGTTAAAATGGTAGATGTTTCGCGTGACATATATTTCCTTTCTATGATATTGACAATTAATCAATATAAACTTTTTTCTTTATCTTTTTTTTCATCACAAAGGGATTTACCAGCTCATGGTATTCATCATAAGCATCCAAAAGAGAGCCTCTCTGAAAGACAATTGTTTTCTCCTTTATATAATATTCCGAGTGAATTGTTACCAAATCGTGGCCATCGAAGCTAAAGAACAACTCAATGAAAAATACCAGAATCGCCATAGCAAAGAGACTCAAAAGAACACTAACAAGATTCTGCCAATTTGGAGCATGATTTCGATAGAAGCGATACCAGATGTGACAAAAAACCGTCACTGCACCTAGATACAACCACGGATTCCACAGGAGCGGCGTAAAGGCGTATCCATAGAAGCCCAAAAGTAAGTTGACAAAAACAAAAAGCAACAAAATCAGATACAAGATCCGAAACAGGTGCCGATACTTTCTCATGGTGATCTCCCTTTCTTAGTAATTGGTTTAAACTGGATCTCCTAAAGTAACATCAATAGAATATGATAACCAAACCGGAGCCAATGTTCTATAAGGGGCGTATCCGGATCACTTTTTTTGCTGTCTAAGAATAGACTGAGCGATAACAAAAGTAAGGCAGTAGCTATAACAATTCTCAGAACGAATCTCATACCGCCAAGAGCAAAAGAGACTATAGTGCCAATTAATGGTAAAGGGGAAAATATGAGTGCTACTAAGCCGAAATAGATCTTAATCAATGATAAAACCAATAATCCATAAACGACAATCTTCGTAAAAAGAGAGACTCTTTTACCTTCTTTTTTCAGTTGTGAAATGGAATAGATGACATAGATCATATACATAAAGAGCAACATATTTATTTCTTCTATTTCCCATAAATTTTATTTCTATTTTAACAAACATCCGTTAAGAATACAACCGCTTGCCTAGAAATGTCCAACAAAGACAAGGACAGGATCAAAGTTTCTTCACTTCTGCTGCGACCTTTTGGAGATGCTGTTCCCGCATGCTAGCAGTATTCACATTGCGGCCGACTTCTCCCAAAATGTTGACACGCTTGGTTTTAATCCCACAATGGTTCAAGACAGCATTTTTCAAAACAGAAATGCCATAACTATCTGGAATGTTCAGAGGGCCTGAAAAAATCTTGTACCACCAAGTAGGCGCCATGGAGGTCGCGTAAATACTGGCCGTTTTCCCTTTGAGTAACTTCTTGAATTGCTTGCCTCTCAGGTAATTCCAGATAAAGCTTCCCTGATCATTAGCCGAGTAGGCAATCCCCGGTGTAAAGACCCGATCAATCCAACCTTTCAGAAGGCTCGGCATACTACTCCACCAGATGGGATAGACAAAGATCAGGTGATCCGCCCACTGGATTAATTCTTGGGAACGAAGAATAAAAGAATCTTCCTCCATCCGTTTTCGATAGCCATAGCGAAGAACAGGATCAAAGTCCTCTTCATTGAGACTGATCACTTTCAGCTCGTGGTGATTTGGATCAATCGTTTCGACAATGGTTTGATAAATAGCCTGGCAGTAACTTTCCTTATCCGGATGCCCATTGATGACTAAAATCTTCATTCTTCCCTCCTACTAATCCAAGGCCTTGACTTCCAACATCATATCGCGGATTTGAGCTGCCAGCTCGAAATCAAGCACTTCGACAGCTTCTTGCATTTGACCTTGCAGTTTCTTGACCAGTTCCTTGCGCTCTTGGCGGTTGAGGCTGGTGATATCCACTTCCTTGTCCTCTTCCTTGGCCACCGCCTTGGTAACAGAGATGAGGTCACGGATTTCCTTCTTGATGGTTTGTGGCACAATACCATGCTCTTCATTATAAGCCATCTGGATTTTCCGACGACGGGCTGTTTCATCGATGGCTTTTTGCATAGACTGGGTCATGGTGTCCGCATACATGATCACGTGACCCTCACTATTACGGGCAGCACGACCAATGGTCTGGATCAGACCACGTTCATTACGGAGGAAACCTTCCTTGTCAGCATCAAGAATAGCAACCAAACTTACCTCTGGTACGTCAATTCCTTCGCGAAGAAGGTTGATCCCGACCAAGACATCAAAAACGCCCAAACGCAAATCACGGATGATTTCCGTCCGCTCCAAAGTCTTAATGTCCGAGTGCATGTATTTGACCTTAACACCCATTTCCTTGAAGTAGTCGGTCAAGTCTTCTGCCATCTTCTTGGTCAGGGTGGTGACAAAGGTCCGCTCTCCACGTTCTACACGCGCATTGATCTCACCCAAGAGGTCGTCCATTTGTCCCATAGTCGGACGCACTTCCACCTCGGGATCGAGTAGACCTGTCGGACGAATGATCTGCTCGATGACAGTATCTGTTTGTTCCATCTCATAGTCACCTGGTGTCGCAGACACATAGACAATCTGGTGGACATGGCTTTCAAACTCCTCACGACGGAGTGGTCGGTTGTCCAAGGCAGACGGTAAACGGAAGCCATAGTTGACCAGCATCTCCTTTCGCGACCGGTCTCCATTGTACATGCCTTTGATCTGTCCCATGGTCATGTGACTTTCATCAATCATAATGAGGAAATCTTCTGGGAAGAAATCAAGAAGGGTGTAGGGAGGCTCTCCTTCACTCCGGCCATCCATGTGGCGTGAGTAGTTTTCGACCCCATTGGTGTAGCCCATCTCCCGTAGCATTTCAATATCGTACTCGGTCCGTTGTTTTAGACGTTGAGCTTCTAGCAACTTGCCTTCTTTTTCAAAGACCTTCAACTGTTCTTCCAGTTCCGCCTGAATCTTGGCAATGGCCACTTCCATATGGTCGTCATTGGTCACGAAGTGAGTAGCTGGGAAAATGGCCAAGTGATCCACATCTCCTAGAACCTGGCCAGTCAAAGCTTCAATCTCACGAATCCGTTCAATCTCATCCCCGAAAAACTCCACCCGGAAGGCATGTTCATCACGCGAAGCAGGGAAAATCTCAACCACATCTCCACGAACACGGAATTTCCCCCGTTGAAAGTCGATGTCATTGCGCTCAAACTGGATATCCACCAAGTCATTCAGCAGTTTATCACGAGAAATCTCCAGACCTGGACGCAGGCTCACTACGCTATCTGAGTATTCCTTAGGCGAACCCAACCCATAAATACAGGAAACAGACGCGACGACAATGACGTCATTGCGTTCTAAAAGAGCGGAGGTTGCGGAGTGACGAAGCTTGTCAATCTCATCATTGACCGAACTATCCTTTTCGATATAGGTATCGCTCGATGGTACATAAGCTTCTGGCTGGTAGTAATCGTAGTAGGAGACGAAATACTCGACGGCATTTTCAGGGAAAAATTCCTTGAACTCCCCATAGAGCTGGCCCGCTAGCGTTTTATTGTGGGCGATGACCAGGGTCGGCTTATTGACCTGGGCAATGACCTGACTCATAGTATAGGTCTTCCCCGTACCAGTTGCCCCCATCAAGATTTGGGCCTTTTCGCCACCTTCGATGTTATCCACCAACTGTTCAATGGCCTGCGGTTGGTCCCCAGACGGTTGGTATTTGGATACTAGTTTAAATTTGTTGTCTGTTACTCGATTAATCATCTCTTTGTCCTCACATATATAGACCTTATTTTACCATAAATCAGCAGAATTCTCTGAGATGAGGAATGAAGAGTAAAAACACCATGTTACAAAATGATCCATTAAATCGGTACATGACAGAATTTAAGTATGATTAATTGGACACGCATTAGCATAAAAACTAAACAAGACTCTCGCAATTACTTCGAAAGTCTTGTCTTTTATTCTAAAACCATGCAATACGTAACAAGAGGCTGGGACAAAAGTCATAGCCTCTTAATTATTTTTGGATTGTCGAGCAAGACGCAGTGGTTGNNNNATTTCTGTCCCACTCTCGCAAAATTAGAAAAGTTTGCTTATCAGTATCATTTTTATTTACTACTTAACTTCTTGATTCCTTACCAAGAGGTAGAGAGTTGCTCCAAGTGAGCATACAAGTCCAATAACGTACGTACAGAGTTGCAAAGAGGAAACTCTCCCTAATATTGTTTCCGCAATAATATTATAAAATAGATAACTAGTCACTGGTTCCATTACTCTTTCTATGAATGGTTGTACTAAAATAGGAAATAGTAGCAAAATAGCTAAACTACCCATTGGACTTTTGAAAAAATAACTTAAGAAGTAAGAAATCAAAAAGTATTGGATGGAGCCAATCAAATAGAAACTGAAAATTTCTAAACTGACACCATTTTTGCTACTAAAAAAATGAAACCATATAAGCAGTACAATGAAATTTAAGGTTGATTGGAGTAGTACATCACATAACTCTACGAACAGGATCCGAATTGAGCTTAAGATCCTTTTTCCACTTACCAAATAAACTAGTTTTGTTTCGTGTGATTGTAACTCAACAAATGCATTAACACACCCAATACTAACAGATAGCATTGATGCAAAAACAAGAGCTTGCTTTATAGATAATTGTACAACAGTATCATTGATTGAAACTGGTAAAACACCTAAGAGACACACAAAACTTATCAAAAGTGACTGTATAGCTATCTGGTACTTTACGGGTTTTAAACTATATTTTTTGACGATAAGACTAAAAAATATTCTTGCCATTCTTCCTCCTCATTCGAATCATTTCTACAAGCATTATGAATACCAAGAACAAGATTCCTTCTACTACTAAAAGTGTAAATCCATACAATTGGCTCGTTTGAGTCCCTTCAATTCGGCCAAAAGCAAATGACTTTGCTCCAATCAAAGGCAATAGATTTTCTAATTTAGAGGAAATTCCTCTTAGAATACCTGATAAACTGATTACCAATAATAAAACGTCTGCAATTAATGCAGTCATTGATTTTTTCGTTACGATTACGAAAAGTAAAGCTAATAAAGTAAGAACGATTGCAAATATCATAACTCTTACCGTAACATCTAAAAACAAAGTCAATTCTAAATAATTCTTTAAAGTTGAATCTAGAAAAGTGAGTAAAACAACAGCATTGACTATAGAAAATACTAAAGTAGAAAGTATCGATAAGACAATCGAACTTGCAATAAAACCAGTAAGGCGAACTTTCCAGCTAGGAATCAATAATTGGCTAAAATAATCATCTCCAAATTGGTAATGGGTTGAATAAACAAGTGAAACCAAGATTGGCAAGAAAATAACACTTGCTTGGTAGGGTGAAGATAAGAGAGCATCCCTGACTGTATAGACTGGATTCGATGATAACATAGACGGATCAAGGTTAACTGCTTGTCCATTTCCTTCTACTAAGGCATTTATCACCTGGATATTTTGAATTGTAAAAAATATGCTGACTCCCAAAATAAGAAAAAAAGTAATTTTAAAAGCAGGTAAACTACTATATTTATAAAGGTCACTAAAAAAGGAACGCTTTAACATATTATTCACCTTCTTTCCCTTCGAGCGCCTTAAAATATGCTTCCTCAAAAGATCCAAACTGTTTCAAAATATCTTTTGTAGGAGCATCAATAACAATTTTCCCATTAGAAATACCAACTAGATGATCTACAGTTAATTCTAACTCACTCATATAATGACTTGTCATTAATACCGTCTTACCTTCATTGACAAAAGACTGCAAAAAATTGCGTACCCAGCGTATTCCTTCTGGATCTAGTCCATTGATTGGTTCATCTAAAATTAAGATGTCAGGATTTGCTAATAAGGCTGTTGCTAACCCAAGACGTTGCTTCATTCCTAATGAATAGTCTTTTACTTTTTTATTTTTAGCTTCACTTAACCCCACCAACTCTAAACATTCCTTGCACCTATTTTTGTCAACGCCACAAGCCAAGCCAATCCACCGAAGATGCTGAAATCCTGTTCTAGTTGGATAAGGTTGACAACTATCTAGGAATGATCCAACAATACAAAAAGGATTATCTCCCAATTGAGAGTATTTTTTTCCATCGATCAACGCCATTCCCATTTGACTATTTTCTAAACCAAGTAAAATTCTGATTAAAGTTGATTTTCCGGATCCATTCGGTCCAATCAATCCAGTAATCTCACCTTTTTTGGCTTTGAAAGACACGTTTTGAAGGACAATTTTATTATTATATTCCTTATGTAGCTTTTGAATTGTTATCATTCATTCTTTTTCCTTTCTGACTTTTAGTGAAATCCCACCTTCACTTTGAGCAAGTATAACAGGAGAAAATCAGGAAATTCTCAGAATAATTATTTTTTTCATTTTCAACAAATTACATTCTATATTTGCTATAATATGCTCATATAATTGGAGGAACTATGAAGTATAAAATTTTAGCCATTGACGATGATGAAAAAATCTTACGATTAATAGGGAATGCATTAGAAGCAAACAACTTTCACGTGGAAACTCGTAAAAACATAGAGGAGATCAATATCTGTGACTTTACTGGATTCGATCTAATTTTACTTGACGTCATGATGCCAATTTCTGGTTTAGAAATTTGTCGTTACATTCGTTCACAAATTACTACTCCAATCTTATTTCTAACTGCAAAAGATTTTGAAGAAGATATACTAAAAGGGATACAAGTCGGAGCTGATGATTACATCACAAAACCATTCAGCATTAAAGAATTGATTGCAAGAATTCAAATGCATCTTCGTAGAGAAGAAAGATCTCACCCTGACTCTAAAGAAGAAATGAATTCAGATATAACTTTTTATCGAAATCGTCAAGAAGTTTATTATCAATCAAAGAGAATATCACTAACTAAGCGAGAGTTTGATTTACTTTATCTTTTAGCAAAAAATAAGAACCGAATATTTAGCATAGAAGAACTTTACAATTATCTCTATCCTGTAGACTCTGATGCACAACTACGATCCATTACTGAATACATCTATCAAATCAGACAAAAATTTAAGATTCATCAAATTGACCCCATCAAAACAGTATGGGGAGGAGGATACAAATGGAAAAAGAATTGACAATCAAGCAACTCATTAAACGTACCTACCTCAAAATCATTTGGCAATTTCTTCTATGTCTGATACTTTTTTACATAGTTCCAGCTCTTCTATCTTCTGTATCTGGAATCAATGAGAAAAATGCCAGTCACTTTGCTTTATTTTTTAGCGTCAGTTCTTGGATTTATCTTTGCATCATTTTAATTTTTATCATTGTAATAAATATTAGACAATTATTGACCAAGATTCAAAAAGAAATGAACATGGTTTATCATAGTGGTCTATATTTCACAAAAAATGAACATCACCATTTGCAGATTAAAGAATTTATTGAAACAAATGATCTAATAGAAAAAATGCAATCTGATATAAAAAATAGAATTCAAAATGAAAAAGATCAAAAAAAAGAACTCATGTTTCAAGTATCTAGCGCTGCGCATGATCTTCGAACTCCTCTAACTGTCATAAGAGGAAATGCCGAATTCTTACAATCCACCGAGCAAACACCTCAAACAATGGAATGTCTAAAAGATCTTGAGCAAGCAAGTATTCAGTTAAACGATTATTTTAACCACTTTATCCAATATTCCAAAACCTTTTACGACCATGATATTCAACTTGAAAAAATATCAATTAAACAAGTAACTCATCAATTGAAGGAACAGATCACTCCTTTACTCCCCAGAAATACACATTTTGTTTTTTCAAATACAGTAACTCCATCAACACAAATTGCAATTCATCCCAATCTATTTTTTCGAGCAATCACCAATATTATTAATAATGCAATACAACATCAAAATGAAAATGATGCAAAGATCCAGCTAACAATGTCACAAGAAAATAATCGACTAGTTCTAACCATATGGAATAATCAATCTACTTTTTCAAAAAGTGTTTTACAACATGCTGGAAATCTTTTCTATAAAGAGGACCTAGCAAGAACACCCTCTCATGAAAGTCACTTTGGACTTGGTTTATCTTTCGTGAAACGTGTCATGAAACTTCATAATGGGACTATGCATTTAGAAAATATTCATAATGGTGCACAAGTCAAGCTAATCATTCCCATTATTATATAGGAAAAGCCGAACTCATCAATATGTGTTCGGCTTTACTTCATTAACAATTCCAAAAGATCAGCAATGCACGAAACTTCATGTCATAAAACCTAACATGAAAACTCGATTTTTCTTGCAAAGCAAAGTCTTTTCTGATATAATAGCTTTTGTAGAAAAACATAAGACCATTCATACTCGTTTTGGTATGAATGATTTGTTTTTTTAAGGCCATCCTTTGGTCAATGTGCTCATGGGTCAAATACCCTAAGAGAAAAGAATTAAAAGGAGACAGAAATGAAGAAAAAATTACTAGCATGTTTGCTTTTCTTATTTCCATTCGTTGCATTTGCTGGTCATGCTCATGCTGAGACGATCAAGGTCGTTTTCGACACAGCATATGCACCGTTTGAATTTAAGGATTCAGATCAAACCTATAAAGGAATTGACGTAGAGATCTTGGACAAGGTCGCTGAAATCAATGGCTGGGATTTGGATAAATCCTTCCCTGGATTTGATGCAGCGGTCAATGCAGTTCAAGCTGGTCAAGCGGATGCCATCATGGCAGGGATGACCAAAACAACAGAACGTGAAAAAGTCTTCACCATGTCTGATACTTACTACGATACAAAAGTTGTCATTGCAACTACGAAAGCTGATAAAATCACGAAGTACAGCCAATTAAAAGGGAAGACAGTCGGTGTCAAAAACGGAACTGCAGCCCAACGCTTCCTTGATAAAAATAAGGACAAGTACGGCTACAGTATCACAACTTTTGATACTGGTGATCTCATGTACAACAGTTTATCAGCTGGTGCAGTTGATGCAGTCATGGATGATCAACCCGTCATTCAATACGCCATCCAAAAGGGTCAGGACCTAGCGATCAATATGGACGGGGAAGCAGTCGGTGGCTTTGCCTTTGGTGTTAAAAAAGGTGGAAATCATGAAAAGTTGATCACTGAATTTAACAAGGCTCTCGCTCAAATGAAAGCTGATGGAACACTTGATAAGATCATCAAGAAATGGACAGGTGAAAGTCAATCATCAAGTAACAGTGCTGTTCCAGAAACAACTACTCCTGCTGGTCAAAAAGCAACTCCTAAAAAATCAAAATATGTAATTTCAAGTGACTCATCTTTTGCGCCATTTGTCTTCCAAAATGGAAAAAACAAATACACAGGGATCGATATGGACTTGATCAAGGCTATTTCCAAAGACCAAGGATTTACCATCGAGATTAATAATCCTGGATTTGACGCAGCGGTCAGTGATGTCCAATCCGGCCATGCGCAAGGAATGATCGCAGGGATGACCGTAACAGATGCTCGGAAATCAACCTTCGATTTTTCTGAACCATACTACACAGCCAACTCTATTCTTGCAGTCCAAGAAGATAGCAAGATTGATTCATATGATGACCTAAAAGGGAAGACGGTCGGTGTTAAAAACGGAACTGCATCGCAGACCTTCCTTGAAGAAAACCAAAAGAAATATGGTTACAAGATCAAAACGTTCTCTGATGGGGCTTCTATGTATGACAGCTTAAATTCTGGTTCTGTCGCTGCGATTATGGACGACGAACCGGTTATCAAATACGCTATTAAACAAGGACGTAAATTCAAAACACCTATCGAAGGAACTCCAAGTGGTCAACTAGCATTTGCCGTTAAAAAAGGTGAAAATCCTGAATTGATCGAAATGTTCAATAACGGTCTTGCGAACTTGAAGAAAAGTGGGCAATACCAAAAGATTCTCGATAAATATCTTAAGTCAGATAGCAAATCAAGTACTTCAAGTACAGCCGTAGATGAAACAACGATCTGGGGCTTACTTCAAAACAACTACAAACAATTGTTAAGTGGTTTGGGTGTAACCCTTGCCCTTGCACTTCTCTCTTTCGCCATTGCTATGGTGATCGGTGTTATCTTTGGGATGTTTAGTGTTAGCCCTTATAAATGGCTCCGCTGGACAGCAGAAATCTTTGTCGATGTTATTCGTGGAATCCCACTCATGATCCTTGCTGCCTTCATCTTTTGGGGAATCCCAAACTTGATTGAATCTGTCACAGGTCATCAATCCCCAATCAACGACTTTGTCGCAGGTACCATCGCCCTCTCCCTCAATGCTGCTGCTTATATCGCAGAAATTGTTCGTGGGGGGATCCAAGCTGTTCCGGTTGGACAAATGGAAGCCAGCCGAAGCCTTGGAATCTCTTATGGCAAGACAATGCGCAAAATTATCTTGCCTCAAGCAACTAAACTCATGCTTCCAAACTTTGTTAACCAATTCGTCATTGCGCTGAAAGATACGACGATCGTTTCTGCCATCGGATTGGTCGAACTCTTCCAAACTGGTAAGATCATCATTGCTCGAAACTACCAAAGTTTCAAGATGTATGCGATCCTTGCCGTTTTCTACCTCGTGATTATCACCTTGCTAACACGATTTGCAAAAAAATTAGAAAAGAAGGTTAACTAATGACTAAATTAAAAATTGATGTCCATGACCTCCACAAATACTATGGTGAAAATGAGGTCTTAAAAGGAATCTCAGCAAAATTCTACGAAGGGGATGTGGTCTGTATTATCGGACCGTCCGGTTCTGGTAAATCGACCTTCCTTCGGAGTCTCAATCTTCTCGAAGAAGTGACAAAAGGTCAAATTACCGTAAATGGATATGATCTAACCGATCCAAAAACCAATGTTGATTTGGTCCGTGAAAATATCGGGATGGTTTTCCAACACTTCAACCTTTTCCCTCACATGAGCGTCCTTGAAAACATTATGTTTGCGCCAGTAGAGCACAAACTGATGACTCGCGAAGAAGCTCAAAAAGTCGGGATGGAATTATTGGAAAAAGTTGGTCTCGCAGATAAAGCCGATGCCAATCCAAACAGCCTTTCCGGTGGTCAAAAACAACGGGTGGCCATTGCGCGTGGACTCGCCATGAATCCAGATATTATGCTCTTTGACGAACCGACTTCTGCCCTTGACCCTGAGATGGTTGGAGATGTATTGAACGTTATGAAGGACTTGGCCAAGCAAGGGATGACCATGATTATCGTCACCCACGAGATGGGATTTGCCCGCCAAGTAGCCAACCGCGTCATTTTTACAGCAGATGGGGAATTCCTCGAAGACGGCAAACCAGACCAAATTTTCGATAACCCCCAACACCCACGATTGAAAGAATTCTTGGATAAAGTGCTAAACGTTTAAAAAGATAATATACCCTCATGGTTTCTGAGGAGGCTGGGACAAAAGT
>NZ_MRXX01000016.1:0-5477 GCF_016642265.1 Streptococcus lactarius
GATTTCTGTCCCACACTCTTTTTTGCTTTTGTCAAACACTCCTTAGTCGCATTTTCAACAGATTTAGGGTACAATAGAAATACAATTTTCACGTATTGGAGGCCGTCATGTTTAAGTGGATCAAACGATTGTTTGGGATTTTTCTTCTTCTTTTTATCTTCTTAGTGGTTTTATTGGTTCCTGGTTCTGTTCCTGAGGGAGAACAGCTGAGAAATGTACAAGCAGGAAGTTCCATAGTGGACCTGGCAAAAAATGCTGCCTCAAATGGATCCGTTACCACAGAAGGATTATCAACTGAGCTGAGTCTAAATTCTGTGCAGCTCAGTCAAATCGTGAAAACTAGTGCTGGCGATGCACTTGAACATTCAGATTATCAAAAGATGGCCCTTGAGATGAATGGCAATGATCTTCATGTCAAAATTCCTGTTTCTATAGGGCCAGTTGATAGTTACCTGGATTTGACGATGACGACACAGGTTGAAAACAATGTGTTGACCAGCCACCTTACAGGTGCTAAATTAGGAAAATTACCGATTCCAAAATCTTTGGTTCTCAACTATTTAAAAGAGAAGGAGGGCCAGAACGGAGCCGATTTGACAGTGAATGATGACAACTTGACCCTCCAGCTCCCTCAAGCAGTCTATACTATTTCAAAAGCGCATGTTGAAAATGGGGCTGCCAAAGTGACCATTACCATTCCCTTGTACTAGTGATGTAAATAAGGGATCTAGGGATCCTTTTAGGGACTAGTCGGGGTGTGATAGTTTCGTCAGAGCAGTCAGTCATGAGAAACGGGTACTAGTTGATATAAAGAGGCTGGGACAAANNNNAATTCTAACGAATGACCGATTTCTGTCCCACTCTCTTTCTCGTTGGTAGCCATAGAAGGGAAGACAAGATGTTTTTAGAGCATTATTTTGACCGCTATACCTTTCAGCCTGAAAAAGGGCTGGCTTATGGGTTTAGAAAGACGGATACGGGATACATCTACCAGTGTTTGGTGGTAGAGGATAGCTTTTTGCTGAAGTTCTGGATCAAGAACCAGAAGATTTCCTTTAAAGTTTATGATCAGGATACGGGAGATGAATACATCCAGATCCATCTGGAACAACTCCAAGGAAATTTTGTCGGCCAAGTTCGCCAAGCTTGTCAGGAAAGCCTGGCAGCCATTCGGCAGGCTTGTTTCGAAGTGGAAGACTTTCTCTATCCTCAAGCAAAACGTCTCATGAACTATATTTCCCAGCGCTATCAAGGATCTATTGAGTATCTTTGGGAACGTTCTCCCAATTCAGGAGCTATTCGGCACCGAAAGACGCTCAAGTGGTATGGGGTTTTTATGACCATTGATTGGGAGAAATTGGATGCTGGCAAGTCTGGGAAAATTGAAGTTTTAAATGTTAAGGCTAATCAAGCTGCGGATTTAATACATGAGAAGGGGATTTATCCGGCTTTTCATATGAATAAGAAGTATTGGGTGAGCATCCCGCTAGACGATTCACTTACCGATGAAGAGCTATTTGCTCTAGTAGATACCAGTTGGCAACTTACGAAAAAAGGAACTTAAAATGAAATTGTTACACAAACTATCCTGGTTTTTTAGATTAGAAAAGAAACACTATCTGATTGGTATTTTATCCTTAATCCTGGTTAGTTTTTTTAATCTGATCCCTCCCAGAATCATGGGGGTCGTGATTGACCGGATCTATAAAAAAAGACTGTCGATGGGGCAATTGGCCCTGGATATTTTGCTCTTGGTAGTTGCGGCCCTTGCTATGTACGCTCTTCGTTTTATCTGGCGGCGCTATATTTTTGGGACAGCTAATAAGTTGGCTCGGATCTTGCGCTACCGTTTGTTCAAACAATTTACGCTCATGTCGCCTTCTTTTTACCAACGTTATCGGACAGGAGATCTCATGGCCCATGCGACCAACGATATCAATGCGGTAACCATGTATGCAGGTGGCGGTGTCATGTCTGCAGTTGATGCTTCTGTGACGGCCTTGGTCACCTTGGTGAGCATGTTTTTCATGATTGATTGGCGCTTGACCTTACTGGCGATTTTGCCCCTACCTTTCATGGTGGTTGTGACTTCTGCGATCGGTCGCAAAAATCACCAGGCCTTTAAAGAAGCCCAAGAAGCTTTTTCGGACTTAAACAATTTTGTTCAGGAATCAGTTTCTGGGGTCAAGGTGACCAAATCCTTCGGATTTCAGACAGATGAAATTCAGGCTTTTGAAAAGACCAATCAAATGGTTTTCGGCAAGAATATGCGATCAGCCAGTTATAATGCCTTATTTGATCCAACGACGCTTCTATTTGTTGGGTTGTCCTATGTGGTCACACTCTACTTTGGAGGGTTATTTGTCCAAGAAGGGTCCTTAAGCGTTGGGCAAATTGTAACCTTTATCACTTATCTTAATATGCTAGTGTGGCCGCTTCAAGCCATGGGCTTTTTGTTTAATATCAGTCAGAGGGCCAGTGTATCTTATGACCGTATTGAAAAGCTACTAGCAGAGTCTGCTGATATCAAGGACCCAGCTCAGCCTGTTACTGAAATTCAAAATGGAGACCTGGAATATCAGATTCAATCCTTTGCTTATGAGGATGAGCCGGTTCTGTCTCATATTCATTTTCGTCTAGAGAAGGGGCAAACTCTTGGGATTGTGGGACCGACTGGTTCTGGTAAAACGACCTTGCTGCGCCTCTTACTAAGGGAACACGACCTGGAGAAAGGCACGATCTTTCTCAATGGAGTCTCTCTCAAAGACTATCGTTTAGAGGATTTGCGTGGCCTGATCGGCTATGTCCCGCAAGACCAGATTCTATTTGCGATGACCATTCGTGAGAACGTAGCTTTTTCTGATCCTAAACTTTCAGAAGAAGCGCTGGTAGAGGCTTTAAAGATCTGTGATGTTTACGAGGATATTTTATCCATGCCAGATCAGCTAGAGACCGTGATTGGTGAGCGAGGTGTTTCACTGTCAGGAGGACAAAAACAGCGAATTGCTATGAGTCGGGCCTTGGTTATGGATCCGGAGATCTTGATTTTGGATGATTCCTTATCGGCAGTGGATGCCAAGACCGAGCATCAGATCATTGAAAATATGAAACAAAACCGGACTGGTAAAACAACGATTCTAACAGCCCATCGCTTATCGGCGATTGTTCATGCAGATGTGATCCTCGTGATGGAAAATGGACAGATCAAGGAACGTGGTAACCACGAAAGCTTGATTGAAGAAAAGGGTTGGTACTATGAAACCTACCAAGCCCAACAATTATCTCAAGAAATGGAGGGAAAGCTAAATGAAACTATCTGAAGCTAGTGTGATGAAGCGACTCTTGGCTTATATGTGGCGCTACAAATGGCTGACTGCACTGGCCTTGGCTTTTACCTTCCTAACCAGTCTTCTCTTAACAGCTATCCCTCTCGCGGCACGCTGGTTTATAGACAATCTGGTGGATCCCAAAGTGTCAACGGCTCCCGTCCTAACAGCTCTTCAGTTTTTGGCACTCTATTATGCCTTATTTGTTGCCCGGGTGCTGGCGACTTACCTGAGTCAAATCAGTTTTGCACGCGTGTCCAATTCCATTGTAAGAGATATTCGCTTGGATATTTTCCGGAACCTCCAAGGCCTTGGCATGTCCTTTTATGACCAGACAGCAGCAGGTTCCATTGTTTCGCGCGTGACCAATGATACCCAGGCAGTGGCAGATATGTTTTCTACCGTCTTTTCAAGTTTGGTTTCCTCTCTCTTGCTTTTTTTAGTGACTCTAGTAACCATGTTTAGTTTGGACTGGCATTTGACTATTTGGATCCTGCCGTTTCTGCCGATCATTTGGATTTCGATCAAGCTCTATCGCAAGTTTTCCAATCGATTGGTCAAAATGACCCGACAAAAATTATCGGATATCAATGTGAAATTAGCTGAATCCATTGAAGGCATGAGGATCGTACAGGCCTTTCGTCAAGAGAAGCGCCTGACCCAAGAGTTTGAGCAAATCAATGGTGAGCATTTGTCTTATGCCAATCGCTCCGTGGATGTCAATTCCATCTTTTTAAGGCCAGCTATGTCGCTCTTACAGGTCCTGGCTTATGCCGTTATTCTGACCTTCTTTGGACTCAATTGGCGCAATTCAGGCTTTACAGCAGGATTGATCTATGCCTTTATCCAGTACGTTAACCAGCTCTTTCAACCCTTGATTGATGTCACCCAGAATTTTGCGACCTTACAGACGTCAACAGTCTCTGCAGCGCGTGTCTTTGAGATGATGGATCGAACAGACTACGAACCCAAGCAAGCTGGATATCTAAACGAAATTGAGCGAGGAGATATTCACTTTGAGCACGTTTCCTTTTCATACGATGGGAAACGGGATGTTCTAAAAGATATCTCTTTTGAGGTCAAAAATGGAGAAACCATTGCCTTTGTTGGTCATACCGGTTCTGGGAAATCCTCAATCATCAATCTCTTTATGCGCTTTTATGAATTTGATCGTGGTCGGATCTTGATTGATGGAAATGATATCAAGGACTATCGTCAAGAAGCCTTGCGAAAATCCATCGGTCTGGTTCTGCAGGAGCCCTTTCTCTACCATGGATCCATTGCTTCAAATATCCGCATGTATCATCAAGAATTGACAGATGAGGAAATTCATCAAGCTGCAGAATTTGTGGATGTGGCAGATTTCATTGAAAGCCTTCCAGGAGCTTATGACCATCCTGTGACAGAACGTGGTTCGACCTTGTCTACTGGGCAACGCCAACTTCTTGCCTTTGCCCGGACGATTGCTGCCAAACCGAAGATCTTGATTCTAGATGAGGCCACAGCCAATATTGACCAGGAAACTGAAGAGATGATTCAAAGCTCTCTGAAGAAGATGCGACAGGGGCGGACGACCATTGCTATCGCCCACCGCCTTTCAACGATTCAAGATGCCAATTGCATCTATGTGCTCGATAAAGGAAAAATCATCGAATCGGGAAGCCATGAGGAGCTCATTGCTCTTAAAGGGACCTATAAGAAAATGTATGACCTGCAAGCTGGTATGATGCAGTAAAGGATGAGTGTTCATTCCAAATTTAACCTTGTATTTTTGATCTATTCGCAGTAAAATAAAGAAAAGAAGAAAAGGGAGTAAGGCATATGTCAAATGATTTCATCCTCATGGGAGTTGTGATTATCTTATTTGGACTCTATTTCACTCTGCAAGTCGAGCTCAATAAAGTAAGGAATCAACTGACCCATTTCCTCCTTCAACCGGGAAGCATTTCTAAGGAACAAAAAGAAAAGTATCTCAAGGCTCCAGAGATAGAAGCCATTCGCTTGATTCGTCTGGACTATCACATTGGCATTCAAAATGCAAGAGTGGTCTATCAACAGTTGAAGAAATAAAAGAGAGAGTGGGACAGAAATCGGTTATTCGTTAGAGTTCGATTTCGTCGTCCCACCTCCACAAAGTTGAGTAGGGATGTA
>NZ_MRXX01000016.1:5508-20709 GCF_016642265.1 Streptococcus lactarius
GAGGCTAGGACTTTTGTCCTAGACTCTTTCCTATTCAAAAAAGTTACTCAGTTCTGGTAAGACTGTGGCGACGGCTGCTGCTGGGATTTTGGCAAGTTGGTAGGGACAAGCTCCAATATAGGCCTCTTCAAAGAAGTCAAGTGCAAGGCCACTATGTTTTATACTTGCTAAGGATTTGACCTGACTGAGATCCAGCAAGACCCCGTCATGAATCAGTGTGAGATGAGGAAGAAGGGAGGAATCAGCCAGCAGGGCCTGAAGCGTCTCTTCTTCCTTTTTTCGTCTCGTGAGGAGTCGTTTTTTATTGGTCAGATACATGCCATTTTCGATATATAGGCTTAAGGCCTTTTGCATGATGAGGTTACTATCATAGTCCAGAATGGTTTTATAGCTCAAGACTGGATTTACAAGGTTCTTGGGTAGAATCATAGAAGTGATCCGAAGGGCCGAGAAGAGGTTGGTTGAAAAAGACTTGATATAGATCACGCGATCGTGGCGATCCAGATAGTGAAATGAAGGCGCATTGTGCCCATCCAGATCTCCTAGATAGTCATCTTCTACGATATAGACGTCGTAACGCTCCGCTAGGGCTAGAATCGCTTCCTTGTCCTTTGTGAGATAGCTATGGCCAAGCGGATAGTGGAAGCGCGGAATGGTATAGAAAAATTTAATATGCCCACTTTTGAAAATGGCTTCAAGCTCTTCTAGATCAATCCCATCTAGATTTCTTTGAATGGTCCGGTAGGCTAGCTGTTGGGCAGAGAGCAGCTGGTTCATACGGTGATAGGTGGGCTGTTCAATCAAGATCTGAGATTTCTTATTTGGAAAGTCAATCTGACTGAGGATGTTCAGAGCTTGTTGCGTGCCCGTGGTCAATACAATCTGATCTATTGTAGAATAGATACCTTCGTCTTCTAGTAAGCCTTGAATGGAGGCTCGTACCTCAGGAAGACCTGCTTGGTCAAAAACGTTATTGAAGAGATAATTTTCGCGACCAATTAAGGTCTCATTGATACAAGTCCGGAAGTCCTCAAAAGCTTGGTTACGATCCTCCTCTAATTTGATGGGGAGATCTTCATGTTGATTCGACTCTTGCTCCAAGACATAGTAACCACTTTGGGGTTTGGCATAGAGCACATGTTGGTAGGTCAAGTCCAGTAAGGCCCGCTGGACCGTATCCTTGCTACAAGAAAACTGACGAGCCAACTGGCGAACGGACGGGATTTTCTGCCCGGTTGCGAGTTGCCCCTCTTGAATGGCTTCTTTTAGATAATGAATGATGTCTTTGTATTTACTTGTTTTGGTCATGACTGTCCCCGTACAGTTTTTTTCTATTGTACAGAAAAACCGACAAAAAAACCACTCCGAAGAGTGGCTCTCGGTTACATATAGTAAACAATGGCTAGATACTGAAGAGCAGAAGCAGCTAGAATAAAGAGGTGCCAAATCATGTGGAAGTAAGGTTTTTTCTTAGCATAGAAACCAGCACCCACTGTGTAGCAAAGACCACCCATGAGCATGAGGCCCCAAAAAATCGGAGTGGTTTGGCGAATGATGGGTGGAATGATAAAGACCACTAACCAGCCCATGATCAAGTAAAGAGCAAGACTGAATTTTTCATTGACCTTTTTAGCAAAGATTTTGTAGAGGATTCCAAAGATGGTCGTCCCCCATTGGATCAGGATAATACTGTAGCCTACCCAGTTATTCATCAAAGTCAAGACAACCGGTGTGTAGCTACCAGCAATGGCAATGTAGATCATGGAATGATCAATAATGCGAAGCACATACTTTTGAGGCGAATCATAGGACATAGCATGGTAGACTGTCGAGGAAAGAAACATCAAAAAGAGGCTAATCACAAAAATAGATGTTCCAACAGCACTGAGAAGGCCATGCTGTTCAAAGCTATAGATGGCAGAGATCGGGAGAAGAATCAGCATGAGAAAGGCCCCAACAGCATGGGTTACACTATTTGCGATTTCTTCTCCAAAGGATAATTTTTTACTTAGTTTCATGGTGTAGTTCATCAGGGATGTCCTCCGAATTTTCTGGTTGAATATAAGAGACGGTTTCAAGATACAGTTGAACCGTCTGGCAAGCTGCACGGATAATGGGAGCTATTGGTTCTTTTTGCTCATTGAGATAATCGACAAAACTATTGTAGAGAAGGTCTGAGTTCGCTTGCTGGTGAAGGTAATTCAAGGTGGAAGCGATCTCTTGGATAGAAAAGACGGTCTTCAGGGTCGTAATGGCGATCAAGCGAGCGATTTGATGGCGCTGGTATTTCTTCTTGTCTGGTTTTTCGACGTAGCCGTGTTTGACATAATTATTGATCATAGCAGCGGTTAAGCCTTTGTCTGAAGAAGAAAGAACCGGTGCACAGGTCTTATTGACATAGAGCAATACTTGATCCAGATAGAGATCCAAATCAGGAAGCTCTTCCCAACTAGGATAGTGAAATGTAGTCACAGAATTTTCACCTTTCTTATATCTAGTTTTAATAACTAGATAATACCATTAAAAAAAACTCCTGTCAAGGAATTTTCAAAATTATGGTACAATAGTTCTATGAAAATTTTAATTCCATCCGCTAAAGAACTAAATGAAAAAGGCCGCACGGTCGTACCCAAACCGTTATCCTTCCAGACCAAACAGATCCTCCAAAGCTTAGGGGACTTCTCGCTTGAAGACTTAGCTAGCTTCTATGCGATCTCAGAAGAGAGAGCTCAAGTCGAGCAAGAAAGGATCGAAGCCTTGGTCAATGGAAGAGCCAAGTCTTATCCTGCCTTGGAACTGTTTGATGGTCTCATGTACCGCAGTATGGAGCGCAAAAATTTATCCGACAAAGAGCAGACCTATCTTTCAGAACATTTGCTGATCACCACAGCTTTGTACGGTGTCATTCCTGCTTACGAGGGAATCGCTCCCCATCGCTTGGACTTTATGATGAAGCTAAAACCGGACGGTCAGTCCTTAAAAACGATTTGGAAAGAGGGCTATGATCGGGCAGTAGTAGAAGAGGATCAAATTCTTTCTCTCTTGTCATCTGAGTTTGAATTGATCTTTTCAAAAGCCATTCGTGAACGCATGATTCAAATTAAATTTATGGAGAATCGTGGTGGTAAGCTTAAAATTCACTCGACCATTTCAAAAAAAGCCCGTGGGGCCATGGTCACAGCCATGATGAAGCAGGAAATAAACCAGTTAGAAGATTTGAAGAAACTCGAAGTGGCCGGTTTTTCTTATCGTCAGGACCTGTCACGAGAAAAAGAGTGGGTATTTGTAAAAGATTAAAAAAAATTCCTGACGAGGATCAGGAATTTCAGATTGAAGACAAAGTCTTCTTAAAAACTTTCCTTAGGTGAGTACGGACGTCAGCGAACTTCGTAGAAGTTCCATGACTTAGTTTTGGACCTAAGGTTCCAAAACTCCCGAGTGCTAGAAACAATAGTGTTTCTAGCACTTTTCTCACGACGGAAAGTTTTGGTATTTTCTTGTTCATTTTAAAAATTTGAACTCATTTTTTTGTAGAATCGCTAAACAAATATTAAAATAGTTTGTCTACATTAAAAAATTCCTGACCAGGATCAGGAATTTTTTCATTAATTGTTGGAAATGCCTCACCACAGAACTCCAAAATAGAAGATTTTGGAGTCATATGGCTCTTTTTAGTGGTGGTTTAGGCGATGGTTTTAAACTTCTTCAAAAGCTCTTGCAATTCAGCCTGTTCACCTGTGTTAAAAACCTGCATCAGGCGTTGGATGTTTTTGATATGATCGGGAAGGGCTTCTTCGATTTTTTTACGCCCTGCATCAGTAATCGATACCAGATAGGCGCGACGGTCTTCTGGATCAGTCTCACGGGTAATCCAACCATCACGGACCATGTTACGGATCACGACGGTCATATTACCAGATGTCGCAAGAATACTGTCAATCAGATCTTGGATACGGAGATCGCCTTTGCTGTACAAGGTCTCTAAAACAGAGAATTGGGTTGGTGTTAACTGGTGCTTCTTAAAGATATTCGCCTCAGATGCACGGATCAATCTCTCTGCCTTGTGAAAGACAATCATGGTTTTTAAATCTACGTTTGCTTCTTTGAATAGTCTCTTTAAATTTTCCATACTTCTATTTTATCAATAAATAGTATTTATGCCTTTTAAATTTATTTTCAAATTCGTTACAAAAATGTAACAAATTTATTTAACTATAAACAAATCGGCGTCAGTTGTTAATTTTACTTTGTTTATCAAATAAATTTATACTAAAATATTGTAAAAGGGATGAAATATTAGTAATAAATCTTTCTTAAAAATCTATAGAATTCTGCTAGGCTTTGGTGTATAATGTGAGAGTGAAAGAAAAAAAGAATCATTTTATCATGTGGCAACATCTTATTGGGATTTGCCTCTTATTGCTAACAGGGATTTTTTCGGTTTTATTTTTGGCCGTTCATACGGTGGACCAGGAATCTAATCGGATCGCTAAAGCCAAACAAGTGGCTTTATCTCGGTCTACGATGGTTCAGATTGAGGATACGTCAGTCTTTAATGGCCAGGATTCCTATGTGACAGTGATGGGAGAAGATCAAGAAGGCCAAAAGCTGGCGGTTCTTGTGGCAAAGGAGAATCATACCGTTTATTCTTACCCATTAAACAAGGGGATCAGCCAGAAAAAAGCTTCTGCAATTGTAAAGGACAAAAGTAAGGATCCCATTGAGCGGGTTACTTTTGGTCGCTATCAAGGAAAGGCGATCTGGGAAGTAAAGGCTGGTAGTTCCTTTTATGTCGTTGATTTTAAGACTGGAAAAGTCATTCGTGTATTGTAAGTGTTAAGGAGAAGGTATGAAATTATCACATCGTGTAATGGAAATGGAAGAAAGCGTGACGTTGGCCGCAAATGCGCGCGCTAAAGCTCTAGCTGCAGAAGGTCGGGATATCTTGAGTTTGACGCTTGGTCAACCTGACTTTGCGACTCCAAAAAACATTCAAGAAGCAGCAGTCGCATCGATCGAGGATGGTCGCGCCAGCTTTTATACGGTAGCGTCTGGGCTTCCAGAATTGAAGGATGCCATTAGTGACTATATGAAACAATTCTATGGTTATGCAGTGAACCGGAATGAGGTTGTGGTCGGTACTGGGGCCAAGTTTATTCTTTATGCTTTCTTTACTTCTGTTATCAATCCAGGTGATGAGGTCATCATTCCAACACCTTGCTGGGTTTCTTATGTAGACCAGGTCAAGATGGTAGAAGGAACACCTGTTACTTTCCAAACAACAGAAGAAAATCACTTCAAAGCAACGGTAGAGCAATTAGAAGCAGCGCGTACAGACAAGACTAAGGTGGTCTTACTGAATTCGCCTTCTAATCCAACAGGAATGATTTACAACAAAGAAGAACTAGAAGCAATTGGTAACTGGGCTGTTGAACATGACATCTTGATTTTGGCAGATGATATCTATGGCCGTTTGGTCTATAACGGCAACACCTTTACGCCAATTTCTAGCTTATCAGAAGCGATTCGCAAGCAAACCATCGTGATTAACGGAGTTTCCAAAACCTATGCCATGACTGGTTGGCGGGTTGGTTTTGCAGTAGGGGATCCTGAAATTATCGGAGCCATGGCCAAGGTCATCAGCCAAACAACTTCTAACTTAACGACGGTCTCCCAATATGCTGCCATTGAGGCCTTGACAGGAGATCAATCTTCTATTGAGATCATGCGCCAAGCTTTTGAAGAGCGCTTGAATACCATTTATCCTCTTTTGAATGAAGTGCCTGGTTTTGAAGCCATCAAACCGCAAGGAGCCTTCTATCTTTTCCCAAATGTCAAGAAGGCCATGGAGATGAAGGGATACTCGGATGTTACGGAATTTACTACAGCGATTTTGGAAGAAGCAGAGGTCGCTCTGGTAACGGGAGCTGGCTTTGGTGCTCCTGAAAATGTTCGCTTGTCTTATGCGACCGATTTGGATACGCTCAAGGAAGCTGTACGTTGCCTTAAGGCCTTTATGGAAAAATAAGCAATAAGGATTCTCAGTTAGCATTCTGGGAATCTTTTCTGTTAAAAAATCAAGATTTTTGGCAGGTAGAATCTAGCGTATATAGGTGAATTGTGTTACAATAAAAGGTAATGATGTCTTTGGACAAGAACAACCAGAAAAGGAAGATGAATTATGACAAAACGGATTACCATCATCGAAGTAAAAGACTACGTCGGTCAAGAAGTGACCATCGGTGCTTGGGTAGCAAACAAATCAGGTAAAGGGAAAATTGCCTTCTTGCAATTGCGTGACGGGACTGCCTTTTTCCAAGGTGTAGCGTTCAAACCAAACTTTATCGAAAAATTTGGCGAAGAAGCTGGGCTTGAAAAATTTGATACCATCAAACACTTGAGCCAAGAAACGTCTGTTTACGTTACAGGGATTGTCAAAGAAGACGAACGATCTAAATTTGGCTATGAGCTCGATATTACAGACATCGAAGTCATCGGTGAATCGCAAGACTACCCAATCACTCCCAAAGAACACGGTACAGATTTCTTGATGGACAACCGCCACTTGTGGCTTCGTTCTCGCAAGCAAGTTGCTGTGATGCAAATTCGTAATGCCATTATCTATGCAACTTATGAATTCTTTGATAAGAACGGCTTTATGAAATTTGATAGCCCAATTCTTTCAGGAAATGCAGCAGAAGATTCTACAGAACTTTTCGAAACAGACTACTTCGGTACTCCAGCTTACTTGAGCCAATCTGGTCAGCTTTATCTTGAAGCTGGTGCTATGGCCCTTGGTCGCGTCTTTGACTTTGGTCCAGTATTCCGTGCTGAAAAATCTAAGACTCGTCGTCATTTGACTGAGTTCTGGATGATGGACGCTGAGTACTCTTACTTGACACATGATGAATCACTTGACTTGCAAGAAGCTTATGTTAAAGCGTTGCTTCAAGGTGTTCTAGACCGTGCTCCTCAAGCCTTGGAAGCTTTAGAACGTGATACAGAGCTCTTGAAACGCTACATTGCAGAGCCATTCAAACGGATCACATATGATGAAGCGATTGACCTCTTGCAAGAACATGAGGGTGATGAGGATGCTGATTACGAGCATCTTGAGCATGGAGATGATTTCGGTTCACCACACGAAACGTGGATTTCAAACCACTTTGGTATCCCAACCTTCGTGATCAACTATCCAGCAGCTATCAAGGCATTTTACATGAAACCAGTTCCTGGTAACCCAGAGCGCGTGCTTTGTGCAGACTTGCTTGCACCAGAAGGCTACGGAGAAATCATTGGTGGTTCGATGCGTGAGGAAGATTACGACGCTCTTGTCGCTAAGATGGAAGAGCTTGGAATGGATCGTACAGAGTATGAATTCTACCTTGACCTTCGTAAATACGGTACAGTGCCACACGGTGGATTCGGGATCGGTATCGAGCGGATGGTGACCTTTGCGGCTGGTACAAAACATATCCGTGAAGCCATTCCGTTCCCACGTATGTTGCACCGTATCAAACCTTAAAAAGACGTAAAAACGCCGGTAGGCGTTTTTAACTTTTATATCACAAGATGATTAGGAAAGGGATTCTTATGCTGAAAAGAGATATCATTGATGGAAAAGAATATGATTGTATTCATGGTGCTTTGATTGCTGACTTGGATCATACCATCCAAACCATGTTGCAGATTTCTTATCCCGATAGTCAGATGGATGACTTTATTACCTACAAGAATTTAAGTCAGTATTGTATGGATTATTTGTCCCAAATTATTGACCGGGCGAATGAGAAAAATGAGGCGATCAAGCAACAGGTGACGGCAGTCTTGCCTATGACGGAGGCTCCCTTTAACGTTGAAGACCGCTTGACGGCTAGCTATACCTTTGGTCAGCGGGTGGCGGATTCGGTCGCACGATTTGGTGGGTCATGGACTTTTATCATCACCTTTATCTTGATGATGGGGATCTGGATGCTGATTAACGTGGTGCATCCTTTTGGCTGGAATTTTGACCCGTATCCTTTTATCTTGTTGAATTTAGCCCTGTCTACGATTGCGGCCATTCAAGCTCCTTTGATCATGATGAGCCAAAACCGGGCGGCAGATTATGATCGCTTGCAAGCGCGAAATGACTTTAACGTCAATATGGAGTCTGAACGGGAAATTCGTTTATTGCATACGAAGATTGACCATATGGTGCAACAAGACCAGACGGATTTACTGGAAATTCAAAAGCTGCAAACGGAATTATTGGTATCCTTGTCAAATCAAGTCATCCAATTGCGTCAGGAAATGAATCAAGAAAGGATGGAGGAGGTGGAGAAAATGTAGGCAACTCTAAGTAAGTCTTTTAGAAACACTCATATAATCTATTGAAAGAGGAAAAACAATGTTTAAAAGAACTTACAAAGGCAATATTCCACTCCTAGCAGGACTGGAATTTACATCTTATTTTGGAATCACCAGTTTTTGGATTTTATTTTTCATTCAAAATGGTCTTTCCTTGCTTCAAATCGGTCTCTTAGAGAGTATCTTTCATGGGACCAGTCTCTTGTGTGAGATCCCTTCTGGTATGTTGGCTGATCGATTTAGCTACAAGACCAATCTCTATTTGGCTCGCTTGGCCAGTATTGTGTCTTCTATCTTGATCTTACTAGGTCAGGGGAATTTCTGGATTTATGCGCTTGCCATGATGGTCAATGCCTGGTCCTACAATTTTGACTCAGGAACCAGTACCGCCTTCTTATATGATTCAGCAGTAGAAGCGGGTCAAAAGGACCGGTATCTTCAAATTTCTAGCTTTTTGTCTGGTGTGGCTGAAGTCACCCGAACTTTAGGTACAGTTGTCGCTGGTTTCTTTGTTCATGGCGCCTTGGCTTGGACCTATTATATTGCCATCGGGCTATCCTTGATTTCTATTCTCTTGATTTTTCTGATGAAGGAGCCTGAAACCAAGAATAATGAAAGAGACCGGCTTACCTTAAAACGGATAGTGGTGGTAGTCAAACAAGAATGGCAGGAAAAACCAGTACTTTTTTACTGGATGCTCACCTATCAGTTGGTAGGGACCATCATGTGTATGTTTTATTTTTACTACCAACAGAAAATTAGTGACCTAGCTAGTTGGCAAGTATCGCTCGTCATGCTTGTTGGGAGTCTCTTAAATCTCCTAGCGGTTTATCTGGCTAGTCAAATCGGAAAAAAATGGAATAGTGATCGCGTCTTTCCGACTCTGGTTGCACTGACAGGTTTGGCCTTGTTTTTGGTCGCATTCAGGACTCCATTCGCATATCTAAGTGTCTATCTCTTGACCAATGCCCTTTATGCAGTGTACCAACCCATTTACTACAATGAGTTACAAGGCTATTTACCGTCCAGTGTGCGTGCAACCATGCTGAGTATCAATTCGATGATGTTTAGTCTATCCATGATCGTTATCTTCCCACTGACGGGTTGGTTTATTGATAGTTATGGATTTGTAGCAGTCTTTATTGTGCTAGGACTTATAACCTTATTCTCTTTCCCTCTCTTACTGATTGAATTAGGGAAAATGGGTAAGACATTAAATAAGAGCCTAAAGAGTGAATAAAATTCTGACGGTTCATTTGTCTAGCAAGGTTTAATAGAACAAAACTAAACGAACTTTCTCTGCTATGCAGGAAGATTAAGATTGAAGAAAAAGTCATCTTAGAAACTTTCCTTAGGCGAGGACGGACGTCAGCGAACTTCGAAGAAGTTCCATGACTAATTATTGAGCCTAAGGTCTCAATAATTCCGAGTGCTAGAAACAATAGTGTTTCTAGCACTTTTCTCACAGCGGAAAGTTACAGTAGATGATTGAATAACTTTAACAAATAAAATTTTTTTATCTTTAAAGAAGTTAATAAATTTGTATAAAAGTGCAATTTATTTGTGTTCTCATTCTCTCTGCTATGCAGGGAGAGTTTTTTTGTCTGTGAAAATTGTGGTAAAATAGGTACATCCTTTACAATTAGAATCGAGTCGCATGAAATCGTTATTGAAGTATTTTAAGGGCTATCTGGCAGAAACCTTTTTAGGGCCCGTGTTTAAACTTTTAGAAGCCATTTTTGAATTATGTGTTCCCTTAATCATTGCCCACTTGGTCGATCAGGTCATTCCACAAAAGGAAACGAGCGGAGTGGTGATGACGGTCGGAGTTTTGTTTTTATTTGCCGGCTTTGGTGTTGTCGTAGCTATTACGGCCCAGTATTTTTCATCTAAAGCAGCTGTCGGCTTTACCCGTGAGATGACTAAGGAGTTGTATGATAAGATCTTGTCCCTTCCAAAGGACAAGCGAGATAGGATCGGTACTTCTAGTTTGGTAACCCGTCTCACTTCGGATACTTATCAAATCCAGGTTGGGATCAATCTCTTCTTGCGTCTCTTTTTGAGGGCGCCGATTATTGTCTTTGGCTCTATTATCATGGCCTTTACGATCAGTCCGAAACTAACCCTTTGGTTCTTGGGGATGGTGGCGATTCTAACCTTGATTATTGTCCTCATGTCTCGGATTGTCAATCCTCTCTTTGTAACCATTCGGAAAATCACAGACCGAATGGTTACGGTAACGCGTCAGCAATTTCAAGGGATGCGAGTGATTCGGGCCTTTGGACAACAGGCTAGTGAATTAGAAGATTTTAGAGAGGTCAATCAGGACTACAAAGTCTGGCAAATTCGCGCTGGTATCTGGTCTAGTTTGGTAAGTCCCTTGACCTTCCTTGTGGTCAATACGACCTTGGTCTGTGTTATTTGGCAGGGACAATTGACCATCTCTGCTGGTCTTCTGACTCAAGGGATGTTGGTCGCTCTGGTCAATTATTTATTGCAAATTTTAACAGAATTGATCAAGCTGGCTATGCTGATCACGTCTTTAAATGTCAGCTATATTTCAGCCGAGCGGGTACAAGAGATCTTTGATTTGAAAGAAGAAGACCTCCTAGAAGCTTTGGCAGAGGAAACCGCAAGAGAACAAGAAGCGATCAGTGCAGAGGAAGTTTCTTTCACCTATCCAACGGCTTCAAGCCCAGCCCTAGAGGGAATTTCCTTTGATCTTTACCAAGGACAGATGCTGGGAATTATCGGTGGTACAGGATCTGGGAAGTCCACCCTTGTTCAGTTATTGAGTCATTTGTATGCCGTTAGTCAGGGAAAATTAGCCCTCTATCATCAAGGTCATTCTCCTAGAACTCTCAAGGAGTGGCGGGAGTGGGTAGCTGTAGTTCCGCAGAAGGCAGAGCTCTTTAGAGGAACCATTCGCTCCAATCTTTTACTGGGAATGGAAGGAAAGGTGTCGGATCATGATTTGTGGTGGGCACTAGAAACGGCTCAGGCGGCTGATTTTGTTCGTGAAAAAGAAGGACAGCTGGATGAGCCGGTAGAAGCCTTTGGTCGAAATTTTTCAGGTGGCCAACGCCAGCGGTTGACCATTGCGCGTGCTCTTTTGAAAAAGGCCCCTTTCTTGATATTGGATGATTCGACTTCTGCCTTGGATTATTTGACGGAGGCTCGTCTCTTAAAATCAATTAAAGAAGAATTGAGTGACACAAGTTTGATCTTAGTATCACAACGAACCAATAGTCTCAAGTCGGCTGATCAGATTTTGGTCTTGAATAAGGGCCATCAAGTAGGCCTGGGCAATCATGAGTTCCTATTAGCTACGAATGAGATTTATCAAGAGATTCATGAATCACAACACGGGAGGGAGGAAGCATGAGTCAAAAACGTTCTAGTTATTTAAAACGTCTCTTTAGAGATTTTGCTCACCATCCCGGTCTCCTGATTCTGGCCAGTATCGGAACCATTGCTCAAGTAGCCTTAACGGTTTGGTTACCGATCTTGATTGGACATGCGGTTGACTTGGTCATTAATCCTCAAGGGATGAAAGTTTTATTGCCCGTTTTGATTCAGATGGTGCTGATTATTTTGGCAAATACCTTGATTCAATGGATCAATCCTCTTCTCTATAATCAATTGGTCTATCGGTTTAGCCAAAACCTAAGGGCAGAAGTGATGGAAAAAGTTCACCGCTTGCCCTTGTCTTATCTGGATAAACAAGGGAGTGGGGATTTCGTCAGTCGTCTCACGACCGATGTGGAGCAACTCAATAGCGGGCTTCTCATGGTCTTCAACCAGTTCTTTGTTGGGCTCTTAACCATTCTTGTGACCATCGTGACCATGGCAGAATTGGATTTCTTTATGATGGTAGCGGTTCTGGTCTTGACTCCTTTGTCTCTTTTGATTGCTCGTTTTATTGCCAAGCGTTCTTATACACTTTTCCAAAAGCAGACCAAGGCGCGTGGCCTGCAAACTCAGTTGATCGAAGAGTCGTTGACCCAGGAAAGTTTGATCCAGTCCTTTAACGCTCAGGATCAATTCCGTGCGGCCTTTCAGGAGACGAATGAAAACTATGCCCATTATTCCCAATCTGCTGTCTTTTATTCCTCGACTGTCAATCCTGCAACTCGCTTTGTGAATGCCTTGATTTATGCAGTAGTAGCTGGATTTGGTGCGGTTCGTATTATTTCGGGATCCCACTTTACTGTCGGTCAATTGGTGACCTTCCTCAATTATGTCAACCAATACACCAAGCCCTTTAATGACATCTCCTCTGTCTTATCTGAATTACAGAGTGCATTAGCTTGCGCAGAGCGCTTGTACAGCGTCTTGGATCAAGATGAGATTGAGGAAACCGGTCATCAATTTTTGGAAACGCAGAATGTTAAAGGAGCGATTGGCTTTGAGCACGTCGCATTTGGCTATGATTTAGGACGGACCTTGATCAAGGATTTAACCATTCAAGTCCCCGCTGCTAGTAAAGTAGCGATTGTAGGGCCTACAGGAGCAGGGAAGTCGACCTTGATCAATCTGCTCATGCGTTTTTATCCAGTGAATTCTGGTAAGATTACGATTGATGGGGTGCCGATTACGGACTACACCCGTGCTTCCTACCGCCAACAGTTTGGCATGGTTCTACAAGAAACCTGGCTTAAGGTTGGGACCATCCATGAAAATATTGCTTTTTCTCGTCCAGATGCGACCAGAGAAGAAGTGATAGAAGCAGCAAAAGCAGCCAATGCGGATTTCTTTATCCGGCAGTTGCCACAAGGGTATGATACCTATCTTTCAGATGCAGGAGAATCTTTGTCACAAGGACAACGCCAACTCTTAACGATTGCGCGGGTTTTCCTTTCGGTTCCTAAGATTTTGATCTTGGATGAGGCGACATCATCTATTGATACTCGGACTGAGGTCTTGATTCAAGATGCCTTTCATCAGCTCATGAAGGGACGGACTAGCTTTATCATTGCTCACCGTTTATCGACCATTCAAAATGCTGATATGATCCTTGTCATGGTGGATGGAGATATTGTCGAGCATGGCACTCATGAAGAGCTAATGCAAGCACAAGGTGTTTACTACAAGATGCAGACAGCTCAGCAACAGATTCGTTAGAATGAAAAGCATTTTCAAACCTGAAAATGCTTTTTTAGTCTAAAAAAGAGAGTGGGACAGAAATCGGTCATTCGTTAGAATTCGATTTCGTCGTCCCACCTCCGCACNNCCAAAAACAAGAAGAGGCTAGGACTTCTGTCCCAGCCTCCACTCGGAATTATTGAGAGTAAAACAGTTTGGGAAACTGTTTTAGCCTGAGCCCAGGAATTAAAGAGCGAAGAGGTTCAATATGAATTGAACACGGGCTGCGGATTGTGTCAAAAAGATAAGTTCTCCTAGAATCGAAAGATTCTGCGTCAAACTCCCTATTTTGACTTTATCCGCAGACGCCCTTAGTATCTTTATTTTGTCATGGTACTTCCTGGATTGCTGAAATCATCCACTGGATAATTTCCCCTAACGTCCGTACTCACCTTAGGAAAGTTTTTAATATGTCTTTTAAGCATTTTTAAATTTGAAAATGCTTTTATAGTACAAAAAAAGCATCTAGCAAAATTGCTAGATGTAAGTGTTATCATCAGGAAGTGTCTATTTATGTTTGGAATTCATAACTTGTCCCTTAAGTATGGCAAGAAAACATTATTGCATCCAACATCTCTAAAGTTCAAAGAGGGGAAATTATATACAACTTATAGAAAATCCTCGTTGTTGAATAAGATTGGACTGATTTCAATCAAGGTTTCTAAAGGGGATATAGCTGTAAAATATTATATATATACCGTATTGTTAAACCAAGACGGTACCAAAAATTAAGGTTTCGGAGCTTATAAACTTAAGAAAGTTGTCTCAAGTATTTGTACTTTTTTTATTGTCTTTTTGTAACAAAGTGACGTAGTCACTTTTAGTGTGGAATAGGTGAGATAAAAAAACAGTGTTTCGTTTTTGGTCAATGAAGTAAAGCAAAACATATTGGTCTATAATTTTTCCTCGTGAAGGATACTTGCTGTTAATCTTTACTCCGATTTTCTCATCAGTGTCAAAGCCTGCTTCAGGAAAAATCTCTAAACTTTTTAAGTTGTCCAAGATTTTAGCCACAGTATTTTTGGCGGATTGAGGGGATAGAAGTACCGTAGCTATATAGTCGTGTATATTGTCGATAGCTTCCTCGACCTCTTTTGAAGCAATCACTTTATAAGCCATAACGTACCCTCATATCGTCTAGGGAAGTTCCTTCGCCTGCCTCGTATTCTCTCAAGGCACGCTCAGATTGGGCTTGTAATTCTTCAATCAACTGTTCTCTACGTAGATCTTCGGCCGTCTTAATAGGCAAATCTTGCTCCAGGACTATTTGCTCCACAAATAAAGAAATAGCATCTGTCATTGTCATTCCCTTTTCCTTGATAATTTTTCGAGCTTGTTCCATAGTGGCTTCATTCAGTTTAAAATTGTATTGTTTCGATAAAGTTATAGCCATGATATATCTCCAATCTATACGGTATAGATTGATTATATACTAGATATAGACTTTAATCAAGAAAAAAGAGAGTGGGACAGAAATCGGTCATTCGTTAGAATTCGATTTCGTCGTCCCACCTCCGCACAGTTGAGTAGGGCTGTAAAAGCTGATGAAATCAGCGTAGTAGAGCCCACTCAACCACTGCGTCTTGCTCGACAATCCAAAAACAATTAAGAGGCTAGGACTTTTGTCCCAGCCTCTTGTTACGTATTGCATGGTTTTAGAATAAAAGACAAGACTTTCGAAGTAATTGCGAGAGTCTTGTTTAGTTT
>NZ_MRXX01000017.1:0-9019 GCF_016642265.1 Streptococcus lactarius
TGAGCCTTAAAAACCCTATGGAGGAGATCGTTTACTCTGAAAATGGTGGGATGATGCGCTATGTGATGTTTAAGCCGTTTACAGAGACGATAGGAAATGATGGTATCTGGAAAGAAGATGAGGAATTTCAAATCTACCCCTATTCAAAAGGAATTGTCGGTGGAAACGAAGAACTATCCGTGATGATGTTTAGAGGAACTCCCAACTGGACCTATATGTATGATCTTGAACTGCAAAAAGGTGTGACTCTTGGTTTTATATTTAAATACAACTCGTCTAAAAAGCTGTTTTTACAGAAAGAGGTCTACCTTTCTAAAGAAGATACTACCTACGAGGGCCAACAACTCCTTGATCAACTTGCCACCTATGGCAAAGACCGTGCTTGGTTGAAAAAGCAAAGTAAGAAGGTTGTTGAACAATACATTCTTGGTACTTGGTTTAGGAATGGAAGTTCCCGTTATTCTTTGAAAAACTTGGGTGATATGAAAATCGAGTACAACAAATTGATAGAAGAATAGTAAGCCTGTTTCCAATCCCACATCATTTTTCGGATGTGGGATTTTTGCTTTTGCTGCAGGTGTTTGGGAAAATGATGTAGCAAAAAATGATGCAAGTAAGTAGAATTCATGGTATAATGGAATGTAAAAATTTTTAGGAAAGAAAGTAAACCATGAATTTAAAAGATTACATTGCAAGCATTGAAAACTATCCACAAGAAGGGATTACCTTCCGTGATATTAGCCCTTTGATGGCTGATGGGAATGCCTATAGTTATGCGGTTCGTGAAATCGTTCAATACGCGACGGACAAGAAAATCGATATGATCGTAGGTCCTGAGGCGCGTGGATTCATCGTTGGTTGTCCAGTTGCTTACGAGTTGGGTGTTGGTTTTGCTCCTGTTCGCAAGCCTGGTAAATTGCCACGTGAAGTGATCTCAGCTGACTATGAAAAAGAATACGGTGTGGATACCCTTTGCATGCACGCAGATGCGATCAAACCTGGCCAACGCGTTCTCATCGTTGATGACCTTTTGGCGACTGGTGGTACGGTGAAAGCAACCATCGAAATGATCGAAAAACTCGGTGGAGTGGTAGCAGGATGTGCCTTCTTGATCGAGTTGGATGAATTGAAGGGCCGCGATGCAATTGGAGACTATGACTACAAAGTCTTGATGCATTACTAATATAGTCTATCATTATAACTAGATACAGAAAAACCATAATTGAAAACTATAAGCTCCTATCATATAATGTTAGTTAAGAACTTGTAAGATGGGAGCTTTTTATGCCAATTACACTAGATAAAAAATTACCAGCTGTTGATATTCTTCGTTCCGAAAATATTTTTGTCATGGATGATGTTCGGGCGACTCACCAGGATATTCGGCCTATGAATGTTCTCATTCTTAATCTCATGCCGACCAAGGTTGCGACGGAAACGCAGCTCTTGCGCCTCTTGGCCAATACGCCCTTGCAGCTCAATGTAGAATTTCTCTACATGGCGAGCCATGAATCCAAAAATACAGCGGCAGAGCACTTGGAGAGTTTCTACAAGACCTTTGAGGACATCAAGGACAACTACTATGATGGCTTAATCGTGACAGGTGCGCCGGTCGAAAAGATGGACTTTGAGGATGTAGACTACTGGGAGGAGTTGACCCAGGTCTTTGAATGGTCTAAACGTCATGTCTTTTCTACCTTGCATCTTTGTTGGGGAGCCCAGGCTGGTCTTTTCTACCGTTACGGGATTCAAAAGGTCGAACTCTGTGACAAGCTATCTGGTATCTACGACCAAGCGGTGGTCCGCCCTGATAGTCTTCTGATGCGAGGATTTGATGATCGTTTTCTTGCACCTCATTCTCGCTATACGGATATTCCTTTGAAAGAAGTCCTTGAAAAGAGCAACCTTCAAGTGATTGCGCAGGGAAGTGAGGTTGGATTGTCCATCATTGCCAGTCCGGACATGCGTGAAGTATACAGCTTTGGCCATCTAGAATATGATCGTGATACGCTAGCCAAAGAATACTACCGCGATGTCAAGGCAGGCTTGGACCCAGACCTACCCAAGAATTATTTTGAACACGATGATGCCAGCACAGAGCCTCGCATTCGTTGGAATCTAGCAGCGACGACCTTCTTTAGTAATTGGATCAACTATGCGGTTTATCAAGAAACACCTTACCGCTTGGAAGAATTGGAAAAAGATATTTCATTTTATGGTTACCTATAAAGGGGAAGTATGACATATTCACAAGCATTTAAGTCTGGCAACTTGGTTCTTCCAAGTGCCTTGCTTTTTCACTATCATGACTTGTTCGACCAAGCAGATGACTTCTTGGTTTGGCAGTTTTTCTTTCTTCAAAATACCACAGGTCAGGATGCACTGACACCTAATCAGATTGCTCAACACCTGGGTAAGACTGTGACCGAGGTTAATCGGATCATGTCCAATTTAACCACAAAGGGCCTTCTTCAATACCGGACCATTGAGCTCAACGGCGAGATTGAGGCTATCTTTGATGCGACCATTGCCTTGGAGCGATTGGATGATCTTTTGGAAGCAAAAGCACAAAGTAAGGCCCAGAGCGCACCTGCAAAAGGCAATGTCATCAAGGACTTGGTAGAGACCTTCCAACAAGAGCTTGGCCGGCTACTAACGCCATTTGAAATCGAAGATTTGACCAAGACCGTGCGCGAAGACCAGACAGATCCTGACGTGATCAAGGCGGCCCTACGTGAAGCTGTCTTTAACGGGAAGCCTCACTGGAAGTACATTCAGGCTATTTTGCGCAATTGGCGTAGTGAAGGCATCAACAGTCTGGCCCAAGTTGAGGCCAAACTGCAAGAGCGTGAACAGGCCAATCCACGCAATGTGACCGTATCAGACGATTTCTTGAAAGCCATGGATTTATGGAAGGATTAAGAGGAGACGATTGATCAAATGAAACGGGGAGACAATAAAAGACCCAGACGATTTAGATGGCTCTATCCGACTATGTTTGTGGTCGGATTGTTTTTATTGTTTGGCGTGGTCAGCTTTTACTACGTACGAACCAACCTATTAGCTTCGGGCTTGTACCCAGTAGAGGAGAGTCTGGTGGAGGCTGGTTATACCAAAACGAAGACAGGCTTTCGCAAAAAAGAGGCCAATGTGACCATTGACATCCAGTGGAATGCAAAAACAAAAGTATTTGATAAGAATCACTATCGTTTTAAGGCTCATCAAAAGACAACTTTCTGGAAGAAAACCTATGTGGATAAGAAAACGCTTGAAAG
Source organism: Streptococcus lactarius (assembly GCF_016642265.1). Lineage (GTDB taxonomy): Bacteria > Bacillota > Bacilli > Lactobacillales > Streptococcaceae > Streptococcus > Streptococcus lactarius. The sequence goes on from NZ_MRXX01000017.1 coordinate 3,276, forward strand.
CTTAACCAATGGCCAACTATCTAACCAATATGGTTTTGTGCATTACTCCAAGGTTAGTCAGAAAGATTGGCTAAGGGTTTCTCCAAGACTGGTAGCCCACGCTGGAGGAACAGTTCGGGGGAAGGAGTACAACACGAAGTATACCAACTCCTTAGAGGCTTTACGGCAAAACTACAATCTCGGCCATCGCTTGTTTGAAATGGATTTTAATTTGACCAGCGACAAGAAATTGGCTGCAGTCCACGATTGGCATCATTATGGAAATAAAGATGGTGTTGCTCTTTCTTCGAAAGAATGGAAGAAATTTCAAGGCTATGGTTCTCCAGAAACACCAAGTCGCTTTACGACCATGCTGATAGGGGATGTGTTTGATCAAATGCTGATCAATCGGGATATGGTGTTGATTACCGATACCAAATCAATGGAAATCCCTAAGGAAGATAGGATCACACAATTTAAAGAACTTGTTTCAGAAGCAAATAAGCGGGACAAAGAACTATTGGATCGTGTAATTCCACAAATTTATAATCAAGAGATGTTCGGAGAAATCGAAGCGATTTATCCTTTCAAACATGTCATCTATACCTTGTATGCTTCACCAGATAGTGCAGAAGAGGTACTGGATTTTATTTCCAAGCACAAGGAAATTGAAGCAGTAACTATACCTATCGATGATTCTCGATTAACTCCTAAGTTTATCGAACAGGTACATCAACTTGGAAAACGGGTTTATGTTCATACGATTCAAACCTATGAGAATTTAACTAAGTATGCAGCGATCAATGTCGATGGCTTTTACACTGGCTTATTGACCCCACAGGATATGGCCGTGTATGAATCCGTATCGAAATAAAACAGAAAACTAGCCCTTTCATCAGGCGCTAGTTTTTGCATTTATAAATAGTCGGAGTAAGCTTTTTCTAGTCTAGCAAGGAGTGCTTGCTTTTCCTCGTCGCTGGCAAAGGAAGCCTGGATGGCATCGACATTGTGTTGGTAAAAGTCAGCTTCCTTAGTTTGGAAATGCTGATGGTAGAGGGCGTATTCCTTTGTGAGGTCGGTATCAGATACAGTCCGGTTATCGGTATTGATACTGATCCGAGCACCGGCTGCCTTCATCTTCAGATAAGGGAAATCCTCTATAGTCGGTGCGGCTTTTGTCTGTAAGTTGCTGGTCAAGCAGAGTTCACCCGTGACCCCATTGTCAATAAAGGATTGGAGTAAGGCTGGTTCATGAGATAGAGCTGTCACGTGGCCATTGCGTTTGATGCCAAAAGCAATCGATTGGGTTACAAAGTGTGGGCAATGACACTCACCTGCGTGAAGCGTCATCTGCCGATGGTAACTTTTGACTTGCTCGATTAAAGGTCGAATATCTTCTGGAGAGTAGTTGTGCTCATCCCCAGCAAAGTCAAACCCGACAAATTCCTGATCCCTGACTTGGTTTGCTTCGGCAAGGATGCGAGATGTGAGTTCTTGATCTGATTGGCGCATGCCACAAACGAGGGTTTTGGCTGTAATGACAAATTCATCCTGGGCTTGGCGCAATCCTTCACAGACAGCATCGATAGTTTCTGGGACGGTAAGGCCTTGGTCCATGGACAATTCTGGTGCAAAACGAACCTCAATGTAGAGGACATTCTCCAGAGCCGCTTGCTTAGCCACATCGTAAGCAGCAAGGCTCAAGGCTTCCTTGGTTTGAAGAAGGGGCCGAATATAGTCAAAGGCCTCCAAATAGTCCAATAGATTCTCACAGTGGGCAGGCGCAGTGACATGGTGTTTGAGCTCTTCATCGCTAACAGGTAGGTCAATATTGGCCATAGCTGCCAATTGGCGAATAGTCGGAAGAGACAAGGAACCGTCTAAGTGACAGTGGAGTTCCGTCTTTGCCAAACTATGAAAATCGATCGTGGACATGGTTTTCTCCTTAAAAATGTATTTTTTCTATACTATCATTTTGACCAGAAAAGTCAAGTAAAGCTAGCGTAGCAGATTTTTGAAAGGAGTGCCTGGATTTGATATGCTAGTAGTAGCTTAAAAAAGGAGAAAAAAGATGTCAGACTATCAATTACCAGAAGTATGGGAAGCACCCAGTCAAATGGGAGGAGCCTGGGGTGGTTTGAACCAACCAACAGCAGGTGCCCGCTTTGAACAAACTCTTCCAAAAGGCGACCAGCCTTTCCAACTCTACACTCTTCCAACCCCCAATGGGATCAAGGTGACCATTATGCTGGAAGAACTAAAAGAGTTGGGTGTGGATGCGGGCTATGACGCTTACCTCATCAAGATTGGAGATGGCGACCAATTTGGTAGTGACTTTGTGGCCATCAATCCAAACTCGAAAATTCCAGCCATGTTGGATCAATCAGGTGACCAAACCGTTCGGGTTTTTGAATCTGCCAATATTCTCATGTATTTAGCAGAGAAATTTGGACAATTGATTCCAGTAGATCCTGCTAAACGAACAGAAGTGCTTAACTGGCTCTTCTGGCAGACGGGTGCGGCACCATTCTTAGGAGGAGGCTTTGGCCATTTTTTCCATTATGCGCCGGAGAAAATCGAGTATGCTATCAACCGCTTTGCCATGGAAGCCAAACGCCAATTGGACCTACTGGACAAAGAATTGGCGACCAAACCTTATATCGCAGGAGATGACTATACCATTGCGGATATCGCCATCTGGTCTTGGTATGGCCGTCTAGCCCAAGACAAGGTCTGGGACCGAGCAGGAATTTTCTTAGATGTGAATGAATACAAGCATTTACAAGCTTGGACAGAGAAAATTGCTAATCGCCCAGCAGTGCAACGTGGCTTGGAAGTGGACTATAAGGAAATTGACTAAAGTCTAAGCATAGATAATTCAATTATATTGAGATTTTCCTTAGGTGAGTCCGGACGTCAGCGAACTTCGTAGAAGTTCCATGACTTAGTTTTGAACCTAAGGTTTCAAAACTCCCGAGTGCATGAAACAAAATAGTTCCATGCACTTTTCTCACTGCGGAAAACTCTATACGTATTTTATTGGCTCCAAAAATAAGAGATTTCTCAACTTATATATCTAGCTAGAACAATATAGAAGCAATTTGACAAGGCGCCGTTGCGCCTTTTTTTAATGGTGCAAACATGGTATACTAAGGAATGGAATAAAAGTATAGAAAGAAGCACATGGAATTTACGAAATTATCAAATCGCTTGAATCTGGTGGCTAGCTTTGTCCCAGCTGGAGCGCGTCTGTTGGACGTGGGAAGTGACCATGCTTATCTGCCAATCGCGCTTTTGCAAGAAGGGAAAATTAAGGCTGCTATTGCAGGGGAAGTGGTTAAGGGACCTTATCAGTCTGCCCTGCAAAATGTCGCCGATAATGGTTTAGAGGAAAAGATTGAAGTCCGCCTAGCTAATGGCTTGGCTGCATTTGAACCAACGGATAGTATTTCCTGCATCACCATCGCAGGAATGGGCGGGCGCTTGATTGCCGATATCCTAGCAGCAGGTCTTGAGAAATTAGCCGGTGTCTCCCGCTTGGTCTTGCAACCCAATAATCGGGAAGATGAACTGCGGGCTTGGTTGGTAGATCATGATTTTCGCCTTGTTGATGAAGCTATCTTGGAAGAAAATGAGAAGTTTTATGAGATCCTTGTGGTCGAACAGGGTTCACAAGAGTTGACAGCCAAGGAATTGCGCTTTGGTCTCCATTTGATGCGAGAACAAGCTCCAGCATTTGTCCAAAAGTGGTCCAAGGAAGAGGAAAAACTAGCCTTCGCCTTGGAGCAGGTCCCAGTTGAGAATCAATCTGCCAGAGCATCGTTAGAAGACCGCATCGCACAAATCAAGGAGGTCCTAAATGAAAGCAAGTGAAGTCATCAAACGCTATGAAGCATACAGTCCTCAAGAACTTTCCATGGAGGGAGATGTCTGTGGCTTACAGGTCGGCACCCTGCAAAAAGACATCAAGAAGGTCATGGTAGCCTTGGATATCCGGGAGCAGACGGTGGCAGAAGCTATTGACCATGGGGTGGACTTGATCATCGCCAAGCACGCGCCCATTTTCCGTCCCCTCAAGGATTTGGTAGCTGATCGGGCTCAAAATCAGATCTATATTGACTTGATCAAACACGATATCGCGGTCTATGTCAGCCATACCAATATTGATATTGTCCCAGATGGATTGAACGATTGGTTCTGCCAGCTTTTAGAAATTGAAAATACAGAGCCACTCAGCATGACAGGAGAAGGACTCGGAATTGGCCGGATCGGTCAGGTACCAGCCCAAACCTTTGGTCAGTTGGCTCAAAAGGTCAAAGAAACCTTTGGCTTAGATGCCTTACGCTTGGTTGGTTATGACCAGGCGGATCTGGATCGGGTCATTGAGCGCGTCGCTATCTGTGGAGGAAGTGGCCAATCCTTTTACAAGGATGCTCTCGCTAAGGGGGCTGAGGTCTACATCACAGGAGATATCTACTACCACACAGCTCAAGACATGCTGAGCGATGGCCTTTTGGCCTTGGATCCAGGTCATCATATCGAAGTTCTCTTTGTGTCAAAATTAGTCGAAAAACTCAATCAGTGGAAGTCTGAAGAAGCGTGGGAAATCGAAGTGATTGGCAGTCAAGCCAGCACCAATCCTTTTTACCATATCTAAGGGGTTATCATGAAAGTTGCCATTATCGGTGCAGGGATCGTTGGATCCACTGCAGCCTATTATTTATCCAAGGAAGCACAGATAGATGTCACCGTCTATGATCACGGAGTTGGCCAAGCAACCAAGGCAGCGGCTGGTATCATTAGCCCTTGGTTTTCTAAGCGGCGAAACAAGGCCTGGTATCGTCTGGCTCGGCTAGGAGCTGATTTCTACCAAGAATTAGTAGAGGACCTAGCCAAAGACGGAATCGAAACAGACTTTTACCAGCAGACTGGGGTCTACCTCCTTAAGAAGAACGAAGAAAAATTAGATGAACTCTATCAGTTGGCGCTGAGTCGTCGGGAGGAATCTCCCTTAATCGGGAACTTGGCGGTTTTAACTAAAGAAGAAGTGGGCCAACAATTCCCAGGTCTGCAAGGCTTTGAACAGCTCCTTTATGCGTCCGGTGGAGCCCATGTAGAAGGAGCTCTTCTAACGGAAACTCTTCTGAAAGCTAGTGGCGCAAGAGTGATCAAGGAAGAGGTTGCTCTCTCAATCTCTGATCACGGCTATCAGATTGCAGGAGAGAGCTATGACCAGGTCATCCTAGCGACAGGAGCCTGGTTGGGTCAGGTGCTCGAGCCACTTGGCTACCAAGTTGATGTCCGTCCTCAAAAGGGACAGTTGCGGGATTATCATCTAGACTTAGACACGGATGACTATCCTGTGGTCATGCCAGAAGGGGAACTGGATATCATTCCCTTCCAAAAAGGCAAGATCAGTATGGGAGCCACCCATGAAAATGAGATGGGCTTTGACCTGACAGTGGATCAAGCTTTGCTCAATCAGATGGAAACGGAAGCCTTGGCCTACTATCCAGAACTAGCTCAAGCGACAGTTGTCGGGGAGCGCGTAGGAACTCGTGCCTACACCAGTGACTTTTCACCATTTTGGGGAGCTCTTCCCGATCAAGCAGGTCTCTATGTCGCCAGTGGCCTCGGTTCGTCTGGCCTCACAACTGGTCCCCTTATTGGGTGGCACCTGGCCCAACTAGTGACAGGGAGAGACTTGCGCTTAGATCCAGCAGATTATCCAGTTGAACAATATGTGAAGAAGAGAGTGGGACAGA
>NZ_MRXX01000017.1:9143-52299 GCF_016642265.1 Streptococcus lactarius
CTTGCTCGACAATCCAAAGATAATTGAGAGGCCAGGATTTCTGTCCCACTCTCTTTTTTTCGAAAGATCTTCCTTCATTCGGCTAAAAATAGTAGAATAGAACCAGTGAATCAACAAGAAAATGGGAGTTGTTATAAATTGGTTTCAATCGTAATCCGTGGTCTTTCAGGCCTTTCTCGCGGGATTGTTTACATGGGTCTGTACCATTGTCGGGTCAGCCATCGTCTTTTTCTTCAAGCACATTAGTCGAAAATTACTGGACATCATGATGGGCTTTGCGGCAGGTGCGATGATCTTCGTGGTAGTTGAGGAGTTGATCCCAGATTCACAGACCAATGGCAACACAGACCAATGGCAACACAGACGTGGCAACCCTGGGGCTTATGGTCGGCTTTGTCATTATGATGATCCTAGACGTCGCTTTGGGATAAATGAGATCACCTTGTACCATAGATGCAAGGTGACTTTTTTATATAAACATGATAAAATAAGAGTAATGACTACGTAGAAAGGCCTGTAATTATGAAAGGTATTATTCTAGCTGGTGGCTCTGGAACTCGCTTGTACCCATTGACACGCGCAGCTTCCAAACAATTGATGCCCATCTATGACAAACCAATGATCTACTATCCGCTTTCAACTCTAATGTTGGCGGGGATCAAAGAAATCTTGATTATCTCAACTCCTCAGGACCTCCCTCGTTTTGAAGAGCTTCTTGGAGATGGTTCTGAACTTGGCATTTCTCTCTCTTATGCAGAGCAACCAAGTCCTGATGGCTTGGCCCAAGCCTTCATCATTGGGGAAGACTTTATCGGTGACGATCATGTAGCACTTATTCTTGGGGACAATATTTTCCATGGAAATGGCTTAACAGCCATGTTGCAACGGGCAGAAGCAAAAGAAAAAGGGGCGACTGTCTTTGGATACCAAGTCAAAGACCCAGAACGTTTTGGTGTGGTTGAGTTCGATGATGAGATGAATGCCATCTCTATCGAAGAAAAACCAGAACATCCGAAATCTCACTTTGCGGTGACAGGACTTTACTTCTATGACAATGATGTGGTCGAAATTGCTAAAAACATCAAACCAAGTCCTCGTGGAGAGCTTGAAATCACAGATGTTAATAAGGCATATTTAGAGCGTGGAGATCTCTCTGTAGAACTCATGGGCCGTGGTTTTGCCTGGTTGGATACTGGAACCCACGAAAGCCTCTTGCAAGCTTCTCAATATATCGAGACCGTTCAACGCTTGCAAAATGTTCAAGTGGCCAATCTTGAAGAAATTGCCTATCGCATGGGCTATATTACCAAAGAACAAGTTCATGAATTGGCGCAACCGCTGAAGAAAAACGAATACGGACAATACTTGCTCCGTTTGATAGGAGAAGCTTAATGACAGAACAATTTTTCGGAAAAGAACTAGCAGCACGTAAGATCGAAGCCATTCCAGGTATGTTGGAATTCGATATCCCCGTTCATGGGGACAACCGTGGTTGGTTTAAAGAAAACTTCCAAAAAGAAAAAATGCTTCCTCTTGAATTTCCAGAAAGCTTCTTTGCGGAAGGCAAGTTGCAAAATAACATTTCATTCTCTCGTAAGAATGTTTTGCGTGGCTTGCATGCAGAGCCTTGGGATAAGTATATCTCTGTGGCAGATGAAGGTAAGGTCCTTGGAACTTGGGTAGACCTTCGGGAAGGCGAGACCTTCGGGAACACTTACCAAACTGTGATTGATGCTTCCAAAGGGATCTTCGTCCCTCGTGGTGTAGCCAATGGGTTCCAAGTTTTGACGGATAAAGTGGCTTATACCTACTTAGTCAATGATTACTGGGCATTGGAACTCAAACCAAAATACGCATTTGTTAATTACGCAGACCCAAGCCTAGACATCCAATGGGAAAACTTGGCAGAAGCAGAAGTCTCAGAAGCAGACAAGAATCACCCACTGCTCAAAGACGTCAAACCCCTAAAAGCAGAAGATTTGTAAAAATAAACCTTGCACAGTATTTTTGCGACTGCAAGGAGCCTGGTAGGATTGTTCCTGCCCTAGTGGAAACAAGATTGCCGTAGGGAATCTTGTAGGAAAATCCGGAGACTTCGGCTCCGGATTTAGCCATGAAACCGAAGGGTTGCTGGCGTCCCTCACTAGCCAAAGGAACAATCAAAAGAAAAAACTATTTGGAGAAAAAATGACTGAATACAAACATATCATCGTAACCGGTGGCGCTGGTTTCATCGGTTCAAACTTTGTTCACTATGTCTATAACAACCATCCAGATGTCCATGTGACAGTCTTGGATAAACTTACTTACGCTGGCAACCGTGCCAATATCGAAGAAATCCTTGGGGACCGTGTCGAGTTGGTTGTGGGGGATATTGCTGATGCCGAATTAGTCGACAAATTGGCTGCCAAAGCAGATGCCATCGTCCACTATGCGGCTGAAAGCCACAATGACAACTCCCTCAAAGATCCATCTCCATTTATCTACACAAACTTTGTTGGAACTTATACACTCTTGGAAGCGGCTCGCAAGTACGATATTCGTTTCCACCACGTGTCAACAGACGAAGTATATGGGGACCTTCCATTGCGTGAAGACCTTCCTGGACACGGTGAAGGACCTGGTGAAAAATTCACTGCAGAAACCAAATACAACCCATCCTCCCCTTATTCATCAACCAAGGCTGCTTCAGACTTGATTGTGAAGGCTTGGGTACGTTCATTCGGTGTCAAGGCAACGATTTCTAACTGTTCAAACAACTACGGACCATACCAACACATCGAGAAGTTCATCCCACGTCAAATCACCAATATCTTGTCGGGCATCAAGCCAAAACTATACGGTGAAGGGAAAAACGTCCGTGACTGGATCCACACCAACGACCACTCAACTGGTGTTTGGGCTATTCTTACCAAGGGTCGTATCGGTGAAACTTACTTAATCGGTGCTGACGGTGAAAAGAACAACAAGGAAGTGCTTGAATTGATCCTTGAAAAAATGGGTCAACCAAAAGATGCTTACGATCGTGTCACAGACCGTGCTGGTCACGATTTGCGTTACGCGATTGATTCAACAAAATTGCGTGAAGAATTAGGTTGGAAACCACAATTCACAAACTTCGAAGCAGGTTTGGAAGAAACGATCAAGTGGTACACCGACCACCAAGATTGGTGGAAAGCCGAAAAAGACGCTGTTGAAGCCAACTACGCGAAAACACAAAAAGTTTTGAAATAAGGAAGAGAGTCCAAGTAGAAAACCGCTTGGACTTTTCACTCGTTTTCAGTAAAAGCGGATGTATGATATAATGGAACATATTAGGTTTCAAATAGGAAGGATAGGATATGAACCAAAAAGATTGGGTTGACCATTTTGAAGCACTCTACAACCGTAAGCCAAGTATGCAAGAATTTCAAGAAGCGCGTGAAAAGGGGGAGTTTGTTGTGAACAAACCGGATACCCCTGCTTCAGCACCTGTCGCTCCGCAGCCGCAAGTGCAACCAACTGGCCCATCCGGTTATAATCAGCCGCTAGCAAGCCCCAAAAAGCCAAGGTTCCATAAGAAAACGGTCACAGGTCTATCGATCGCAGGGCTTGTCGCGGTCATTGCTTTGGTATGCTTCTTTTTCTTCTCAAGTGGACCGGATTTAGATGGAATTTGGCTTAACCCTAACTTAGCACCTGTTGCCTATGAGCTAAAAGGGAAAAAACAGACGATTAATATGCTATATTCCATAAATAAAATAATCAAGGGAAATGAAGCGAAAAAGGAATTTAATGAGAAACTATCTTCATACGATTTATCTAACTTAAAGAATTTGGCAGATGTTGATAAGAAGTTCCAATTAAAAACTAAAGAAGTCGTTATTGTTAAAGCAGATAAAAATGTACGTTATAACTTGCTTCAAGCAGATGGCACCAACGTAATTATTGATCAGGATTTTAAAGCACTAAAATATAATGATTCATCTGTATCAGAATTTAAGAAACAAGTAGTTTTCCAAAAAATTGAATTTCCAAAAGTTTTAGTTGGAAAATGGAAATTTTATGAGGACGGTACTTATACCATTTCAGACCATGGAATCATTAGCAAATCGGGTAGTAAGGAGAAAGGTTTTACATTATTTTATAGTCTGACGGATTTGAAGCGATTAAATAAATATAATAAAGATGACGACTATTCGGATTCAAAACTAAAAAGCCAGTTTGAACATATCCAAAAAGCTATTAAAAAGCAAGGTTACACTGTCACTAGTCCAGATGAAGTGTATAAAATGAATTATACTAATTATCTCGTCCCAGTAAATGGTGGAAAGACGCTTATTGCTCTTGATGACGATTTTAAAATTGTAAATAAAATACAGAAAGTTGAATAATAAAGGGACCGCATGGTCCTTTTTCTTTTTATCATGAATTTCCCCAAAAAAGCTCTAGACTCGCTGATTTGTGGTATACTATGACTAGTTTTTAGGGAAATCAATTTTTTAGGAGGATGATCATGAATCAGAAAGATTGGGTTGAATATTTTGAAGCGGTCAATGGCCGTAAGCCAAGTATGCAAGAATTTCAGGAAGCGCGTGAAAACGGTGAATTTGTTGTGAACAAACCGGATACACCTGCTTCATCACCTGTCGCTCCACAGCCACAAGTGCAGCCAACTGGTCCAGCCGGTTACAGCCAACCACTAGCAAGCCCCAAAAAGCCAAGGTTCCATAAAAAAACAGTCATCGGTCTCTCCATCGCAGGCCTTGTCGCAGTGATTGGCTTAGTCTGCTTCTTTTTCTTCTCAGGTGGGCCGGATTTAGATGGAATTTGGCTGACCGACACGGCTTCCAGACCTCTTGTCTACGAGCTAAATGGGAAAGAAAAGAAGCTCAATGGCGATTATCTAATTCGAAAAGTGATCAAAGGAAATGAAGCGAAAAAAGAATTCAATGATAAGCTCTCTTCATTAGATTCCTCTGCTATACAGACACTGGCCGATGTTGACAATCAGTATCAATTGAAGACCAAAGAAGTGGTTATTATCAAAACAGATGGCGAAACGTTTTATAATTTACTGCAGGAAAATGGCACAAATGTCATGCTTTCTGATAATTTTAAAGATCTCATTTATTATAGAAATGCTGTCCCGGAATTTAAGAAAATGACCGTCTTTAAAAAACTCGCATTTCCAAAGTTTTTAGTGGGAAAATGGGAAGTGGTCGAGGGAGAAAATGAAGAAGAAGAGGAAGATATTTTGCAATTATCAGATCATGGTATTTCGAAACGTTCCTCCAACAGTTATTGTAGCGCCGTTTATTCACTTGTAGATTCTGCTCGCATCAATAGTAGTGATGGGGATTCTCATTCTCTGGATGATAAAGTAAATACAGAATTCGAACATGTCCAAAAAGCAGTTGCAGAACAAGGCTACAAAATCAATAGTGCCAAAGATGTCTATAAAGAGTCTTATTCAAATTCTTATATTATTCCTGTAGAGGGCGGAAAGAAATTTATTGCTCTGGACAAAAACTACCATTTCTCTATAAAAGCTGAAAAAGTAAACTAATTTGAAGGGCCGATAGGTCCTTTTTCTTTTTTAGAGGCCATGAATTTCCAAATAATTTTCTTTGAATGGTAGGATTTATGGTATACTAATAATAGCTTTTTTAAAAAATTTCGTTTTTAGGAGGATCAAGATGAATCAAAAGGATTGGGTTGAGTACTTTGAAGCCCTCAATGGTCGCAAGCCAAGCATGCAAGAATTTCAAGAAGCGCGTGAAAAGGGTGAATTTGTCATTGAAAAGACCAATACACCAACTCAAGCAGGAGAACCTGTAACTATCGCTCCACAGCCACAAATGCAACCAAGTGGTCCTGCAGGCCATAGCCAACCGGTGCCAAGACCAAAAGGAGCAAAATTCAGCTTCACTAAGAAAACCGTCATCGGTCTATCCATCGCAGGACTTGTCGCAGTGGTTGCTGTAGTTTGCTTCTTTTTCTTCTCAAGTGGACCAAGCCTAGATGGCGTTTGGGTTCGAAATACCGATTCGAGTCCGGTCACTTATGAACTCACTGGAAAGAAACAAAGGGTGAATGGTGAAAAAACAGTTGATGATGTCCTCAAAGGAAATGAAGCAAAAAAAGAATTTGAAACAGCCCTCTCCTTGTTAGATTCAAGTGAAATCCATACGCTTGCGGATGTAGACAAGAAATTTAACTTGAAAACAACAGAAGTCATCATTGTCAAATACGATAAGCATGTCACTTATAATTTACTTCAAAAAGATGGTTCAAATGTTATCTTAAAAGATAGTGTATATGATTTAAAAAGTTATTCATCAAATTCGAAATCCTTTAAAGAGGATCTGGTTTATCAAAAAGTTGAAACTCCTAAAGTTTTGGTGGGTAAATGGAAAGTTACGGCTGATGAAAGTGATGAAACAAGAAAGGTTACGATTACCGATCATGGATTGATTTCCAGTGATTCTGAAACAAGCCAAGCTGCTTTCTACCCGATGGCAGATAAAGATTTTCTAGATGGCAAATCTGAAAAAAATAAATCAACAGATAAAAAAGTTCAAAAACAATTTGAGAACATTAAAGAAGAGATTGAGTCAGAAGGCTATCAAGTAAAGAGTGAAAAGGACGTCTATAAACAAGTAGGGTTAAATTATTACTTCGTATCAGTAAATGGTGGAAAAAATATTCTTGTCTTAGATAGTAGTTATCACGTGAATGCCAAGCTAGAAAAAATGAAATAATGAGAGGACCGCAAGGTCCTTTTTGTTTTTCATCATGAATTTCCTAAAAAATGTTCTGAACTCCCTGATTTGTGGTATACTATGACTAGTTTTTAGGGAAATGATTTTTTAGGAGGATGATCATGAATCAAAAAGATTGGGTCGAGTACTTTGAAGCGGTCAATGGTCGCAAGCCAAGTATGCAAGAATTTCAAGAAGCGCGTGAAAAGGGGGAGTTTGTAGTAGAACAAAAGGATGCATCTGCTCAAACAAGCAACAATCAGGCTCATAGTCGGGAAGCAGCTGTTGCACCTACATCCTTCGCTCAAGAGCAGTCATATCAGAAAATTTTGCAACCTGTTCCGGGGAAGAGAAAACCCAAGTTGTCTTTCAATAAACCAACAACGTTCGGTCTGGCCGTAGTCGCTATTGTTACTGCAATCACTCTTATTTGGATCTTTTTCTTTACAGGGACAAAAAGTCTGGATGGAATTTGGCTTAGCAACACGGATTCGATGCCAGTAGTTTATGAACTAAATGGAAAGAAAAAGAAAGTCAATACAACTCATCTGATCGAAAAAACGATCGAAGGAAAAGAAGCTAAAGATGAATTTATTCAGAAACTTTCTAAATTAAACTTACCGAATATGCAGACGCTAAAGGATGTCGATAAAAAGTTTCATTTGAGTACCAAAGAAGTAGTCATTTTTAAAACGGAAGGTTTAGTATTTTATAATTTGCTTCAGTCTAATGGGACAAATGTCATCTTCTTTGATGATTTAGCGGACCTAGCCTACTGTACATCCAATTTGTCAGAATTTAAGAAGAGAGCCGTTTTCCAAAAAATCGAATATCCTGACGTTTTGGTTGGAAAATGGAAAAACGTGTCTAATACTGACGATCATTTAGTTTTTCAAATAACGAAAAATGGCGCATCGAATACGGATGTCACTGCTATTTATCCACTTGTAGATACTGATCGTATCAATAATAAGAGTGGAAATTCCCATTCTTCGGATGATGAAATAAATGCTGAATTTGAAGAGGTTCAAAAAGAGATTAAAAATCAAGGCTACACAGTGAATAGTGCTAAGGAAGTATATAAAGAGGCTTATACTCATTCCTACATTGTACCTGTAGATGGAGGGAAGAAGGTTATTGTTCTAGATAAAGACTATAATTTTAAGTCGATGGTGGAAAAAGTGCAATAATGAGAGGACCGCGAGGTCCTTTTTGTTTTCTAAACTTCTGATTTAAAACTATTCAAGTCTGAGCTAAAATATGGTAGAATAAATAAGATATGTCTGAGGTGTTTGAATCTTTCAGACGAGTACAGTTATTGGAGTTAAACATGCAAAATAGACCGATTATTATTGGTGTTACTGGTGGTTCTGGTGGTGGAAAAACTAGTGTATCTCGTGCCATTTTGGCGAATTTTCCAAATGAAAAGATTGCCATGATTGAGCATGATTCTTATTACAAGGATCAAAGTCATTTGACCTTTGAGGAGCGGATCAAGACCAACTATGACCATCCGTTTGCCTTTGATACAGATTTGATGATTGCACAGATCAATGAACTGTTAGCAGGTCGCCCGGTGGACATCCCAACCTATGACTATGCTGCGCATACGCGTAGTAATAAGACCTATCGTCAGGAACCGCAGGATGTCTTTATCGTAGAGGGGATCCTTGTTCTTGAAGACAAGCGCCTTCGCGACTTGATGGATATCAAAATTTTTGTGGATACCGATGATGATGTTCGGATCATTCGTCGGATCAAGCGAGATATGGAAGAGCGTGGCCGGAGTCTTGATAGCGTTATTGATCAGTACTTGGGTGTGGTGAAGCCTATGTACCATCAGTTTATCGAACCGACTAAACGCTATGCGGATGTCATTATCCCGGAAGGTGTCAGCAATACTGTAGCGATCGATCTGATTACAACCAAGATTGAAAAAATCCTCCGAGAAGCGCGTGAAGGTTAAGACAAAACAGAGATAAGGACATGAGCGGATCTTATCTATCTAAATAATAGAGAGTGCGAAGAGAATTTTGAAGAAAATCACTCAATCGCACTCTTTTTGTCGCTTTCTAACTTAATTTTTGAGCAAAGATTTGGTATAATGAAAGGTATGAAACAATCGGAAAAAGAATCACAATACCAGCTCTTGCTGGCCCAGTTAGATGCTCTCTTAACGGATGAAACCAATGCTTTGGCCAATCTATCCAATGCTAGCGCACTCTTGAATCAAGCCCTACCTCGTTCAGTCTTTGCAGGTTTTTATTTGTATGACAAATCGGAATTGATCTTGGGACCTTTTCAAGGTGGAGTATCTTGTGTCCACATCGCACTTGGAAAGGGTGTCTGTGGAGAAGCAGCTCAAAAGCAAGAAACCATCATCGTCGAGGACGTCCACCAGCATGCCAACTACATTTCCTGTGATAGTCGGGCCATGAGTGAGATTGTGGTGCCCATGGTCAAGGATGGGCAACTCCTTGGGGTTTTGGATCTAGATTCAGAAATAGTCGCTGATTATGATCAGCTGGACCAAGCCTATCTCGAACAGTTTGTCTCTCTCCTGCTTGAAAAGACAGACTGGGATTTTAAGATGTTTGGAGTGAAGAGTTAATGTATCAAGCCTTATATCGAAAATACCGGAGCCAGACCTTTGGCCAATTGGTTGGCCAGCAAGTGGTGGCACGGACATTGAGACAAGCAGTGGAGCAAGATAAGATCAGCCATGCCTATCTCTTTTCTGGTCCTCGTGGAACTGGGAAAACCAGTGTGGCCAAGATCTTTGCCAAGGCCATGAACTGCCCTAATCAAGTCAATGGAGAGCCTTGTAACGACTGCTATATCTGTGAAGCCATTACCAATGGGAGCTTAGAAGATGTCATCGAGATCGATGCGGCCTCTAACAATGGGGTCGATGAGATTCGTGATATTCGCGACAAATCAACCTATGCGCCAAGTCTTGCTAAACACAAGGTCTACATCATCGATGAAGTGCACATGCTCTCTACTGGTGCTTTCAATGCCTTGTTAAAGACATTGGAAGAGCCAACGGAAAATGTGGTCTTTATCCTCGCAACAACGGAGTTGCACAAAATTCCTGCGACGATTCTATCACGGGTGCAACGCTTTGAATTCAAATCGATCAAACTGCCAGATATTGTTCACCATTTGGAAAGTATCTTAGCCAAAGAAAGCATTTCTTATGAAGCAGATGCTGTGCAGATTATCGCCCGGCGTGCTGAAGGTGGTATGCGGGATGCCTTGTCTATTTTGGACCAAGCCTTGAGTCTAACAGCAGGTAGTGAGTTGACAACAGCGATTGCTGAAGAGATCACCGGCTCCATCAGTCTTGCTGCTCTTGACCAGTATGTAGCTGCGATCCTAGCTCGTGATGCGACAGCGGCGCTGGACCAGCTCG
The DNA here is from genome assembly GCF_016642265.1 of Streptococcus lactarius. GTDB lineage: Bacteria > Bacillota > Bacilli > Lactobacillales > Streptococcaceae > Streptococcus > Streptococcus lactarius. The sequence goes on from NZ_MRXX01000017.1 coordinate 19,302, forward strand.
CGATTATCTTTGATAATGGGAAGAATATGGCCCGTTTCGTCACGGACTTGCTCCAATACCTGCGTGATCTGTTAATTGTCCAAACAGGTGGAGAAAATACCCATGCTAGTGACTTGTTTGCGGCTAATCTATCGGTAGATCAAGCTCGACTATTTGCCCTTATTGATCAGGCGACGACCAGTCTAGCGGATATCAAAAACAGCTTGCAACCGCGCATTTATACGGAGATGATGACCATCAAATTGGCCGAAATGACGGGACAAACTTCAACGTCGGCCACTGTTGAAGTGCCTTCCAATGTGTTGGCTCAGCTAGAAGAGCTGAAGAAAGAAGTCGCTCAACTCAAGCAAGAAGTGGCCCAAGCTGGAGACAATCTATCTAGTTCCAAGCCACCAGTAACCCGCCCAACCAAGTCTAATAAGGCTTACCGGGTCGATCGAAACAAGGTCAATGCGATCTTGCAAGAAGCGGTTGAAAATCCAGAACTGGCACGGACCAACTTGATCCGGCTTCAAAATGCTTGGGGAGAGATTATCGAAAGTCTAGGAGGTGCAGATAAAGCCCTCTTGATCGGATCGCAGCCAGTTGCTGCCAATGAGAACCATGCGATTTTGGCTTTTGAATCGGCCTTCAATGCTGAACAGACCATGAAGCGGGACAACCTCAATACTATGTTTGGCAATATCCTCAGCAATGCTGCCGGTTTTTCACCTGAGATCTTAGCGATTTCTTTGGAAGAGTGGACTAAGATTCGAGCTGAATTTTCATCTAAAGCGCGTGGACAAAAGGCTGAAGTAGTCGCAGAAGAAGAGAGCGTCATCCCAAAAGAATTCGATTTTTTGTCTAATAAAATTACCGTACAAAACGATTAACTCATGAATTTTTTATAGATTCATGGTAGAATAGTTCTATGAATAGAAAACAATTTGCAGTGTTAGCAGTCTTTACTGCTCTAGAAACCTACTTTTTCAATGAGGCGACTATGGAGGGTCAAATGCTCTTTGCCCTCTTTTTGGCCTTCTTGATTTTGCGCAATCTCCAAACAGCCTATGTGGTAGAGAAAATTGCCAGTGCCATTGAAAAAGAAATCAACAAAAAAAGCCGAAAATAAAGAAAACCTTTTGAAAATGGAGTATCACATTTTCAAAAGGTTTTTTCTGATTCGGTGTATCCTGCAACCTGTCATTTATGGTATACTAGTTCTATGCAAATTTTCACTGATCCTATGAGTCTAGGGTTGTTTTTACAAGTGCGTGAAGGAATCCAAGTCTTTCTATAGGTGAAGAGAAAATAAAAAAATATTTTAGGAGTGTGAAAGATAAATGTCTAAAATGAAAAAAATAATTGCGATGGTTCTTCTTTCTCTTGGTTTGGTTCTGATTGCGGCTTGCAGTAGCTCTCCGGCTAAACTGGAAGGCAAATGGAAAGTCCAAACGGGCGATAAGAAAAATGGTGAGCTTGTTTTTACAAAAGATACTGTAACAGTTGATGGTGAAAAGTATCCCTATAAACAAAAGTCGATTGAAAGAAAAGAGGGGATTGTATACTACAAAATTGAACAAGATGGTGAGTCTTATTCAGTGATTTTCCCAGATCCGAATAAAAATATTGCCATCATGATTCAACCAACTTCAAAAGACAATGATTTGAGTGGCCTCTTGCTCTATGCCATGAATAAAAAAGAGAAACCAAACTACGAAGAGTATGCCAAGAAATACTTGAAATAGACTTGGGTGAGAAGATTAACATTTGAAATTATTACTGCGTCTTGTTCGACAATCCAAAGATAATTGAGAGGCTAGGACTTTTGTCTCAGCCTCTTTTCTTTACTTGTTTTCACCATTTGGTCAAGGAGATTTCACCGCTATTGAGCCAGATTTCTTTTTTCTTGTCCAATTGGACCAAGAGTTGGCCGGTATCGGAGATGTCTTTGGCGAGGCCTTGATAGGTCTGTTGGTTCTGCTCAAAGGTGACAGTTCGTCCTAGGACTAGGGAGCGCTCTTTATACAGGTAGACCAGCTCGTCGACATCCATTTGGAAAAATTCCTTCCAGATTTCGCAGATGAGGCTATTCCGAGTGATGGGGCAAGGACCTTCAAACAAGGAACCGGCCTTGGTTTTTAGCTCTTCTGGGAAAGTAGAGATAGCCATATTGAAGCCGACTCCAATAATGACATCTGTGACAAGACCGGTTTCAATCGAGGTAATGGCTTCCGTTAGGATACCGCCAATTTTCTTTTCACGGTAATAAATGTCATTGACCCATTTGATAGAAACATCTATCAAGGTCAAGTTTTTAATCGCTTTACAGATAGCTGCAGCGACCATGAGGGTATAAGGGGGGAGCCCCGCAGGTGGGAGTTGGGGCTTGAGATGAAGGGACATGTAGATACCACCTTGATCTGGACAGTAGTAGCTACGGCCAAATCGTCCCTTCCCTGCAGATTGAGAATTGGCTAGGTAGAGCGTATTGCCTTCATGATTGGCTTCCATCCCTAATTTGGCATCCAATTGAGTAGAGCTACAATGTTCGTTTAGAGAAACGTTCAAGTGGGTGTTGCTTGCGATCACTTCAGGTAGTAAAATGTCACCTGAGATGAGTCTATAACCTTTCTTTTTGAGGGATTCGATGACGACTCCCTCTTTTTCCAAGCGTTGGATGGCTTTCCAGATAGAGGTGCGAGAAACGCCTAACTCCTTGGCTAGTTGCTCTCCGTTGACGTAGTCATCTGCTTGGGATAGGGTTTGAAAAAGAATTTCGTGTGTTTTCATAGGACCTCCTAGCGACTGCTGTCTCGAATCGTCAGTTTGGTAGCTAATTTGACCATATAGGGAACACTTGGTTGGGTTCCTTGAAAGGTTTGCCATAGCATCTGAATGGCTTGCTTACCCATTTCTTCTGTATAAACTGTGACGGTAGAGAGGGCAGGGTAGACATACTTGGCGATCGAGGTATCATTGAAGGAAATGAGACTGACGCGATCAGGTACTGCGATTTGGTGCTCCTGAAGGGACCGAAGGGCCCCGACAGCTAAGGCATCACTGGCCATGAAAAAGGCCGTTGGCAAGTCGTTGCCCAGTGTTTGAATCAGCTGTTCCATCAGTTGGTAGCCAGATTCAGTCGAAAATTCTCCAACCGCGACAAAGCGTTCTTGGTAAAACCCTTTTGCGGTGAGGTATTGTTGAAAGGTCCGTTGACGCGGATCCATTAGAAGTGGGATAGCATCAGCAGTCTGTTCCCGACCAACCAAAAGCCCGATGTCCTCATGTCCCTTTTCAAGAAAGTGATCAAGAACCATGATAACAGAATCTTCTAGATCTGTCGTCACACAAGAATGCCCCAGATAGAGGGTGTTGCTATCGACAAAGATCAGGGGCTTGCCGTAGCTTTCCAGATCTTGAATGGTCTTGGGACTGAATTTCCCAAGCGCGATGATCCCGTCTGCCTCTTGCATCAAGGACCAATCATCCTTGCTGAAGATACGAATGATCTCATAGCCCAATTCTTGGGCCTGTCTTTCCAACCCTATCCGGATGGCGTAGTAGTAGAGATCGTCTAATTCTTCTTCGCGCGTGTACCATTCAAAGATAACGATTTTATGAGAGTCTAGGCCCGCTTGAGGAATTGTTTTTCGGCTTTTCTTTTGGTAATGCAGGTCCTCAGCGATGCGAAAAATCCGATTGCGCGTGTCTTCACTGACGGACAAGGTCTCGTCCAGATTGAGGACACGAGAGACGGTCGACTGTGAAACACCTGCTTTTTCTGCTATGTCTTTAATCGTTGCCATAGTTGTTCCTTCTTTTGCTTGCTACCTAAAGTATACTCTAAATACCAGTAAAAAGAAATAGATTTTACTAAATGTTTACAGGTCTGAATGAGCAAAAGGGATTATAAATAAGCAAATTAAAATAATAAATCATCATATTCAATATACGAAACCGTTTACATTGCAATTGAATAATGGTACAATATCTATGAAGAAAGGAGGTCGCTTTATGAAAAAAATCCTGTATCCATCTGCAGCCCTATTAACGGCTTTTGCTTTATTATCAGTCCAAACAGCAAAAGCAGATACAGCTCAAGCACCGGATCAAGCCAATGAACCGGCAGCAACAGTAGAAGAGGTTGTAGCTTCTCCAGCTCCAGAAACTTCCACAGAAAATCAGGGAGAAGTGGCCGAAACACCGACTACAACAGACCGTTCAGCCGTCCCTGCAGCCTCCCCAACGGTAGCATCGACAGAGACGACATCTCCTGAAGTGGAAAAATTGATTGAAAACATGCCACTCAAACAAAAGGTCACTCAAATGATTATGCCGGATTTCCGTAAGTGGCAGGAGGCGAATCAGGAGTCACCTCAAGATCTGACTAAAGTTAATGCTGAAGTAGCGGAAGCTATTGATAAATATGATTTTGGGGGCGTTATTCTTTTTGCTGAGAATGTGAAAGAAACCAAGCAGACCCTAGCTCTGACCCAAGATATGCAAAAGGCAGCCATTGAAAACAAGGCCAATAACGGAAAGATTCCGCTATTGTTAGCGATCGACCAAGAAGGGGGCATCGTCTACCGCTTAGGAACAGGAACAGCCCTTCCTGGAAATATGGCTATCGGAGCCACTAATGATCCCAAGCTAGCTAAAGAAGCTGGCCAAATCATCGGTCGTGAGTTATCTGCTCTCGGTTTAAATGTTGATTTTGCACCCGTGCTAGATACCAATAACAATCCACAAAACCCTGTCATTGGGCTTCGTTCCTTCTCCTCTGATCCAAACCGTGTTGCTTACTTAGGAATTCCGATGATGAAGGGAATTCAGGACTACAATGTGGCCGTCGCTGCTAAGCATTTTCCGGGTCATGGAGATACAGCGGTTGATTCCCATACAGGTCTCCCATTGGTGGATAAATCTCTTGCCGAACTTGAAAAATTAGAACTCCTTCCATTCAAAAAAGCTATGGATGCAGGTGTAGACCTCTTGATGACAGCTCATATCCAATACCCACAAATTGAAAAAGATCAGGTTGTGTCAAAAGAAACTGGTGAGAAAATCTATGTACCAGCGACACTCTCTGATGATATCTTAACGGGATTGGTACGGAAGAAATACGGCTATAAGGGTGTGATTGTCTCCGATGCCATGGGAATGGACGCCATCGCTAAGAACTTCGGTGAGGTGGAAGCTGTGAAGATGGCGATCAAGGCAGGAGTTGACCTGGTCTTGATGCCAACGACCCTTCGCAGTAAAACCGATTTGACCAAGATTGATACCATTGTCGATGAAGTGGTTCGTGCGGTGCAAACGGGTGACATCTCAGAAGATCGTTTAAATGAGTCGGTTCGTCGGATCCTCACCCTCAAAGAAAAACGTGGGGTCCTGAATTTTGATCCAAGTGCTCGCACGCCTGAAAAAGCTGAGGAAGAAGTAGGTTCCAACCTCAATCGTGATCTGGAACGCAAGATTGCAGCAGCAGCGGTGACAGTTGTAAAAAATGAAGACCATACCTTGCCATTTAAGGTCCAAAAAGGGGATCATGTCCTATTATTAGGAGCTTTTGAAAATGAAGTTCCTGGACTAAATTTGGGCATGCGTCGCTTAATAGCGGATGGGGTTCTTCCAAAAGATACCTCCTTTGTGGCGAAGAACTTCACCAAAGAATCCACGCTTGATAGTCTAAAAGAAGACCTCGAAAAAGCCACTCACATCGTAGTGATTTCAGAGATCGGCTATGAGGGGCAACTGGATAAAGATTTCTGGAGGACCAAGATCCCAACGGAAATCATCCATTATGCCAACACCAAGCAGAAGAAGGCAGCTATCCTTTCGATCTCCAAACCTTACGATGTAGCCAACTATCCAGCGGCTAAAGCCATTTTAGCAGTCTATGGAAATAAGGGAATGGATCCAACGGAATCTCTCAAACCAGACAATGCCTTTGGTCCGAATATTCCTGCAGGTGTGGAAGTCATCTTCAATGGTAAGGAACACATAGGTACTTTACCGGTGGATATTCCAAAAATTGTAGATGGGAAAATGTCGAAAACAGAGTATGCCTATCGCATTGGTCATGGCCTCTTCTATCCAGCACCTGCTCCATTACCGACCCCAGAAGCTTCGGATCCAACTCCATCAACACTCGATCCAACCCATCAGACAAAACCAGTAGTGGTTGGCAACACTGGAACACAGGTCCTTGCTAGCAAGCAAGAAAAAGTTCGTCCTCTTGATGGTCCACAAGTCACTCCGATTTCTGTGTCACATGACACTGCTCAGGCTCCTGTCAGTGTATCCGATAGTCCTGCTTCATCGGTATTGCCAAAGACCGGTCAAACCGAGAACATCCTAGCCCTTATGGGTGTTAGCCTCTTAACCTTCCTTGGATCTTTTATCTATCCGAGAAAGAAAAATTAAGGAATTTAGAATCTCAATTGGATGACCTCCTAATTGAGATTTTTTAGTAAAATTTTACTAAAATTCTCTATTTGCATCCAATGCATCTCTTAACCTATCTGATAAAGAAAAACCGAATTTATCAAGAGATTTTTTGTTGTTAATTTTTTCAATAAAATTTTACTAAAAATGCTTGAAAACAGTTATTATATTGTTTATAATACAGGTATAAAAACGTTTACAAAATCATTAAAGGAGTTCCCTATGGCTACACCCATTACTCGTCAGCAATTACGTGATCGCTTTCAAACCCTTTTTGGACTAGAAGCCGACCATACCTTCTTCTCACCTGGTCGGATCAATCTGATTGGTGAACACACAGACTACAACGGAGGACACGTCTTCCCGGCTGCAATTACCCTTGGGACCTATGGAGCTGCAAGAAAACGTGAGGACAAACTCTTGCGTTTCTTTTCAGATAACTTCAAAGACAAGGGGATCATTGAAGTCCCATTGGACAACCTTCATTATGAAAAAGAGCACAACTGGACCAACTATCCAAAAGGCGTGCTTCATTTTTTACAAGAAGCTGGCCACGTCATTGATACCGGGATGGATGTCTATGTCTACGGCACGATTCCAAATGGAGCTGGACTCTCCTCTTCAGCCTCACTTGAGCTCTTGATTGGTGTGATCGCTGAAAAGCTGTTTGATCTCAAGTTGGATCGCCTCGATTTGGTCAAGATCGGAAAACAAACGGAAAATCACTTCATCGGGGTTAATTCTGGTATCATGGACCAATTTGCCATCGGTATGGGGGATGATCAACGCGCTATTTATCTAGATACTAATACTTTAGAATATGATCTGGTGCCGCTTGATCTCAAAGACAATGTCGTGGTCATCATGAATACCAACAAACGCCGTGAATTGGCTGATTCCAAATACAATGAACGCCGCGCCGAATGTGAAACAGCTGTCTCTGAACTTCAGGCAAAATTAGCTATCCAAACTCTTGGAGAATTGGATATCTGGACCTTCGATGCCTATAGTTATTTGATCAAAGATGCCAATCGCATCAAACGGGCTCGTCATGCTGTACTTGAGAACCAACGGACCCTCCAAGCCCGTAAGGCACTTGAAGCAGGTGATCTGGAAGGCTTTGGTCGTCTCATGAATGCTTCCCACGTATCCTTGGAGCATGATTATGAAGTGACAGGGCTAGAATTGGATACCTTGGTACATACTGCCTGGGAACAAGAAGGCGTCCTGGGCGCTCGTATGACCGGAGCAGGCTTTGGTGGTTGTGCCATTGCCCTTGTCAACAAAGATAAGGTTGAGGCTTTTGAGGAAGCTGTCGGCAAACGCTATGAGGAAGTCGTTGGCTATGCGCCAAGTTTCTACATTGCAGAGGTTGCTGCGGGGACACGGGTACTTGATTAAAAAGGAGATAGGATGACAGAACTGGTATTAGATGCATTTGTCACAGCCATCATTGATGCAAGTGACTATGAAGAGATGGATCGGATTTATCTAAAAAACCGCGTTATGAGTCGCATTGGAGAAGAAGGGTTAGACGCCCCAGCTCATCAGGCTGACTTGATCGCGCTCAAAAATCAGTTGGTGGAGCTTGCAGTCGCTAATAGTAAGATTCCAGATAGCATGGCCGCAAAAGACAGTCTGGGTGCGGAGTTGATGGATTGGGTCACCCCCAGTCCGAGTCAGGTCAATCGTCGTTTCTGGGAGACCTACCGTCAGTCCAAGGAAGATGCGATTGCGGATTTCTATGCCCTCTCTAAGCACAATGATTATATCAAGGTCAATGCCATTGCAAAAAATATTGCCTTCGAGACAGAGACCCCTTATGGGACGATCGAAATTACCATCAATCTGTCAAAACCTGAAAAAGACCCCAAAGACATTGCGGCTGCTAAAAATGCCAAGGTGCGTCATTATCCTGCTTGTCAATTGTGCTTTGAAAATGAAGGCTATCAAGGTCGTCTAGACCATCCAGCCCGGGCCAATCACCGGATTATCCGCTTTGATATAGCGGGGCAGGAGTGGGGCTTCCAGTATTCTCCTTATGCTTACTTTAACGAACACTGCATTTTCCTTTATAGTCAGCACATCCCCATGTCTATTAACCGCAAGACCTTTGAGCGACTCTTGACCATTGTCGAGACTTTCCCAGGTTATTTTGCAGGTTCTAATGCCGATCTCCCAATTGTAGGAGGTTCTATCCTAACCCACGAACATTACCAAGGTGGTCGACACACCTTTGCCATGGAGCTGGCTACTGTGGAGGAAAGCTTTACAATTTCGGGATTTGAAGCCGTGTCACTAGGAATTGTCAACTGGCCTATGTCGGTTCTCCGCTTGCAATCGGATGACAAGGCGCAATTGATTGAACTGGCAGACCATATCTTAGAAAGCTGGCGAGGTTACTCGGATCCAGCTGTGCAAGTCTTAGCCACATCTGACGGTCAACCCCATCATACCATTACCCCCATTGCACGAATCCGCGATGGGCATTATGAACTGGACTTGGTGCTCCGTGACAACCAAACCTCACCAGAGCATCCAGATGGCATTTACCACCCACATGCGGATGTCCAACACATCAAAAAAGAAAATATCGGCCTGATCGAAGTCATGGGTCTAGCCATTTTGCCACCTCGACTCAAGGAAGAGCTCAAGCAGGTCCAAGATTATCTGCTTGGACGAGAAAGCAGTGTGGCTAGTTACCACCAAGACTGGGCGGATGACTTGAAAGCCACTCACCCATCCATCACAGACGAAGTAGAGGCAGAGGCCCTTGTCCGTGAATCAGTCGGTCAGATCTTTGCGCGCGTGCTGGAAGATGCCGGTGTCTACAAGCGAACAGCAGAAGGCCAAGCAGCCTTTAGACGCTTTGTCGCGACACTTTAAGTGTGGAGAAGAGGCAGAAATTTGGTACAATAAGAGAGAAGATAAAAAAGCGAAAGGAAAACAAATGGCAATACTCGTACTCGGAGGAGCTGGCTATATCGGTTCCCACATGGTAGACCGCTTGGTCAATGAAGGACAGGAAAAAGTCGTGGTAGTAGATAGCCTGGTCACAGGCCACCGTGCAGCGGTGCATCCAGATGCCGTCTTTTACCAAGGAGACCTGGCGGATCAAGACTTCATGCGCAGGGTTTTTAAGGAACATGCAGATATCGATGCGGTCATCCACTTTGCGGCCTACTCACTGGTAGCTGAGTCTATGGCTGATCCTTTGAAATATTTTGATAACAATACAGCTGGCATGGTCAAACTCTTGGAAGTCATGCATGAATGTGGGGTGCACTACATCGTCTTTTCTTCAACCGCAGCCACCTATGGTATTCCAGAAGAAATTCCGATTCTTGAAACCACTCCACAAAAACCGATCAATCCATATGGCGAAAGCAAGCTCATGATGGAAACTATTATGCGCTGGGCCGATCAAGCCTATGGCATCAAGTATGTGCCCCTCCGTTACTTTAATGTAGCGGGTGCTAAGCCAGACGGATCAATCGGTGAAGACCACGGACCAGAGACCCATCTCTTGCCGATCGTCTTACAAGTAGCCCAAGGCAAACGCGAGAAGATTTCTATTTTTGGAGATGACTACAAGACACCAGATGGGACCAATGTTCGGGACTATGTCCACCCATTTGACTTGGCAGATGCCCATCTGCTTGCGGTGGAGTATCTCAGAAAAGGGAATGAATCGACTGCCTTTAATCTGGGCTCATCGACCGGATTCTCTAATCTTCAAATCGTTGAAGCAGCCCGCAAGGTGACAGGACATCCGATCCCACTTGAGATGGCTGATCGTAGACCAGGAGATCCAGATACCCTGATCGCATCATCTGAGAAGGCGCGTGCGATTCTCGGCTGGCAACCAAAATTTGACAATATCGAAACCATCATCCAAACAGCCTGGGCATGGCATTCCAGCCACCCAGATGGCTACAATGATCGATAAGGAGGGGGCTGCGAACATCATTTTTGAGGCTTTTCTAATAACATCTAAAACGACAGTTGATCTTGCTACATGACTCGTTTCAGACGTCAGTCATTTCCTTAACCATCATAAAAAGCGAGGGATTCAAAATGAATAAAACCACAAAAATGTTAGCCGTCTTCTTGACAGCGGGTCTTCTTTTAGCTGGTTGCGCACAAAAAGAGACTACAAAATCTACTAGTCCATCGTCTACTAAAGCGACCAGTAAAGCAACAAGCAAATCATCTGCTAAAGAAAAGAAAAAAGAGTCATCAACTGATGAAAGCAAAAAAGAGGATGCACTAGCAGGTGCACAAAAAACTGTTCTCGAAACGAGTGATGAAGCAGGTAAGTCAACTGTAACCTTGTATTACAAGGGAGATACCTTGTTAGTACAAGAAAAAGTTGATGATTACGACGTCTCAAAAGTGCCTGGTGCGAACCCCCTTGAATCCATGAAAGAAGCCGTTGCTAAGAGCCAAGAAAAATTCAAAGATCTGATGGGCCACGGATTTGAACTGACATCAGAATACAAAGACGGAATCTTTTATATTCGCAATACCATTGATTACACAAAAATTGATTTGAAAAAATTAAAAGAAATCGTATCAGGCTTTAATCCGCTAGATGACAATACAGTCAGTTATTCAGTAACGAAAGAAAGTCTGATCAAGGGCGGTATGGTCGAAAAATAAACAAAATGGAGAGCAGTTCAGTTTGCTGCTCTCTTTTTGTTTTGGTATGAATTCATGGCCATATTTTGGTAGAATAGGATTTAAACAAAAGTAAGATTAAAGAATGATTAGCAATTGTATGAAGAAAATCTTTAGTTGAGTGATTACAAGGAAAGAAATCCACTGACGATTCGGAAGTATTGAGAAGATCAATATAGTTTACTTATACACTGATCAAACGATTCATCCCTTTTGAAATTAGAGATGTAATGGAAGGGGTTGAAAGAAATACAATTAAGTACAAAAAAAGAGCATTTATGATAATGGAAATGCTCTTTTTGGGGTTAAGATGACCTCAATCTATCTGTGCCTGATGATGTATTGATCATGATAAAACAAATCTTCGTTAGAAGGCAAGTCTATTCATTTTTTTGAATGATTAGTTTTCCAGCTCTAATTTCCCAGACTTGGTCAAAGTTCTTCAGTGCTTCATTCTGTCGGTGTAAGGTAATGATGACAGCACACGGTAAGTCTAGTACTTTTTTCAATTCTGCCTCGAACTGACGAGCGTCCAAGGCTGAAAAAGGTTCATCCATAATAACTAATGGACTCTGACGGTTTTTTTCTCGATTGAGGTACATGCGTTGTTGTTGACCACCTGACAGGGATTGAGGAGGTGTTACTTCAAACTCCACATCCTTAAACTCTGCAGAGAAAGTATTGAATAGCGTAACATTATTTTCATAACTAGAGATGAAGCTATGCTCTTGTTGCAAAATCAAGCCAAATCTTCCCCAAAGCTGATTTAGAGGAAGATCATTCAGCAAAATCTCGCCTTGGAAATCCTCATCCGTACCATTTAAAATATTGAGTAGGCTACTCTTACCTGATCCGTTCTCTCCAATGAGGGCAATCTTATCTCCTTTATGAATGGTGGCAAAAGAAATCTTTAATGTTGATTCCCCAAGTTGTTTAGAAAGATTCTTCAATGTGATTGTTTCAAAAGAAAGCTGTGGTGCCTGAATTGAAGATGGATGCTTAACAATAGTTTGAAAGCTTTTAATTACAGGCTTTACCGACTCCAACATTTGCAGATCGTAAAGGATTTCTTGAATTGGTTCTGAGAAGGCTGTAATATAACCAAAACTGGCCACCACCTCAGGGATACCAATTTGCTGATGATATAGAGAGTAAGCTAGATAGGAAAAGAGAATAAGGCTAATGAATTCAAAAGAAATACCCGTCAAGAGAATACCTGTAATTTTAGTCAAACCATACCTAAGATATTTGTCCTGCAAGTTTTTGAGGGAACTTCTTTGTTGCTCTATAAAATGAGGTAGAGTGAGTTTGTTAACTAGGTGATGTCCTCGGAATAGATCCTCCAAGGTCCGATAATAATCACCTTGCTTTTCAAGATATGTCTGTCTACGCTTCGCAGTCAATTGACCAACGATCTTTGGAATTTGAATACTGATAGCCGTTGAAATCAGTAGGATCAGCGCCACTATAGGATTGATCGTTCTGGTAATAATGATGGTATAAATCAAAATTCGTAGAATCTGCTTAAAAAAACTCATCAATGGAGGTAGATAATCTTTTTCCAGTGAATCAAGATCATTAGATTGATAAGAAATGTATTCTGCGACTGTTTTCTGCTTGAAATCATGGTGGGCAAGTCCCAAAAGAGATTGAAACCAGTCGTTCTTTAGATTTGTCGAAAAGAGAATGGCCTGTTTCCAGTCAAGTCGCATTTGGATGTAGTTGCAAGTTAGGTAACCTATAACTGCGATGCAATAACCTGCCAAAGCTATTTGATAGTGGCTACGAATTAACTCTTGTGTAAAGTATGGAAGAAGAGCAGTACAAATATTGGACAGTCCACTAAAGAGAAAATTAAAGAAAAGATACCAGCGCAGAGGCTTAAGGTATTGAAGCATAGACGAAACTCCTTGATAAAGCTATAACATAAAAACTGATAATGAAATAATGGCACTGTTGCATCAATGAGCAAATAGGGGCATTATTTAGAAACTTTTATTTTTGTAAAATATAACTAAATTATAGCATATGATGAAGTCAGTTTATTAATTTGAAAGAAGTTTTTCCATGTATTTCTCAAAAAAATTTGATATTAGGATGATTCTGTAGGCGTGTTCATTTAAACAAAAGAATTGCTAGCAACAGGAGATGCCATCCTCATCGAACATACACGAAATGACGACTACTGGGCTGATGGGGGAGATGGCTCTGGAAAGAACAAGCTAGGCCTTCTCTTAATGCAAGTACGGGAAGAGTTGAAAAAATCTATCCTGTAAGATCTCTCCTCTAGCTATTCCATTTAACAGTCTGGGTTTGGTATAACAGTCAACTAGATAGTTACAATGATCAACAGGAGATATTCCTGAAGGTGTAATGTAAGATATTAGTGAAAAGATCGGAGAACATACATGAAATATAGTAAACTAGGCTGGGAAGAAGTTAGTAAGTTTGAGGAAATAAAAGGTTATGGACAACATATTTGGCGACATCATGAGAAATATTTTTTTGTTACAGATGAAGGGGGAATAGCTGAACAGAGGGTAGTCTATGAATTACCATTAGAACTATTTCAATCACCCTACCAAGTTTTTCTGAGTTACTTGAAAAGTCTAACTTAATTTGACAATTTAGGCAATAAAGAAATCCTAGACAAGCTTTTGAGCTATTCAGAAGACTTGAAATACCACTATAATCTCTATCAGCTCTTGCTTTTTCACTTTCAGAATAAGGAACCAGAGAAATTTTTTGGACTCATTGAAGACAATATAAAGAAGGTTCATTCTCTTTTTCAGACTGCATTTCTAAAGGACAAAGGGAAAATCATCAATGCCCTTCAGTTATCCTATTCCAACGCAAAATTGGGAGCGACTAATAATCTCATCAAACTTATCAAACGCAATGCCTTTGGTTTTCGGAACTTTGAAAACTTCAAGAAGCGAATTTTCATCGCTCTGAATATCAAAAAAGAAAGGACGAAATTTGTCCTTTCTCGAGCTTAGCTTTTCTTCAACCCACTACAGTTGACAAAGAGCCGTAGATTTTAGGTATTTACCTTGTCTACTTAAGAGGTATCATATCATCGAGATAAAGGTGATTTGTTTGTTCCTAAGAATTAGGTTTTAGGTTTGACTTGTGGCAACTTCTGGAAAAAGCTTGTCTAGGATTTTTGGAGTGATAGCTTGTCCAGGACCTTCAGCACAATAGGTGTGAATATACATAGCGGGATTGAAGTTGAGCTCTATACAAGTGCAATGAGGTTTTTCCTTGCTAGCAGGCTGAGTTTTATCTGGAATGATGAGGTCAACCCCGCAAGCCCAGGCCCCCATGCTAGTCGCTATAGCTGCAGCTAATTCTTGATAGGATGAATCCATGGTCTCAGTGACATCAATAGAGTCGCCACCTGTAGAGATGTTGGAGTTACGGCGGAGATTGACCTTTTTCCCTTCTGGGAGAATATCATCAGGTGCATAACCTTGCTGAGTCAACATCAATTGTTCGATGTCTCCTAGCTTAATGATTTCCAGAGGTGAGCGGTGGTCACGGCCTCGCAATGGATTGACATTTTTCTGAGCGACTAATTCACGAATGGTGTGTTTGCCATCACCGACAACATTAGCAGCGACACGAAGGAGGACAGCCTCACAACGCCCGTCCAGAATGAAGAAACGGTATTCGGTTCCTGGGATAAATTCTTCAACAAGAACAGCTGTATCTTCTGCAAAGGCAATCTCGAGAGCTTTCTTATAGTTATCAAGGCTGGCAGGCTCTTGGAAAATGGAAATGCCCAGACCGAAGTTGGTTGATTTTGGTTTAACCACAATTTGCTTGCCCTTGATAAGAGGATAGTAGGCTAGACCTTGTTCTAGACTGGTAAATTCGTCGCCGGCAGGGACAGGGAAGCCAGCATCAGCCAGAATTTTTTTGGTCACGGTTTTATTAGCCATGGCAAGAGGAACTACATAGTTGTCTTTTGAGGTCATGTTACCATTTTTGACGTACTCAACATGATCTTTATGCCAGAGTTTAAGGAATTGATCCTGCTCATCTAGGATTTCAAAATGAAGCCCCTTTTGAATGGCATCAAAGAGCAGCATCTGGGTAGAAAGTTCCATATCCTCATAACCCTTAAGAGCATAGTGGGCAGTCCAGTCGTAATCATGATAGGCAAGCGCCTTGTCAAGGGCAAAGTCAGAAAGGGACTTGTCTTTGATATGAGGAAGAAGTTGAGCAGCTAGTGTCTGACTGGAATCTGCAAAGGTATCTTTAACTTGTTTGACCAGACCTTGATGATAGTCACCAAGCCCAAAATGTTGCACCAGTTGGTCTAGAGCTGTCGTAATGTTCTGAGTTTCAGCTTCAGAAGGTAGAGGTTCTAAAGGATGAGAGAGGGCAATTTTTTCATTCAGCGCGTGACCTTGAGCCAGAGCCTGATCAACATTTTCAGGGGCATCCAGCCAGAGGAAGGCTAGAAGGAGTAGGTGTACGGTATCCATGGTAGTTTGGCTAATACCGATACGCTCAAAGGGGTTGAGGTCGAAGTTACGGAATTCTAGGTAGGTGATTCCCTTGTCAAGGAAGGAGCGATTAACCTTTTGTCCACGGAAACGAACAGCCGAGTAAAATTCCTTTTCCGCAATCAAATCACCTTGTTCGATATAGTTTTCGATGTCAGAAACATAGTCCTCTAGGCTTGCAAAAGATACTTGTATTTTTTCCTTATTGACATAACCATGGTCGCTGTTTCGGAAGGAACGCACGAGTTCTGGCACTTCTTGATCGAAGAAGCCTTGCTCAGCAACAGGTGCAGCACCAAAGAGATAGGTAATCACCCAACGATAGCGCAAATAGTTCTGAGCCAGCTTAAGATAGAGGGCGTTTTTGAAAGCAATTATATCAATCTGGTGACTTTCTTGGAATAGGGCTTCAACCAAATCTTTCCCTAGTTCCATATTATAGTGGATACCTGAGATAGCTTGTAGTTTAGTTCCGTATTTTTCGGCCAGGTAGTTACGATAATGGCGTTCAAATTCATTTTCCAGTTGGGCAACTTGGATTTCTTGGGCGTTGATACGAGGAGGCATGGACAAGGGCCAGAGAAGTTCATCTTTACTGATGGAACGTCCAGCTACATCGGTAATGGCTCCAAGAAATCGACGAGCCTCAGTGGTAGATTTAGCAACTGGTGTGATGAGTTCCATCTGAAACTCACAAAAATCTGTTTGAATATAAGGGTGGAAACTTCGAGCTCCTAGGCAGGAAGGGTGAGGCGTATGTGCTAATTTTCCCTGTCTATCGACACGAAGACTTTCGCGTTCAATTCCAAAGTTAGCTTGAAGGATAGGGCTAGTAGGCTCCAGCTTTTGAAGCAGTTGATTTATAGTCATAGAGTCACCTTTTCATCTAATGTTAGTGATAGTCTATTATAAATAGGAGAAGAAAACAACTTTCCGCTACGGTTAAGGGAAATTTCCGAATGTTTTAGATAAGAATTCTTAAAACCAGTTGCTTTTTAGATCTATTATATACAAAAATTGTAAGATACCCACCGATTTTTATGTAAAATGTTATTTCTCTTGCAATTTAAATCAAATTAGCCGATACTAGTGACGTATATATGAGAACGAAAGAATCCCTAGGGTCGGCACTGCACCCATAAAATGAGACACAAGAAAACACTCCTGTTGAATTCTGGTAAACTAGAAACAGGGGTGTTTTGTTATGGTCAAAAAGCATATTCAGTAGAAACTAAGCTAGCCTGTATCGAAATGACGAAGGCAGGCAAATCAAATAAAGTTATCATGGATACCCTCAGCATCAAAAATGCTACTCAGGTGAAAACCTGGTGGCAATGGTATCAGAATGATGAATTGTACCGTTTCCACCAACCCGTGGGGAAACAATATACTTATGGAAAAGAAATGAAACAATTATCTGAAGTGGAACAGTTACATTTGCAGGTGGAATTACTAAAAAAGTATCAGAGCTTGGTAAGAAAATCGACAAAGTAAGTCTTATCAAGCTAGTGGAAGAGTATAAGAAAACATGCCCTGTATCTATTGTTTTAGAGTGTTTCGGAGTCAAACGCTCCACCTTTTATCGCTGGAAATAGGAGAGTAAGAATTCTCAGAAAAGAGACGAAATAGCAGATAAAATCGAACAACTCTGTATGGCAAATCGCTTTATTTACGGCTATCGAACCATCACTCGCTTACTAAAGAAAGTTTATAACCTCGTCGTTAATCGCAAGAAGGTCTATCGTATCATGAAGGAAAAGGGCTGCCTTTGCCGTGCCCGTCCCAAGAAGGGACCTAAATTAGGGAAGCCTTACCATGTAACAGACAATAAGCTGGATCGTGATTTTCAGGCAGACAAGCCTATGGAGAAGCTTGTCATAGACATCACCTACCTCTACTTTGGAAACTGTAGACTTTATCTATCTTCGATCATGGATCTCTATAATCGTGAAATAGTAGCTTATACCATCTCAGAGTGTCAAGATACTAACTTTGTACCATCAACTTGAGCTACCTCAAGGGGTACTTTTACACAGCGATCAGGGATCTGTCTACACCTCAAAAGCCTACTATCAAGCTTGTACGGAAAAAGGCATCACCCGCTCCATGTCCCGAAAAGGAACACCAGCAGATAATGCCTGTATCGAATGGTTTCACTCTGTTCTCAAGTCTGAAACCTTCTCTCTCCATAAGTGAAGAAACATAACTGGAGATAGTATAACAGATATTGTCAAAAATTACATCATATTTTATAATGAAACTAGAATTCAACAAAAATTGAATGACCAGTCCCCTGTAGAGTACAGAGAATTGGTCGTAGAAGGGGTCCAGCAACCGAAGGGCGCTAGCCTTCAAATTTTCCTCCCAAAATGTGTCCAAAATATTGACAGAATTCCAACACGGAAGATTTGGCACAGAATGGATTATTTGGTTTTACGACTTTCTTTATCATCTTTAACCTTGCTTTGCTTGTCTTGGCAGGCTGGGTAGGGTATAAGTGGAAGATAAGATGAAAAAAATGGAGAAAACTCTAATGGTTCTTCTCCATTTTTTTATCTAATTGGTAATGTTGAAAATCGGAAGTGAAATGATACTTTCAAAGAATTCATTTTGGACACTAGCAAACGAAATAGAGCCCTGATGCAAATCAACAATTTGTTTTGAAATTTTTAGCCCAATTCCAGTCGTTCTAATTTTAGAAATATCAATGCTTTTAAAAGATAATTCATTAAGTTCAGCAATTTTTTCTGGTGAAGCTCCCTGTCCATTATCTTTGATTTCGACAATTACATTTGTATCTTTTTTGAATAAGTGGATTCTTATTGTGCAACCCTTTTCGTTATGTAAAACAGAGTTGTAGATGATATTATGGATAACTCTCGTGATTAAAAACTGCTCAATCATGATAGATTGATTAACAAGTGAATAATCGTAATCAAATTCAAATTCAAAATCATTCCAGATTTCTTGATTTAAAATATGGATGAGAATGTCTTTGAAGAAGGGGATAATTTTTGTTTCAGTCTGATTTAATTGAAGATGACCGGATGAAAGGCGAGCTACTATATTTAAGTCATTTAAAATATTTTGGATGTAATAGGATTCCGTCAATATTGGGCGAATATGTTTTTTAGACTGTGTATCTAGTTTAGAATCATTTAACAAGGACGCGTTAGAAATGATGACAGAAAGAGGTGTTTTGATATCGTGTGCAATACCTGAAATCCATTGCTCTTTAAAGACTTCATTCTCTTTGAGTAGAGTATCAGTTTGATTAATTGCAGTTGTAAGATATTCTAGTTCTGATATAGAATTTATTGGATTTTTCAAACCATCTGGGAGATTCTGAATAGCAGTTACAAGAGGTGCAATTTTACGATTGATATGCGTCACACCATAGTAGTAAAGAAAAGCGAAATAGAGGCAGTTGAAAAGCAATACTCCAAATGCTACTAGCGGAATCAGGCGAATACTATCTATATCTAAGTAATTATAACTATAACGAGCAATTTTATCTTTTGGAAAACCAACAACAATGATGTAGTCACCTTTTATCTGACTAAAAACAGGATAATCTGAAAGATAATAGCGAGAAAATTGTAAAATGTCCCCATAGTCAAATTGCGAAGGAACTTCTGTAGGTTTATACTGTTCGTACACTTGTTTTCCAGTCTGCTTATCCAATACCATGAGCCATAACTTTTGTTCTTTTAGACTAGAAAGATCATTTCTAGGTATGTGGACGTTATTTTTTGTGATGGTAATGTGTTCAGAAATTATTTTCACAGTCTCAGTAGCAGTTTGCTTTTCCTTAATGTAGAAAACAAAACTGGCAATTAGAAGAATATTGGTAATGAAGATAATGATGGAAAAAAAGATAAATTTCTTTAGTGAATACCTTAAAATTTTGGTTTGGTTTATAATCATGATAACAATTTATATCCCAGCCCTTTAGCTGTCTTTAAATATTGAGGTTTTGAAGGATTTTCTTCTATTTTTTCTCGAATTTTCCGAATATGTACAGTCAAAGTGTTTTCATAACCAAAGCTATCCACTCCCCAAATCGTATCACAGAGAGATTCGGTTGAAACGATGTAATTTTTATTATCGTAAAGTTTTTTCAAAATCTGAATTTCAATTGGCGTAATAGAAATTTCTGCTCCATTTTTTTGTACTGTTGCATTCCGAAAACTCACCAAAGTCTGTCCAATCTGTATTGCTTCCTGTTCTGATTTATAGCTTCTCCGGAGCAGAGCCATAATACGATAGATAAGATTTTTTGGAATGAAGGGTTTCATGACATAATCATCACCACCAGCATTGAAACCAGCTACCTCATCTTCAGGATTATTTTTGGCAGTCAGAAAGAGGATAGGTGTATCGCCTTTTTTTCGGATATGTTTTGCTAATGTGTAGCCGTCACCATCGGGGAGCATAATGTCCAAAAGGAAAAGGTCGAACTGCTCTGTTTCAATCATGTCCAAACTAGATTCTATATCATAGGCTGATGTTAGATTGGAAAATCCGTAGGCAGTGAGAATATCTCTTATGGAAGAGTTTAAAATTTTATCGTCATCAATGATAAGGATGTGCTTATTCAGGAGTTGTTGTTCGAAATTCATAATCTTACCTCACTTATCTATATTATACCATTTAAAAGAGTGAAAAAAGGTAAAACACTTTAATCTTAATGTAAAATTAAGGTTAGCTTAGTTTAAAATTAATCTAGCATGTCTATAATAAAGACATAACCTAGATAGAGATACTTCTCAAATAAATTTTAATCAGTGAGGTATTTCCAAATGGCTAAACAACAAATGAATCTCGTTGAGGAGGAAGTTCATAATGATTAGTAATGTTTTACAGATAAAAAACTTACAAAAGGAATTTAAGGACACTCAGGTAGTTAACCTTAGTTCCTTATCAGTTCAACAAGGTGAGATTTATGGTTTTCTAGGTCCAAATGGAGCTGGGAAAACAACCACCATGAAGATGATTTTGTCTTTGATTTCTCGTACAGCTGGGGAGATTGAAGTGTTCGGTCAATCTATAGGTACGGACAAGCAGTATCTTAATCAGATTGGCTCTATGATTGAAGAACCATCTTATTATCCTAATTTGACAGGCTATGAAAATCTCTTGGTCTTCCAAAAAATCCTTGGATTTGATAAGAAAAATATTCAGGAAACCTTGAAAATTGTGGGGTTAGATCAACCTAAAAACAAGAAAAAATTGGTTAAAGATTATTCCTTGGGTATGAAACAGCGTTTGGCTTTAGCCTTTGCCTTAGTCAAGAAACCACGTTTGTTGATACTGGATGAGCCAACAAACGGGCTAGACCCAGCAGGGATTCATGAAATTCGGGAACTGATTATCAAGTTGGCAAAAGAACAGGGCATTACTGTCTTCATCTCTACCCATATCCTTTCTGAAGTAGAGCATATTGCTGACCGTGTGGGGATTATCAATCATGGACAACTGGTTTACGAGGGAGAAATTCGTAAAATTCAGTCCAATAAATGGCTGGAAGTGCGTGGGGATTTTAGAGATCGACGTGAAGTCATTAGCCAAGTGTTATTTGGTTATCCGTGCAAGATGTTAGAGATACAAGAGGATAAACTCAAGCTGACTAACCTTACCGATCAGCAGATTTCTAGTTTGTTACGAGATTTAATAGTCGAGAAAGTTCCAATTTATGAAGTGAAGCAAGAACAAGAAACCTTGGAATCTATCTTCCTTAACTTAACCAAGGAGTGAGTCTTATGTTGAATAATTTGTCTATTGAATTGCTCAAGGCCAAACGAACCAAATCCTTCCTCATTAGCATACTAGTTATGGGAGTTGGATTTGCTTGGGCAATTGTAGCCGCTACACGCTACCTAAGTAATCCACACATGCACCAGATTAGCCTAATTTTCTATATGATAAAAGAAGTAAATGGCTTGATTCTTCCTATTGTGGTTGCTCTCTTTGTATCGCGGATTGTCAAGAACGAGAAGGAGGGCAACACTTTCAAACTGCTTTTGGCAAATGGTGAAAATGTACGGCATATCTTTCTGAGTAAGCTTGGCCTGACTATGTTCGTTTTGACCTTTCTCGCTTTTTTGGAGGGAGTAGTAGTCCAGTTGATTGCAATCTTATCTGGTCTAGAAATGCCTGTTAGCCTAATCCTCTGGCAAATCGTCATTTTCCTGCTAGCCTCTTTTGTCTTGACCTGTCTGTTTTTGACTTTGCAGTTTTTACTGAAAAAGCAGGCATTGATACTGTCATTAGGGATTTTCGGAGGATTTCTTGGAGTTGGATTTGGTCATGCCCCAGCTTTTCTACAGCTGATTTTCCCTTTTGGTGGTATAGGATATCTGTCTCTGGTGGATTACCAGCAAGTCGCCAGTCAAGTGAGTTATGTTTTGGTGACAAACCTAGGATTTAAACTCTTTACATATTTGCCAATAGCCCTAATCTATCTCTTCTTATCTCTCTATCTGGTTGAAAAGAAAGGAGGCAAGCTATGATGTCTTATCTATCAGTAGAATGGCGGAAAACCAAAAAATTTTCCATGCTGATGATTGGTATTTGGTTCTTAGCTTTTTGTAGCCTGATTGGTCTTGGGATTTACTTTGGTTCAGCTTATTCTATGGTTTCAGAAAGTGAAAAGGTACCTGTTTTATGGGGACAATTGACCTTCTATTATAGCCAGCTTTTCTTTCCGATTTTGGTCAGCCTTTATGTAGCCATGATGTTAGGAAAAGAGTTTGATAGAAAAAATATTGAATTTCTCAGAGCTAATAATGTCAGTCTTGGGAAATTATTATTGGCAAAAGAAATAGTAATTATCTTGTTTATTGCTGTTTTACAGTTGTTCTTGTTTGGTATTTTTTATGTAAGTGCTCACCTAGCTCATTTAGAAATTTCTAATTTGTTCACCTACCTCAAGTGGGATTTATTGGGGATTTTTGGAACAATTAGTATGATGGCAGTGCAGTTTTTTGTAACAGCTAAAACTCGTGTTTTCAGTAAATCTGTGGGAATTG
Source organism: Streptococcus lactarius (assembly GCF_016642265.1). Taxonomy (GTDB): domain Bacteria; phylum Bacillota; class Bacilli; order Lactobacillales; family Streptococcaceae; genus Streptococcus; species Streptococcus lactarius. The sequence goes on from NZ_MRXX01000017.1 coordinate 41,956, forward strand.
GTGCTATTGGTACTTTCATAGGATTTATGATGATTTTTGTATCAGATAAATTATCTTTAATCTATCCCTACTCCCAAGCTATGGTGGCAATGCGGTCACGGAATTTGATAGACTTTAATTTAGTGGAAATAGTGCTGTTTATCATTGTAAATATTCTTCTGTGGGGGATTTTTCATACATTGAGTAATAAAGAATTGCATAAGTAATGCGAAGACTCTTCGGAGTCTTTTTCTTGTGATAAAAGCTCCAAGCTTTATCTGGTATGCTTGACCTAGTTTTTTAGAAAGAAGGTCTAAGATGTTAAATATAGTCAAAACTAAAGCCTTAATTAGTGTTGGAGCAGTGGCTGCAACTAGCTTTATTCTCATGATGGGATATCCTGCTGGTCAACACTCGACTGTTAAACAAAGTCGCAAAGAGATTGAATTGGCTGAAGCTAAACTTGTAGAGGATAAACAAGCGGAAGATAAAGCCAGCATTTTGTCATCAGATACTGTATTAGTGCCCCAAATTCAAGAGAAAATTCGTCAGATAGCATCTCCGATGGATGCTGCCTTAGAGGGGCGCAATCGTCAAAATCCCTTGAGACCAGATTGGGAAGAGATCAAAGATGAGGTGATGCTCCAGGTCCTTCGGATGAAATTTAGCCAAAATCCCGAAATCGCTAAAGAATTGCTCGCGACAGGAGATGCCATCCTCATCGAACATACACGAAATGACGACTACTGGGCTGATGGAGGAGATGGCTCTGGGAAGAACAAGCTAGGCCTTCTCTTAATGCAAGTACGAGAAGAGTTGAAAAACTCAAACCCGTAACCTTTCCTCAAGCTATTCCATTTAACACCCTAAGTTTGGTATGAATTCCGCAATGATCAATAATAAGGAACTCAAGTCAGTCGGCTTGAGTTTTTTGTGTGAGCGAATGTGCTGGGAATACCACTAACTAGGCTTTTTTATAGCTGTGAAAGATGTTATAATATGAAAAAATTTAAAGGAGAAATGAATGGGAGATAAATACACCGTAAAAAGTGATCTTTCGGTGGCTGCTAAGCATGCTACTGCAATAGGATCTGCCAATAATCATTCAGCTATTACAGTTCAAAGAGATGAACAAACGACAGTTGCTGGTAATAATAGTGCTAAAAATGGTATTAGTCAATTTGAGAATCTTCAGACTCAGCTATCGAATCATATTGTGAATATGATTCAAAATATCCATAGCTTAGCTGAGCAATTTGAAGATAAGGATGCCATGATTCGTCAAAATTTAAATATTCTGAATACTATTCAGTCTAAGCCATCATTCTCAAATGAAGCGAAATCAAAATACTTAGATGTATTAGAGGATTAGATATGAGTGCAGAAGATACATGGAATAAGCTCCATGAGAAAGAACTACAACTTTCAGATAAGGAGTGGGACTTATATCAGCAAATAGAAAAATTAGATTCGAAGAAAATGGAAGTAATGGATCAGCTGTTGAATGATTCTCATTGGTTAAATGATCTAGATTTTCTTTTCGAAGGTAGCAGATATCAAAGTCAAATGATGGATGACCAGTTAGAATTCCAGCATCAAGTGAGAATAATGGAATATAGTCTGGATAAAGAATTAGAAAAACTTCGGAAAGAACATAAATCTATTGAAATGAAGTTAGATTCGATTCACCAAGAAAAAAGACGATTAGTGACGGAGGAAATCACATGAGTATAGATATGTATCTAGAATCCGCCAACAGCCAGGCAACTAGTTTATCTAGTATATCCGCCCAGTGCGTGCAACAGAATATTGAATTGATTAAAGTTCTTAAAAATTTTGTAGCTGAAGAAGAGTTAAAAGGGCATGCTTACGACTCAGCAAAGGCGCATATTACAAGTACTGTAATTCCATTAATCCAAGGGATTGTCTTGTACCAAGAATCACTGGCGGAGGAGTGTCAAAAATTTGTCAGTCAATATACCTCTGATGTAGATAGTAAAAGTTGGCGTCAAGTGGATTTAGAGGAAAAAATTAGGGAAGCAGATCAAAAGATTTCCAGTCTAAGACAGTTAATGGAAACAAAATCAGATAATAAGATTTCAGCTTTTCTAAATCTTTCGGTCTCCATAGCTGTATTCGAGGGAGTAAAACAAAAGTTACAGAAAATATTAATTAGCCTGCTTACTTTTAATGCAGTATCTCCAACTATCTTTTTAAATTCAGAGCGGTATTTATTGGCCGTTCAAAACGGGTTTGCCCAAGCTGCACAATCATGGGATGCTGCTAGTGGAACCTACTTGCCACCAAGTAGTGGATCGGATCTATCGTGGAAACAAACAATCTCTTTAGGATGGCAAAAACGACAAGCAGTCCTGAACAAAGTGAAGAGTCCGAAGGTTGAAACGTTAGAAGACAAACTCTCAAAAATGTCACGTGCAGAACTGGAGGAAGAGTATGGAGATGTGATTCAAGCCTATAAAAGGTTTACGAATATGGGGCAAGGTGATACGATTCTCGCAAAATGGGATATGAATGATCTCAAATTGTTATGGAAGCGGTATAATGAAGTGAAGGATGATCACTTAGGATTATTACCTTCAGAATTAGCCAAGGTGGACCCGAAATTTAAGAAACGTATCGATGCAATGGATCAAGAAGCGATAGAAGAGGCCTATCCAGAACTTAAAACATTGATCTCCATGGCTCATGTGAATCCCTATGCACAACTATTTAAATCTGAAACAGAACGCGCCAATTATGATTACCTACTAGATCGCTATTTCCTTTTAGATAGTCAAAAAATGCTTAGTTGGCGAGATCCCGCCTTTCAAACTAAATATGATTATTATATAATTGAAGAAGGAATTAATCCTTTTACAGGCAAACCAGCTACACAGGAAGAAATCAATCGGGCAAAAAATATCAAGAAGGTGAGGGCTTTTACTGAGAGCTTGCAACTGGCAAGTTCCCTGTATACCTCTTATGTTGGATACAATCAGTACTACAATAAACCCTATACAACGTTCTCGGATGTATTTAGTAAAGTAAAAGGGAAGGTTCCATTCTTCAATAGGAAACCAGTAATTCCTAAGGTAGAAACCAATGTTAAAACTATAACAGAACCACCAAAAACTTATGATCGTGAACGCATTTTACGAAATATAGAAGAGAGCAAAATTGCGAGAGAGAGTTCGAATTTTAAACAGTATGTTGCAAAAGAAGAATCTTTAATTGAAAGTTGGAATCGGAATGCTTCTGCATTCAAAATGTACAATTTGGATGACTTAGCAAATCTCAAACATACAGAAAACTTTACCGAGAAGTCTTTGAGTCACATTTTTGAAGGTGATTTAAATAAAAAAGGTCGAGCAGGAGGATACCACTATGATATGATAGAGGGGACTACTGGCAGTATTATAGAAGGTACGAAAAGTTCTGTCTTAAACGATGCTGGAGTTTATGAAGCGAAAGTTGAAGTAAATGGGACTCTTAAGAAAGCTAACGGAGGTAAATCAACCTTCTTTCCCGATCATATGAGTCCTCAGGAGGTTGTTGATGCTATTAATGAGGCGTATAATAATAAGATTTATCAAGAAGGTTCAAGAGGTGTTTATGTTGGCGAGAGTAAGGGAGGAATAAAAATTAGAATGATTCTTACTGATAATGGAAAAATTATTACAGCTTATCCAATTGTTTCAAAGTAGAAAGGTTTATAAATGTTAAGAAGAGAATATAAATTATTTAAAAATATTGGAAACAAGGATTCACTTACCGTTCAGTATAATAATGAAAATTATAAAATTTTAACAACCTTTATGATGACGGAAGTTACTGATTTTTATCCAGATGTTCTAGAAGCTTTGGAGAGTGTCATTTCTGGAAGTATGGAAGAATACGCTTTTGATGGAAATTTATTGGGGATCGAAGTTGGAAAAGAAATAACAGAAGTTTACTTCCAATTTGAGGAAGAACTTTTAGGAGACCCTTGTTTTATTCCAACTGATGAACTATATAAATTAGTAATTGAGTGGAAAGAAATGGAAGATAGAATGCACAGAGGGGAAGATATTTTTCCTCTTACCCTAGAGGATTGATGTTAAAAAACTCTACCCTGTAACCTCTCCTCTGGCTATTCCACCTATTTCATGCTAGAATAAAGAAAAACACATTTGGAGGCATTATGAATCAGACAGTGACTTATTTGCAGGAATTGACAGCCATTCCTTCACCGACCGGTTTTACACGGGAGATCGCAGACTACTTGGTCAAAACCATTGAAGGCTTTGGGTACGAAGTAACTCGGACGGCTAAGGGTGGCGTGAATGTGACCGTACCTGGTGTGATCACAGACAAGCAACGCTACGTCACAGCCCATGTGGATACCTTGGGGGCTATTGTCCGCGCTGTGAAAGCAGATGGTCGCCTCAAGCTAGACCGTATCGGTGGTTTCCCTTGGAATATGATTGAAGGGGAAAACTGTACGGTCCATGTAGCCAATACAGGAAAGACCCATTCGGGGACAATTTTGGTCCATCAGACTTCTTGCCACGTCTACAAGGATGCGGGAACTGTCGAGCGGAACCAGGACAATATGGAAGTCCGTCTGGATGAAAAAGTAACCAATGAAAAAGAAACGCGTGCCCTTGGCATTGAAGTGGGTGATTTTGTCAGCTTTGATCCACGGACCATTGTGACAGACACCGGCTTTATCAAATCTCGTCACTTAGATGACAAGGTGAGTGCGGCGATTCTCTTGAATCTTCTACGCATCTACAAGGAAGAACAGATTCAATTGCCAGTAACGACCACCTTTGCCTTTTCAGTCTTTGAAGAAGTGGGGCATGGTGCTAACTCTAGTATCCCGTCTGAAGTAGTAGAGTACTTGGCAGTGGATATGGGGGCTATGGGAGATGACCAAGCGACGGATGAATACACGGTATCCATCTGTGTCAAAGACGCTTCAGGACCGTATCACTACGAATTCCGTCAGCATTTAGTAGCCTTGGCAAAAGCCCAAGAAATCCCTTATAAGTTGGATATCTATCCTTTCTATGGCTCAGATGCCTCTGCAGCCATGAGTGCAGGAGCAGAAGTCAAACACGCTCTTCTCGGAGCAGGGATCGAATCTAGCCACTCATATGAGCGGACCCACTTGGATTCTGTAGTCGCAACAGAGCGCATGGTCGATGCCTACCTCAAGAGTGACTTAGTAGAGTAAAAAGAACAACTATATTATCTAGTGGTTTAGAATGTTAACAAATAATTTTAAAATTAAGTGATATAAGTGATTCGAAAAAGTAGAATTGATATCTTTCCAGATTAAGACAGGAGTATATGGAAACTTTCCGCTGTGAGATAGGTGCCTGAAACACATTTGTTTCAGGCACTCGGGAGTTTTGAAACCTTAGATTCAAAACTAAGTCATGGAACTTCCTGGATTGCTGAAATTATCCACTGGATAATTTCACCTAACGTCCGAACTCACTTAAGGAAAGTTTCTAAGATAACTCGATCTTCGATTTTAACTACTCCACGGAGTAGTTTTTTTAAAAAACTAAAATTTTCTGAAAATTCCTTTTCTTCTGAAAATCTTTGTGGTATAATCTTAAAATAAACTTAAAATTTCTTAAGGAGTTTTACATGAAAAAAAGAAATGTCATTGCACTTGCGGGAGTTGCTCTCCTTTCAGCAGGGATCCTAGCAGCTTGTTCTGGTGGTTCGAAATCATCTAGCTCAAGCAACGGTCAAAAATTCTCATATGTCTATGAGACGGAGCCTGAAAACTTGAACTACTTGACTTCAAGTAAAGCAGCAACCCATGATATCACAGGAAACTTGATTGATGGTTTGTTTGAAAATGACAAATATGGTAACTTGATTCCATCTCTTGCAAAAGACTGGACAGTTTCCCAAGATGGTTTGACTTATACTTATAAACTTCGTGATGATGCTAAATGGTATGATTCAGAAGGCGAAGAGTATGCGGATGTCACCGCTAAAGATTTCGTCACAGGGATCAAATATGCAGCTGATAATAAATCAGAAATGCTCTACATCATCCAAGATTCTATCAAAGGCTTGAATGACTACGTCAGTGGTAAAAATAAAGATTTCTCAGCTGTAGGAGTAAAAGCAGTTGATGATCATACCCTTCAAATCACTTTGAACCAACCAGAATCATTCTGGAACTCTAAATTGACACTTGGGATCACTTTCCCTGTCAATGAAAAATTCGTAAAATCAAAAGGAGATAAATTCGCCCAAGCAAGTGATACTAGCTCCCTTCTTTACAATGGTCCTTACATCTTGAAGAGCTTTACTTCAAAATCTTCGATCGAAATGACCAAAAACCAAAACTACTGGGACAAAGACAAAGTTTATATCTCAGATGTCAAATTGGAGTTCTACGATGGACAAGATCAAAGTAAATTGGCCAAATCATTTGCGGACAATGGTCTTAGCTTAGCAAAACTCTTCCCAACTGGATCTGGTTATTCAGAGCAAGCCAAGGAATTCAAGGATGAAATTACCTATACTCCTCAAGATGCCGCTTCTTATGTCATTGGTACCAACATCGATCGTCAATCTTACAAACACACTGCTAAGAAGACCGATGAGGAAAAACAATCTACGAAGAAAGCTCTCTTAAACAAGGACTTCCGTCAAGCGATCAGCTTTGCCTTCAATCGTGAAGCGTATGCTGCTCAATTGAACGGAAAAGACGGAGCAAGCAAGATCATCCGTAACCTCTACATTCCACCAACATTTGTCCAAGCTGATGGAAAGACCTTTGGTGAAATGGTGAAAACACAATTGGATACCTACGGAGATGAGTGGAAATCTACTAAACTAGATGATGGTCAAAACGGTCTCTTCGATGCGAAGAAAGCAAAGGAAGAGTTTGCAAAAGCGAAAACTGCTTTGGAAGCAGAAGGTGTGAAATTCCCAATTCACATCGATATGCCTGTAGACCAAACCACTCCATCAAGAGTTCAACGGGTGCAATCTTTCAAACAATCAGTTGAAGAAGCGCTTGGTAAAGAAAATGTCGTCATCGATATCCAAATGCTTTCCAAAGAAGACCTTCAAAATGCGACCCTCTTTGCGCCGAATGCGGCTGGCGAAGACTGGGATCTTTCTGATAATGTTGGATGGAGCCCTGACTACCAAGACCCATCAACTTACATGGATATCTTGAAAGCTTCATCTGGTGAAAATACTAAGACTTTCCTTGGATTTGACCCAAGTGAAAACAATGAAGCAGCTAAAAAAGTTGGTCTGTACGACTTTGAAAAGATGATCAAAGATGCTGGTGCAGAAACACAAGACGTTAACAAACGCTATGAAAAATATGCGGCTGCGCAAGCTTGGTTGACTGATAGCGCCCTTGTTATGCCAACTTCTTCATCAACTGGACGTCCATTCTTGACACGTATTGAACCATTCTCAGCTCCATTTGCATGGACTGGTGGAAAAGGAAAAGACCACGTTATCTACAAAGGAATGAAACTCCAAGACAAAGCTGTGACAACTGCTGACTACAACAAAGCCCTTGAAAAATGGCAAAAAGAACAAGCAGAGTCAAATAAAAAAGCACAAGAAGATCTTAAGAAACACGTCAAATAAGACTTCATATAGAGAAAGAGAGAACTTGCTTCTCTCTTTTTTATGCATTCGAAAAGACTGAAATAGATGGTTTTACCCATTTTCCAACTAAAAAATCATCTGATCATCTAATTTTCAGAAAAAGTATGAAAACAAACAAACCTATTATTTAGGTGATTTTAAACTGTTTTACTAATTAAAATTTTGATATTTATCAAAATCAATAAATATTTATAAAACGTATTAATTTAAATAATTATTAAATTTTCCTTGACTTCTTCTATTTTTCGGAGTAGAATAGGTGACAATATATTCATAGAAGGTAGAGGTAATCGTATGGTGAAAGATAAAGTAATACTAGCTTATTCGGGTGGTTTGGATACGTCAGTGGCCATCACCTGGTTGAAGAAAGACTATGATGTCATCGCCGTCTGTATGGATGTCGGTGAGGGAAAAGATCTGAGTTTTATTCACGATAAGGCCTTGAAGGTCGGTGCGATTGAATCGCATGTGATTGATGTCAAAGACGAGTTTGCTGAAGACTATGTTTTGGTTGCGCTACAAGGACACACCTTCTACGAACAAAAATATCCTCTCGTGTCCGCTTTGAGTCGACCATTGATTTCGAAGAAATTAGTCGAAATCGCTCATCAAACAGGAGCGACCACCATTGCTCATGGCTGTACCGGAAAAGGCAATGACCAAGTGCGTTTTGAGCTTGCTATCGCCTCTCTAGATCCGTCTCTCAAGGTGGTTGCCCCTGTTCGGGAGTGGAAGTGGTCACGTGAGGTAGAAATCAATTATGCCAAAGAAAATGGTGTGCCCATTCCAGCTGATTTAGATTCTCCTTATTCGGTGGACCAAAACCTTTGGGGGCGGGCCAATGAATGTGGAGTTCTAGAAAATCCTTGGAATCAGGCACCAGAAGATGCCTATGATCTGACTGTAGCACCAGAAAAGGCTCCAGATACGCCACTTTTTGTGGATATTGATTTCGAAGAAGGGGTTCCCGTGGCCTTGGATGGTGAGAAGATGAAATTGTCAGAGTTGATTCTGAAATTGAATGATCTGGCAGGTGCCCACGGAGTTGGTCGGATCGACCACGTTGAAAATCGGTTGGTCGGAATCAAATCGCGTGAGATTTACGAATGTCCAGGTGCTATCACTCTTCTAGCTGCCCATAAAGATATTGAAGATTTGACCCAAGTCAGAGAATTAGCACACTTTAAACCAATCATTGAAAATGAACTGTCAAACCTTATTTACAATGGTCTTTGGTTTAATCCTGCCACAGAGGCTCTAATTGCTTATCTAAAACAGACACAAAAAGTTGTTAATGTTACAGCCAAAGTGAAATTGTATAAAGGAACTGCTACAGTGGTAGCTCGGAAGTCTAACAATTCACTTTATGATGAAAATCTCGCAACTTACACGAGTGCAGATACGTTTGATCAAGATGCAGCAGTTGGCTTTATCAAGCTCTGGGGCTTGCCATCGAAGGTGCATGCCGAAGTACAGGCACATCTAGAAAAGTAGAAAGGATCTACTATGACAAACCATAAATTATGGGGCGGACGCTTTGAAGCTGCTTTAGAAGATTGGGTAGAAAAATTTGGGGCTAGTATCGGTTTTGACTACCGGCTTGCTCCTTACGATCTAAAAGGTAGCTTGGCCCATGTCAAGATGCTAGGTCAGACTGGGATTCTCACCCAAGAGGAAGCCAAGGCTATTGAGGCAGGGCTTGAGACTTTATTGGCACGTTATGAGGCTGGTGAATTACAGTTTGATGTGCAAAATGAGGATATCCATATGAATATGGAGGCTCTGTTGACCGAAGAGATTGGTCCAGTAGCAGGGAAACTGCATACAGCCCGTTCTCGAAATGATCAAGTAGCGACAGATATGCATCTCTATCTGAAGGATCAGTTGCGGCTGATTGATCAGAAGTTGTTGCATCTCCGTCAGGTTTTAGTGACACTGGCTGAAGAGAATGTTGAAACCATCATGCCTGGCTATACACACTTGCAACACGCGCAACCGATCAGTTTTGCCCATCACCTTTTGGCCTACTACCAAATGTTTACCCGGGATAGTCAACGTTTTGGCTTTAATATGGAGCATACGGATCTTTCCCCACTTGGAGCAGCAGCACTGGCTGGGACGACCTTCCCAATTGATCGCCAACTTTCAGCAGATTTGATGGGCTTTAAGGGAATTTATCACAATTCGCTGGATGCTGTCAGTGATCGTGACTTTATCCTTGAGTTTTTATCCAATAGCAGTATCTTGATTATGCATCTCTCTCGCTTTTGCGAAGAGTTAATCAATTGGTGCAGTTATGAGTACGGATTTGTCAGCCTATCAGACACCTTTAGTACCGGATCTTCGATCATGCCACAAAAGAAAAATCCAGATATGGCTGAATTGATCAGAGGCAAGAGTGGACGGATCTATGGTCATCTGATGGGACTCTTGACCATTATGAAATCCTTGCCACTTGCCTATAATAAAGATTTGCAGGAAGACAAGGAAGGGATGTTTGATACGGTCGACACCATCCAGAAGTCCCTTGATATCATGGCAGGAATGCTATCTACGATGACCGTCAATAAGGATCGGATGCTAACGTCGACTCAAAAGGATTTTTCAAATGCGACAGAATTAGCAGATTACCTCGCAAAAAAAGGAATTCCTTTCCGAAAAGCGCATGAGATTGTCGGCAAATTGATCCTTGAATGTACTAAAACATACTAAGATTAG
>NZ_MRXX01000018.1 GCF_016642265.1 Streptococcus lactarius
AGGCTCATTTGGGAGTTTAGCTTAGTTGGAATCGAGAGGCAATCGAGATTTCAATCGGCGGATAAGAGAAACGCAGTTTCTGACCGTTGGCTGAGTTAAACGACCATAAGGGAGTTTAGCTCAGCTGGGAGAGCATCTGCCTTACAAGCAGAGGGTCAGCGGTTCGATCCCGTTAACTCCCATAAAGGTCCCGTAGTGTAGCGGTTATCACGTCGCCCTGTCACGGCGAAGATCGCGGGTTCGATTCCCGTCGGGACCGTTAAGGTAATGAAAATTATTTTAAGACTCGTTAGCTCAGTTGGTAGAGCAATTGACTTTTAATCAATGGGTCACTGGTTCGAGCCCAGTACGGGTCATAATTTTGCGGGTTTGGCGGAATTGGCAGACGCACCAGATTTAGGATCTGGCGCTTTACGGCGTGGGGGTTCAAGTCCCTTAACCCGCATAGAGAATAATAATGAGCCGGCTTAGCTCAGTTGGTAGAGCATCTGATTTGTAATCAGAGGGTCGCGTGTTCAAGTCATGTAGCCGGCATTTTTTTATAGGACAAAAGCGATGCGAACGTAGTTCAGTGGTAGAACATCACCTTGCCAAGGTGGGGGTCGCGGGTTCGAATCCCGTCGTTCGCTTGAGGAGGCCGGGGTGGCGGAACTGGCAGACGCACAGGACTTAAAATCCTGCGATTGGTAACGATCGTACCGGTTCGATTCCGGTCCTCGGCATAGACGAAGGTTGAAAGTAGCACCCTTAGCTCAACTGGATAGAGTACCTGACTACGAATCAGGCGGTTAGAGGTTCGACTCCTCTAGGGTGCATGGTCGCAAGACTATGTAAAGCAGAA
>NZ_MRXX01000019.1 GCF_016642265.1 Streptococcus lactarius
GCTAAGCGACTTCCATATCTCACAGGGGGCAACCCCCAACTACTTCCGGCGTTCTAGGGCTTAACTACTGTGTTCGGCATGGGTACAGGTGTATCTCCTAGGCTATCGTCACTTAACTCTGAATGTTAAACATTCAAAATTGAATATCTATATTCTAACAAATTTCTAAACCTCTGTAAATATCCTCAGTTAATTTGGATAAGTCCTCGAGCTATTAGTATTAGTCCGCTCCATTGCTCACACAACTTCCACTCCTAACCTATCTACCTGATCTTCTCTCAGGGCTCTTACTAACATATAGTTATGGGAAATCTCATCTTGAGGTGGGTTTCACACTTAGATGCTTTCAGCGTTTATCCCTTCCCTACATAGCTACCCAGCGATGCTCTTGGCAGAACAACTGGTACACCAGCGGTAAGTCCACTCTGGTCCTCTCGTACTAGGAGCAGATCCTCTCAAATTTCCTACGCCCGCGACGGATAGGGACCGAACTGTCTCACGACGTTCTGAACCCAGCTCGCGTGCCGCTTTAATGGGCGAACAGCCCAACCCTTGGGACCGACTACAGCCCCAGGATGCGACGAGCCGACATCGAGGTGCCAAACCTCCCCGTCGATGTGAACTCTTGGGGGAGATAAGCCTGTTATCCCCAGGGTAGCTTTTATCCGTTGAGCGATGGCCCTTCCATGCGGAACCACCGGATCACTAAGCCCGACTTTCGTCCCTGCTCGAGTTGTTGCTCTCGCAGTCAAGCTCCCTTATACCTTTACACTCTGCGAATGATTTCCAACCATTCTGAGGGAACCTTTGGGCGCCTCCGTTACCTTTTAGGAGGCGACCGCCCCAGTCAAACTGCCCGTCAGACACTGTCTCCGATAGGGATCACCTATCCGGGTTAGAGTGGCCATAACACAAGGGTAGTATCCCAACAACGCCTCCATCGAAACTGGCGTCCCGATCTCTATGGCTCCTACCTATCCTGTACATGTGGCACAGACACTCAATATCAAACTGCAGTAAAGCTCCATGGGGTCTTTCCGTCCTGTCGCGGGTAACCTGCATCTTCACAGGTACTAAAATTTCACCGAGTCTCTCGTTGAGACAGTGCCCAAATCATTACGCCTTTCGTGCGGGTCGGAACTTACCCGACAAGGAATTTCGCTACCTTAGGACCGTTATAGTTACGGCCGCCGTTTACTGGGGCTTCAATTCATACCTTCGCGTTACCGCTAAGCACTCCTCTTAACCTTCCAGCACCGGGCAGGCGTCACCCCCTATACATCATCTTACGATTTAGCAGAGAGCTGTGTTTTTGATAAACAGTTGCTTGGGCCTATTCACTGCGGCTGACTTTAAGCCAGCACCCCTTCTCCCGAAGTTACGGGGTCATTTTGCCGAGTTCCTTAACGAGAGTTCTCTCGCTCACCTGAGGCTACTCGCCTCGACTACCTGTGTCGGTTTGCGGTACGGGTAGAGTATGTGTAACGCTAGAAGCTTTTCTTGGCAGTGTGACATCACTAACTTCGCTACTAAACTTCGCTCCCCATCACAGCTCAATGTTATAGAATTAAGCATTTAACTCAATTCACACCTCACTGCTTAGACGTGCACTTCCAGTCGCACGCTTTAGTTAGCCTACTGCGTCCCTCCTTCACTACATACTCTAGTACAGGAATATCAACCTGTTGTCCATCGGATACACCTTTCGGTCTCTCCTTAGGTCCCGACTAACCCAGGGCGGACGAGCCTTCCCCTGGAAACCTTAGTCTTACGGTGGACAGGATTCTCACCTGTCTTTCGCTACTCATACCGGCATTCTCACTTCTATGCGTTCCAGCGCTCCTCACGGTACACCTTCGCCACACATAGAACGCTCTCCTACCATACCATTAAAGGTATCCACAGCTTCGGTAAATTGTTTTAGCCCCGGTACATTTTCGGCGCAGGGTCACTCGACTAGTGAGCTATTACGCACTCTTTGAATGAATAGCTGCTTCTAAGCTAACATCCTAGTTGTCTGTGCAACCCCACATCCTTTTCCACTTAACAATTATTTTGGGACCTTAGCTGGTGGTCTGGGCTGTTTCCCTTTCGACTACGGATCTTAGCACTCGCAGTCTGACTGCCGACCATAATTCTTTGGCATTCGGAGTTTATCTGAGATTGGTAATCCGGGATGGACCCCTCACCCAAACAGTGCTCTACCTCCAAGAATCTTGATGTCGACGCTAGCCCTAAAGCTATTTCGGAGAGAACCAGCTATCTCCAAGTTCGTTTGGAATTTCTCCGCTACCCACAAGTCATCCAAGCACTTTTCAACGTGCCCTGGTTCGGTCCTCCAGTGAGTTTTACCTCACCTTCAACCTGCTCATGGGTAGGTCACATGGTTTCGGGTCTACGACATAATACTAATTCGCCCTATTCAGACTCGGTTTCCCTACGGCTCCGTCTCTTCAACTTAACCTCGCATCATATCGTAACTCGCCGGTTCATTCTACAAAAGGCACGCTCTCACCCATTAACGGGCTCGAACTTGTTGTAGGCACACGGTTTCAGGTTCTATTTCACTCCCCTCCCGGGGTGCTTTTCACCTTTCCCTCACGGTACTGGTTCACTATCGGTCACTAGAGAGTATTTAGGGTTGGGAGATGGTCCTCCCAGATTCCGACGGGATTTCTCGTGTCCCGCCGTACTCAGGATACTGCTAGGTATAAAGACTATTTAAAATACGAGGCTCTTACTCTCTTTGGCCTACCTTCCCAGGTAGTTCTTCTATAGTCTTTAAGTCCACATTGCAGTCCTACAACCCCGAAGAGTAAACTCTTCGGTTTGCCCTCCTGCCGTTTCGCTCGCCGCTACTCAGGCAATCGCGTTTGCTTTCTCTTCCTGCAGCTACTTAGATGTTTCAGTTCACTGCGTCTTCCTCTTCCTATCCTTAACAGATAAGAGTACTAGCCATTAGCTAGTGGGTTCCCCCATTCGGACATCCCCGGATCAGTGCTTACTTACAGCTCCCCGAGGCATTTCGTCGTTTGTCACGTCCTTCTTCGGCTTCTAGTGCCAAGGCATCCACCGTGCGCCCTTATTAACTTAACCTTATTTTTGGTCTTATGACCTTAACTCTTTAAATTTTTACAGCGTTTCGGTTTATTTTCTTGTTACTATTTGATATAGATATTCAATTTTCAATGTTCAACTTAACACCCTTAGGTGTTAATGGAGCCTAGCGGGATCGAACCGCTGACCTCCTGCGTGCAAAGCAGGCGCTCTCCCAGCTGAGCTAAGGCCCCACAAGACCTCTCAAAACTAAACAAGACCAATGTACAGGTTTCCTTATCCTTAGAAAGGAGGTGATCCAGCCGCACCTTCCGATACGGCTACCTTGTTACGACTTCACCCCAATCATCTATCCCACCTTAGGCGGCTGGCTCCTAAAAGGTTACCTCACCGACTTCGGGTGTTACAAACTCTCGTGGTGTGACGGGCGGTGTGTACAAGGCCCGGGAACGTATTCACCGCGGCGTGCTGATCCGCGATTACTAGCGATTCCGACTTCATGTAGGCGAGTTGCAGCCTACAATCCGAACTGAGACTGGCTTTAAGAGATTAGCTTGCCGTCACCGACTCGCGACTCGTTGTACCAGCCATTGTAGCACGTGTGTAGCCCAGGTCATAAGGGGCATGATGATTTGACGTCATCCCCACCTTCCTCCGGTTTATTACCGGCAGTCTCGCTAGAGTGCCCAACTAAATGATGGCAACTAACAATAGGGGTTGCGCTCGTTGCGGGACTTAACCCAACATCTCACGACACGAGCTGACGACAACCATGCACCACCTGTCACCGATGTACCGAAGTAACTTCCTATCTCTAGAAATAGCATCGGGATGTCAAGACCTGGTAAGGTTCTTCGCGTTGCTTCGAATTAAACCACATGCTCCACCGCTTGTGCGGGCCCCCGTCAATTCCTTTGAGTTTCAACCTTGCGGTCGTACTCCCCAGGCGGAGTGCTTAATGCGTTAGCTGCGGCACTAAACCCCGGAAAGGGTCTAACACCTAGCACTCATCGTTTACGGCGTGGACTACCAGGGTATCTAATCCTGTTTGCTCCCCACGCTTTCGAGCCTCAGCGTCAGTTACAAGCCAGAGAGCCGCTTTCGCCACCGGTGTTCCTCCATATATCTACGCATTTCACCGCTACACATGGAATTCCACTCTCCCCTCTTGCACTCAAGTTAAACAGTTTCCAAAGCGTACTATGGTTAAGCCACAGCCTTTAACTTCAGACTTATCTAACCGCCTGCGCTCGCTTTACGCCCAATAAATCCGGATAACGCTCGGGACCTACGTATTACCGCGGCTGCTGGCACGTAGTTAGCCGTCCCTTTCTGGTAAGATACCGTCACAGTGTGAACTTTCCACTCTCACACTCGTTCTTCTCTTACAACAGAGCTTTACGATCCGAAAACCTTCTTCACTCACGCGGCGTTGCTCGGTCAGGGTTCCCCCCATTGCCGAAGATTCCCTACTGCTGCCTCCCGTAGGAGTCTGGGCCGTGTCTCAGTCCCAGTGTGGCCGATCACCCTCTCAGGTCGGCTATGTATCGTTGCCTTGGTGAGCCGTTACCTCACCAACTAGCTAATACAACGCAGGTCCATCTCTTAGTGATGCAATTGCACCTTTCAAGTCAACTTCATGCAATGTCGACTGTTATGCGGTATTAGCTATCGTTTCCAATAGTTATCCCCC
>NZ_MRXX01000020.1 GCF_016642265.1 Streptococcus lactarius
AATAGTTATCGGTAGGAGAACTTATGGATACCTTGCAGAAATTTGAACAGCTGTACAACGATGCAGTATTTACATACCAGAATCAACTTCCTCTATGCGCAGCAGAGAATGTTGTATCACCTTTTTCTAAAATTATGCTCTCTTCACCACTACAAGAGAAATATCTTCTAGGAGCAAGTTCGACCTACCAAGAAAATAATTTTTTAGGGAGTAACAAGCTCTTTGAATTTAATCTTTTTTTAAACGAACTATGTCTTGGATTATACGGTGCACAATATGCTGATGGACGCACCTTATCTGGTATTAATGCTGTTACGTCATTATTAATGACTTTATTTGAGGAGGGGGACATTGTATATATATCAAGTGATGAATATGGTGGGCATACCTCAATAAAGAAAATATGTCGAAGATTAGGGATAATTACTAGATATATTCCTTATGACTACAATAAATTAGATTTTGATTACGACCGATTAAATAAAGCTCTTATAGAGGAAGATGCCAACGGGGTATTAGTTTGTCTTTCTGATATTTTATTTCAACCTGATTTAGAAAAGATTATTTTGCCTAAAGACTGTATCTTGTTATACGATGCTACTCAGACTCTAGGCCTGATTGCTGGTAAAGAGAATAAAAATCCATTTGAGTATTTTAATAAAAGCGATGATAATTTCATTATGTTTGGTGCTACTCATAAAACTCTTCCAGGGGTGACATGTGGTCTTATATTGACAAATAATCCATTGTTACTTCAAAAATATGAAGCAATAAATCCTGACTTCTTAAGAAATACCCATTTTCATCACATTCTCAGTTTAATAACAACTTTGATTGAATTTGAAAAATTTGGCAATGCCTATTCTCAAAATATTCGAGAAATGGTCAAAGACCTTTCTAAAAAGTTAATAAAGAACGGCTTTATCTTAGTAGGTGATGAACGGTATTCTGAAACTCACCAGATTTGGCTCTCTTTCCCTAATCAAATTGAATTAGACGCCTTTTTTGAAGCATGTTGCCATTATGGCATATCCGTAACAAAGCGAGAAAAGAAAATCTATAATGATTTTGGGATTAGGATTGGTTTACAAGAAATCGCACGCTATAATTGGGAAATTGATATTATTGATACTGTAGCCACGATACTAACGGCAATAAAAAATAATATGCCTAGCGATGAAATCACTAAGCATGTTGATAACTTTGTAAAAGCCAAACGAACTCTGAACTATACTTTTTCAGACGCACAAGTTAACCAATTTAAGCAAAGTTTACATGACAGTTAAAGGTATAAAACAAGACTGTTTTTTTGATAATTTTTGGGCAATATTGGAAGTATCATAATACTCTAACAGCCTAGCATACTTAGAAAGTTGATCAAGCATGTCATAGTCATGTGTTAGATAATAATAAGCTAATTGGAATTGCACTTTATTCAATAAAGGCTCTGTTGGAATGGCTCGATAAATAAAATTCAAATCTTCTTGTGTAACTTTAGCATGTTGCTCCTGCAATAATATCCTTCCAATCATGGCGTTGTGATATAAATTAGTATCTCCAACATTTTTTGAAAATGCAATAGCTTTATCATAGAAATCATAACTCGCTTTATAATTATTTTTAGAAGATTGGAAATAGAATTTCTCTCGGTATAATTCCCCAGCTTCAAAATAATAATCATATAAAATTCTTAATTTGCTATTCTCTAAACTCTTAATATTTTTTATTAAGAGTTTTTCTGCTTTTTCTAAGTTATTGCAACACCTACGATAAAAAATAATATAATGACGCTGAGCGAACAATACTATCTCGTTACCAGACTGTAAACTATCTATTTTATTTTCCAACTCTGCAAATTTTCTTTTCAGGTGTTTTTTTCCTTGAAACATATCAATTGAAAAGGCTGAATATAGCGAACGAATTTGATAATAGATTTCTTGACTATTGTTGGAAAGTTTACGAAAATTCTTAGATATTTGACTTAAGTCCTTACCGATGTGCCTCTTACAATGCAAGATTAAATAGTTACAACGCTCTTGTTGTGCAGAGGATACGGTACTTGTTGCCAGTAATAATTCTAAATTTTCAATAGCATCTTGAAATGAATTCGTTAAATGTAAGAGATCACAGAAATTTATCTTATAAGATATCGCTTCGGTTCGAACATTTCTATAAATTAGGTTGCTATCAAACACATCGCAATCATTTATTTTATCGATAATATTTTTCGCGTAGTTGTAATCTCCTATTTTTAATATAGAAGAAATAAAACAGTCAAAAAAATCATTAATAATTTTATCAAAATCAAAAAAAGCTTGAGGTCCGTTTTGTAAAATTATCTCACCCAAATATAGTAGATATTGATATTTTTCATTGTTGTACAATTGTTTTAATATTTGAATAAAGGTTGAATAATCATTTTTTATTGTGATAGGCAGTCGTAGTGATAATTCTAAAAAATTTTCCTGACTATGTATTTTATAATACTCCAGTAATTTTACGTACACGTATTCATTCTTTAAGTGTGAGAGATACTGTTCAGCAATGAGCGGATTTAATTCAATATTCTTTGTGATTTCCTCAAATTGAATCAACCCTTTTGATGACAACGACATTATTAGACCAATATCAAAAGTGGAGAACAGTTCCTCGGTAAAGTCATGATATAGAATTTTATTCAAAGCGATTGACTGCAAGAGGTCTTTCTCTTCAGCAGTGCAAATGGCTAATTGAGATGATACAACCTCCACGAGTTCATAGTTAAGTGGGCAGCGATTTGTTTTGAAAAGATAGTCTACATAGACAGGAATTCCTTGAGTTAAGGTAAACACTCTTGAAAGATTGTCTTCATCAATATCCAATCTACGTAGCTTTGCTAGTTCAGCAACTTGTTTCGCATCAAAATTCTTTATTTCTATTTGAGAAGATTCCTTAGGATTAATATAATTTAGCCCTAAAATAATCTTATATTGAACATGATAATTATCCAGGAAAAAATTGATTATATTGGCGTATTGTGTCGGAGCAATATTATCTAGGATAATCAGACATTTTTTACGACCAAGGAGACTATTAAGCCAATTATAAAAATCGAGTGGACTGACTATCTTTATTTCAGTAATTTTCTCCAGTTCATCAATTAAATTTTTCTTTTCTAAATCGATATACAATGAAAATTTAATGAATTTCTCTTTTTTATCAAGGACTCTATCATGTAGTTTTTTCAGTGTAATTGTTTTACCACGTCCTAGAGCACCGTATACAATAGTTAGTTCCTGATCTTTAATGAGTTCCTGAAGAATTTCTTGGATTTCCATTTCCCGTTTTAAATAAACATTATCCTGTATGTACTGTTTGTTCTTGAAAATATTCTTACGTTTTCTATGCTTTTGCAGATAATGTTGTACAAACTTCTGTGGAATTTTGAATATGAACAATATGACTGATATAATTATGGGGATAAAAATTTGATAAAAATTGGGATATTTTGCTAATAACTCCTCTAAATATTTAAGCAATTTAATCTCTCCTACCGATAACTATT
>NZ_MRXX01000021.1 GCF_016642265.1 Streptococcus lactarius
TTTTCTACCATTTGTCAAGTATATCAAGGTATTTGATGAAAAATAGTTTGAATTCCATAGTCAAACTAAGGAAGTTATCTTTTATTGAACTAAAGTTTAGTGTAAAAAGTGTACACTAAAACAACACCTTATCTGGTTATTTTTTTGATAAGGCGTTACAATAATATGGCATAAACAATTTTACCGATTTTGGGTAGAAGTATAATCGTAAAGTTTGTTATGCGTTATAAGGTAATACATTGTTCTAATGAGACGATGTATAGAGGCAATCGTGTGTGGTTTGGTTGAAGTCACTTGCGATTGTCTTTTCCGTTTCTCATAGAAGTCTGCGATATGACAAGGATTGGTGTGGCTAGCTGAAGCTATGTTATGAATGCACTTAAAGAGAATCTTTCTGGCATAGGGATTCCCACGTTTGGTGATATGTTCCTTGGCTAGAAAGTTTCCAGATTCATAGTGTCTGAGGTCAATACCGATAAAAGCATTGATTTGATTGGCAGAGTGAAATCGACGAATGTCACCAAGTTCGCCAATAATACTTGTTGCTGTGGTTTCAGCTATTCCAGGAATAGAGAGAAGAATCTCATATTCTGGCAAAGATTGAGCCAATGTTACCATCTCCTCTAAAACACCTTGTCTGTGTTCAGAAAGCCTAAGTAACTCCCTTGCATAGTATTTGACCTCTTCTATCACTGGAGAGGTTTTCTTGACCGCACAATAAGACTGATTAGCTAGTTTTGTAAGCTTATCTACTAAGTAAGTCACACGTTTTTCAGAGATGCGTTTTGCCGTAGACTGACGGATGATAGCTGTTAATGTGGCGTCATCCGACTCCAGTACAAAACTATTACATGGAAAAGTTATTACCAAGTTCCAATATTGTTCCCCAGTTGGTGCCGACAAGATGTTTTCCAATTCAGGAAAAGTGACCTGTAACACCTTGTGCAGACGGTTTTTAGCGCAGACAATATCCTCAGTAAGATTCTGATAGAAACGGCTGAGATCGCGTAATTCTTGATAAATCACTTCTTGGACATAGCTTGGTTTACGATTGAGGATGAACTGAGACGCAGCTAGTTTTTCAGCGTCAATCTTATCGGTTTTACGTACTCGTAAGCTATCTAGTTGTTTTTTGGATTCTAAGGGATTGAGCCGTGTATAAGCGTAACTATTATCCTCAAAGAAGGTCTGAAGACGACGAGAATAGACACCAGTCGCCTCGAAGACAATCTCTGGCTGGTGAACAGTCTTCAAGTCCCCAAGTAGTCGATTAAATCCGATGGCATCATTGGGTATGATATAACCATGTACCTTTTCTCCATTGACCAAGATGGCCACTTCTGAACTTGCTTTACTCACGTCAATCCCAAAAACTACTCGCATGATATTACCTCTTTGTCTTGTATGATTCCTTGCTTTAGTGATGTCATTTTCAATACTCGACGTTTTTCGTCCCACATACTTTGATAACATTCTTCCTAAAACAGGTGTCTTGTCAGTTTTAGTTACGACGTCTAGCGCCAAAGGACTTATCGACTTAACAAGACACCTCTACTTTAACATAACGAAAAAGTAGTGAGTACTTTCTCCCGTCGGAGATTTCCTCACTACTAATCTTAGTATGTTTT